>NZ_JAHUWG010000040.1:0-270 GCF_019219115.1 Pseudomonas sp. PDM28
CCCCGCGGCGCTCTCGGGTCCATCGCCAGCAAGCTGGCTCCTACAGTTTTAGCGTGGGCACGGTCCCCTGTGGGAGCTGGCTTGCCAGCGATGGTCGTCAACGATAACGCGGGTTGGCAGGTGCCCCACGGCGCTCTCGGGTTCATCGCCAGCAAGCTGGCTCCTACAGTTTTAGCGTGGGCACGGTCCCCTGTGGGAGCTGGCTTGCCAGCGATGGTCGTCAACGAAAACGCGGGTTGGCAGGTGCCCCGCGGTGTTCTCGGGTCCATC
>NZ_JAHUWG010000041.1:0-266 GCF_019219115.1 Pseudomonas sp. PDM28
CATCCTCCAAGGCTAAATACTACTGACTGACCGATAGTGAACTAGTACCGTGAGGGAAAGGCGAAAAGAACCCCGGAGAGGGGAGTGAAATAGATCCTGAAACCGTATGCGTACAAGCAGTGGGAGCCCACTTTGTTGGGTGACTGCGTACCTTTTGTATAATGGGTCAGCGACTTATTTTCAGTGGCGAGCTTAACCGAATAGGGGAGGCGTAGCGAAAGCGAGTCTTAATAGGGCGTCTAGTCGCTGGGAATAGACCCGAAACC
>NZ_JAHUWG010000042.1:0-266 GCF_019219115.1 Pseudomonas sp. PDM28
GGTTTCGGGTCTATTCCCAGCGACTAGACGCCCTATTAAGACTCGCTTTCGCTACGCCTCCCCTATTCGGTTAAGCTCGCCACTGAAAATAAGTCGCTGACCCATTATACAAAAGGTACGCAGTCACAGAACAAAGTCTGCTCCCACTGCTTGTACGCATACGGTTTCAGGATCTATTTCACTCCCCTCTCCGGGGTTCTTTTCGCCTTTCCCTCACGGTACTAGTTCACTATCGGTCAGTCAGTAGTATTTAGCCTTGGAGGATG
>NZ_JAHUWG010000043.1:0-265 GCF_019219115.1 Pseudomonas sp. PDM28
TCATGACTGGGGTGAAGTCGTAACAAGGTAGCCGTAGGGGAACCTGCGGCTGGATCACCTCCTTAATCGACGACTCAGCTGCTCCATAAGTTCCCACACGAATTGCTTGATTCATTGAAGAAGACGAAAGAAGCAGCCCGAAATTGGGTCTGTAGCTCAGTTGGTTAGAGCGCACCCCTGATAAGGGTGAGGTCGGCAGTTCGAATCTGCCCAGACCCACCAATTTTGTGTGGGAAACGCCTGTAGAAATACGGGGCCATAGCTC
>NZ_JAHUWG010000044.1:0-262 GCF_019219115.1 Pseudomonas sp. PDM28
AGCCCGCTCCCACAGGGTTTTCTGCTTACCGACAGGTATCAGGCTTGCAGCTTGAGCCCAGGGGAGCAGGATCAGCTTGATTCGCGCTGACCACAATCTCCGGATCACCGACAGACCTGTGGGAGCGGGCTTGCCCGCGATGGCGGTATGTCAGACACATCAATGTTGAATGTGCTGCCGCTATCGCGGGCAAGCCCGCTCCCACAGGGTTTTCTGCTTACCGACAGGTATCAGGCTTGCAGCTTGAGCCCAGGGGAGCAGG
>NZ_JAHUWG010000045.1:0-260 GCF_019219115.1 Pseudomonas sp. PDM28
AGAAATTCGGGTACTGAGTCGCGGCCGGTTGGCCTCGCTTCAGCAAATTGGGTATGTGACAGCTGGGTGTTTTGTGAGTCTCTCGAACTTTCGGTTCGTTTCGTCTTCACACACCGCAATCTGGTGCCTTTTCAGGTCAGCAAATTGCTTGGGTGTTATATGGTCAAGCCTCACGGGCAATTAGTATTGGTTAGCTCAACGCCTCACAGCGCTTACACACCCAACCTATCAACGTCGTAGTCTTCGACGGCCCTTCAGGG
>NZ_JAHUWG010000046.1:0-255 GCF_019219115.1 Pseudomonas sp. PDM28
AGTACATTACCACCACCCACCACGGTACTAGTTCACTATCGGTCAGTCAGTAGTATTTAGCCTTGGAGGATGGTCCCCCCATATTCAGACAAAGTTTCTCGTGCTCCGTCCTACTCGATTTCATGACTAAGAGATTTTCGCGTACAGGGCTATCACCCACTATGGCCGCACTTTCCAGAGCGTTCCGCTAATCTCAAAGCCACTTAAGGGCTAGTCCCCGTTCGCTCGCCACTACTAAGGGAATCTCGGTTGATT
>NZ_JAHUWG010000047.1:0-255 GCF_019219115.1 Pseudomonas sp. PDM28
GGGTCAATTTTTTTCAGCAGGGGGTCAGACAGTTAGTACCTCGGTGGCAGAACTCTGTCGCTCAGTGGCCCATCGTCGCTGGCTGGCCATCACCAGCGTGGCGACGATAAGTCTGGTCATTCTGTAGAAGCACCCAGACGATTCGCAGGTTGCGGTTGGCTAGCCTGATCGCAGCCTCCTTGCGGCCCAACCGGCTCATCCAGTGCAACAAGCGGCGGTCATCGGGTTGCTGGGAATCAGGTCGTAGTTGTTGCA
>NZ_JAHUWG010000048.1:0-255 GCF_019219115.1 Pseudomonas sp. PDM28
TCGCCAGGTTGCCCTCGAGTTTTTCCACCTTGCCGCCGGTCAACAGTTCGGCACCTTCGCCCTTGGCGATTTCCAGGTACGACAGGATCTTGTCGAATTGCTGCTCGGACGCCTGGGCGCCGACCATTGTGTCGGTGTCCAGCGGGTCGCCGCGTTTGATTTGCAGGACCTTCTTCATCACCACTTGCATGAACTCGTCGTAGATCGACTCCTGCACCAGGGCGCGGGACGGGCAGGTGCAGACTTCGCCCTGGT
>NZ_JAHUWG010000049.1:0-255 GCF_019219115.1 Pseudomonas sp. PDM28
GGGGGTGGTGGGTGTACGCAACATCTGCGAGCAACCGGGATTACTGTGGGAGCGAGCTTGCTCGCGATAGCGGTGGGTCAGCCAACACCGATGCTGGCTGTAATGACGCCATCGCGAGCAAGCTCGCACACAGGGGGTGGTGGGTGTACGCAACATCTGCGAGCAACCGGGATTACTGTGGGAGCGAGCTTGCTCGCGATAGCGGTGGGTCAGCCAACACCGATGCTGGCTGTAATGACGCCATCGCGAGCAAGC
>NZ_JAHUWG010000004.1:0-602326 GCF_019219115.1 Pseudomonas sp. PDM28
ATCCCGAACTCAGAAGTGAAACGATGCATCGCCGATGGTAGTGTGGGGTTTCCCCATGTGAGAGTAGGTCATCGTCAAGATTAAATTCCGAAACCCCAATTGCGAAAGCAGTTGGGGTTTTGTTTTTAGTAGAAGTCACCCATTTTCACCGGCACGTTGATGTTCTAACGGGCTGGTCACAGAATTTCTTGACGACCATAGAGCGTTGGAACCACCTGATCCCATCCCGAACTCAGAAGTGAAACGATGCATCGCCGATGGTAGTGTGGGGTTTCCCCATGTGAGAGTAGGTCATCGTCAAGATTGAATTCCAAAACCCCTGTCTGCTAGCGCAGACAGGGGTTTTGTCGTTTCAGGGGTACTGAAAAGCCCGTTGTGGAGTCTCTCCACAACGGGCTTTCTCACGTCTTGTACTTGCCGCTGGGGGGTTACTTCGGTGTGTTTCTGGCCTGGACTTCAGGGCTGTTGAGGTAGCGCGTAATGACCTCGACCGCTCGGTTCAGGTGATGCTCGAGCAACTTCACGGAGCGTTCCACGTCCCGGTCCTTGGCGGCCCGCAACAGTGTCTGGTGGTCGTCCTGGGACAGTTTGCCCAGACCCATGGCTTCCAGGTTGAAACGCAGGAACCGCTCTTCCTCATTCAGGCCGTCTTCAACCAGTTTCAACAGCCGGCGATTGGGTGCTCGGCAATAAAGCGTCATGTGGAACAAGCGGTTGAGCCGGCCGATTTCGCTGTAGTCGCTTTGCGTTTCGAGTTCGTCGATGTAGCGGGCTGCCTGCTCCAGATCTTCGTCCTGGAGCAATGGCACCGAGAGACGCAGGGCCTCGGACTCCAACAGAATGCGCAGCGCGTAGGTTTCCACGGAGTCTCCCTGGACCAGCGGCGCGACCACGGCGCCCTTATGGGCCACTACGTTGAGCAACGACTGTGCTTCGAGCTGGCGCAAGGCTTCGCGCACGGGCATGCGGCTGACGCCGAACAGGTCGGCGAGGTCCTGCTGGCGCAGGGCCGCACCACAAGGGATGCGCCCGTCAAGTATCGCCGCGCGCAGGGTTTCTTCGATCACCGAGCGAGCCAGATGTGCGGGAATCGGCCCGTTGACCTTGATACTGCTCAGAGGGTTGGGCTTTTGTGTCACTAAACGCACCCTGAATAATGAAAGTTTTTTTGGATCCAAATGACACTAGTGACTGCCTGACAGCTTGTCAAACAAGTGAACGAATGCCTTTCCTCCAGTTTAGCGCGCCACCAGTGATCTCACCGTGCCATTGTCTTTTTCCGGACTAACCTTCACCATTCGAACAATTCTCTCCTGCCTACCCAGGATGCCTCGCATTGGCGGCATGTTTAACGATCCCCCGGATTTTACGCTGGCTGTGCAGCGCTTTGCTGCTGGCTGGCGTGATGCTGGGCAGCTTGAGTGCCGATTGGGACTTTTCCCTGATCAGCCGGCGGGCGCAGGCATTGTACGGACCTTTGGGAGAGGGCCAGCAACGCATTAATGATTGGCAATACTTGTTGGCCAGTCAGAAGCAGATCGGCGAGTCGGAACAACTCAATGTGGTCAATCGCTTCTTCAACAAACAGGTGCGATACGTTGAAGACATCGATCTGTGGCATGAAGTCGATTACTGGGAAACCCCGATCGAAGCCCTGTGGAAAGGCGCCGGCGACTGTGAAGACTACGCTATTGCCAAGTACTTCAGCCTGCGTCACCTCGGTGTAGCCAGTGAAAAGCTGCGTATTACCTACGTCAAGGCACTGACCCAGAACCGCGCGCACATGGTGCTGACCTACTACTCGAGTCCGGAGGCTGAGCCACTGGTGCTCGACAGCCTGATTGATGCAATCAAGCCGGCCAGCCAACGAAAGGATTTGCTGCCGGTCTACTCTTTCAACGCAGAAGGATTGTGGTTGCCGGGTGCCAAAGGCAACAAAAAGGTCGGCGATACCAAGCGTCTGTCGCGCTGGCAGGATGTGTTGAAGAAAATGCAGGCCGAAGGATTCCCGGTCGAGACGACTAACTAGGAGCACGTGCTCAGATGTCTTTGTTCAAACAGCTGTTGATTGCTATCTGTCTGTTCCTGGTGGTCGCCTTCACCGGCAGTTTCATGGTCAGTCTGGAGAGCTCGCGTACTCAGTACGTCAACCAGTTGCGCTCCCATGCCCAGGACGCTGCGACCGCGCTGGCGCTTTCCCTGACCCCGAATATCGACGACCCGGCGATGGTCGAGTTGCTGGTCAGCTCGATCTTCGACAGCGGTTACTACGCGAGCATCCGCGTGGTCGATCTGAAGACCGATCAGCCCCTGGTTGAGCGCACGGGCATTCCGGCGGTCAACAACGTTCCGGACTGGTTCGTCAAACTCATCGGCCTGGAGCCCGCCGGTGGTGATGCGATCGTCAGCCGCGGCTGGGAGCAGGCTGCCCGGGTCGAGGTCGTCAGCCATCCGATGTTCGCGCTGGCCAAGTTATGGCAAAGCGCCTTGGGCAGTCTGGGCTGGTTGCTGCTATGCGGTGCCGTCAGTGCGGTGCTCGGCGCGCTGTTGCTGCGCCAGCAATTGCGACCGCTGGATTACATGGTCAAGCAATCCCACGCCATCGCCCGACGGGAGTTCCTCAGTCTGCCCGAACTGCCGCGCACTCCCGAGCTTCGCCGGGTCGTGCAGGCCATGAACCAGATGGTGGAGAAGCTCAAGGCGCTGTTCCAGGAACAGGCCGAGCGTAGTGAAAAACTGCGGGTCGAGTCCTATCAGGATTCGTTGACCGGGTTGGCCAACCGGCGCTATTTCGAGATGCAACTGAATGCGCGCGTGAGCAACCCGGAGCAGGCCAGCTCCGGTTATCTGCTGCTGTTGCGGGTCAAGGATCTGGCCGGCCTCAACCAGCGTCTCGGCGGCCAGCGCACCGATGAAGTGCTCAAGGCCGTCGGTGAGCAACTGACTCGCGAGTGCGCCAAGTACCCGGAAACCCAGAACCTGGTCACCCGTATCCGTGGTGGCGAATTTGCCGTGCTGGCGCCGGGGCTGGTGCGCGAAGAAGCGCTGCAACTGGCGCAAAATCTCGATAGCGCCCTGGCCAGTCTGCACGCTACCGGCGCCACGGATGTGGCTGCCGTGGCGTCTATCGGCCTGGCACCTTTTGCTCACGGTGACTCGCCGCAAGCCGTGCTCAGCCTCGGTGATCAGGCGTTGGCCCAGGCCGAAGGTCAGGGGGAGCAAAATTGGGCCTGCCTCGAACACAGCCTCTCGGCCAGTGTCGGCGACGATCACCACGCCTGGCATCAGATGCTCGACCAGGCGCTGACACAGCGGCGCTTCGAGCTGTATTTCCAGCCGGTAGTGGCCGCCCAGGACACGCAACTGGTACTGCATTACAAAGTGCTGTCGCGACTGCTCGACGAGCACGGTCAGACCATCCCCGCCGGGCGTTTTCTGCCATGGCTGGAGCGCTTCGGCTGGACCGCGCGCCTGGATCGGCTGATGCTCGAACGGGTGTTGGCGCAAATGAGCGAACATGAGGAGTCGCTGGCGCTGAATCTGTCGTCGGCGACCCTGGGCGACCCCCAGGCGCAAAACAAAATCTTCGAGCTACTGCGTGCGCACTCCAACCTTGGCCCGCGTCTGACCCTGGAGATTGGCGAAGAGCAACTGCCTGATCAGGCAGTGCTGGAGCAGTTGACCCGGCGCCTGCGCGAACTCGGCTTCTCACTGAGCCTGCAACGTTTTGGCGGACGTTTCAGCATGATCGGTAACCTGGCGCGGCTGGGGCTGGCGTACCTCAAGATCGATGGCAGCTACATTCGCTCGATTGACCTGGAGAGTGACAAACGCCTGTTCATCGAGGCGATCCAGCGAGCGGCACACAGCATTGATCTGCCGCTGATTGCCGAGCGGGTCGAGACGGAAGGCGAGTTGTCGGTGATTCGCGAGATGGGGCTATACGGTGTGCAGGGCCAGTTGTTCGGCGAGCCCAAGCCCTGGCGCTGATTCGATCGCTCCCACGCAGGGCGCGGGAGTGATCGGAGGGGGCGTCAGATCAGCCCGGTCTCTTCATCATCGATCAATTGGCTCAAGCCACCCAAGGCTTCACGGGCCTGGTTTCGGTCCATGAGTTTGGCCTGGGCCGCCGTCGGCAGGTCGGTGACGCGGATCACGCCTTTCTGGGTCAGCACCTGAATCAAGTCATCAAGTACCCGGATCATTTCCAGGTCGCTTTGCTTGAGCTGTTTGAGGCTGTTCTCCACCGCCGCATTGGCAAACCAGGCCTGGATTTCATGATTGTCGGCCGGCAGCGTTTCCGTGGCCTCGGCATAGGCGGCGGGTTCCACGCGTACCAACAGGCCCTGCGCATCGCGTTGCACGTAAAACATTGAGCATCCCTCAGAATTGAGCCAGCGTCATGCTGTCAGCAGCATAGGTCAACTGCGCGCCAGTATGTGGCGCAGCGACGAAATCGTCACCGGGCAGTGGACACAAACGTGACGACCGCCCCGGAAGGGGCGGCCGTTTTCATGCATCAGCTGTTGTTGTGATCGATTTTGATGGTCGGGTCGCTACCGGCAATCAGGTTGTGCAGGTTGGCGCTTGACCAGTTGTTGCCCTCCAGCTTGATCGTCACATCCGGCGTGGCGGCTGCGGCGTTGCCAGAGTTGAACTGACCGGTCGAGCTGACTTGCAGCGACGACACGCCATCGACCGTGGTGATCTTCAGGAAGTTGTCGATGGTGCTGCCGGTTTCGCCCTGCAACAGATCGCGCAGGTCGATCCGGTCGCCTTCGCTGGCCTTGAAGTCCTTGATCACGTCGGTGCCGGTGTCGCCCGCTTTCCAGACGAAGGTGTCGCCGCCCAAACCGCCAGTCAGGGTGTCATTGCCCTTGCCGCCCAAGAGAATGTCATTGCCGTCGCCACCGTCCAGCAAGTCGTTTCCGGTACCGCCGAGCAGAATGTCATTGCCGGTGCCGCCGTAGAGTTTGTCGTCGCCACCCTGGCCAAAGATGATGTCATTGCCGGCGGCGCCGAGCAGCGTATCGGCACCATCCTGAGCCCCAGACACATCGAACACGTTGTAGTGCTCGGTGATGTACTGGTGCACATTGCTTGGTGTGACCAGATTGGTCTCGACCCCGGTTTGCAGGCCGACAAAAGCCTGCAGCGAAGCGTAACCCTCGCCGGTGACGCTATTGAAGCTCACCAGGTCGCCGAAGATGATGTCATTGCCATCACCGCTGTTGACGGTGTCGTGACCCGGTAGCGTGGCCTCGCTGTGGCCGAGAATCGCGTTGGCCAGATCCGAAGGGTTGATATTGGCCAGCGGCTTGCCGTCGGTGGTGTTGTACGGCGCCAGGTCGCTTTCCTTGACGTCGCCGTTCAGACCGATGGCTTGCACGGTGGAGTGGGCCGCGGCCAGCAGGGCAAATGCCGCTGCGGCATTGGTGGCGCTGGTGGTGTCGACATAGCCATCGCCATCGTTGGCCGACAGCTCATAAGTGCCGTCACCCTGCGCATGGAGTGTCAGGCCACTGTATTTTGAAGAGCTCCAGTTACCCTTGCTGTCCTCACTCCATTTGTAAACGGCGCCATTGGCATCGACCAACGTACGAGTCGCACCGCCGATCACTGTGGTGAAAGCAGTGCCAGGCCTGTAGTCACCCAGTTTCAACAGGCTGTCCAGGGTCAGGTCCGGGGAGCCGCTTGACTTGAAGTTGACGACGACCGGGTTGGTCTGTTCATTGCTGGTGTAAGCGGTTGGCTCACCGTCGGTAATGAAGTAGGTGAGATTGATCGCATTAGGGTTGCTCTTCGCATCAGCACTGTAGAACCAGTTGGCAGTGGTCTTGAACACGTCCTCGTAGTTGGTGTATCCGCCCGATTTCATGCCGTCGAGAACCGACTTCAAGTTCGCCAGGGCATCCTTGCTGGACAGGTCGATCGAAATCGACTGTTTGACCGTCGTGTCGAAGTCCACGAGGAACACTTTCACAGTACCCGGATTCGCGTCTTTCGAAGTCGCACTGGCGATCAGCGAAGTAAACACCGCCTCCAGAGACTTCTTCGCCGCCGACATGGAGGCGTCGCCCATACTGCCCGAGCTGTCGACCATGAAGGCGATATTGTAGTTCTGACCTGGTGCGACCGTCAGCCCGCCGATATCCGACACCACGATGTCATTGCTACTGGTGCCGGTGACTGTGTCGTTACCGGCGGTGGCAGTGAGCGGGTTATAGACCGCTGGATTGATCGTGATCGGAATCTGCGTCGTGTTGCTGGCCGAATCACCCTGGCTCTCGGTCGAGACTGCCGTAACGGTCAATGTGTTGGTGCCGGTGGCGTACGGTGCCGGGGTGTAGCTCAACTTGCTGACATCCCACCCGCTGAGGTTGACGACGCCGTTACCGGTTGTGCCGGTAAAGGTGTGCGTGCCATCGGTCAGGGTCGCACCCGCCGGGATTCCACCGATCGAGGTAATGGTCTGGGTTTCAGAGCCATCAGTGTCCACCGACGTTACCTTCAAGCCCAACGCGATGCTGCTGTTCTCGGCCACCTGAGAAGTGGTGGCAGTCACGATGGGAGTATCCGCGACCGCAGTCACACTGATGTCCAGCGTGGTGCTTGAACCGGTATTGGTGGTGTAGGTCACAGCCGGAACCTTGCCACTCCAATTGTCGGCAGGGGTAAAGCTGTAGTCACCGTTGGCACCGACTGTCAGCCTGCCCACGTTTGCGATGGTGGCAGTCCCCCCCGCGCTGTACTCGATGCCACCGATAGTGAACTTGGTCACGCTCAGAGCGTTGTCCACATCACGGTCGTTGGTCAGCACGTTACCGGTGGCGACCTGGTCTTCAAGGGTGGTTTTGAGGTCCGCAGCCAGCACACTCGGGTCATCGACCGACGTGACGCTGATATTCAGGGTCGAGGTGACGTTGGGGCCCGAACCGTCGGTGACGGTGTAGGTGACGGTTGGCACCGTGCCGTTGTAATTGGCGGCCGGGGTGAAGGTGTAGGCCCCGCTGGCTGCGATCACCAGGGTACCGACATTGGCGATGGACGCCGTGCTGCCGGCCGTGTAGGTGGTCGAACCAATGGTGAAGTTGACCACGCTGACCGGACCGTCGACGCTGCTCGTGCCGGAGAGGACGCTGCCGGTCAGGGCGGTGTCTTCCAGGGTGGAGAGCGTTTCGTTGGCATCGGTGAAGCTGTCGTCGACCGGCGTGACGCTGATGTTCAGGGTCGAGGTGTCGTTAGATCCCGAACCGTCGGTGACGGTGTAGGTGACGGTCGGCACAGCGCCGTTGTAGTTGGCGGCCGGGGTGAAGGTGTAAGCACCGTTCGCTGCGATCACCAGGGTGCCGACGTTGGCGATGGTCGCGGTCTGGCCGGCGGTAAAGGTTCCAGGAACACCGTTGATGGTGAAGTTGACCACGCTGACCGGGCCGTCGACGCTGCTCGTGCCACTGAGGACGCTGCCGGAGAGGGTGGTGTCTTCCAGGGTGGAGAGCGTTTCGCTGGCGTCGGTGAAGCTGTCGTCGACCGGCGTGACGCTGATATTCAGGGTCGAAGTGTCGTTTGTTCCCGAACCGTCGGTGACGGTGTAGGTAACAGTCGGCACTGTGCCGTTGTAGTTGGCGGCCGGAGTGAAGGTATAAGCGCCATTGGCGCCGATCACCAGGGTACCGACGTTAGCGATGGTCGCGCTCTGGCCGGCGTTGAAAGTGCCAGTCACGCCGTCGATGGTGAAGTTGACCACACTGACCGGGCCGTCGACGCTGCTCGTGCCGGAGAGGACGCTGCCGGTCAAGGTAGTGTCTTCCGGGGTGGACAGCGTTTCGTTGGCGTCGGTGAAGCTGTCGTCGACCGGCGTGACGCTGATGTTCAGGGTCGAAGTGTCGTCAGGTCCCAAACCGTCGGTGACGGTGTAGGTAACGGTTGGCACGGTGCCGTTGTAGTTGGCGGCCGGGGTAAAGGTGTAAGCCCCGTTCGCCGCAATCATCAGGGTACCGACATTGGCGATGGTCGCTGTGCTGCCGGCCGTGTAAGTGGTCGAACCAATGGTGAAGTTGACCACGCTGACCGGACCATCAACGCTGCTCGTGCCGGTGAGCACGCTGCCGCTGAGGGCAGTGTCTTCCAGGGTCGAGACCGTTTCGCTGGCGTCGGTGAAGTTGTCGTTGACCGGGGTTACGCTGATGTTCAGGGTCGAGGTGTCGTTAGGTCCCGAACCGTCGGTGACGGTGTAGCTCACGGTTGGCACCGTGCCGTTGTAGTTGGCAGTCGGAGTGAAGGTGTAAGCCCCGTTGGCACCGATCACCAGGGTACCGACGTTGGCGATGGTCGCCGTGCTGCCCGCGGCGTAGGTGGTATCACCGATGGTGAAGTTGACCACGCTGACCGGGCCGTCGACGCTGCTCGTGCCAGAGAGGACGCTGCCGGTCAAGGCGGTGTCTTCCGGGGTGGACAGCGTTTCGTTGGCGTCGGTGAAGTTGTCGTTGACCGGCGTAACGCTGATGTTCAGCGTACTGCTCGAGCCAGTATTGGTGGTGTATGTCACCTGTGGAACGTTGCCATTCCAGTCGGCAGCCGGCTTGAAGGTGTAGTCGCCGTTGCTGGAAATGATCAGCGTACCGACACCCGCGATGGTCGCGGTCTGGCCCGCCGTGAAACTGCCGTTGACCCCGTTCACGCTGAAGCTTGCGACGCTCAGGGCATTATCGACATCGTGGTCGTTAGTCAGCACGTTGCCGATCGCGTTGTGATCCTCTTCGACGGTGATCTGGTCCGACTGCAGCACGCTGGCGTCATCGACGGCAGCCACGTGCACCACCAGTGGCAGCGAGGTGCTCGCGCTTGGGGCATCGCCGTCTTTGGCGGTGGCCGTTACGGTCAGGGGGATGTCGCCATTGAAGTTCGTCGGCGGTGTCAGCTTGAGCGTGGACAGGTTCCAACCCGTAATGTCCACCGACGTCGAGCCGTCGGCAGCATTGAAGGTGTGGGTGCCATCGGTGAGGCTGGAACCCGCCGGCAAGCCGTTCAGTGTGAGGGTGAGCGTTTCCGAACCGTCGGCGTCATTGGTGTGGGCCTGGATGGTGGACAACAGGATCGCGTTGTCTTCAAGGCCCGAGTTGAGCACCTGAGTAACATTGATGTTGTCCAGCAGGCCGCCCAGGCTGTTGCTGTCCCCAGCGCGGAACTCGAGTTTATGGTTGCCATCGGCAGTGACCGGAATGTCGAAGCTGTAGTGCTGCATGCCCGTGGTCGAGGTGTTCAGGGTGCCAATGAGTTGACCGCCCCAGTACACGTTGATGAGCGAATTATCAACGCCGGCACGCGGTGCATAGTCGAACGATACGTTGTACGTGGTACCGGCCTTCGCATCGATAGTGGTGTAGAGGTTGCTCGCATCACCGGTATTGCGCTCGAGTTCGATGACCTGGTTATTGCCGCCGGCACCGTAGACGCTGGCTTTGCCGATTTCGACCATGCCCCCGTGGTTATCAGTGTGCCAGGCGCCGTTGCCGAGCTTGCTGACATCGACGTCGATACTCGCAGCGGCTTCCTGGAAGTCGGTCGAGGCAACCATACCGCCACCGGTCAGCGACAGGCTCGGGGTATCGGTGACTGGTGCGACGACGATGGTGCCGGTCGCCGAAGCCGCAGAAGGCATGCCCCCGTTGTCGGTCGCGCTGTAATTGAAGCTGGTGGTGCCACTCCAGTCGCCGGTGGGCTTGAAGTAAACCGTTGCACCATTGGCCGTTGCGGAGATCACGCTGCTGGTGGTCAGCTCGATGGTCCCGGCGGCGTCTGCGTAAAACTTGCCATTGGCCGGCAGGCTGGTCAGGGTGAAGTGGTTGACGCTGCCGTCAATGTCATTGCCGCCGAGCTGCACGGCGATCAAATGATCTTCATCACCCCTGGCCGAGGTGGCGTTAACGGTCGGAGCGTCATTGACCGGGTTGACCGTGATGTCCAGCGTACTGGTGGCGTTGGTGTTGGTGGTGTAGCCGATCTGTGGAACTGTTCCGTTCCAGTTCGCGGCAGGGCTGAAACTGTAATCGCCGTTGGTGGCGATAGTCACAGTACCGACGCCAGTGATAGTCGCGACTTGACCCGCGGTAAAGGAGCCGGGAACGCCTTGTATGGTGAATGTCGCGACACTCAGAGTGTTGTCGACATCGATGTCATTGCCAAGCACGTTGCCTGTTGCAATGTGGTCTTCATCGACCGACTTGGTATCTGCGATCAGAACGCTCGAGTCATCGACCGGAGTGACGTTGATGTTCAGGGTCGAAGTGACATTGCTGCCGGAGCCGTCGGTGACGGTGTAGCTGACCGTCGGCACTGTGCCGTTGTAATTGGCGGCCGGGGTGAAGGCGTAGGCGCCGTTGGCCCCGATGACCAGGGTGCCGACGTTGGCGATGGTTGCGGTCTGGCCGGCAGTGAAGGTGCCAGTCACGCCGTCGATGGCGAAATTGAGCACGCTGACCGGGCCGTCGACGCTCGAGGTGCCCGTCAACACGCTGCCGGTCACGGCGGTGTCTTCAGCGGTAGTCACGTTTTCACTGAGGTCGGTGAAGCTGTCGTCGACCGGGGTGACGTTGATGTTCAAGGTCGAGGTGACATTGCTGCCAGAACCGTCGGTGACGGTGTAGCTCACGGTCGGCACGCTGCCGTTGTAATTCTCGGCTGGGGTGAAGGTGTAGGCCCCGTTGGCCCCGATCACCAGGGTGCCGACATTGGCGATGGTCGCGGTGCTGCCGGCGGCGTAGGTGGTTTCACCGACGGTGAAGTTCACCACGCTGACCGGGCCGTCGACGCTCGAAGTGCCCGTCAACACACTGCCGGTCACCGGGGCATCTTCAGCGGTGGTCACACTTTCGCTGGCATCGATAAAGCTATCGTCGACCGGGGTGACGTCGATGTTCAGGGTCGAGGTGACATTGCTGCCGGAACCGTCGGTGACGGTGTAGCTCACGGTCGGCACGCTGCCGTTGTAATTCTCGGCTGGGGTGAAGGTGTAGGCCCCGTTGGCCCCGATCACCAGGGTGCCGACATTGGCGATGGTCGCGGTGCTGCCGGCGGCGTAGGTGGTTTCACCGACGGTGAAGTTCACCACGCTGACCGGGCCGTCGACGCTCGAAGTGCCCGTCAACACACTGCCGGTCACCGGGGTATCTTCAGCGGTGGTCACACTTTCGCTGGCATCGATAAAGCTATCGTCGACCGGGGTGACGTCGATGTTCAGGGTCGAGGTGACATTGCTGCCGGAACCGTCGGTGACGGTGTAGCTCACCGTCGGCACGCTGCCGTTGTAGTTATCGGCCGGCGTAAAGGTATAGGTGCCGTTGGCGCCGATCACCAGGGTGCCGACGTTGGCGATGGTCGCGGTTTCACCGGCCTGGTACTGGGTGCCGCCAACCGTGAAGTTGAGCACGCTGACCGGGCCGTCGACGCTGCTCGTGCCGGTGAGGACGCTGCCGCTGACGGCGGTGTCTTCGCTGGTGGTCACGTTTTCGCTGAGGTCGGTGAAGCTGTCGTCGACCGGCGTGACGCTGATGTTCAAGGTCGAGGTGACATTGCTGCCGGAGCCGTCGGTGACGGTGTAGCTCACGGTCGGTACTGTGCCGTTGTAGTTATCGGCCGGCGTAAAGGTGTAGGCGCCGTTGGCGCCGATCACCAGGGTGCCGACGTTGGCGATAGTCGCGGTCTGGCCCGCTGTGAAAGTGCCAGGAACGCCCTCGATGGTGAAGTTGAGCACACTGACCGGACCATCGACGCTGCTCGTGCCGGTGAGCACGCTGCCGCTGATGGCGGTGTCTTCGCTGGTGGTCACGCTTTCGCTGAGGTCGGTAAAGCTGTCATCGACTGGCGTGACGCTGATATTCAGGGTCGAGGTGACATTGCTGCCGGAACCGTCGGTGACGGTGTAGCTCACGGTCGGCACTGTGCCGTTGTAGTTGGCGTCCGGAGTGAAGGTGTAGGCGCCGTTCGCCCCGATCACCAGGGTGCCGACATTGGCGATGGTCGCGGTCTGACCGGCGGTGAAAGTGCCAGGAACACCCTCGATGGTGAAGTTGAGCACACTGACCGGACCATCGACGCTGCTCGTGCCGGTGAGCACGCTGCCGCTGATGGCGGTGTCTTCGCTGGTGGTCACGCTTTCGCTGAGGTCGGTAAAGCTGTCATCGACTGGCGTGACGCTGATATTCAGGGTCGAGGTGACATTGCTGCCGGAACCGTCGGTGACGGTGTAGCTCACGGTCGGCACTGTGCCGTTGTAGTTGGCGTCCGGAGTGAAGGTGTAGGCGCCGTTCGCCCCGATCACCAGGGTGCCGACATTGGCGATGGTCGCGGTCTGACCGGCGGTGAAAGTGCCAGGAACGCCATCGACGGAGAAATTGAGCACGCTGACCGGGCCATCGACGCTCGAAGTGCCGGTGAGGACGCTGCCGGTCACGGCGGTGTCTTCAGTGGTGGTCACGCTTTCGCTGAGGTCGGTGAAGCTGTCGTCAGCCGGGGTGACGTCGATGGTCAGGGTCGAGGTGACATTGCTGCCGGAACCGTCGGTGACGGTGTAACTGACGGTCGGCACGCTGCCGTTGTAGTTATCAGCCGGGGTAAAGGTGTAAGCACCGTTGGCGCCGATTACCAGGGTGCCGACGTTGGCGATGGTTGCCATCTGGCCGGCAGTGAAAGTGCCAGGAACGCCGTCGATGGCGAAATTCACCACGCTGACTGGACCGTCGACGCTCGAGGTGCCGCTGAGGACGCTGCCGTTCACGGCGGTGTCTTCAGCGGTGGTCACGTTTTCGCTGAGGTCGGTGAAGCTGTCGTCGACCGGGGTGACGTCGATGGTCAGGGTCGAAGTGACGTTGCTGCCCGAACCGTCGGTGACGGTGTAGCTGACGGTCGGCACGCTGCCGTTGTAGTTGGCATCCGGGGTGAAGGTGTAGGCGCCGTTGGCGCCGATCACCAGGGTGCCGACGTTGGCGATGGTTGCGGTCTGGCCCGCGTTGAAAGTGCCAGGAACGCCTTCGATGGCGAAATTCACCACGCTGACCGGACCGTCGACGCTCGAGGTGCCCGTCAACACACTGCCGCTGACGACGGTGTCTTCCTGGGTAGAGACCGTTTCACTGAGGTCGGTGAAGCTGTCGTCGACCGGGGTGACGTCGATGGTCAGGGTCGAGGTGACATTGCTGCCGGAGCCGTCGGTGACGGTGTAGCTGACGGTCGGCACCGCGCCGTTGTAGTTGGCGTCCGGAGTAAAGGTGTAGGCGCCGTTGGCGCCGATGACTAGGGTGCCGACGTTGGCGATGGTCGCGGTCTGGCCCGCTGTGAAGGTGCCAGGAACGCCGTCGATGGCGAAATTCACCACGCTGACCGGGCCGTCGACGCTCGAGGTGCCCGTCAACACGCTGCCAGTGACAGCCGTGTCTTCAGCGGTGGTCACGCTTTCACTGAGGTCGGTGAAGCTGTCATCGACCGGGGTCACGCTGATGGCCAGGGTCGAGGTGACATTACTGCCGGAGCCGTCGGTGACGGTGTAGCTCACCGTTGGCACGCTGCCGTTGTAGTTGGCGTCCGGGGTAAAGGTGTAAGCGCCGTTCGCCCCGATCACCAGGGTGCCGACGTTGGCGATGGTTGCGGTGCTGCCGGCGGCGTAGGTGGTTTCACCGATGGTGAAGTTGACCACGCTGACCGGACCGTCGACGCTCGAAGTGCCCGTCAACACGCTGCCAGTGACAGCCGTGTCTTCAGCGGTGGTCACGCTTTCACTGAGGTCGGTGAAGCTGTCATCAACCGGTGTAACACCGATGTTCAGGGTCGAAGTGACGTCCGTGCCGGAGCCGTCGGTGACGGTGTAGCTGACGGTCGGCACGCTGCCGTTGTAATTCTCGGCTGGGGTGAAGGTGTAGGCGCCGTTGGCGCCGATCACCAGGGTACCGACATTGGCAATGGTCGCCGTCTGACCGGCGGTGAAGGTGCCAGTAACACCGTCGATGGTGAAGTTAAGAACGCTGACCGGGCCGTCGACGCTCGAGGTGCCGGTGAGGACGTTGCCGGTGACAGCCGTGTCTTCAGCGGTGGTCACGTTTTCGCTGAGGTCGGTGAAGCTGTCGTCAACCGGTGTAACACCGATGTTCAGGGTCGAAGTGACGTCCGTGCCGGAGCCGTCGGTGACGGTGTAGCTCACCGTTGGCACGCTGCCGTTGTAGTTGGCGTCCGGAGTGAAGGTGTAGGCGCCATTGGCGCCGATCACCAGGGTGCCGACGTTGGCGATGGTTGCGGTGCTGCCGGCGGCGTAGGTGGTTTCACCGATGGTGAAGTTGACCACGCTGACCGGGCCGTCGACGCTGCTTGTGCCAGTGAGGACGCTACCGGTCACCGGGGCATCTTCAGTGGTGGTCACACTTTCGCTGAGGTCGGTGAAGCTGTCGTCGACCGGGGTCACGTCGATGTTCAGGGTCGAGGTGACATTGCTGCCGGAGCCGTCGGTGACGATGTAGCTGACGGTTGGTACTGTGCCGTTGTAGTTGGCATCCGGGGTAAAGGTGTAGGCGCCGTTGGCTCCGATCACCAGGGTGCCGACGTTGGTAATGGTCGCGGTGCTGCCGGCGGCGTAGGTGGTTTCACCGATGGTGAAGTTGACCACGCTGACCGGACCATCGACGCTGCTCGTGCCGGTGAGGACGCTGCCATTCACGGCGGTGTCTTCAGCGGTGGTCACGCTTTCGCTGATATCGGTGAAGCTGTCGTCGACCGGGGTGACGTCGATGGTCAGGGTCGAGGTGACATTGCTGCCGGAACCGTCGGTGACGGTGTAGCTCACGGTCGGCACGCTGCCGTTGTAATTGGCGTCCGGAGTAAAGGTGTAGGTGCCGTTGGCCCCGATCACCAGGGTGCCGACGTTGGCGATGGTCGCGGTCTGGCCGGCGACGTAGGTGGTATCACCAATGGTGAAGTTCACCACGCTGACCGGGCCGTCGACGCTGCTTGTGCCAGTGAGGACGCTACCGGTCACCGGGGCATCTTCAGCGGTGGTCACGCTTTCGTTGAGGTCGGTGAAGCTGTCGTCAACCGGGGTGACGTCGATGTTCAGGGTCGAGGTGACATTGCTGCCGGAACCGTCGGTGACGGTGTAGCTCACGGTCGGCACGCTGCCGTTGTAATTGGCGTCCGGGGTAAAGGTGTAGGCGCCGTTGGCGCCGATCACCAGGGTGCCGACGTTGGCGATGGTTGCGGTCTGGCCCGCGTTGAAAGTGCCAGGAACGCCTTCGATGGTGAAGTTCACCACGCTGACCGGGCCGTCGACGCTCGAGGTACCCGTCAACACGCTGCCGCTGACGGCGGTGTCTTCCTGGGTAGAGACCGTTTCACTGAGGTCGGTGAAACTGTCGTCGACCGGGGTGACGTCGATGTTCAGGGTCGAGGTGACATTGCTGCCGGAGCCATCGGTGACGGTGTAGCTGACGGTCGGCACTGTGCCGTTGTAATTGGCAGCCGGGGTAAAGGTGTAAGACCCGTTCGCCCCGATCACCAGGGTACCGACGTTGGCGATGGTCGCGGTGCTGCCGGCGGCGTAGGTGGTTTCACCGATGGTGAAGTTGACCACGCTGACCGGGCCGTCGACGCTGCTCGTACCGGTGAGGACGCTGCCGCTGACGGCAGTGTCTTCCTGGGTAGAGACCGTTTCGCTGAGATCGGTGAAGCTGTCATCGACCGGCGTCACGTTGATGGCCAAGGTCGAGGTGACGTCCGTGCCCGAACCGTCGGTGACGGTGTAGCTCACGGTCGGCACGCTGCCGTTGTAGTTATCGGCCGGGGTGAAGGTGTAGGCCCCGTTGGCCCCGATCACCAGGGTGCCGACATTGGCGATGGTCGCGGTCTGGCCGGCGTTGAAAGTGCCAGTAACACCGTCGATGGTGAAGTTCACCACGCTGACCGGGCCGTCGACACTCGAGGTACCCGTCAACACACTGCCGGTCACGGCGGTGTCTTCCTGGGTGGAGACCGTTTCGCTGAGGTCGGAAAAGCTGTCGTCGACCGGGGTGACGTCGATGTTCAAGGTCGAAGTGTCGTTGGTTCCCGAACCGTCGGTGACGGTGTAGCTGACGGTCGGCACCGTGCCGTTGTAGTTGGCGGCCGGGGTGAAGGTGTAAGCCCCATTAGCACCGATGACCAGGGTGCCGACATTGGCGATGGTTGCGGTCTGACCCGCGTTGAAAGTGCCAGGAACGCCGTCGATGGTGAAATTCACCACGCTGACCGGGCCGTCGACGCTCGAAGTGCCCGTCAACACACTGCCGGTTACCGGGGCATCTTCAGCGGTGGTCACGCTTTCGTTGAGGTCGGTGAAGCTGTCATCGACCGGCGTCACGTTGATGACCAGGGTCGAAGTGACGTCCGTGCCGGAACCGTCGGTGACGGTGTAGCTCACAGTCGGCACGCTGCCGTTGTAGTTGGCGTCCGGGGTGAAGGTGTAGGCGCCGTTGGTGCCGATGACCAGGGTGCCAACGTTGGCGATGGTTGCGGTCTGGCCCGCGTTGAAAGTGCCAGGAACGCCTTCGATGGTGAAGTTCACCACGCTGACCGGACCGTCGACACTCGAAGTACCGGTGAGGACGCTGCCGGTCACCGGGGCATCTTCAGTGGTGGTCACACTTTCGCTGAGGTCGGTGAAGCTGTCGTCGACCGGGGTGACGTCGATGTTCAGGGTCGAGGTGACATTGCTGCCGGAACCGTCGGTGACGGTGTAGCTCACGGTCGGCACTGTGCCGTTGTAATTCTCGGCTGGGGTGAAGGTGTAGGCGCCGTTGGCCCCGATCACCAGGGTGCCGACATTGGCGATGGTCGCGGTCTGGCCGGCGTTGAAAGTGCCAGTAACACCGTCGATGGTGAAGTTCACCACGCTGACCGGGCCGTCGACGCTCGAGGTGCCAGTAAGGACGCTGCCGGTCACCGGGGCATCTTCAGTGGTGGTCACGCTTTCGCTGAGGTCGGTGAAGCTGTCGTCGACCGGCGTGACGTTGATGTTCAAGGTCGAGGTGACATTGCTGCCGGAACCGTCGGTGACGGTGTAGCTGACGGTTGGCACGCTGCCGTTGTAGTTGGCGTCCGGGGTAAAGGTGTAAGCGCCATTGGCCCCGATCACCAATGTGCCGACGTTGGCGATGGTCGCGGTGCTGCCGGCGGCGTAGGTGGTTTCACCGATGGTGAAGTTAAGCACGCTGACCGGACCATCGACGCTCGAAGTGCCGGTGAGGACGCTGCCAGTCACGGCGGTGTCTTCTTGAGTGGAGACCGTTTCGCTGAGGTCGGTGAAGCTGTCGTCGACCGTCGTGACGTCGATGGTCAGGGTCGAAGTGACGTCCGTGCCCGAACCGTCGGTGACGGTGTAGCTGACAGTCGGCACGTTGCCGTTGTAGTTGGCGTCCGGGGTGAAGGTGTAAGCGCCGTTAGCCGCGATCACCAGGGTGCCGACGTTGGCGATGGTCGCAGTCTGGCCGGCGTTGAAAGTACCCGTCACACCGTCGATGGTGAAGTTGACCACGCTGACCGGGCCATCGACGCTGCTTGTGCCGGTGAGGACGCTGCCAGTCACGGCGGTGTCTTCTTGAGTGGAGACCGTTTCGCTGAGGTCGGTGAAGCTGTCGTCGACCGGCGTGACGTCGATGGTCAGGGTCGAAGTGACGTCCGTGCCGGAACCGTCGGTGACGGTGTAGCTGACAGTCGGCACGTTGCCGTTGTAGTTGGCGTCCGGGGTGAAGGTGTAAGCGCCGTTAGCCCCGATGACCAGAGTGCCGACATTGGCGATGGTCGCGGTGCTGCCAGCGGCGTAGGTGGTTTCACCGATGGTGAAGTTGACCACGCTGACTGGACCGTCGACGCTGCTCGTACCGGTGAGCACACTGCCGGTCACCGGGGCATCTTCAGTGGTGGTCACACTTTCGCTGAGGTCGGTGAAGCTGTCATCGACCGGCGTGACGTTGATGTTCAAGGTCGAGGTGACATTGCTGCCGGACCCGTCAGTGACGGTGTAGCTGACGGTCGGCACCGCGCCGTTGTAGTTATCGGCCGGGGTGAAGGTGTAGGTGCCGTTGGCCCCGATCACCAATGTGCCGACGTTGGCGATGGTCGCGGTGCTGCCGGCGGCGTAGGTGGTTTCACCGATGGTGAAGTTAAGCACGCTGACCGGACCATCGACGCTCGAAGTGCCGGTGAGGACGCTGCTAGTCACGGCGGTGTCTTCTTGAGTGGCGACCGTTTCGCTGAGGTCGGTGAAGCTGTCGTCGACCGGGGTGACGTCGATGGTCAGGGTCGAGGTGACATTGCTGCCGGAGCCATCGGTGACGGTGTAGCTCACGGTTGGCACGCTGCCGTTGTAGTTGGCATCCGGGGTAAAGGTATAAGCGCCGTTGGCCCCGATCACCAGAGTGCCGACATTGGCGATGGTCGCGGTCTGGCCGGCGACGTAGGTGGTATCACCAATGGTGAAAGTGACCACGCTGACCGGGCCGTCGACGCTCGAAGTGCCGGTGAGTACGCTGCCGGTCACCGGGGCATCTTCAGTGGTGGTCACGTTTTCGCTGAGGTCAGTGAAGCTGTCGTCGACCGGGGTCACGATGATGTTCAAAGACGAGGTGACATTGCTGCCGGAGCCGTCGGCGACGGTGTAGCTCACCGTCGGCACGCTGCCGTTGTAATTCTCGGCAGGAGTAAAGGTGTAAGCGCCATTGGCCCCGATCACCAGGGTGCCGACGTTGGCGATGGTCGCCGTCTGGCCGGCGTTGAAAGTGCCAGGAGCGCCGTCAATGGTGAAATTGACCACGCTGACCGGGCCGTCGACGCTCGAGGTGCCCGTCAACACACTGCCGGTCACCGGGGCATCTTCAGCGGTTGTCACGCTTTCGCTGGCATCGATAAAGCTGTCATCAACCGGCGTAACACCGATGTTCAGCGTCGAGGTGGAACCGTCGGTAACGGTGTAGCTCACGGTCGGCACCGTGCCGTTGTAATTCTCGGCCGGTGTGAAGGTGTAAGCGCCGTCGGCCCCGATCACCAGGGTGCCGACGTTGGCGATGGTCGCCGTCTGGCCCGCGGTGAAGGTGCCAGGAAATCCGTCGATGGTGAAGGTGACCACGCTCAGGGCGTTATCGATGTCGCTGTCGTTGCTCAGCACATTGCCGATCGCGGTGGTGTCTTCAGCAATGGTTTGGGTGTCAGCAGTCAAAACGCTCGGATCATCGACCGCTGTCACGGTGAGGTCCAGCGTGCTGCTCGAGCCAGTGTTGGTGGTGTACGTGACTTGCGGTACGGCACCGTTGTAGTTGGCGTCCGGAGTAAAGGTGTAGTTGCCGTTGGCGCCAATGGTCAACGTACCAACGCCGACGATGGTCGCTGTCTGGCCTGCGATGAAACTGCCGGTCACGCCGGCGATGGTGAAGCTGGTGACGCTGAGCGGCGTCTCGGCATCGCTATCGTTGTTCAGTACGTTGCCCGTTGCGACGCTGTCTTCGGCCAGAGTGCCCGTATCCGCGGTCAGTACACTCGGAGCGTTGAAGGTCGTGAGGGTCGTGGTGTTCTGGTTGCCAGTATCGAGCGTAGTGGGAGTAGCCGTGGACTCAGGACCGGTGGTTGGGAAGCCAATGGTCGGGTCGACGCGGCCAGCCGTGGCGTCGAGCATGACGAAGCTGTGACCGCCCCCGGCGGCACCACCCGAACCTGCGGCAGTCGGGCCCGCGGCGGTGGCTTCAAGGTCTTTGGTCGGGTCGGCACCGGCGGCAATGGCCTGTTGCAGCTCTTCAACGGACGGCGCGGCTTGTGCGGTGGCGGCTGCCAGGTCAGCACTGGAGTCCGGCGCGTCAGCGCTCCACTGGGTTTCGCGGCCCAGGTCGAGTGTGCGGCCATCGGCCAGTTCCAGGGACACGGCACCGGAAAGGCCAGTGTCGATCTGGTCCCCGGCGAACAGTTTGTCGCCTTCAACGAGAACGCGGCGGATGCCCTCTGGGGACACCACGAAAACTTGACCGACAATGCTTTTGACGATGGCAACAACACTGCTCATTGAAGACTCTCCGGGGTGTCACGTTCAGTTGACTTCCATAGACCTGATGGCGCCTACGCCGACCAGACTGGACGTTCATTGCAAAATAGATGCACAAGTTTGACGCTGCAATTCGTCAATATTTTGGCTATATTTTTTCGCTATTAACTTTATGCCAAACTATTGACCTTCTTGGAGCCATCCTAAACAATCGTCCCAGTAATGTCACATTGATATTTGAGCTGTGACCCTGTCTTCGGTATGTGATCCAGTTCCGCTTTTGAGCTTTCCGACATACGGTCACTCCGCTTGCCATCTTCCGACACCGCGCGCTTTTCAGCCGTGATTCAAGACAAGAAGTCCTGGGAAATTCCTACAATGCGTTCGCCTTTGTTCATGGCTCTACCTTTCGCCCTCGCCGCGTCTTTCGTCCAGGCGCAATCCTTACCAGAAGCCATGCAACAAGCGCTGGATGTCCATCCGGAGGTCCAGGCCGGCGTCAACAGCCGGCTGGCGGCTGATTATCAGTTGAAGGCTGCGAAAGGTGGATATTTGCCACGGGTCGATCTGCTGGGCGGTTATGGTCGTGAAGGCACCGATAGCGTGACGACGCGAGACGGCAGCAACAATCACTTCGAAACCCTGAACCGCAGTGAATCGAGCTTGCGACTGACCCAGATGGTTTTTGACGGTTTTGCGACGACCAGCGAAGTAGGGCGTCAACAAGCCACCGTCAACTCCCGCGCCTATTCGCTGCTGAGTACTTCCGAGCGTACCGGGCTGACCGTGGCCCAGGTCTATCTCGACGTGCTGACCCGTCGCGAATTCGTGCGCCTGGCCGAGGACAACCTCAAGAGCCACCAACGCATTTACGACCAGATCCAGCTGCGCACCCAGCGTGGCGTCGGCAGCGGCGCCGACCTCGATCAGGCGGAGGCGCGGATGGCCCAGGCGCGCAACAACCTGATCACCGAGCAGACCAACCTGGCTGATGCCGAGACCAACTACCTGTCCGCTGTCGGCCAGATGCCCGATCAACTGGAGCGCCCGGTGAGTTTCCTGGCGCTGATGCCGGCCAACCTGAATGAAGCGCGCGCGCAGATGCTGGAAAACAGCCCGATCCTGCGCTCGGCCGAATCCGACATCGCCGCCGCCGAAAAGCAGTACGACACGGCCAAGTCGACCTTCTACCCACGCTTCGATGCTGAACTGGGGCGCACCGCCGACAACGATATCGATGGTCAGAACGGCCACAACAACGAATGGCAGGCCATGCTGCGCATGCGCTTCAACCTGTATGCCGGCGGCAGCAACAAGGCCGACCTGGAATCCAAGTCCTACCTGTCGAACCAGGCGCTGGATATCCGCAACAATGCCCTGCGCCAATTGAATGAAGAGCTGGGCCTGGCCTGGAACGCCCTGAACAACGCCAATGCCCAGGTGCCGATCGCTCAGCAATACGTCGATCACAGCACCGCGGTGCGTACCGCTTATCAGCGTCAGTTCACCCTCGGCGAGCGCTCCCTGCTCGATTTGCTCGACAGCGAGAACGAGTTGTTCTCCTCTTCTCGCCGTCTGGCGGAGATCAAGAACATTCAGTTATTTACTCAGTACCGAATCAAGGCGACCATGGGCGAGTTGCTCAAGAGCCAGGGAGTGGTCGCACCATTGGCATCCGTTGTGCAGAACGACGTGAAGCCGAAGGTCCAATTGCCCGGTATGAATTGAGCAGGACCTTCATTGTTCAATTGTTAGCCAAGAGTGCCGAGCGTGGAATCAGAAGTCAGTCGGGTTCAACTCATTCATGATCCGCGCGCGTTGCATGACGATCCGTTGCTGGATGGTCTGCTCGCTCTTTGCATGCTGCACCAGAAGCCGGCCAGCGCGGCCATGCTCACCACCGGCCTGCCACTGCCCGAGCAGCGTTTGAGTGTCGAGCTGCTGCCACGTGCGGCGGCTCGCGCGGGGCTGCAAGGTCGGGTGCTGCAGCGCAAGCTGGAGGATATTCCGGCGATTGCCATGCCGGCATTGTTGCTGCTCAAGGACGGTCGCAGCGCCGTCCTGCTTGGCTGGCAAGGCGAAGATCAGGTGCGGGTGCTGCTCAGCGAAAGCGATGGCGGTGAGTCCCTGGTCAGCCGCGAGCTGCTGGCCGACGACTACACCGGCAAAGTCTTTTTTGCCCAACCGCAGCACAAGTTCGACGTCAATCACGGCACGCTGATTCCGCGTGCGCGCTCGTGGTTTCGGGACACTCTCAAGCGTTCGCGCTGGCTGTACGCCGACGCCATTGCCGCCAGTTTCCTGATCAACATCATTGCCATGGCCGCGCCGTTGTTCGTGATGAACGTCTACGACCGTGTCGTGCCGAACCAGGCCGAAGCGACGCTATGGGTGCTGGCCGTCGGCATCTCTGGCGCCTACCTCTTCGACCTGATCCTGAAAAGCCTGCGCAGCCTGTGCCTGGACCTGGCCGGCAAGAAAACCGACCTGATCATCTCGGCCACGCTGTTCGAACGCATCGTCGGCATGACCATGAAGTACCGGCCGGCACGGGTCGGCAGTTTTGCCCAGAACATCCATGAATTTCAGAGTCTGCGCGATTTCCTCGCCTCGCTGACCCTTACCAGCCTGATCGACCTGCCGTTCACCCTCCTGATTTTCATGGTTATCGCGATCCTCGGCGGCCATCTGGTGTGGATACCGGTGCTGGCCTTCCCGATCGCCCTGGCCATCGGCTATGCGTTGCAGAAACCCCTGGTAGCGACCATGGAGCGGACCATGGCGCTGGGGGCCGAGCGGCAGTCGAGCCTGATCGAAACCCTGGCCGGGCTGGATGCGGTAAAGGTCAACAACGCCGAAAGCGAACGCCAGTATCAGTGGGAACAGACCATTGGCACCCTCAGTCGCCTTGAATTGCGGGTGAAGATGCTGTCCGGCCTGGCGATGAACATCACCTTGCTGATCCAGCAACTGGCCGGGGTGATCATGATCGTCTTCGGTGTGTACCAGATCATTGACGGTCACCTGAGCATGGGCGGTCTGATTGCCTGCTATATGCTCAGTGGCCGTGCGCTCAGCCCGCTGGCGTCGCTCTCCGGGTTGCTGACGCGCTATCAACAGGCACGGGTGACCATGACGTCCGTCGACCAAATGATGGAACTGCCCCAGGAGCGCAATTTCGAAGAGCGCCCGCTCAGCCGCAAGATATTGCAGGGCGCCATTGAATGCCGCCAGCTCAATTTCACCTACCCCCAACAGCAGAACCTGGCGCTGAAGAACATCAATCTGTCGATTCAGCCCGGTGAGAAGATCGGCATCATTGGCCGAAGCGGCTCGGGCAAGAGCTCGCTGGCCAAACTGCTGGTAGGGCTCTATCAGCCGGATGATGGCTCGCTGTTGGTCGATGGTGTGGATATCCGCCAGATCGACGTCAGCGAGCTGCGCTACAACATCGGCTACGTGCCCCAGGACATTCAGCTGCTCGCCGGCACCTTGCGCGACAACCTGGTTTCCGGTGCGCGGTATGTCGAGGATGAACTGGTGCTGCAAGCGGCAGAGCTGGCCGGTGTCCACGAATATGCGCGCCTGCATCCGCAGGGTTATGAGCTGCAAGTGGGCGAACGCGGGCAGAACCTTTCCGGCGGCCAGCGGCAAAACGTGGCCCTGGCCCGTGCATTACTGCTCAATCCGCCGATCCTGCTGCTCGACGAACCGACCAGTGCCATGGATAACACCGGTGAAGAGCGCCTCAAGCAGCGCCTGGCAGCCGTGATCGAAAACAAGACCGTGGTGCTGGTGACACACCGGGCATCGCTGTTGTCGCTGGTGGATCGGCTGATCGTGATCGACCGCGGGCAGATACTCGCCGACGGCCCGAAAGCCGCGGTGATGGAAGCGTTGAAGAAGGGGCAGATCAGTGTTGCTTAAGTCGGGTAAGGGTTCGATCCTTCGCTACTTCAAGGGCTCTTCTTCGCTCCAGGGCCAGCCGCTGCCGGAGGTCAACAAGGCGCTGATCGAAGATGCGCCGCGTGTGGTGCGGCTGACGATCTGGGCGATCATCGCGTTCTTCGTCTTCCTGATGGTCTGGGCCAACTTCGCGGTCATCGACGAAGTGACCAAGGGCGATGGCAAGGCGATTCCGTCGTCAAAGATCCAGAAAATCCAGAACCTTGAGGGCGGTATCATTTCCGAGCTGTTCGTCAAGGAAGGCCAGATCGTCGACGCCGGTGCACCGCTGCTTCGCCTGGACGACACGCGATTTGCGTCGAACGTCGGTGAAACCGAGGCCGATCGGTTGTCGATGGTGCTGCGGGTCGAGCGCCTGAGTGCCGAGGTCGACGATCGTCCGCTGAACTTCCCCGAGGATGTACTCAAGGCTGTGCCAGGTCAGGCCAAGAGCGAAGAGTCGCTCTATATCAGCCGCCGTCAGCAGTTGCACGACGAAATTGGCGGCTTGCAGGAGCAGTTGATCCAGCGCCAGCAAGAGCTGCGCGAGTTCACCTCCAAGCAGGCGCAATACCGCCAGCAATTGGGCTTCCAGCGTCAGGAAATCAGCATGTCCGAGCCATTGGTGGCCCAGGGCGCGGTATCACCGGTGGAAGTCCTGCGCCTCAGGCGTGCCGAAGCGGAGACCCGTGGCCAGCTCGACGCTACCACCCTTGCTATTCCGCGAGCCGAGTCGGCGATCAAGGAAGTACAGCGCAAGATCGACGAAACCCGCGGCAAGTTCCGTAGCGAAGCCCTTACCCAGCTCAATGAAGCACGCACCGATCTGAACAAGGCCCAGGCCACCGGCAAGGCCCTGGAAGACCGGGTCAGCCGGACGCTGGTCACCTCGCCGGTGCGGGGTATCGTCAACAAGCTGCTGGTCAATACCATCGGCGGGGTTATCCAGCCAGGCAGCGACCTGGTGGAAATCGTGCCGCTGGACGACACCTTGCTGGTCGAGGCGAAGATCCGCCCGCAGGACATCGCGTTCCTGCACCCGGGGCAGGAAGCGACGGTGAAATTCACGGCCTATGACTACACCATCTACGGTGGGCTGAAGGCCAAGCTGGAACAGATCGGTGCCGACACCATTACCGACGATGACAAGAAAACCACCTACTACATCATCAAGCTGCGCACCGACCGCAGCCACTTGGGCACCGACGAAAAGCCCTTGTTGATCATTCCGGGGATGGTGGCTTCCGTGGACATCATCACTGGCAAGAAGACCATCCTCAGCTACCTGCTCAAGCCGATCATCCGCGCGCGGGCCGAGGCGCTGCACGAGCGCTAGATCTTTAGTGAATTCACTGGCCTCATCGCGGGCAAGCCCGGCTCCCACAAGTTCTCTGTTGAAACACAATCATGTGTTTGACACAGAAACCTGTGGGAGCCGGGCTTGCCCGCGATGGGGCCAGGAAAAACACCACAACCCTGTCAGTAAGTGACAAATAACGTCACTCCGCAATCCACGCAGCCCCTTAGCAATCGCCATATCGTTATTCATTAACGGTATTTAAATTTCAATTCTTATACCTATAAAGTCAATTTCCTGCGTACCTGCCGACCAATCGGCGCGCCGCACGACACGAACCAACACGGGACCTCCGTGAGTTTCTGATCGACGCGCGCGCCATTGAGCGTGCCGTGCGTGGGAGTGATTTATGTCTGCAGCCTCAGCTTCGCCAAGCATCGCGCCACAATTCTTTGAAATCCGCCCGTTCAGCGGAGCGGTGGGCGCCGAAATCCTCGGCCTCGATTTGTCCCGCCCGATCAATGATCAGGACTTCGCCCGCATTCACCGCGCGCACCTGGACCATCATGTGGTGGTGTTCCGCGACCAGCGCATCACCCCGCAGCAGCACATCGACTTCAGCCGTCGTTTTGGCGTGTTGCAGATTCACGTGCTCAAACAGTTCCTGCTGGCAGGGCATCCGGAAATCCTCATCGTTTCCAACATCGTCGAAAACGGCCAGAACATCGGCCTGGGTGATGCCGGCAAGTTCTGGCATTCCGATCTCTCCTACAAACAACTGCCGAGCCTGGGCTCGATGCTGCACGCCCAGGAGCTGCCAGCGGAGGGCGGCGACACCTTGTTCGCCGACATGCACAAGGCCTGGGACAACCTGCCCGAGGCGCTGCGCAAAGCGGTGGAAGGCCGCTCGGCCGCGCACTCCTACACAGCGCGTTACAGCGAAACCAAATTCGAAGGCAACTGGCGCCCGACCCTGACCCCGGAGCAACTGGCCCAGGTCGCCGAAGTCGTCCACCCGGTCGTGCGTACCCACCCGGAAAACGGCCGCAAGGCCTTGTTCGTCAGTGAGGGGTTCACCACCCGCGTCGTTGGCCTGCCGGAGGACGAGAGCCAGCAACTGCTGGCCGAACTCTACGCCCACAGCGTGTTGCCGCAAAACATCTACCGCCATCAGTGGCAGCCCCATGACCTGGTGTTCTGGGACAACCGCTCGCTGATCCACCTTGCCGCCGGATGCCCGAGCTATCTGCGCCGCAAGTTGTTTCGCACCACCATCCAGGGCGACGCGCCTTTCTGAATTGCCGGAGAATTGATCATGTCCAAACGTCTGCCCTTTGCACCCCTGGCCGCCGCCATCGGCCTGGGTTTCAGTCTGATCGCCGGCAGCCTGGTCGCGCCGACCGTGGCCCATGCCGAAGGTGAAATCCGCATCGCCGAACAGTTCGGCATCGTCTACCTGCTGCTCAACGTGGTGCGCGATCAGAACCTGATCGAGAAGTACGGCAAGCAGGAAGGTATCGACATCAAGGTCGACTGGACCCAGCTCTCCGGCGGCGCGGCGGTCAACGATGCGCTGCTGTCCGGCTCGATCGACATTGCCGGTGCCGGTGTCGGCCCGCTGTTGACCATCTGGGACCGCACCCACGGCAAGCAGAACGTCAAGGCCGTGGCTTCCCTCGGCAACTTCCCGTACTACCTGGTGAGCAACAACCCCAAGGTCAAGACCATTGCCGATTTCACCGAGAAGGACCGCATCGCGGTGCCGGCGGTGGGCGTGTCGGTACAGTCGCGCTTCCTGCAATACGCGGCCGCCAGGCAGTGGGGCGACAAGGATTTCAATCGCCTCGACAAGTACACCATCGCTGTTCCGCACCCCGACGCTACAGCGGCGCTGGTAGCCGGTGGCACCGAGTTGACCGGGCACTTTTCCAACCCGCCATTCCAGGATCAGGCGCTGGAAAACCCCAATGTACACGTGGTGCTGAACACTTATGACCTGCTCGGCCCGAACTCACCGACGGTGCTGTTCGCCACCGAGAAATTCCGCAACGAGAACCCGAAAACCTACAAAGCCTTCATCGAAGCGCTGACCGAGGCCGCACAGTTTGCGCAGAACGATAAAGGCGCAGCAGCGGACACTTACATCCGCGTGACCAAGGCCAAAATCGACCGCGCCGCGTTGCTGAAAATCATCGACAACCCGCAGTTCGAGTTCAGCGTCACGCCGAAAAACACTTACCCGTTGGCCGAGTTCCTCTACCGCGTCGGCGCGATCAAAAACAAACCGGACTCGTGGAAGGACTATTTCTTCCAGGACGCCAAGCCGCTGCAAGGGAGCTGACCGAAATGAACGCCCCTTTGCAAGGCCACACGGTCAGCAATCCGATCGCGGCAGCCCAGGCGCTGCTGTCGGTCGACAACGTCAGCCTCGAGTACCGCACGCCGCAGCGGGTAGTGCGGGCGACCCATCAAGTCAGCTTCGAGATCGATCCGGCAGACCGTTTTGTCCTGCTCGGGCCGTCCGGTTGCGGCAAGTCGACCTTGCTCAAGGCCGCTGCCGGCTTCATCCAGCCCGTGGAAGGCGAGATCCGTCTGCAAGGTCAGCGCGTCGATGCGCCGGGGCCGGACCGGATCGTGGTGTTCCAGGAGTTTGATCAACTGCCACCGTGGAAAACCGTCAAACAGAACGTGATGTTTCCGCTGCTGGCCTCGAAAACCCTCAAGCGCAAAGAGGCTGAAGAGCGGGCCTTGCACTACCTGGAGAAGGTCGGTCTGGCGGCGTTTGCCGATGCCTATCCACACACCTTGTCCGGTGGCATGAAGGCTCGGGTTGCCATCGCCCGGGCGCTGGCGATGCAGCCGAAAATCCTCCTGATGGACGAACCCTTCGCCGCCCTCGATGCGCTGACCCGACGCAAGATGCAGGAAGAACTGCTGCTGCTCTGGGAAGAGGTGCGCTTCACACTGCTGTTCGTCACGCACTCCATCGAAGAGGCGCTGGTGGTGGGTAACCGCATTCTGTTGCTGTCACCGCATCCGGGGCGAGTGCGGGCGGAAGTGCACAGCCACCAATACGATTTGCACAGCCTCGGCGGTGTGGCGTTTCAGGAATCGGCGCGTCGCATTCACCGGCTGTTGTTCGACGAAGGTCAATCACCGCAAGCCGAGCATGAGCTGGATTTCGCTGACATTCGCATTGCGTATTGAGCCAGTTGAGAGGAGGGCCCGATGAGCCATTTATCATCCCCGCGTGAAGCGTTCGAAACGGTTTTGCAGCCACTGACCAGCGTGCCGCTGGAGCGTGAACTGCCCCTTGGGCAACGCCTGTGGCAACAGGGCTGGTTGCGTAAAAGCCTGATCCTGGTGTTGCTCGCCGTGCTCTGGGAAGCCGTTGCGCGCTATCAGAACAACGACCTGCTGCTGCCGAGCTTCTTGCAGACCGCTCACGCGCTGTACGACGGCCTGCTCAGTGGCGAGCTGCTGGGCAAGGTGTGGATCTCTCTGGTGGTGTTGCTCAAGGGTTACCTGATCGGCATCGTCCTGGCGTTTGGCCTGACGACACTGGCGGTGTCGACGCAATTCGGTCGCGACTTGCTCAGTACCCTGACGTCGATGTTCAACCCGTTGCCCGCTATCGCGCTTTTGCCGCTGGCGCTGTTGTGGTTCGGCCTGGGGCAGAACAGCCTGATTTTCGTGCTGGTGCATTCGGTGCTCTGGGCCTTGGCGCTGAACACCTACGCCGGGTTTCTCGGCGTCTCGGAAACACTGCGCATGGCCGGGCGCAACTATGGTCTCAAGGGCATGCGTTTTGTGCTGTTCATCCTGATCCCGGCGGCGCTGCCGTCGATCCTCGCCGGGTTGAAAATCGGCTGGGCGTTTGCCTGGCGGACGTTGATTGCTGCCGAGTTGGTGTTTGGCGCGACCAGCGGCAAGGGTGGGTTGGGCTGGTATATCTTTCAGAATCGCAATGAGCTGTACACCGACAAGGTGTTTGCCGGCCTGGCGGTGGTGATTCTTATTGGGTTGCTGGTGGAGAATCTGGTGTTTGATTCGTTGGAGCGGGTGACGGTGAAGCGCTGGGGGATGCAGCGCTGATCGCAAATCAGAAGATCACATGCCTCTGTAGGCGCTGCCGAAGGCTGCGATCTTTTGATCTGCTAGCATTGCATCTGGATCAATCCTGATCGGCCATGAGTGCCCTGCATGCAACTCCCGGACATGAACCTGCTGGTCGCCCTCGACGCCTTGCTCGACGAGGGCAGTGTGGTGGGGGCGGCGCGGCGGATGAACCTGAGCCCGGCGGCCATGAGCCGGACGTTGACGCGCATCCGCGAAGCCATTGGCGACCCGATCCTGGTGCGCGCCGGCCGTGGCCTGGTGCCGACCCCCAAGGCGCTGGAATTGCGCGAGCAAGTGCGCAGCGTGGTGGAGCAGGCCGGGTTGCTGTTTCGGTCGGCCGATGCGGTGGAGCTGAGTTCACTGCGGCGGCGGTTCAGCATTCGGGCTAACGACTTCTTTGTCGGTGTCTACGGCGGCAGGTTGTTCGACACACTCGACCGGCAGGCGCCGCACTGTGAATTGCGTTTCGTCCCGGAAGGCGATGGCGATGATGAGGCCTTGCGCGAAGGGCGGATCGATCTGAGTGTCAGCAACACACGGCCGTTGACCCCGGAAGTGAAGGTTCAGAACCTGTTTTCCACCCACTTCGTCGGCCTGGTGCGCGAGGATCATCCGCTGCTGGACGAAGAGATCACGGCAGAGCGCTATGCCGGTTATTCCCATATCAGCATGTCCCGGCGTGGCATTGCCCGGGGGCCGATCGATACCGCGCTCAATGCCCTGGGCCTGGAGCGACGGGTGGCGGTGATCGCGCCAAGTTTTCATGCGGCGATGTTTGCCCTGCCCGATTCCGACCTGATCCTGCCGGTGCCCAAGGAAGCCTTGCTGAGTGTGCGGCGGCTGGGGTTGAAACTGCGCTCGTTCAACCTGCCGATTCCGTTGCCGACCCTGATGCTGACCCAGGCCTGGCACCCGCGCTTCGACAAGGACCCGGCGCACCGCTGGCTGCGTGAAACCCTGAAAACCTGCTGCGATGAAACGTGGCTGGCTGCTCAACCATGAGCTGATCAGTTCCCCTGTGGGAGCGAGCTTGCTCGCGATGAGGCCGGCAGCCTCGACATCCCTATTGGCTGACCTGCCGCTATCGCGAGCAAGCTCGCTCCCACAGGAGGGTATCGTTGCGTCTGGCGCACTTATAACCTGCCGATAAGTTGATTTTCGTCAGGCATCACGCTTTTTAGAATGCTTCGGTCTTTCCACGCCGGAGCTCGCAGTACATGACTTCCCTTACGGTCACGGCACCTGTCGCTGCGGTCAGCACGGCAGCCGCACCGCCGGTCTTCGGCCCACGGATCATCATCGGCCTGGTGGGCGTGCTGCTGGCGGTGCTGGTGTCGGGCCTGAACGAGATGGTGACCAAGGTCGCGCTCGCCGACATCCGTGGTGCATTGGCCATCGGCTACGACGAAGGCACCTGGCTGGTCGCCTGTTACACCGCGACGTCGGTGGCGGCCATGGCGTTTGCGCCCTGGTGTGCGGTGACGTTCTCGTTGCGGCGTTTCACCCTGTGCGCCATCAGCCTGTTCACCCTGTTGGGTGTGTTGTGCCCCTTTGCCCCGAATTACGAAAGCCTGCTGTTGCTGCGCACCTTGCAAGGCCTGGCGGGCGGCGCACTGCCCCCCATGTTGATGACCGTGGCCCTGCGGTTTCTGCCCGCCAACGTGAAATTGTATGGCCTGGCCGGTTATGCCCTGACGGCGACGTTCGGCCCGGGCCTGGGCACGCCATTGGCCGGGCTGTGGACCGACTACGTCGGCTGGCAATGGACCTTCTGGCAAATCATCGCACCGTGCCTGATTGCCATGGCCGCGGTAGCGTATGGCCTGCCCCAGGACCCGCTGCGCCTGGAGCGCTTCAAGTCCTTCAACTGGCGCGGATTGCTGTTGGGCTTTCCCGCCATCTGCATGCTGGTGATCGGCATCCTGCAGGGCAACCGTCTGGACTGGTTCGAGTCGAACCTGATCTGCGGATTGCTCGGTGGCGGGCTGTTGCTGCTGGTGCTGTTTTTGAGCGGCGAGTGGTCGCAGCCGATACCGTTTTTCAAGATGCAAATGCTCGGCATCCGCAACCTGTCTTTCGCCCTGCTGACCCTGGCGGGCGTGCTGGTGGTGTTGCAGGCGGTGATCATCATTCCGTCCAGCTACCTGGCGCAGGTCCAGGGTTATCGCCCGGTGCAGACCGCACCGATCATGCTGCTGGCGGCGCTGCCGCAATTGATCGCGCTGCCGTTGGTGGCGACCCTGTGCAACTTTCGCTGGGTTGATTGCCGCTGGGTGTTGGGCATCGGCCTGGGCATGCTGGCGTTGTCGTGCGTCGGCGGCTCGCAACTGACGTCCGCGTGGATCCGCGACGATTTCTATGTGCTGCAATGGCTGCAGATTTTCGGTCAGCCCATGGCGGTATTGCCGCTGTTGATGTTGTCCACCGGCAGCATCAGTCCTATGGAAGGGCCGTTCGCATCGGCCTGGTTCAACACCGTCAAAGGCCTGTCGGCGGTCATCGCCACCGGGGTGATCGAAGCGCTGACCACGGCCCGTCTGCATTTTCATTCGACCATGTTGGTCGATCGCCTCGGCAACTCGCCGCTTGCCGAGCGCGACGGCGCAAGTCTCGCTCATCGTCTGCATGAGCAAGCGCTGGTGCTCACGTCCTCTGATCTTTACCTGTGCATGGCCGGTCTCGCCGTGACCTTGATCCTGCTGATTTTCTGGCTGCCGACGCGGATCTATCCGCCGCGCATACCGACCTGAATGCTCCACTGAAACAGAAGGTTTTTATGAACACCCAAGCAAAGCAGAAAGTCGCGGTGGCCGTGGCCGTCGCATTGGTCGTCGGTGGGGCGCTGTACCTCGCAATGCCCGGCCTGTTCGGCAAGCGTACCCAGCAGAACACCAACGATGCATACGTCTCGGCGGACTTCACCCTGGTCGTGCCGCGGGTCGCCGGGTTTATCAAGGAAGTGCTGGTCGAGGACAACCAGCAGGTCAAGGCGGGGCAATTGCTGGCGCTGATCGATGACCGGGATTTGCGCGCCGCCGCCCAGGCCGCCGACGCCGAAACGCTGGTGGCCAGGGCGCAACTGCAAAACGCCCGGGCGACCCTGGAGCGCCAGGCATCGGTGATTGCCCAGGCGCAATCTTCGGTGGTTTCGGCCAAGGCGGAAATGGCCTTTGCCGAGCATGAATTGAACCGCTACAAGCACCTCGCCGGGGTGGGCGCCGGCACGGTGCAAAATGCGCAACAGGCGCAAACACGCATCGACCAGGCTGGCGCACGTCTGGCTAACGCCACGGCAGTGCTGGCGGCGGAGCGCAAGCAGGTGGAGATCCTGACGGCCCAGCGCGATGCAGCCGAAGGCGGGCTGAAACGGGCGCAAGCGAAGCTGGAAATGGCCAGCTACGAGTTGTCCTATACGCGGATCGTGGCGCCACAGGACGGTATGGTCGGAGAACGCGCGGTGCGGGTCGGCGCCTACGTCACGCCGGGCAGCAAGATCCTTGCCGTGGTGCCGCTGGCGCAGGCTTATGTGATGGCCAATTTCCAGGAAACGCAACTGACGGATGTGCAGCCGGGGCAGGCGGTGCAAGTGCGCGTCGATAGCCTGGGCGGTGCGGCACTCAACGGTCGTGTCGAAAGCATCGCGCCGGCCACCGGGGTGACGTTCGCCGCGATCAAACCGGACAATGCCACTGGCAACTTCACCAAGGTGGTGCAGCGGATACCGGTGAAGATCGTGCTGGAGCCGGGGCAGTCGCTGGCCGAGCGCTTGCGGGTGGGGATGTCGGTGGAGGCGAGTATTGATACGGCCACCGCCGAGGCGAAAGAGGTTGTTCAGCGATGAAGATATTCGTTGATCGCGCTGACGCCTTCGCGAGCAAGCCCGCTCCCACAGGGGAATGCGGTCAACTGTGGGAGCGGGCTTGCCCGCGAAGAGGCCTGTGGCAGTCACTCACCTTCAGTGCCTTGCTCGTCATGAGCCTCAGCGCCTGCACCGTCGGCCCCGATTTCCAAAAGCCCGAAACCACACAAATCACCGAATGGGCAAAACCATCAAAGGCAGCCACCAGCCAGGCCATCGCCGAAACAATGGCCGAGCGCTGGTGGGAAGTGTTCCACGACCCGAAACTCTCGGCCTTGAGCCAGCGCGCCCTGACCGACAACCTCGACCTGAAGCTGGCCGGCAGCCGTTTGCAGCAAAGTCGTGCGGTGCGCCAGGTGATCACTGCCAACCGCTACCCCAACACGGCCGCCAGTGGCAGTTACGGGCGCAATCGCAGCAGTGCTGAAGGCTTGAACGACCCGTCGGGACACAATGGCCAATCGGCTTTCAACCTGTGGAATGCCGGCTTTTCCGCTTCCTGGGAGCTCGACTTCTGGGGCCGCGTGCGTCGGGAAACCGAAGCAGCCGACGCCACCTTGGAGGTCGCCGAGAACGACCGGCGTGGTGTGCTGCTGTCGGTGCTGGCCGAAACCGCCCAGGACTACATTCAATTGCGCGGTGTGCAGAACACCCGGCTCGTTACCGAACAGAACCTCGACGTCGCCCGCCATAGCCTGAAGCTCTCGCAACTGCGCCTGGCCGACGGCGTCGCGACGGATCTGGATGTCGCCGAAGCCGCCGCGCAGGTGGCGGCCATCGAATCGCGTCTGCCCGCGCTGGAGCAGCGCCAGTGGCAACTGATCAATGCCTTGAGCCTGTTGATGGGCGAAGCACCCCAGGCATTGGCGGCGGAATTATCCACAGACGCCCCGGTGCCACAAACGCCCCGCCAGGTCGCCATTGGCTTGCCCTCGCAACTGGCTGAGCGTCGACCGGACATTCGCCAGGCCGAAGCGCGACTGCATGCCGCCACGGCCAGCATTGGCGTGGCCAAGGGGGATTTCTATCCGCGAATCATCCTGTCGGGGAACATCGGCTCCCAGGCCATGCAGCTGAGCGATTTTGGCTCCTGGGGTTCGCGTTCATTCGGGATCGGCCCGCAATTGAGCTTGCCGTTGTTCGACGGTGGCCGTTTGCGTGGCGTGCTCCAATTGCGTGAAGCACAACAACAGGAAGCGGCCATTGCCTATCAGCAAACCGTGTTGCGCGCCTGGCATGAAATCGATGACCAACTGACCGCCTATAACGCCAGCCAATTGCGCCGCGACAGCCTGGCCGAAGCCGTGCGGCAGAACCGCATTGCGCTGGACACCGCGCAACAGCAGTACGTGGAGGGCGTGGTGGATTTCGTCACCGTACTCACCGTGCAAGGGGCGTTGCTGGCCACGCAGGAGCAGTGGGTCGAAAGCTCGACCGGCGTGTCGCTGGCGGCCGTCGGGTTGTACAAGGCGTTGGGTGGGGGGTGGGAGTCGGTGTATCCGTTGAGCGAGTCGGCGCAGCGTTAATACACAGGCAATGATGGCCATCTGCTTGACGCTAGTCACCGCTGTCGTAGACTCCGTTGATCCGAAAGGGAGTGCGGTCATGCGGATTTTCTGTGTGTTGGGGTTGGGATGGGTCCTCGTCGCGAGCGTTGTCCAGGCGCAAACGCCTGGGGTAGACGATCCGCTTACGCAAATGGATGCAGGCGCCAGTGCTGCGACCAGCACCGAGGCCCGTGGTGTATTGCGCGCCAGGGACCAGGCCGTACTGGCCAGTGAGGTGCCCGGGCGGATTGTCGAATTGCCGTTCAGCGAGGGGGAATCGTTCAAGAAGGGCGATACCCTGGCGCGGTTCGATTGCTCGGCCTATCAGGCGCAGCTCAATGCCGCTCAAGCGGCCAGCCGTGGCGCAGGTGAAGAACTGGCGCACAACCGGCAACTGGCCGCGCTGAATTCGGTCGGGCGTTTCGAAGTGGCACGTGCCGAGGCCAAGGTCAGTGAAACCCAGGCGCAGTCCCAGGTGTATCAAGTGCAGGTCAAGCGTTGCAGCGTGCTGGCGCCGTTCGATGGTCAGGTCGTCGAGCGCAAGGTACAGCGCTTTGAAAGCGTTCCAGCCGGCGCGCCATTGCTGGACGTTGTCGATAATCGCACCCTGGAAATCCACCTGCTCGTGCCCTCGCGCTGGATGGCCCGACTCAAGCCCGGGCAGACTTTCAGTTTTGTTCCCGATGAAACCGGCAAGCCGTTGGACGCGACGGTCAAGCGCCTGGGCGCGCGAATCGATGAAGGCAGTCAGACCTTGCTGCTGGTGGCCAGCGTGCCCGATGCCAGCGGGTTGCTGGCGGGCATGAGCGGCACGGCGCATTTCGCGGAGTTCAAGTGAACGCGCCGGTGAGCGGCGGTGCCGAGCAGGTATTCGCACGTTTTCTAGATTTGGAGCGCCAGACCCGCGCAGCCCGAACGCCCGCCCAATTGGCCTACAGCCTGGTCAATGATGGCCAGGCACTGTTTGGCTTTCGCCATGCGGCCCTGTTGATCGCCGGGAAGGTGCAGGCCGTGACCGGTGTCAGCGCGGTGGAACCGAATTCGCCGTTTGTCGCGTTCGTCGAGCAGGCGGTGGCGCAGTTGTTCAAAGGCGAGCAGTTGCAACAGGCGCGGGTCATTGCCGCCGACCTCCTCAGCGAATCACTGCAGGCGGAATGGCAAAGCCTGTCGGCGGCGCAGGTGTTCTGGCTGCCGCTGATCGATCGCCAGGGCGCAGTGTTCGGCGGGTTGTGGCTGGCCCGGGATGTTCCGTGGAACCCTGGCGAACAAGTGCTGCTGTCGCAACTGGGCGATACCTACAGCCACGCCTGGCAGGCGTTGCAACCGCGCAAGCCGTGGCGCCTGCGCTGGACGCGCAAACGCCAGGCATTGCTGGTGGCAATGCTATTGCTCGGGCTGTTGATCCCGGTGCGCCAATCCGTGTTGGCACCGGCCGAAGTGGTGCCGCTGGGCGGTCGGGTGGTGGCGGCGCCGCTGGACGGTGTGATAGCCGAATTCCTGGTCAAACCCAACCAGACGGTGAAGGCCGGCGACCTGTTGCTGCGCTTCGAAAGCACCACGCTCAAGGCTCAGGCCGATGTTGCCGAACGCGCCCTCGGGGTTGCCGAGGCGGAACTCAAGGCCAACTCCCAGCGCTCGTTTGCCGATGCCGAGTCCAGCTCGAAACTGGATTTGCTGGCCGCCCGGGTCGAACAGAAACGCGCCGAGCGTGACTACGCCCGTGAGCTGCTCAAACGCAGCGAAGTGCGCGCCGAGCGCGATGGCATCGCGGTGTTTGCCGATGCCGAGCGCTGGACCGGCAAACCCGTGCAGACGGGCGAGCGACTGATGGAGATCGCCGATCCGGCTCAGGCGCAATTGCGTATCGAACTGGCCGTGGGCGATGCGATTTCCCTGGAGCCCGGCGCCGAGGTCGCCTTGTTCCTCGACAGTGACCCGCTGCAACGGCATCTGGCCAGGCTCGAACGTTCGGCTTATGAAGCGCAGCCCACGGCAGGCGGGCAGTTGGCCTATCGCCTGGATGCGATTTTCGACGCGGCACCCCCGCGCATCGGTTTGCGCGGCACGGCGAAAATCTTCGGTGACCGGGCGCCGCTGGCGTTGTACCTGCTGCGTCGACCGCTGGCCGGTTTGCGTCAGAGCGTGGGCCTGTAAATGAGCCTGCCCGGCCTGCGTGCCGATCTGCAATTGTCTCCGGCAGCGCCGGCGCTGGACGGTGCGCCCTGCTGGACGCTGGCCGACCCGGTGCGGGGGCGTTACTTCAAGCTCGGTACCACGGCCATGCGATTGTTGCGCCACTGGTCGCTGGGTGAACCCGAGCAAGTCCTGCAAGCGGCCAATCGTGAACCGGGACTGGTACTGGACGCTGCAGATCTTGAGCAGTTGCTGGTGTTCTTGCGCAGCCACGACCTGATTACCGCCCTCGATCCCCAGCAGCGAGCCAGTTACAGCCTTAAAGCGGCTGCCCAGCACCAGAGCCTGTGGCAGCAGCTGCTGCATCAATACCTGTTTTTTCGTATTCCGCTGTGGCGTCCCGAGCGTTTTCTCAACCGTGCCTGGCCATGGCTGGAGCGCTTTGGCCCACGGGCGCTGCGCTACGGATTGCCCGCCGTGCTGGGGTTGGGGGTGTTTCTGGTGTCGCGGGACTGGCAGCGGTTTATCGCGACCTTTCCGCATTTGTTCAGCCTTGGCGGTGCATTGGCGTTTGGCGTGGCCCTGTTCTTCGCCAAGCTCTGCCACGAATTCGGTCATGCGTTCATGGCCAAGCGCGCCGGGTGCCGGGTACAGAGCATGGGCGTGGCGTTCATGGTGCTGCTGCCGATGTTCTATACCGATGTCAGCGATGCCTGGCGGGTCAATGATCGCAAGGCCCGGTTGCTGATTGGCGCGGGCGGTGTGCTGGCCGAGTTGCTGTTGGCGTGCCTGGCCTTGCTGGCGTGGTCGTTGTTGCCCGACGGGCCGGCTCGCACCGCGGCGTTCATGCTCGCCAGTGCTACGTGGATCACGACGTTGGTGGTCAACCTCAACCCGTTCATGCGCTTTGATGGTTATTTTTTGCTCAGCGATTTCTGGCAGGTTGATAACCTGCAAGGCCGGGCGTTTGCCTTGTGCCGTTGGCGCCTGCGCGAGTTTTTGTTCGGCTACGGTGCCACGGCGCCGGAGCCTTGGTCGCCGACAATGCAACGGCGCTTGCTGATCTGGGGGTATGGCTCGTGGTTATGGCGCGCGGCATTGTTTTTCGGGATCGCTCTGGCGGTCTACCACCTGTTCTTCAAGGTGTTGGGGATCTTCCTGATGCTGGTGGAACTGGTGTGGTTCATCTTTCTGCCCATCATGAGTGAATGGCGCCAGTGGTGGAGCCGCCGCGAGCAGGCGCATGGGCCGCGGGTGTTGCTCAGCAGCCTGGTGGTGTTCGGGCTGTTGCTGCTGCTGATCCTGCCGTGGCGCAGTGCCGTCGAGGTGCCGGCCATGCTCGAAGCGGGACGGGTCAGCACCTTGCATGCGCCAGTGGCAGCACGGATCAAGGCGGTGAATGTATATGACGGGCAGTCGGTGGCGCAGGGCGATGTCCTGATCGAACTGGAGTCTCCGGATCTCGATTCGCGCCAGGCCATCGCGCGCCGGGAAATCGACATTCAGCAGTTGCAGATGCGTCGTCAGGCCAGCCGCAGCGAAACGGCTTCCGATGCCGGGATCGTCGAGCAGCGCCTGGCCGAAGCGGTCGCGGAATACCGGGGGCTGGCGGCTCAGCGCGAGCGATTACTCCTGCGCGCCCCCCATGCCGGCACTGTGCGCGACCTGCTGCCGCAATGGGCGGTGGGGCGCTGGCTGTCGACCCGGGAGCCGCTGGCTCGGGTTGTCGAGCGGGGGGTGCGCTTGCGTGGCTATCTGGCCGAGGCGGAGCTCTGGCGCGTGGCACCGGGTGCCACCGGACGGTTTATCGCGGACGATCCGATGCACCCGGCGATTGCCGTGCAACTGAGCGAAATCGATACCAATGGTGCGGCGTTTGTCGATCAGGAGGCGCTGACGTCCGATCACCACGGGCCGATTGCCGTGCGCCGCGATCAGTATCAACGGGCCGAGCCGGTACAGGCGCAGTACGGTGCGCGGTTGATGACCCTCGAACCGGCGCCGACGCCGGTGCAGCCATTGCGTGGCGTTGCAGTGTTGCAGGGCAGCGGCGAGTCGTTATTGGGGGTCGCTTGGCGGCGCATGGCGGCGCTGGGGGTCAGGGAAAGCGGTTTTTAAGGAGAGCGACGATGGCGAACAACAGTGCTGTGGCAGCCGAAGGCTTGGTGGTACGGCCTTCGCTAGCCAGTGACGGGCCTTTTTTGCAGCGCCTGTATCAATCGGCCCGACCAGACCTGCAATGGATCGACGACAGCGCGGAGGTGGTCGAGCAGGTTGTGGCCCAGCAGTTCCAGGTGCAGGAGCAAGGCCTGGGTGAAAACTTCCCCAATGCCATGCATTACGTGGTTGAAAAACTTGGCACTGCGATCGGCGCGTTGAGCACTGATTTCGGGGCGAACGAGATTCGCGTGCTGTATCTGGCCTTCATCCCCGCTGCGCGGGGGCAGGGGTATGGGCGGGCGGTATTGCAGGGGGTGCAGAAAGCCGCCCAACAGATTCGTTGCCCGGTGGCGACGGTGGTCTGGGCCAGCAATCCCCATGCGCTTGGGCATTACCTGGCCCTGGGCTTTACCGTGCAGGAATACAACGTCGCGGCAAAACGACTGGTGTGGTATCCGCAAGGCTGAAGGCACTGCGAGCCAGAAATGGGTCAGTTGAACGCGATGTAGAAGTAGCCTCGCTGCGGATCACGTCCCATCGACGGCACTCGGGAAACGAAAATGTTTTCCACTTTGCCCAGTTCCGGCAATTGCAGCGTGCATAACCCGTCCACAAAATCGGTCGGGACCAGGCTGTTGAGCTCGACACTGAATGGCATGCGCTCACTGTTGCGCATGCGGGCGCGGGGTGAGTCCTCAAGGTGTTCGATCTGCACCGACAATTCGCTGCCGTCGGGCAGGCGTAGGGCGACGGTCTGACCCAGCAGGGTCTGGAAATGATGGCTTTGAACCGCTTGCAACATGATCAGGCTCCGAAAAGTGAACAGTGCCGGGGGCGCGCGGCCCCCGGCGAACCCTCAGCCACGCGATGGAAAATACCCTTGCAGAGCGATGCTGAAGTTGATGACCAGGAACGGGTTCATCACGCTCATGGGCTGGGTCCCGCCAGTGGAGGCAATCTCACCGGTGACGGTGGTGCTCACGCCCTGGAGTGCCACTGCCGTTGCTCCTTGTTGATCCGAATAGATATTCGCCGTCCCCGGTCCGCCACTTGAAGCGCCGATGAACGAGTTGGTTGCCGTTGGCACGCTCACGGGATTGCTCGAGGGGTTGGCCAGTTGCAGGGTCGTGGTGGCGGTCAGTCCGGACATCTGGTGGGTGTGGTTGGGCATGTTGCCGATAGTCGCGGTGACGTTTTCGGTACCGGAAATCTCGCCAATGGTGCGCGTGCTGAGATTAGTGCCGGTGCCTTGGGCCATCGGTAATCGACCTTGCAGGTTGGGTAGCATGAAGGTGGTCTGGCCGTTGCCGCCGTAGTTCACGCCAATCAGCGAGAACAATGCACTCCATTGCGAAATGCTTAACGTCTGACCATTGCAAAGGGCCCAGTTCTGGGGGGCGAAATCAAAGGCGAAAGGCTGGATAGTGCCGATAAATACTTCCATGAATCCTCATCCTTCAGGTTGGTGGTTGGCGCGCCACGCGGCTGCCAGACACTGGGGTGTCGACTCCTTTTCCTTTACGTGGCTCGGTCACGCCACGCCACAGCGTAGACGCAGATTATGGGTGTCGTGGCGAGGCTGTGTTTGCCCGATGGACGCATTCCCCAAGACAGTCATCGTTAACGTCCTTCACTGATTGCGCAAAGCTCGGTATCAAGCTGGTTTAGCTTCAAATTGATATCAAAACACCACTAGTCGAAACTTCATCGATCGACTACGCTTTGTCCTACAAAAAGGACTTAACGCCATGGTGAAGGAATTGCACCAGTTCCACTTTATTTCCGGTTTGCCACGCTCAGGCTCGACGCTACTTTCTGCCATTCTTTTGCAGAACCCGCGTTTCCATGCCGGAATGACCAGTCCCGTGGGTTCCCTGTTTTCCGGTGTTCTGGACCAGTGCAGCGCTGGCAGCGAGTTCGGCGCGGTGATCGACATCGACATGCGCCGCCGCCTGTTGCGCGGTCTGTTTGATTCCTTCTATGCCGACAAGGCCGACAAACCGGTGGTGTTCGACACCAATCGCCTTTGGAGCGCCAAGCTGCCGGCCATCAACGATCTGTTTCCCAAGGCCAAGGTGATTGCCTGTGTGCGCAACGTCGCCTGGATCATGGACAGCATCGAACGTCTTTACCGCGCCAATCCCTATGAAAACACCAAGCTCTTCGGCGATGCCGTCGAGCGCAACACCGTCTACAGCCGTTGCGAAACCCTGGCCCAGCGCAATCGCCTGGTGGGTTTTGCCTGGGCGGCGCTCAAGGAAGCCTATTACGGCGAACATGCCGACTCCTTGCTGATCATCGACTATGACTTGCTGACCCAGGCACCGGAGCGGGTGTTGCGGCTGGTCTATGACTTTATCGACGAGCCCTGGTTCGAGCACGACTTTGAGCACCTGGCGTACGACGCCCCGGAATTCGACCAGGCCCTCGGGGTAACCGGCCTGCACAAGGTCAGACCCAAGGTTGCCGTACAGGCCCGGCGCACCATCCTGCCGCCGGATCTGTTCAAGCAATACTCAGATTTGTCCTTTTGGCTCGATGGCTCTGCCAGCGCCGCCAACGTCATTCGTATGAAGTCCGACGCCGCGAACATTTGATCGCGGCGTTTTTCATTGATGCGTTACGTACATTCGTTCGAGTTCGGGTGAGCAGCATGTGGTGGAGCATTTTTGGCGGAGCAAAGGCAAAGTCACGGGTAACCGAAGGCCAGCGGACGCCAGCGGCGCCCATGATCATGTCCCTTGAACCGCGCATGCTGTTCGACGGTGCCGTCGCCGCCACAGTGGCCGATACCGCCGCCCAGACCGACAGCCATTCCACAGCCGATGCCGCCAAGGCGCCGACCGCCGATCACCCGACGGTCAGCAAGGATACCCATGGCCAGGCCGATGCCACACCGGCGGCCAGCCCCGTTGCGGTGCCGGGGCAGAGCGTGGTGTTCGTCGACTCCCGGGTGAAAGATGCCGACAGCCTGCTCACAGGCATCGCCCCTGGGACCCAGGTCGTGAAACTGGACGCGGGCAAGGATGGGCTGCAACAGATTGCCCAATACCTGGATCAGCATCAGGGCATCAGCTCGGTGCAGATCATCGCCCACGGTAACGCCGGCGACCTGTGGCTGGGCGACAGCTATCTGTCGGCCGACAACGTCGCCGCCCGCAGCGCGGTGCTGGCGGAAATCGGCAAGGACATCAACGCCGGCGGCGACATCCTGATCTACGGCTGCTACACCGCCGAAGGCGAGCGTGGCCTGAGCTTCGTCGATTCGCTGGCGCAAATGACCGGCCGCGATGTAGCGGCCTCGAACAACCGCACGGGTATTGGCGGTGACTGGGATCTGGAAATCGCCACCGGCAACATCGAGAGTGCCAATGTCCTCTCGACCACGGCCATGAGCGACTATCAGTGGGGCCTGGCCACCTGGACCGCCACCAACAACGCCAACACCGGAGTCGGTTCATTGCGCGCGGCGATCGCCTCGGCGCAGAACGGCGATATCGTCACCTTCAACAGCAGCATGACGGTGCAGTTGACGTCCGAGTTGCTGATCAACAAGAACATCACCGTTGATGGCGACTTGAACAACGACGGTGCGGCCGACGTGATTCTTGACGGCCAGTACAGGACTCGAGTGATTGAAGTGGCGTCCGGCAGCACCGTGACCCTCGATGGCCTGGTGATCACCCGTGGCCTGGTGTCGGGTACGGGCGGCAACGGTGGCTACGGTGCCTCGGGCGCGATGGCCGGGGGGATTTTCAACGCAGGGATTCTGACCCTGAACAACGTTACCGTGACCTCCAACGCCGCTTCTGGTGGCGGTGGCGGCGGCGGTGTCACCGGCGCTTTTTACGGCGGTGGTGGGGGCGGTGGCGGCGGTTTGGGCGGCCAGGGCGGCGGGCATGGCGGTTCGGCAGGGCCGGGTACCGGCACATTGGGCGGCCAGGCGGGCGGCGGTGGTGTCGGTGGATACGGCGGCGGTTATGACGCCACCCACATGGGCGGTCGCGGCGGTACCACCACTGGCGGGGCTGGCGGCGTAGGCGTTTCCTATTACAGCAACGGCGGTAACGGTGCGACGGCCACCAATGGCACGATTTCCATTGGCGGTGGTGGCGGCGGAGCCGGTTGGGACAAGGTGGGTGGCGCCGGTGGCAATGCGGTGGGCGGGATCTACAACGCCAGCAGCGGCACCATGACCATCATCGGTACGTCGACCATCAGCAACAACATCGGCGCTGGCGGCGGCGGTGGCGGTGGCGGTGGCCAAGGCAGCAATGCCAGCAATGGCGGCCTGGGCGGCCGGGGCGTCGGTGCAGTCTGGAACAAGGGCACGCTGCTGATCACGGCCGCCAACTTCGCCGCCCTGGCGGGTAATGCCGCGGCCAGTGGTACAGGCGGTACCGCGCAGGGTGGAGGTACAACCGGTACCTCGCCGACCTCTGTCGCGACCATCTACAACGACGGCGGCACACTCAACACAGCGTATGCGCCGCCACCGACCGCCACCATCGTGGTGGCCGACAATGCGCTGAGAATCGGCGAAACCTCGCTGGTAACCATTACCTTCAGCGAAGCAGTGAGCGGTTTCACCAACGCCGACCTGACCATTGCCAACGGGACTCTGACAGCGGTGAGCAGCAGCGATGGCGGCATCACCTGGACCGCGACTTTTACCCCGACCGCCAGCATTACCGACACGACCAACGTCATCACCCTGGACAACACCGGGGTGATAAACGGTCTGGGCACCGCCGGCATCGGCACCACCAACTCCAACAACTACACGGTCGACACCGTACGCCCGACCGCCAGCATCGTGTTTACCGACACGGCGCTGAGAGTCGGCGAAACCTCCCTGGTAACCATCACCTTTAACGAAGCGGTCAGCGGTTTCACCAATGCCGACCTGACCATTGCCAACGGCACCTTGACCTCGGTGAGCAGCAGCGATGGCGGCATCACCTGGACGGGGACTTTCACGCCGAGCGCGAGCATCACCGACACGACCAACCTGATCACCCTGGACAACACCGGGGTCAGTGACATTGCGGGCAACGCTGGCAGCGGCACCACCGACTCCAACAACTATGCGATCGACACCGTGCGGCCAACGGTAACCATCGTGGTGGCGGACACGGCGCTGAGAATCGGCGAAACCTCGCTGGTGACGATTACCTTCAGTGAAGCGGTCAGCGGTTTCACCAACGCCGACCTGAGCATCGCCAACGGCACCCTGACCGCGGTCAGCAGCAGCGACGGCGGCATCACCTGGACCGCGACCTTCACGCCTTCCGCGAGCATCAACGACTCGACCAACCTGATCACCCTGAACAACACCGGGGTCAGCGATCTGGCGGGCAATGCCGGTAGCGGCACCACCGATTCCAACAACCATGCCATCGATACACTCCGTCCGACCGCAACCATCGTGGTGGCCGACAATGCGCTGAGAATCGGCGAAACCTCGCTGGTGACCATTACCTTCAGCGAAGCAGTGAGCGGTTTCACCAACGCCGACCTGACCATTGCCAACGGGACTCTGGCAGCGGTGAGCAGCAGCGATGGCGGCATCACTTGGACCGCGACTTTTACCCCGACCGCCAGCATCACCGACACGACCAACCTGATCACCCTGGACAACACCGGCGTGGCTGATCTGGCGGGCAACGCCGGCAGCGGCACCACCGACTCCAACAACTATGCGATCGACACCGTGCGCCCGACGGCAACCATCGTGGTGGCGGACACGGCGCTGAGAATCGGCGAAACCTCGCTGGTGACGATTACCTTCAGTGAAGCGGTCAGCGGTTTCACCAACGCCGACCTGAGCATCGCCAACGGCACCCTGAGCGCGGTCAGCAGCAGCGACGGCGGCATCACCTGGACCGCGACCTTCACTCCTTCCGCGAGCATCAACGACTCGACCAACCTGATCACCCTGAACAACACCGGGGTCAGCGATCTGGCGGGCAATGCCGGTAGCGGCACCACCGATTCGAACAACTACGTCATCGACACGGTGCGTCCGACCGCCACGATTGTACTGGCCGATACAACACTGGCAGCGGGCGAAACCTCGCTGGTAACCATCACCTTCAGTGAAGCGGTCAGCGGTTTCACCAACGCCGACCTGACGATTGCCAACGGCACCTTGAGCGCGGTCAGCAGCAGCGACGGCGGGATTACCTGGACCGCGACCTTCACCCCGACCGTCGGCGTGATTGACTTGAGCAACGTCATCACCCTGAACAATACCGGTATCACCGACGTGGCGGGCAACACCGGCAGCGGCACCACCAACTCCGGCAATTACACCATCGATACGGTGCTGCCGACGGCGACCATCGTGGTGGCCGACAATGTGTTGAAAATCGGTGAAACGTCGCTGGTGACCATCACCTTCAGCGAAGCCGTCAGTGGGTTCTCCAACACCGACCTGACCATCGCCAACGGCACCTTGACCTCTGTCAGCAGCAGCGATGGCGGCATCACCTGGACCGCGACCTTCACCCCGAGCAGCGCCATCACCGACGCCACCAACCTGATCACCCTGGATAACAGCGGTGTGCAGAACGCCTCGGGCAATGCCGGCAGCGGCACCACCGATTCCAACAACTACGCCATCGACACCGTGCGCCCGACGGCCACCATTGTGGTCGCGGACTCGGCGCTGGCGGTGGGTCAGACATCGGTGGTGACTATCACGTTCTCCGAGGCGGTGACTGGCTTTACCACGGCCGACCTGACGGTGAGCAACGGTACCCTGAGCAGCCTGAGCACCAGCGATAACATCACCTGGACCGCCACCCTGACGCCAACGGCGAGCATCACCGATCCGACCAACCTGATCACCCTGGACAATACCGGGGTGATCGATGGGGTCGGCAACGCCGGTAGCGGCACCACCGATTCGAATAATTACGCGATCGACAGCCAGCGTCCGACGGCCACCATCGTCCTGGCGGACGCCACCCTGAGTGCCGGAGAAACGTCGTTGGTGACGATCACCTTCTCCGAGGCGGTGACCGGTTTCGACAACAGTGACCTGAGCATCGCCAACGGCACGCTCAGCGCAGTCAGCAGCAGCGACGGCGGGATTACCTGGACCGCGACCTTCACCCCGACCGTCGGCGTGAATGACTTGAGCAACGTCATCACCCTGAACAATACCGGTGTCACCGACGTGGCGGGCAACACCGGCAGCGGCACCACCAACTCCGGCAATTACACCATCGATACGGTGCTGCCGACGGCGACCATCGTGGTGGCCGACAATGTGTTGAAAATCGGTGAAACGTCGCTGGTGACCATCACCTTCAGCGAAGCCGTCAGTGGGTTCTCCAACACCGACCTGACCATCGCCAACGGCACCTTGACCTCTGTCAGCAGCAGCGATGGCGGCATCACCTGGACCGCGACCTTCACCCCGAGCAGCGCCATCACCGACGCCAGCAACGTCATCACCCTGGACAACAGCGGTGTGCAGAACGCCTCGGGCAATGCCGGCAGCGGCACCACCGATTCCAACAACTACGCCATCGACACCGTGCGCCCGACGGCCACCATTGTGGTCGCGGACACCGCGCTGAGCATCGGCGAAACCTCGCTGGTGACGATCACCTTCAGTGAAGCGGTGGTTGGCTTTACCACGGCCGATCTGATGGTGAGCAACGGTACTCTGAGCAGTCTCAGCACCAGCGATAACATCACTTATACCGCGACCCTGACGCCGACGGCGGGCATCACTGATGCAACCAACCTGGTCACACTGGACAACAGCGTTGTGCAGGATGCAGCGGGTAACACCGGCAGCGGCACCACCGACTCCAATAACTTCGCCGTCGACAACCAGCGCCCGACAGCTACCATCGTCCTGGCGGACGCGACCCTGAGTGCCGGCGAAACTTCACTGGTGACGATCACCTTCAGCGAGGCGGTGAGCGGTTTTGACAACACTGACTTGAGCATTGCCAACGGCACGCTCAGCGCAGTCAGCAGCAGCGATGGCGGGATCACCTGGACCGCGACGTTTACGCCAACCGCGGGCATAAGCGACGCCAGCAATGTCATCACCCTGGCCAATACCGGCGTGACCGACATAGCCGGCAACACCGGCAGCGGCACCACGAGTTCCGGTAACTACACCATCGATACGGTGCTGCCGACGGCGACCATCGTGGTGGCCGACAATGCGTTGAAAATCGGTGAAACGTCGCTGGTGACCATCACGTTCAGCGAAGCGGTCAGCGGTTTCAGTAATGCCGACCTGACCATCGCCAACGGCACCTTGACCTCCGTCAGCAGCAGCGACGGCGGCATAACCTGGACCGCGACCTTCACCCCGACCAGCGCCATCACCGACACCAGCAACGTCATCACCCTGGACAACAGCGGTGTGCAGAACGCCTCGGGCAATGCCGGCAGCGGCACCACCGATTCCAACAACTACGCCATCGACACCGTGCGCCCGACGGCCACCATTGTGGTCGCGGACACCGCGCTGAGCATCGGCGAAACCTCGCTGGTGACGATCACCTTCAGTGAAGCGGTGAGCGGTTTCACCAACGCCGACCTGACCATCACCAACGGCACGTTGACCGCGGTAAGCAGCAGCGACGGCGGCATCACCTGGACGGCAACCTTCACGCCTTCGGCGATCATCAACGACACGAGCAACCTGATCACCCTGGACAACACCGGGGTCAGCGACCTGTCGGGCAACGCCGGCAGCGGTACCACCGACTCCAACAGCTACGCCATCGACACGGTTCGCCCAACCGCCACGATCGTGCTGGCCGATACGACGCTGAGCGCCGGTGAAACCTCGTTGGTAACCATCACCTTCTCGGAGGCGGTGAGCGGTTTCGACAACGCCGACCTGTCCGTTCCCAACGGCACGTTGAGCGCGGTGAGCAGCAGCGACGGCGGCATTACCTGGACCGCGACGTTCACGCCGGACGTTGCGATCAAGGACACGACCAACCTCATCATCCTGGACAACAGCGGCGTCACCGATCTGGCGGGCAACACGGGTACCGGTACGACCAACTCCGCCAATTTCACCATCGACACCGTGCTGCCAACGGCCACCATCGTGGTCGCCGACAACGCCCTGAACATTGGCGAAAGTACGGTAGTGACCATCACGTTCAGCGAAGCGGTCAGCGGTTTCAGTAATGCCGACCTGACCGTCGCCAACGGTGCATTGAGCAATGTCAACAGCAGCGACGGCGGCGTCACCTGGACGGCGACCTTTACGCCCACCGCCAACATCACCGACGCCAGCAACCTGATCACCCTGGACAACAGCGGCGTGCAGAACGCCTCTGGCAACGTCGGCAGCGGCACCACCGATTCCAACAACTACGCCATCGACACCGTGCGCCCGACCGCTACCATCGTGGTCGCCGACACGGCCCTGAATGTAGGCGAAACCACGCTGGTGACGATCACGTTCGATGAAGCGGTGACGGGTTTCACGACCGCCGATCTGACCGTGGCCAACGGCACTTTGAGCAGCTTGAGCACTGGCGACGGCATCACCTGGACAGCGATCTTCACGCCGACTACCAACATCACCGATACCAGCAACGTCATCACCCTGGACAACAGCGGGATCGCTGACCTGGCGGGTAACGCCGGCAGCGGCACCACCGATTCGAACAATTTCAGCATCGACACCCAACGTCCAACCGCGACTATCGTGGTCGCCGACCCGACCTTGAGTGCTGGTGAAACGACCCTGGTGACCATTACTTTCAGTGAGCCGGTAAGCGGTTTCACCAACGCGGACCTGTCTGTTCCAAACGGCACGCTGAGCGCGGTCAGCAGCAGCGACGGCGGCATCACCTGGACGGCGACCTTCACACCGAACGCCGCGATCAACGACACGTCCAACCTGGTCACCCTGGACAACACCGGCATCGCCGACCTGGCCGGCAACGCCGGGACCGGTACGACAAATTCCGCCAATTTCACCATCGACACCGTGTTGCCAACGGCCACCATCGTGATCGCCGACAACGCCCTGAACGTCGGCGAAACCTCGCTGGTGACCATCACGTTCAGCGAGGCAGTGACCGGCTTCAGCAACGCCGACCTGAGCATCGCCAACGGCACCTTGAGCGCTGTGAGCAGCAGCGACGGCGGCGTCACCTGGACGGCGACCTTTACGCCCACCGCCAACATCACCGACGCCAGCAACCTGATCATCCTGGACAACAGCGGCGTGCAAAACGCCTCGGGCAATGCCGGCAGCGGCACCACCGATTCCAACACCTACGCCATCGACACCCAGCGCCCGACCGCCACCATCGTGGTCGCCGACACTGCCCTGAACGTCGGCGAAACCTCGCTGGTGACCATTACCTTCAGCGAAGCGGTGAGTGGTTTCAGCAACGCCGACCTGACCATCGCCAATGGCACCCTGAGCGCGGTGAGCAGCAGCGATGGCGGCATCACCTGGACGGCCACCCTGACACCGTTGGCGGCTATCACCGATACCAGCAACCTCATCCAACTCGATAACAGCGGTGTTCAGGATGCGGCGGGCAACGCCGGCAGCGGCACCACGGATTCGAACAACTACGCCATCGACAGCCAGCGCCCGACCGCGACCATCGTCATGGCCGACACCGACCTGCGTCCCGGCGAAACGACCCTGGTGACCATCACCTTCAGCGAAGCGGTCAGTGGTCTGGACAGTTCCGATCTGAGCGTCGCCAACGGCAGCTTGAGCGGGTTGAGCAGCAGCGACGGCGGCGTCTCCTGGACGGCGACTTTCACGCCGACCGCCAGCATCACCGACACCACCAACCTCATCACTCTGGACAACACCGGTGTCACCGACGCGGCAGGCAACGCCGGGAGCGGGGTGACCAACTCGGCGAATTACCTGGTGCAAACCAGTGTGCCGACGGCCAGCATCGTGATCGCCGACACGGCGCTCAAGGCTGGCGAAACGACCCTGGTAACCATCACCTTCAGCGAGGCAGTCAACGGTTTCAGCAATGCGGACCTGAGCGTCGTCAACGGTGCGTTGAGCAATGTCAGCAGCAGTGACGGCGGCATCACCTGGACAGCGGTCTTTACGCCAACCTCGAACGTGACCGACGCCAGCAACCTGATTACGCTCGACAATAGCGGCGTGGCCAATGGGTCGGGCAACATCGGGTCGGGCACCACCGATTCGAACGGTTTTACCATCGACACCGCACTGCCCACCGCGACCATCGTGGTTGCCGACTCGCAGCTCGGCATCGGCGAAACCACCACTGTGACCATCACCTTCAGCGAAGCGGTGAGCGGTTTCGACCTGTCGGACATCAGTGTTGCCAATGGCACGCTGTCGAACCTGAGCAGCAGCGATGGCGGCGTGACCTGGACCGCGACCCTGACACCGACCGCCAATGTCAGCGATGCAACCAACCTGATCGTGCTCGACACCGGTCGAGTGCAGGACGTTGCCGGCAACTTCGGTGCGAGTATCGCCATCTCCAACAACTACGCGCTCGATGCGACCCGGCCGACGGTGAGCATCGTGGTTGCCAACCCGAACCTCGGTATCGGTCAGACCACTACGGTGACCTTCACCTTCAGCGAGGCCGTCGGCAACTTCGATCTGTCTGATTTGAGCGTGACCAATGGCGACCTGAGCAATCTCGCCAGCAGCGATGGCGGCAAGACCTGGACCGCGACGTTCACACCGACGGCCAATGTCACCGACCCAAGCAACTTCATCGCGCTGGACACCCGTAACGTCACCGATCTGGTGGGCAATACCGGCAACTCGGTCGCAGTGTCGAACAATTACACACTCGACAGCGAGCTGCCGACCGCCACCGTGGTAGTCGCCAATCCAAACCTGGGTGTGGGCCAGACCTCGCAGGTGACCATCACCTTCAGTGAAGCGGTCAGCGGTTTTGATTTGTCCGACATCAGTATTGCCAACGGCACCTTGTCCGACCTGCGCAGCAGCGATGGCGGCAAGACCTGGACCGCGATGCTGACGCCGACCGCCAACGTCAATATCGCCAGCAATGCGATCAGCATCAACCGCGCCGGTATCAGCGACATGGCCGGCAACAGTGGCAGCGGCGTGAGCCAGTCCGACAACTTTGTCATCAACACGGTGCCGACCTCAGCGGTTGTCGTCGTAACGGTAGACCCCGAGTTCCAAAGCAGCACCCCGGTGACGCTGCCCGATGTGCCTAACGTGCCGCTGCAACCGACCATTTTCACGCCTCCGACGGGCAACCTCACTTCACCATTGACCTTCCAGCCATTGTTCGAACAACGGGTGATCGGCAACGGCATCCGGCCGTTGGGCGATATCTTCATGAACCACGGCGCACTGACCCCGAGTTTCATCGCGCAGGTTTTCACCAGCAATGACAGCGGTGGCGATGGTTCGGGGCATGGTTTCCTCGGATTCGGTGGCGGCGACGGCGGTGTGTTCAGCACCAGCACGCTGTCGAGCCTGTTCAATCAGGACAGCAGTGCAGAGCGCGATTCGTTGAACGCCTTTGGCAGTCAGTCGATCAAGTCCGGCGATGTTTCCCAGGGCCTGCGCGGGGTATTTGGCGCACCGACCCTGGGTCAGCAATTGCAACAACTCAAAGACAACGAGCGGCAGCAGGTCGACAAGCTGGCCGCCGCTCTGAAGCTGGCCGGCATCAGCGAAATGCAGGCCTGAAGAAAACTTTCACTTTTGATGCGGCACCCAGGGGCGATGCAAGGATGAAAAAAAGTCATAAGTTGTTCGGCGCCAGCCTGCTGGCACTGGCGATCAGCGGATGCGCAGTCACCAGTGAGCCGATCGAACGCAGTGTCAGTGAGCAGCGGGCCAAAAGTGACCTGCAAGCCATGTACAAGGGGCAGGAGCCTCTTGGCGGCCCGTTGACCCTGCACCAGGCCATGGCCCGTGCGGTGAAGTACAACCTCGAAGGCCGGTTGAAAATCATGGAAGAGGCCCTGGCCAAGCGTCAGCTCGACCTCGCCAGTTTCGACATGCTGCCGCGCATGGCGCTGGACGCCGGATACGTGGGGCGCAACAACGTCAACGCCTCCAGCAGCCAGAGTGTGCGCACCGGCACGCAGTCCCTGGAACCTTCGACCTCCCAGGACCGCGACCGTGATGTAGCGGACCTGACCATGGTCTGGAACGTGCTCGATTTTGGTGTCAGCTACATCAGCGCCAAGCAGCAGGGCGACCAGCGCCTGATCGTTCAGGAACGTCGACGCAAGGTGATCAACACCATCGTCCAGGACGTGCGTTCGGCGTACTGGCGGGCGATGGCTGCCGAACGCCTGCTCACACAGATCGACAGCCTGATGGCGCGGGTTGAGACCGCGCGCAACAACAGCCAGAGCATGAGCCAGCAGCGCATTGGCGACCCGGTGCAGGCCCTCGGTTATCAGCGCTCGCTGATCGAGGCGACCCGCCAACTGGAGGAGCAGCGCCGTGCGTTGTCACTGGCCAAGACCGAACTGGCAACCCTGATCAACCTGCCGATGGGCACGGAGCTGACCCTGGCGACCGATAACGGTTATGAGATTCCCGAGCTCAAGGTCGACCTGGCCAGTCTCGAACAGGAAGCCCTGACCAGCCGTCCGGAACTGCGTGAACAGGACTATCAGACCCGCATCAGCGCGGCCGAAACCCGCAAGGCCATGCTGCGCCTGCTGCCGGGCCTGGAATTCTCCGCCGGCGGCCATTACGACAGCAACTCGTTCCTGGTGGAGCAAGGCTGGGCCGATTATGGCGTCAAAGTCACCTGGAACCTGTTCAACGTGATCTCGGCTCCAGCGGCGATCGACGTAGCCAAGGCTGGTGAAGAAGTCGCCACGGCGCGCCGTCAGGCGATGTCGATTGCGGTGCTGGCGCAGCTGTATGTGGCCAATGCCAACTACCGCGAGGCCTTGCGCCAGTTCAAGACCAATCAGCAATTGTCGGACATCGACGGGCAAATCGTCGGTCAGTTGCGCAACCGTCACCAGGCGGACGGTATCGGCGAGCTCGATCTGATCCAGGGGGAACTCAACACCTTGCAGGCCGATTTGCGTCGTGACCTGTCCTACGCGGACCTGCGCAACGCCTATGGGCAGATTTTCGCCAGCGCCGGTCTCGACCCGCTGCCGGATCAAGTGCAATCGACACAAGTCCAGTCCATCGCCACGGCCCTGGCCAACCGCGAAGCGGCCTGGGCGGCAGGTGATATTACGGTGCCGGTGACGCATGCCCCGGTGCGCTGACGTGAAGGCCCCGACCGCCAGCGTCAGCCGGGCTCAGCGCGAGCGACGCAACGGTCATCGCGGCGCGGCCATCCTGCTGACCGGCCTGCCGGCGGCAGGCAAGTCGACCCTTGCACAAGCGCTGCACGCCGAGTTGTTTGCCCGCGGACTGCAAAGCGTGGTGCTCGATGGTGACGGGCTGCGGGTGGGGCTCAATCGAGACCTGGGCTTTGGCGACAGCGATCGTCAGGAGAACATCCGCCGCGCCAGTGAGCTGGCGTCGTTGCTGGTGGAGAACGGCCACATCGTGATCCTGGCGATGATCGCGCCCTTGGTGGAGTTGCGTGATGTGTTCGCCCGGCGACTCGGTGAGGACTACCGGGAGGTCTGGTGCAGCGCGGCCCTGGCGGTGTGCGAGCAACGTGATCCGAAAGGTCACTATGCCCGCGCCCGACGGGGTGAGTTGACCGGCTTTACCGGGGTGTCTGCACCGTATCAGGCGCCGGTCGATGCGGCGCTGGTGCTCGACACCGGGGTACAAACGGTCGAGGCCTGCCTTGATCGACTGCTGACCTGGCTCGCTGAGTCCGAAGTGCTGCCTTGGTCCTGACCGATCGGTGTTCAGGGTTTTGGCGACAAGTCAGCCATGCCCTTGAGCAACTCGATCGGCAACGGAAAGACGATGGTCGAGCTCTTGTCGCCGGCAATCGAACTCAGGGTCTGCATGTAGCGCAGTTGCATGGCCCCCGGTTGGCGGCCCAGCATTTCGGCGGCCTGCATGAGTTTTTCCGAGGCCTGCAATTCGCCTTCGGCGTGGATCACCTTGGCGCGCCGTTCCCGCTCGGCTTCCGCTTGCTTGGCGATGGCGCGGACCATCGATTCGTTGAGGTCCACGTGCTTGATCTCGACGTTGGCGACCTTGATGCCCCAGGCGTCGGTCTGGGCGTCGAGCACTTGCTGGATGTCCAGGTTCAACCGCTCGCGTTCGGCCAGCAGTTCGTCCAGCTCGTGTTTACCCAGCACCGCCCGCAACGTGGTTTGCGCCAATTGGCTGGTGGCGGCCAGGAAATCCTCGACCTGGATGATGGCTTTCTGCGGATCGAGCACACGGAAATACAGCACCGCGTTGACCTTGACCGACACGTTGTCGCGGGTGATCACGTCTTGCGGCGGCACGTCCAGCACCACGGTGCGCAAGTCGACCCTGACCATTTGCTGGACCACTGGAATCAGCAGGATCAGGCCGGGGCCCTTGACCTGCCAGAAGCGCCCGAGCTGGAACACCACCCCGCGCTCGTACTCGCGCAGGATGCGGAACGTCGACCCCGCCAGTGCGATGAGCAACAGCAGCAGCGCGACAAAACCCAATTGCAAACCCATGACTATTCTCCGCCCGGCGCCGCGTCAGCCGCGGCCACTTGCAGCAGCAAGCCCTTGCGCCCCACCACCCGCACCCGTTGCCCGGGTTGCAGCGGCGTCGCGCTGAGTACCTGCCATTGTTCTCCTTGCAGATGAATCCAGCCGCCATAGGCGTTGCCGGCCTGCAATGACGTCACTGCCGTCACGCTGCCGAGCAACCCGGCATCACCGCTGACGGTGTGGCGCGGTCGTGTCTTCAGGGCGTGAATCACCAGGTAGATCAGTAGCAACGCGCTGACTACTGCCAGGCCGATCATCAACGGCACGGGCACTTCGGTGTTGGACAGGATCACCGCGCCGATCACGAACATCACGATGCCGCCCAGGCCGATCACGCCGTAATTGGGTAGGGCCGCTTCGGCGATCAGGAACGCGATGCCGAAGGTGATCAGCCAGATCCCCACGGGATTGGGCACCAGCAACACAACCGTGTCGGCTGCGCAGGCCGATCCGCTCAACGCCAACAGCAACGCAACTGCACAACAACGCGTGTTCACTTGACCCTCCGGGAGAGTCGTGGAGTGGCTCTGAGTACAGTTTAGTTGAGCCTCGGTCTGTATGAATTTTGCTCAATTGTCGTCGTCCGCCGATGGGCGGATTTCCCGCCGGATCGTGCCAGCGGGCCTAGACTTTTACTACGCAAGCAACGCTTTAACCATCGTCTGCCAGCGATCACGGCGGACACCGAGGTGCATCATGCGTATGGCAAGAACCGTGCAGCGAAGCCTGGAAAAGGCTCAATGCGAATATGACATCGTCAGCCACCCCCACTCGGCCAGCAGCCTTGAAACGGCGCGGGTCGCCGGTATTCCTGCCGAACGGGTGGCCAAATCGGTGATCCTTGACGATCACCATGGGCACTACCTGATGGCCGTGCTGCCCGCCAGCCGTCACCTTGACCTGAGCAAGGTCCGCAGCAGCGGTGAGTGGCAGGTTTCCCGCGAAAGCAACCTGGCGCACCTGTTCGACGATTGCGAACGCGGTGCCGTACCGGCGCTGGGTGAGTCCTATGGATTGGAAGTGGTCATCGACCCGCTGCTGACCCGGCAGAAAGACATCTATCTGGAGGCCGGCAACCACGTCAACCTGCTGCGTATGGACATGCCCGAGTTCCTGAAAATGGTGCCCCATGCGGAGGTGCGGGAGTTGAGTCATTAGGTCTGCAGCGTCTTCGCTGCCGTCATCGCGAGCAAGCTCGCTCCCACAGGGGTCTGTGTCGATCACAAAACCTGTGGGAGCGAGCTTGCTCGCGATGACCGCGTAGCGGTCCCTAAATTGGTCCCCAGGAGTTCGACATGGAAAACCCAACCCACAACCTCCCTTCGCTGTTCAAACAACTCGGCCTGCCGGACGACGCCGAAAGCATCGATAAATTCATCGCCACCCATTCACCGCTCAAACCGGAACTGCACCTTGCGGATGCATTTTTCTGGAGCCCGAGCCAGGCGGAGCTTCTGCGAGACGAGATTCTCGATGACGCGGATTGGGCTGAGGTGGTGGATCAACTGGATGTGATGTTGAGGAAGGGGCGGGGGGTGTAAATAACGGATAGGCGGCGGCTCACAGAGGTTGCTCTGATCGAACGAATTGACCAAAATTAAGACCTTATTTGAGGTCTTAATTATGCAAAATGTTTTGGCCGATATGGCTGTCAGCGTGTCTGAACTAAAGAAAAACCCCTCTGCCGTTTTGAATGGCGCCCATGGAGGGCCTGTCGCGGTGCTCAATCACAATCGCGTCATGGGCTACATGGTTCCTGCCGATGTGTTCGAAGCCATGATGGAGCGCCTTGATGATTTGGAGTTGGCGGAACTCGTGCGTTCTCGTCGTCATGAAACGCCGATCCCGGTAACGCTGGATGACTTATAAGCTCGAATTTCTCCCGTCTGCACGCAAAGAATGGGACAAGCTGGGGCACACAGTGCGTGAGCAATTCAAAAAGAAACTGTCAGAGCGGCTTGAGGTGCCTCGAATCCAGTCTGACGCGCTGCATGGCATGCCTGACTGCTACAAGATCAAGCTGAGGTCATCGGGGTATCGACTCGTCTACGAGGTGATAGATGAGCGCATCGTTGTTTCTGTCGTTGCAGTAGGAAAGCGCGAACGCAGTGAGGTGTATGAGCGCGCCAGGAAAAGTTGAGGGCTCTCGGCAGGTCGCTGTTGCGTATTTGTTTCAAAACTTGACGGAAAATCCTCTCCAATGCAATATTGATAGTTAGCAAACTAACAGTGTGTATTTTCCCTCGTGCCGAACAACCTCGACGTTCTCCAGATGAACATCAGCAGCGCCATGGTGGTGGCCGCCAGGCATTGGCGCAAAATCTGCCAGACTACGCTGGTCAACTATGGAATCTCCGAAGCCTGCGCCGTTCCGCTGTTGATGATCGGGCGCCTGGGCGAGGGCGTGCGCCAGGTGACGGTGGCGCAAGCCGCAGGGATGGAGAGTCCATCGCTGGTGCGCCTGCTGGATCAACTGTGCCATTCCGGTTATGTCTGCCGGACCGAAGATGCGCAGGACCGCCGCGCCAAATGCCTGAGCCTGACCGAAACCGGCCGGGAGCTGGTGCAGGCCGTCGAAGTGGAGCTGGTGCGCTTGCGCCAGGAAGTCCTGGAAGGCATTGACCAGAGTGATCTGGAAGCTACGCTGCGGGTACTGAGAGCTTTTGAAGCGGCCACGCCGCCATCGGTGGCCAACTCTTGAACGGATTTTTCGCAGGCATGCCCCCGGCGCGAGACTGGTTCTATGGGGTCCGCACCTTCGCCGCCTCGATGATCGCGCTGTACATCGCCTTGCTCATGCAAATGCCGCGTCCGTACTGGGCGATGGCCACGGTGTACATCGTTTCCAGCCCGTTTCTCGGCCCTACCAGTTCCAAGGCGTTGTACCGGGCAGTCGGCACCTTTATCGGCGCTGCGGCGGCGGTGCTGTTCGTGCCGATGTTCGTGCAGAGCCCCTACGTGCTGGTGGTGGTGATTGCGCTGTGGACCGGCACGCTGCTGTTTCTGTCCCTGCATTTGCGCACTGCGAACAACTACGCCTTGATGCTTGCCGGTTATACCTTGCCGTTGATTGCCCTGCCGGTGGTGAACAACCCGCTGGGGGTGTGGGACGTGGCCGAGGCGCGGACCGAAGAAATCTTTCTCGGCATCGCCGTGGCGGCAGTGGTCGGTGCCATGTTCTGGCCGCGGCGCCTGGCGCCGGTGTTCAATGATTCGGTGAGCAAATGGTTTACCGATGCATCGACCTACAGCCTGCGTTTCCTCAGTCGCAACGTGCAGCCGGAAGAAGTCAGTGCGTTGCGCGCATCGATGGTCGCCACCTTCAACTCCCTGGAGTTGATGATCGGTCAGTTACCCCACGAAGGTTCGCGTCCGCAGACGGTGCGCAATACCAAGGAGTTGCGTGGGCGGATGATTCATCTGCTGCCGGTAGTCGATGCCCTCGACGATGCGCTTTATGCCCTGGAACGACGTACGCCCGAGCTTGTGGACAAGTTCGCGCCGTTGCTGACGGCCACCACCGAATGGCTCGCGCACAAGGATGCCGACCTCGACCGCTGGCAAGCACTCAAGGATCAACTGGAAGCCCTGCAACCCGCCCCCGAAGCGCTGGATGACCGCAAGCAGCTGCTGTTCTCCAATGCCATCTACCGTCTCGGCGAGTGGATCGATTTGTGGCAGGACTGCCGCAGCCTGCAATACGCCATCCAGTGCGAAAGCCAGGACAGCTGGCGCGCGGTGTATCGGCACTGGCGGCTGGGGCGGCTGTCCCCGTTTCTGGATCGCGGCCTGATGTTGTATTCCGCGGCCTCCACCGTCACCGCGATCATCGTGGCCTCGGTGTTGTGGATACTGCTCGGCTGGACCGATGGCGGCAGCGCCGTGATCCTGGCAGCGGTGGCGTGCAGCTTCTTCGCCTCGATGGACGACCCGGCGCCGCAGATTTACCGGTTCTTTTTCTGGACGGCGATGTCGGTGGTGTTCGCCAGCCTTTATCTGTTTCTGGTGCTGCCCAACCTGCATGACTTTCCGATGCTGGTGCTGGCGTTTGCCGTGCCGTTCATTTGCGTCGGCACCCTGACGGTCAAGCCGCAGTTTTACCTGGGCATGCTGCTGACCCTGGTCAACACCTCGTCCTTCATCAGTATTCAGGGCGCCTACGACGCCGACTTCCTCAGTTTCGCCAACTCCAACCTCGCCGGTCCCATGGGGCTGTTGTTCGCGTTCATCTGGACCCTGATCGCCCGGCCGTTCGGGGCCGAGCTGGCAGCCAAGCGCCTGACCCGTTTCAGCTGGCGTGACATTGTCGGCCTCTCCGAGCCGGCCACGTTGTCCGAACATCGGCTGCTGGGCATAAAGATGCTCGATCGGCTGATGCAGCACCTGCCGCGCCTGGCCATGACCGGCCAGGACTCCGGCGTGGCACTGCGGGAAGTGCGGGTGGCGCTGAATCTGCTGGACCTGCTCGCCCATACGCCGCGGGTCCTCGGTGTGCCGCAGGTGTTGCTGCGCCAGGTAGTCGCCGAGGTTGGCGAGTACTTCAAGGCTTGTCTCAAGGCCGGTGAACGCTTGCCGGCACCGAGCCCGCTGCTGATGACCCTCGACCGCACGCGTCGCGCCCTCAGCGGTGCCGGCGATGACGAAACCCGTCGGCACCTGCTGCACGCCCTGAGCGGCCTGCGCCTGGCACTGTTGCCCGGCGTTGAATTCGTCGGTGCCGCCGAGCCCGAAGAACCGCTTCCCCATGGCATTGATGGAGCGCCTTTATGATCGGTGACCTGGATGTCAGCGGGGTGTTTCTGCCCACGCTGCTGGTGCTGATGGGCATTACCTATGTGTTGTACCTGTTGGTGCACGGGGTGCTGACGCGCCTGCACTTTTACCGTCTGGTCTGGCACCGGGCATTGTTCAACGTGGCCCTCTACGCCCTGCTGCTTGGCGCCGTGGACTCACTCAGTCGATACCTGATGACATGAAAAAACCCTTTCTAACCCTTGGTCGCGTGGTGTTGACCCTGCTGATCGTGAGCTTCGCCGTGGTCGTGGTCTGGCGCATGGTGATGTATTACATGTTTGCGCCCTGGACCCGCGATGGGCACATCCGTGCCGACATCGTGCAAATCGCGCCGGATGTATCCGGGCTGATCCAGCAAGTGGAGGTACGCGACAACCAGTTGGTCAAGCGCGGCCAGGTGCTGTTCAGCATCGATCCGGACCGCTTCAAGCTGGCACTGCGCCAAGCGAAAGCGGCTGTCGCCGACCGCGAAGAAACCCTGGCCCAGGCCCAGCGCGAGGCCAAGCGAAACAAAGGTCTCGGTAATCTGGTGCCGGCTGAGCAACTGGAAGAAAGCCAGTCGAAAGTGGCCCGCGCCCAAGTGGCCTTGATGGAGGCCCAAGTGGCGGTGGACAGCGCGCAGCTGAACCTCGACCGCTCGGTGATCCGCAGCCCGGTGGACGGCTACGTCAACGACCGTGCGCCACGGACCCAGGAGTTCGTCAGCGCCGGGCGTCCGGTGTTGTCAGTGGTCGACAGCAATTCGTTCCACATCGACGGCTATTTCGAAGAAACCAAACTGAACGGCATCCATATCGGCCAGAGCGTCGACATCCGGGTGATCGGCGACAATGCGCGCTTGCGCGGGCACGTAGAAAGCATCGTCGCCGGTATCGAAGACCGCGACCGCACCAGCGGCAACAACCTGCTGCCCAACGTCAACCCGGCCTTCAGCTGGGTGCGCCTGGCCCAACGGATTCCGGTGCGCATCGCTTTCGATGACGTGCCGGAAGATTTCCGCATGATCGCCGGGCGTACCGCCACGGTATCGATCATCGACGATCAGCAACGGGAGCCGGCGCAATGAGCAAGGCCTCGGGTTTGGCGGTCGCCGGTTTGGGTTTGCTGCTGTCGGCGTGCCAGATGGTCGGGCCGGATTATCATTTGCCCGAAGAGGCGGCTGTCCATCGTCCAGATATCCAGGGCGATCTGTCGGTCGATGGCAAAACGGTGGTGTCCGCACCGGTGCCAGCCGATTGGTGGCGCCTGTACAAGGACCCGCGACTCGACCAGCTGGTACAGCAGGCCATGGCCTCCAACACCGATTTGCGCGTGGCGGCAGCCAGCCTGTCGCGGTCTCGCGCTCAGGTGGATGAGGCTGAAGCGGCGGGCGGTTGGAGCGGCGGCGTGCAGATGGGCGCCCAGCGCTTGCAGGAGTCCGGCCAGGCGTTCCTGCTACCGGAAAAAGTGCCGGTGGCCAACATTGGCGATATTGGCATCAGCGCGTCCTATCAGTTCGACCTGTTCGGGACCTTGCAACGCGGTATCGAAGCGGCCAAGGCCAATGCCGATGCGACGCAGGCCGCCGCCGATACGGCACGCATCACCGTGGTGGCCGACGTGGTACGGGCCTACACCCAGGTGTGCGCGGCCAATGAAGAGCGGGAAATCGCCCAGCACTCCCTCGACCTGCAAGCGCAAAGCACCACACTGATCCAGCGCCTGCGCGATGCCGGGCGTGGCGACGAAACCCAGGTCACCCGCTCGCAAACCCAATTCAAATCCCTGCGCGCCGACATGCCGCGCTATGAGGCCTCACGTCAGGCCGGGCTGTATCGCCTGTCGATGTTGCTGGCCAAGCCGGTGGATCAACTGCCGGCCGGCACCGCCACCTGCGACGAGCTGCCGAAAATCGCGCAATTGGTCCCGGTGGGCGATGGCGCCGCGTTGCTCAAGCGTCGCCCGGATGTGCGGCAGGCCGAGCGGCGACTGGCGGCCGCGACGGCCGGTATCGGTGTCGCCACGGGTGAGCTGTACCCGAATATCAGCATCGGCGCGACCATCGGTACCGTCGGTATCCTCGACGATCTCGGCGACCCGTCGACCAACCGCTGGGGCTTCGGCCCGTCGCTGACCTGGAAGGTGCCGACCAACGGCGCCCGGGCGCGCATCCGCGAAGCCGAAGCGGTGACCCAGGCGACGCTGGCGCATTTTGATGGGGTGGTGCTCAACGCAATTCGTGAAACCCAGACCAGCCTTGCCCAATACACGGCATTGTTGCAACGCCGCGACGCCCTGGCCGATGCCGAGCAATCGGCCAAACTGGCGGCTGAACAGACCCATCGCTTCTTCCAGGCCGGCCGCGAATCATTCCTGGCGGACCTGCAAGCGACCCGCACCTACACGGATGTCACGGCGCAATTGGCCGCTGCCAACACCCAGGTGGCCGCCAGCCAGATCGATTTGTTCCTGGCGTTGGGCGGCGGATGGGAAAGCGGACGAACGCAAGCGTCGAACTCCGGCAAACCCTGAGGCCGTTGCTATGCTTTGAAGTGTTGGAAGGGCGCCTCGTGCAAAGCGCCCTTTCTTCGCACAAGGCTCGCGCAGGTCAGGGGGAAACCAACAATGAAAAACCCTTATGCTCTCGGCTTCTGGTGCGCCATCGTGGCGTTGGTGCTGCTGTCGGCCACCTATTTCTACGGCGTCATGCTGGCCCACCAGATCGACAAGGCTCTGGTGTTCCTCGACAGTGCCGTCGCACTGATAGCCGTGATGTCCGTTGCGGTGGTCGCCTGGGCGTCGGTCCAGAATCAGCGCATCAAAAAAAGACAACTCGAACAAGGCAAGACCCTGGTCCTGATCTGGGATACCAAGGTGGCGTTGCGTCGTGTCGAAACGGTGTTCGACCGTTATTTCTGGGGCAGTTACTGGCAACCGGGGCGCACGTTTCAGGAAGTCATGGGCGAATTGACCGGCACGCCGCTGGAAAAAAGCCTCGAAACCCTGAAAAAACAATGCCTGGCGCTGGACCGGCAAGTGGCTGACGACGGTCGGCACTGGCTCAGCAATGCCCGGGAGCTGGCCGATGTCGCTACGGCCATGGCCCGCGAACGCTATCAACTGGACGTCTGCGACCCACGCGCGGAAGTGACGGGCGGAGCGGTGATCAACCGCGACTTCGAAGTGCTGGTGTACACCTGGACGGCGCGGCTTAAAAGCTTTGATCATCAGCTGGATGAGATCGAAGTCCAGTATTCCTGATTTTGTGGTGGCTGTTCTGACGCCTTCGCGGGCAAGCCCGCTCCCACAGGGATCACGTCATACCTGTGGGAGCGGGTTTGCTCGCGAAGGCGATTGAATGCACAGCGAAAATTTCGAACCCTGCGCCCCCCCAAGACACTCTTTCACCTTTAATCATTGGGCCGTTCGTCGCGCCTGATGCTAATCTGCATTCCACTTTCAGCGCAGTCGAGCCGCAACCCGTCATGGGTTCAGGGAAGACGACCACACTTTCAACAACGGACATTGAACGGGTCATACATGAACAAATCAGCAGGCGTGCTACTGGGAATTGTTGTCGCAATCGGTGCCATTAGCGCAGGCGGAGCCTGGTTCACCGGCACCAGGCTCGAAGGTGTGCTCAATACCTCGATTGCCGATGCCAACAAGGAGCTGCAAGCGGCCATGGTCGGTTCCAACGGCACCGCGTCGCTGGAGCTGGTATCGCTGGAGCGTCATGTATTCAGCAGCACCGCGCACTATCGTCTCAAGGGCGAAGGTGAAATGTTCGGCGAAGCGCCGGTCGAACTGCTGTTTGTCGATCACATCGAACACGGCCCGTTGCCGTTCTCGCGGCTGATGTCGCTGAAGTGGCTGCCAGTCCTGGCGACCAGTCACTACGAACTGGAAAAGACCCCGCTCACCGAGAAGTGGTTTGCCGCCGCCAAGGACAAATCCCCACTGACCGGCGTGGTCAACATCGGCTATGACAATGCCACCAACGGCACCTTCGAGTTGCAGCCGCTGGAAATGGCGCTGGATGACAAGTCGAGCATGAAATTCTCCGGCCTGAGCATGGACGTCGACGCCAGCGCCAAGGCGCAGAAGGTCAAGGCCAATGGCTACATGGACAGCCTGAAAGTGACCACCGTTTCCGAAGACCAGGCACCGGTTCAGGTTGAGTTGAACGGCCTGACCCTGGCCAGCAACCTGACCAAAAGTACCTACGGCTTCTATGTCGGCGAGAACGTCCTTGAACTGGCCAGCGGCAAATCGACTTTTGGCGTCAAGCAGTCGGTGCTGGACTTCAAGAAGTTCGAGATGAAAAACCTGACGGAAGAAAAGGGCAGCAACGCTTCCGGGCGTGCCGATTACAAAGTTGGCGAAGTGTCCCTGAACGGCAAGACCATCGGTTCCGGTGCGCTGGCCATGAGCGTGAAGAACCTCGACATTCCGGCCACGATGTCGTTGATGCAGGTCTACCAGAGCAAACTGCAGCCATATGAGCGTGAGGCGGCCGAAGCGACGGCAGCGGGCCTGCCGGCACCGGAGCTGAAACTGACCGAAGCCGAAGAAGCGCTGCTCAAGTCCAGCCTGGAAAAACTGCTGGCGGCCGGGCCGCAAGTGGCTCTGGAAAACTTGTCGTTCAACACCGCCAACGGTGAGAGCCGCGCCAACATGGTGCTCGACCTGACCAAGCCACAAGCCATCGATCTGCCGACCGATCAGTTGGTCAGGCAGTTGATCGCATTGCTGGACTTCAAACTGCTAGTGTCCAAACCCATGCTGGTCGACGTGCTCACCGTGCAGTCGCAAATCGACGGTCAGACCGACGCCAAGCTGATTGCCGATCAGGCCACCGCCACTGCGGACATGTTCAGCAGCATGGCGGTCGGCAGCCAACTGGCAAAACTGGACGGCAACAACATCGTCACCAACTTGCGTTACGCCAACAATCAGGTGGACTTCAACGGCCAGAAAATGACCGTCGAAGAGTTTGCCGGTTTTGTCATGAGCAAGTTTGCGGATACTGGCGCCACCGAATAACGGCGGCCGTTTACCCGGAAAGGCCCGGCCTCTGCATTGCGCAGGTGCCGGGCGTTTTGCTGTCCCTAGGGGGCGTCACGAATCAGGCGCCATGCCTCTTCCCAGGGCAAGGGTTGTTTCATCCGCTCGGCAAGCATCGCCATGGCCCGGTCCATCTCGCAGGCTAGCGCTGCGGACACCACGCCATTTTTTCCGAACAGGCCGATGAAGGGCGGATCGTAGGGGTCGCCCTTGAACTCGACTTCATCCCAGCCCTCGGCGTGCCCGAGGTAGTCGTAGGTCTTGCCGAAATGCCAGGTCCAGAAAAACGGCACGTCGAGGTAATGCTCGTCCCCGCCCAGCATATTGGCCGCTGCGATCCGCGCCTGCTGTTGGGCCAGTCGCCAGTGTTCGATGCGCACGTATTGGTTGTTCAGCGGGAAGGTGGCGATATCACCAGCCGCCCAGAGGCCGTCGGCCACGCGCATTGCGCCGTCGACACGCAGCGACTGATCCTGCTCTTTCGCCAACCCGGTGAAGGCGGCGGTGGCTGGCGTGACGCCAATGCCGACCAGCACCAGATCGGCCGCCAGGCGTTGGCCGTTGTCCAGGTGTACGGCTTCGACCTTGTCCGTTCCTTCGATCTGCGCCGCATTGCCCTGGGTATGAAACATCACGCCATGGGCTTCATGTCGCGCGCGAATGGCCTTGCCGACCGTTTCGCCGAACTGTTTGGCAAAAGGCACTGCGTGGCGGGCCAGCACAGTCACGTCCAGGCCAAGCTGGCGCAGGGACGAGGCGGACTCCATGGCAATGAAACTGTCGCCGATGATCACCACCCGTTGGCCGGCGCTGGCGCTGTGCAGAATCTGCTGTGCATGGGCTCTGGAGCGTAAAACGAACACCTGCGGCAAGTCGGCGCCGGGCAGCGTCAACAGCTTGGGTATGCCGCCGGTGGCCAGCAGAGCGGCGTCGTAGGTCAGTGATTGGCCGTCAGTCAGCCGCAGTGTGCGGTTTGATGCGTCCAGGCTGGCCACTTCGCCCTGCAGGCGCTCGATCCGCTGCTCCCGGTAAAACGCCTCGTCGCGCAGCGGAGGGACTTCCTGCGGCGGCATTTCCCCGGCGATCACGTATTTGCTCAGCGCAGTGCGGTCGTATCCGGCATCGGCTTCGCGGTCGATCAACAGCACCCGGCCACCGAAGCCTTTCTCGCGCAACGCCGCCGCTGCCGCCGTGCCTGCCGCGCCAGCGCCGATAATGATGAAGGTTCGTGGATCGTCGGCCGGTGGCGTGTGGGCGTCCGATAATGGCTGGTCGCCGACCCAGATGTCGCCGTCACGGATTTCGAGGGGATAGCGCTTGAGACTGTCCAGGGCTGGCGGTTCGCACAGGCCGCCATCCTCGATCCGAAACTGCGCCTTGTGCCACGGACAGGTCAGGCGTCCGTTGCATACCGCACCATCAGCCAGCGGGGCGCCGGCATGCGGGCATTCGGCCTGATAAGCGCGAAGTTGCTCACCGGCCCGCAACAGTAGAATCTTGCTGCCCTGGACTTGCACTTCCAGACCCCGGTCTTCGGGCACATTGGTGACACGCGCAACGCGATGCAGAGTCATGATTGCTCTCCAGACAGACGTTTACTTATGAGTCTGGTGCTTATCGCGAGGTTCAGCCAATTCCCCCCTGCCACGGCGTGAACGGTCCGGCTATAGTTTGCACGCCGACGACGGCCCAACACGCACAAGGTGCTCCGGTATGACCCGATTGACCTCAATCAACGCTTGGCTCGCAGCCGCCGCTGTCGCCCTTTGCGTGCAGTTTCCGGCGCAGGCTCAGGAACGCTTCACCCTGAATATTCCCGGAGTTTCCGATGACCGTCTGTTCACCTCGGCCGCTGCGAGCGATTCCGCGGGCTGTGGCGGACACAACATTTCCCCGGCATTGAACTGGAACGCCGGCCCGGCTGCCACCCAAAGCTACGCCATCGTCATGCACGACCCGGACGGCCAGAAAGGCCAGGGCATCGATCAGTGGGTGCATTACGGCATCAAGGCCGGCACCCACCAGATCCCGGCCGGTGCCGGAAGCAAACCCGGCCTCGAGGGCGTTGGCGGTACCAACAGCCAAAACACCATCGGCTACATCGGCCCTTGCCCGCCTGTTGGCGACAGCGCGCACCACTACATCATCCAGATCTACGCCCTGGACCTGGCCCCGGACGCCTTGCCCGCCGGCCTGACCCGTGCGCAGCTGCTGGAAAAAATCAAAGGCCACGTCCTGAGAAACAGCAGCGTGGTACGGCGCTATCACCGCTAAAGGCTGATTTGCAGAAAACTGAAGTGCGCCGCATGGCGGGGATTTGGCATCCGCCCCCGAAAGCGCGCACTATCAGGCTATAGCCGATGCGTTGGAGGATGCCGTGGCAAAAAAAATCGACCGCATCGCCCAAATGCTCAACTGCCCGCAAAAGGGTGAAGAACTACGGCGAGCGATTACCGAGAGTCGCAAGGATTTTCTGCTGAACCAGCCGGAAGAGGATGTTGTTGAAGACGACGACCTTGAGGAGGAGTTTTTCGATGACGACGAGGACAATGATGAGTACGACGAGTTCGACTGGACGACAGAATGAAAAAAAACCGCCTTTGGCGGTTTTTTTGTGAGCCAGAACAGCACCGGTCGGAGATTCGTTGACCCTTATGCAGAGAATGGAACACTATAAGGTACTTTTTTTCGTACCTTTGGAGCCGTCATGGAGCAGCTACTTGCCAGCCGCTCGGTCAGCATCACCGAACTCAAGCGCAGCCCGAGCACTGTCATCGAGCAAGCGGGGTCCGAGCCTGTTGCCGTGCTCAACCACAATCGCCCAGCTGCCTATCTTTTACCGCAAGCGGCCTATCAACAACTGCTGGATCGGCTGCAGGCTGCCGAACTTCGTGAAGCCATTGCGGCCAGCCGCAATGATCCGCGTCCGGCCATTGCTGCCGATACCGTGTTTGCCGAGCTTGATGCGCTGATTGACGAGGTGGCAGCCGAGCAAGGCCGTTCATGAGGCAATTGCTTTTCACTGCATTGGCACGGGACGATCTGCTGCAAGTCGCTCGTTTTATCGCCCGGGACAACCCTGAACGGGCCCGGACGTTTGTGGGCGAGCTACGCAGGCAGTGCATACGATTGGTCGAACAACCGAACCTGGGTGCTTCAAGGGACGATTGCGCCAAGGGATTGCGAATGCTTCCCCATGGCCGATACCTGATTTTCTACTGTTTGATGGACGACGGAATCAAGGTCGAACGCGTACTGCATAGTGCGAGAGACATCGGCCGGCTGTTTGAAAAAAACAGCATTGATCATTAGGCATCAAGCCTCCAAACACCCACAAAAAAGCCCCAGACCCATAAGGCCTGAGGCTTTCTCGTTACAACGTATGGTGCACCAGGCGGGATTCGAACCCACGACCCCTGCCTTCGGAGGGCAGTACTCTATCCAGCTGAGCTACTGGTGCAGCGGGCGCCATGATACTCATATGCACTGCGGGCGTCCATGCTGCTGAATCGCCTGCGTTTTTTTAAAGCTGTAACGGGCGTTTGCTACGTTGATCAGAAAATACGGGCAAAAGCGTCGTTTTCGTTCTTTTTTTCGAACAGCCTATTGTCCTTTACCCCCTTTGATCCTAGGATTCGTTTGAGATTTCAAACGCTCTTGTCTGGGTGCTGAACCGCACGATTTGAATCAGTGCGCTATTTATGTGCTTCAGCCCGGTGAATGATTTCCCTGACGGCAGCCTATCGAGGCGCCTTTCTACAATCATAATTTGCTCCGCGCGTGCGCGGTGCTGTTAAGGAAAGCCGACATGCAGCTTAAAGACACCCAGTTGTTCCGCCAGCAAGCCTTCATCGATGGCGCGTGGGTTGATGCGGACAATGGTCAGACGATCAAGGTCAACAACCCGGCAACGGGCGAAATTCTGGGCACCGTGCCGAAAATGGGCGCTGCCGAAACCCGCCGTGCGATCGAAGCCGCTGACAAAGCGCTGCCGGCCTGGCGTGCACTGACCGCCAAAGAACGTGCGACCAAGCTGCGTCGCTGGTTCGAACTGATCATCGAGAACCAGGACGACCTGGCTCGCCTGATGACCCTGGAACAGGGTAAGCCATTGGCCGAAGCCAAGGGCGAAATCGTCTACGCCGCGTCCTTCATCGAATGGTTCGCCGAAGAAGCCAAGCGCATCTACGGTGACGTGATTCCGGGCCACCAGCCAGACAAGCGCCTGATCGTGATCAAGCAGCCAATCGGCGTGACCGCTGCAATCACCCCGTGGAACTTCCCGGCTGCAATGATCACCCGTAAAGCCGGCCCGGCCTTGGCCGCCGGTTGCACCATGGTGCTCAAGCCTGCTTCGCAAACGCCGTTCTCCGCCTTTGCCCTGGCCGAACTGGCCCAGCGTGCCGGCATCCCGGCTGGCGTGTTCAGCGTGGTTTCCGGCAGCGCCGGCGACATCGGCAGCGAACTGACCAGCAACCCGATCGTGCGCAAACTGTCCTTCACTGGTTCGACCGAAATCGGTCGTCAACTGATGTCGGAATGCGCCAAGGACATCAAGAAAGTGTCCCTGGAGCTGGGCGGCAACGCGCCGTTCATCGTGTTCGACGACGCGGACCTGGATAAGGCCGTCGAAGGCGCGATCATTTCCAAATACCGCAACAACGGTCAGACCTGCGTCTGCGCCAACCGCCTGTACATCCAGGACGGCGTCTACGACGCGTTCGCCGAAAAGCTCAAGGCGGCTGTGGCCAAGCTGAAGATCGGCAACGGTCTGGAAGCCGGCACCACCACAGGTCCCCTGATCGACGAAAAAGCCGTGGCCAAGGTGCAAGAGCACATCGCTGACGCCGTGAGCAAAGGCGCAACCGTACTGGCCGGTGGCAAGCCGATGGAAGGCAACTTCTTCGAACCGACCATCCTGACCAACGTACCGAACAACGCCGCCGTGGCCAAGGAAGAAACCTTCGGTCCATTGGCTCCACTGTTCCGTTTCAAAGACGAAGCCGACGTGATCGCGATGTCCAACGACACCGAGTTCGGTCTGGCCTCGTACTTCTATGCTCGCGACCTGGGCCGTGTGTTCCGTGTGGCTGAAGCCCTGGAATACGGCATGGTCGGCGTCAACACCGGGTTGATCTCCAACGAAGTCGCGCCGTTCGGCGGCATCAAGGCCTCGGGCCTGGGCCGTGAAGGCTCCAAGTACGGCATCGAAGATTACCTGGAAATCAAATACCTCTGCCTGGGCATCTAACCCCGCAAGAGTATTGCTTCAAGCGCAAAGGGCACGAGAGCGCTGTCCCTTTGCGCCGCTTCAAACCGGAATTTTCTCTGTGGTCGGGAACGCTGTGGCAGTCGATCATCGCATGCTGCCTTAGTTACCTCCCCACCGCTTAATCCTTGAACCACGCCGACCGATGAGCGGCGAATGAGGAATGTAATGAGCAAGACTAACGCTTCTTTGATGGCCCGCCGTACCAATGCAGTTCCACGTGGTGTTGGCCAGATTCACCCGATCTTCGCCGAGTCCGCGAAGAACGCGACCGTGACCGACGTTGAAGGTCGTGAGTTCATCGACTTCGCCGGCGGTATCGCCGTGCTGAACACCGGCCACGTGCACCCGAAAATCATCGCGGCCGTGACCGAGCAGCTGAACAAGCTGACCCACACTTGCTTCCAGGTACTGGCCTACGAGCCGTACGTAGAAGTGTGCGAAAAAATCAACGCCAAGGTGCCAGGTGATTTCGCCAAGAAAACCCTGCTGGTGACCACCGGTTCCGAAGCCGTGGAAAACTCGATCAAGATCGCCCGTGCCGCCACTGGCCGTGCCGGCGTGATCGCCTTCACCGGTGCTTACCACGGTCGCACCATGATGACCCTGGGCCTGACCGGTAAAGTCGTGCCTTACTCGGCCGGCATGGGCCTGATGCCAGGCGGCATCTTCCGTGCGCTGTACCCGAACGAACTGCACGGTGTGAGCATCGACGACTCGATCGCTTCCATCGAACGCATCTTCAAGAACGACGCCGAGCCGAAAGACATCGCCGCGATCATCATCGAGCCGGTTCAGGGCGAAGGTGGTTTCTACGTCGCTCCGAAAGAATTCATGAAGCGCCTGCGCGCCCTGTGCGACCAGCACGGCATCCTGCTGATCGCTGACGAAGTACAGACTGGCGCTGGCCGTACCGGTACTTTCTTCGCCATGGAACAGATGGGCGTTGCTGCCGACCTGACCACTTTCGCCAAATCCATCGCTGGTGGCTTCCCGCTGGCCGGTGTGTGCGGCAAGGCCGAGTACATGGACGCCATCGCTCCAGGCGGCCTGGGCGGCACCTACGCCGGTAGCCCGATCGCTTGCGCCGCGGCCCTGGCCGTGATGGAAGTGTTCGAAGAAGAGCACCTGCTGGATCGTTGCAAGGCGGTTGGCGAGCGTCTGGTAACCGGCCTGAAGGCCATCCAGGCCAAGTACCCGGTGATCGGCGAAGTCCGTGCCCTGGGTGCGATGATCGCTGTCGAGCTGTTCGAAAACGGCGACAGCCACAAGCCGAACGCCGCCGCTGTGGCATCGGTTGTGGCCAAGGCTCGCGACAAGGGCCTGATCCTGCTGTCCTGCGGCACCTACGGCAACGTTCTGCGCGTCCTGGTACCGCTGACCTCGCCGGACGAGCAACTGGACAAAGGCCTGGCGATCATCGAAGAGTGCTTCGCCGAGCTGTGATCACCTAATGTGACCTGATCGACAAGAAAACCCGCTTCGGCGGGTTTTTTCATGCCTCTGGAAACACATTCCGCGCATTAACGTTGTATCGAATGGCCTGCATTGGCTAAGGTTCCTGCATTGCCAGGGAGAGCTGTATGACAACTGTCATTTTACCCGCGGTTCCGAGAGTACTGATTGCCGAGGCCGACCCCTGGTCCCGGGATCTTCTCAAGGAAGTGTTGTTGAACGTACGCTGCGATGCGCGGCTGGATTTGTGCGCCGATGGCCAGCAAGCGCTGGAGCTATTGGCTGCCAACCCCTATGACCTGGTCATCGCCGATTGGGAGTTGCCGGGTGTCGATGGCCTGAATGTCCTGCGTAACATCCGCCAGCGCAAACGCAACCCGCCGCTGCCCTTCATCCTCATGAGCAATCGCAACGACAGTGCCAGCGTGCGCGAGGCCTTGCCGCTAGCGCCGGCCGCGTACCTGACCAAGCCCCTGAACATGGAAAGCCTGACCCAACGGTTGCAGGGGTTGCTGCTGCACGCGGGGGAAGAAGTCTCGTGCGAAGTGCCGGCGCTGGCGCCGGGCATGACGTTGTCGGTGTTTCTGGAGCGTCGACGGGAGTTGGCCGACGGCGCGCCGCTGATGACCGACGTGCAAGTGGCGGTCAAACGCAGCCTCAATCCCAATGGCCTCGACCTGACGGTGCTGGAGGACGAAATCCGCACCGATCCGCAGGTTACGGCGGTGCTGATTGCCGCTGCCAACAGCGCGGCCCAGCACCACGGCGCCGGCGTGCAAACCCTGTCCCAGGCGCTGCATCGCCTGGGCACCGGACAGAGCATGAACCTGATTCTCGGCCTCGCGCTCAAGCGCAGTGCCCGGCTCAGCGATCCGCAATTGGCCGACTATGCCGAGCGTTACTGGGAGCTGTCACTGCATACCGCCGAGTACGCGCGAACCCTGGCGCGTTTACTCGATCTGGATCAGGAGCGTTGCTATTGCGCCGGCATGCTGCATCGTCTCGGCGATCTGGCGTTGCTGCGCTGTCTGCAGGAATGGCAACAGGCTGGCGGCGAACTGGACGAGTTGGAAGAAGTGGGTGAAGCGCTGGTTGAATATGGCGCAGCCTATGGCTCGGCCCTGCGTACCCGCTGGCGTCTGCCGCTGGAGTTGCGGGAGCTGATTGCGGCGGCCTACCAGCTCGGTGGCGGGGTTTATTCCCGCGAGGCGCTGGTGATGAACATGGCGGCGCAGATGGCGCGCCTGACCGAGCATGAGGGCATCGAGGAGCTGGCAAAGAGCCGGACGGCGCGGTTGCTCAAGATCGGCTTGCCGGAGTTGATGCGGTTGCGCAAGAAGTAAGTACACCACCAACCCCTGTGGGAGCGAGCTTGCTCGCGATGAGAGTCTGACATTCAACATCAATGTCGATTGACAGTCCGCTATCGCGAGCAAGCTCGCTCCCACAGGGATCCAAGGTGATCCTGTCAGGCAGTAACAATCCTGTTCTTGCCCTCGCGCTTGGCCTGATACATCGCGGCATCCGCCCGGGAAAACAGGTCCTCCACGTTTTCGTCCGAAGCGCTCAGGCTGGTCAGGCCCTGGCTGACAGTGATGCCAAACGTCCGGCCTTCATGGTTGAAACTCAACCGTTGAATCTGCTGATGCAAGCGCTCAGCCACTTGCAGGGCCATTTGTGGCGTGCACCCGGGAAACACCGCAGCAAATTCTTCACCGCCAATGCGCCCGAACAGGTCGCGACGGCGCAGCGCTGCGCGGCCGCTTTCGGCAATGCGTTGCAGCACGTTGTCGCCTTCCTGGTGACCGTAGGTGTCGTTGATCGTTTTGAAGTCATCAATGTCCAGCATCAGAAACGACAGCGGCTCGCCCTGTTGCCGGGCGTGTGCGAACTCGCGGTGAGCGCATTCGAAGAAATGATGGCGATTGCTGCTCTGGGTCAGGGCATCGGTGGTGGCCAGGCGATGCAGTTCGGTTTCCACTTGCTTTTTGTGGGTGATGTCTTCGGCAATGCCGACGATGATCACCGGTTGCCCTGGCTCGGCCTGGCGATTGATGAAGCATTTGTCGCTGAGCCAGCGCACCTGGCCGTCAGCGGCAATGATTCGATACTCGCGGTCTTCGATGGCGCCTTTGTCCAGCACTTCGGCCAGGCTGCGTTCGGCATAGTCGAGGTCGTCAGGGTGAATGCTGTCGCGCCATTGATTGCAGTCGGCCAGCAACTGGTCGGCTGAACGGCCAAAAATCCGTTCATAGGCCGGGCTGACGTAAAGCACCCGGCGGGTTTCCCAATCGAATGCCCACAGCACCGCATTGACGCTTGCCAGCAAGGTGTTGAGCAAATGTTCCCGTTCGCTCAGGCGTGCGACTTCGCCTTGGGCATGCATCAGCGCCATCAGGGTCTGCGCGGTCTCGGGGCAATGTAACGAAGATGAGTCTTGCAGGTTCTTTTGGGCCATCGACACAAATCTCAAAGGGCATGTGGCCAACACCAAGCCCGCCGGGGATGGCGAAGTGTCTTTGAGATAAGGGTTTGAAGATGAAGTTCCCGCCTTTTGTGGAGAGAGAGCTTGCTCCCGCCGGGCGGTACTGGCGACGCGTTCTTGCGGTCATAAATCAATGTGGGAGCGGGCTTGCTCGCGAAAAAGGAGTGTCAGTCAAATCGATGTTGACTGGCACTCCGCCTTCGCGAGCAGGCTCGCTCCCACAGGTATTGCGGCTGCGCGCTGCGGTCAAACGGCGGCAGGGCGCAGGGAGTAGGTTTTCAGCTGATCGGCGAAGTCGCGCAGGGATTGAATCCCGCTGGCTTCGGCTTCGTGCACCCAATCCTTGATCGCCGCGAGCATGTCGTGGCCATTTGAGCTGGTCTTGACCCAGATCTGTTGCAGGGCCAGGCGTTTCTCGTAGATTACCTTCAGTGCCTGACTGTGCTCGAGCATGTTCTGGATGCGTACTTGGTGTTTGTCATCCAGCAGGCTGGTCTCTCGCGAAAGCAGGCGTTTGGCCCGGCGGAACTGGTGACGTACCGAGTGATCGACTTTTTCCAGCTCTTGCTTGACCAGTGGGCCGATCACCAATTTGCGGTACTGGGCCATGATCTGGAAGCGGTTGTTGAGGATCGCCATGGCGGTGTCCATGTCCAGGTTGCCCTTGCCTTCTACGCGATGGGCAATCGGCGCAACCCGTTGAACCTTGGCCAGGCGCAGGAAGCTGAAGACCTTGATCCATGCCCAGCCGAGGTCGAATTCCCACTTCTTCACCGACAGTTTTGCCGAATTAGGGTAGGTGTGATGGTTGTTATGCAGTTCTTCGCCGCCAATCAGGATGCCCCAAGGCACCAGGTTGGTGGCCGCATCGCGGCATTCGAAGTTGCGGTAGCCGATGGCATGGCCCAGGCCATTGACCACGCCGGCGGCCCACACCGGGATCCACATCATCTGGATGGCCCAGATGGTGATGCCGATGGTGCCGAACAGCAGCAGGTCGATAACGGCCATGATCGCCACACCCAGCAGCGGGAAGCGGCTGTAGAGGTTGCGCTCGATCCAGTCTTCGGGGCAGTTCTTGCCGTAGATGCGCAGCGTCTCGGGGTTTTCCGCTTCGGCGCGGTACAGCTCGGCGCCTTTGCGCAGCACCGTGGACAGCCCCTTGATGACCGGGCTGTGCGGGTCATCGACGGTTTCGCATTTGGCGTGATGCTTGCGGTGGATGGCCGTCCACTCGCGGGTGTTCTGCGCCGTGGTCAGCCACAGCCAGAAACGGAAGAAATGCTTGAGGCCCCCATTCAGCTCCAGGGAGCGGTGGGCCGAGTAACGATGCAGATAGACCGTAACGGCGATGATCGTGACGTGGGTCATCAGCAGGGTGACTGCTACCAGTGACCAGGCCGACAAGCCAAGTAAACCTTCGTACCACATAGGCTGTAGGGCCCTCGATAAAGAAAAAAACAGCCGTTGCATTATCACTAAGCCCACACAGAAAACCAGTCGCCCTTTCAGATAAGAGTGGCTGGATGTGTCTTTAAACTATAATTGCAGCCTTTTCGTATGGACATGGATTGCCAGATGCCTGCCACCTATCGCGATGCCTTGCGTGCAGCGCTGCTCTATCTGTTGCTTTCTGTGGTTTGGCTGCAGATCAGTGGCTATTTATTAAACAGTTTCTTCGATAGCTCGGAAGAGCTATTGCGGTGGCAACTGATCAACGGTTATGCCTGGGTGGTGCTAAGTGCCGGGTTGATCTTCATCGCCCGTGCGCGACTGCTTCGTTGCCTCGGGGTCGGCGCCAAACTGCGTGAGCGCAGCGAAGATCGCGAGCGTTTGCGTCAAGCCGCCGCTGTGTTCGACTGCACTCGCGAAGGGGTGTTGGTCACCAACTGCGAAGGCTTGATTGTCCATGTCAACCGGGCGTTCATGGAGATCACCGGCTATCAAAGTGAAGAGGTCCTGGGCCAGCGCCCCAGTCTGTTCAAGTCTGGCCGTCATCCAGCGGATTTCTACCGGGCCATGTTCGCCACACTCGACAGTGTGGGGGAGTGGAGCGGGGAGATCTGGAACCGCCGTAAAAGCGGTGAAATCTACCCGCAATGGCAGACTATCCGCGTCATTCGCGACGATCATGGGCGACGTAACCAATACGTGGCAGTTTTTTCCGACATCAGTGCGATCAAGGACTCCGAGCATGAGCTGATGCACCTGGCTCACCATGATCCGCTGACCGATCTGCCCAATCGGCTGCTGTTCACCGACCGAGTCGAGCAGGCCCTGAAATCGGCGCAGATCCACAAGCGTGGCTGCGCGTTGCTGATGATCGATCTGGACCACTTCAAGATGATCAACGACAGCCTCGGGCACACCATTGGGGATCATTTGCTCAAGGCCGTAGCCGGGCGCCTGAAAGGCATGTTCGACCCCGGTATTACCCTGGCTCGGCTGGGCGGCGACGAGTTTGCCGTGCTGGCCGAATGCTGTCCGCAGTTGGTCCAGGCGGCTGCGCTGGCGCAACGGATCATCAACGGACTGAAAGAGCCGTTTGCTATCGATGGACATCAGCTGTTCATCAACACCAGCATTGGCATCAGCCTGTTCCCCAGCGATGCCTTGAGCGTTGAACAATTGTTGCGTAACGCCGATTCGGCGCTGTTCAAGGCCAAAAGCACCGGTCGCAATGACTACGCGCTCTACACCGAAGAATTGACCGCCCATGCCCAACAACGCGTCGAGATCGCCTTCGAATTGCGCCGTGCCCTGGACCAGCAGGAATTGCAGGTTTATTACCAGCCGGTACACGACCTCAAGACCAGCCGCCTGATAGGTGTCGAGGCGCTGGTGCGTTGGCAGCACCCGCAGCGGGGGCTGGTGTCTCCGGCGGAATTCATTCCGGTCGCCGAACGAACCGGTCTGATTGCCGAAATCGATGCCTGGGTCATGGCGCAGGCGTGCCGGCAGATGTGTCAGTGGCAGCGGGACGGTGTGGTGTTGTCGTTTGTGGCGGTCAACGTTTCTTCGCGCCTGTTCGCCCGTCGCGAGTTGTATCAGCAGGTGGCGCAGGTGCTGCACGAAACCGGGTTGGAACCGGCCTGTCTGGAACTGGAAGTGACCGAAAGCGCGGTGATGGACGATCCGGAAGTCGCGCTGGAACAGATGCATCGCCTGCGCGAGTTGGGTGTACGCCTGGCCATTGATGACTTCGGCACGGGTTACTCATCGCTGTTGCGGCTCAAGCGCCTGCCGGTGCAAAAACTGAAAATCGACCAGGGTTTCGTCGCCGGATTGCCGTGGGACGAGGATGATGCGGCGATCTCGCGGGTGATCATCGCCCTGGCCCAAAGCATGGGCATGCAGGTTCATGCCGAAGGGATCGAGCAGGTCGAACAGGCGGCTTTCCTCCTCGAACAGGGCTGTGATCTGGGGCAGGGCTACTGGTTCGGGCGGCCGGTGCCGGCAGGGCAGTTGAACTGGGCCCATGTGCCGGTGATCGCGTAGGCGCCCAGTTCAGTTGATGCCCAAACCCTGTGGGAGCGAGCTTGCTCGCGATAGCGGAATATCAGCCGACATTTCTGGCGACTGACACTCCCTCATCGCGAGCAAGCCCGCTCCCACAGGTTTTTGGTGCGCTTGAAAGAGGGTGAATCGCCTCAAGCCCTTGTCTGCTCAATTAATGTTTTCTGGTTATATAAACATTCTTAAATAGTCTTTTTAAGAATATCAAGACCTCACTAGTATTGCTCCCAAGCCGCAAGCAGTGCCGACACTGCGGGGCAATCTCTCAGTTGAAGGAGCAGCAATATGAGCGCATCCCTGCGTAGCGTCGACGGTCAAGACGAAGCCACCATCCTGCGTGAAATCCAGAGTGCCCTGCGCGACCTGCGGTTTGGTGCCGTGGAAATCACTGTGCACAACGCACAGGTGGTGCAGATCGAACGCAAAGAAAAATTCCGTTTGCAGCAGCCAGGCAACAAGCCGGGCTGAAGGGGGTCGCAGCCCCTGTAGGCGCTGCCGAAGGCTGCGATCTTTGAACCGGCAACGCGATTCCAGAAATCCATAAAAAAAGCCAACAAACCAAGAATTCCAGGAGCTTTCACCATGTCGTCGATTCGTCATTTCGCTTTGGCCGCCCTGGCCAGCGCCCTTTTCGCCGGTTCTGCAGTTGCCAAGGACTACGAACTGCTCAACGTGTCGTACGACCCGACCCGCGAGCTGTATCAGGACTACAACGCCGAATTCGTGAAGTTCTGGCAAAAGGAACATGCCGGCGACACCGTGAAAATCCAGCAATCCCATGGTGGCTCGGGCAAGCAAGGCCGAGCGGTAATCGATGGCCTGCGTGCCGACGTCGTGACCCTGGCCCTGGCCGGTGACATCGACGAAATCGCCAAGCTCGGCAAGTCCCTGCCGGCTGACTGGCAAAAGCGCCTGCCGGACGCAAGCACGCCTTACACCTCGACCATCGTGTTCCTGGTGCGCAAGGGCAACCCTAAAGGCATCAAGGACTGGGGTGATCTGGTCAAGAATGATGTTTCGGTGATCACGCCGAACCCGAAAACCTCCGGTGGTGCGCGCTGGAACTTCCTCGCGGCCTGGGCCTATGGCCTCAAAGCCAATGGCGGTGACGAAGCCAAGGCCAAGGAATACGTGCAAACCCTGTTCAAGCACGTGCCCGTGCTGGACACCGGCGCCCGCGGCTCGACCATTACCTTCGTCAACAACGGTCAGGGCGACGTGTTGCTGGCCTGGGAAAACGAAGCCTTCCTGGCCCTGAAAGAAGAGGGCGGCGCCGACAAGTTCGACATCGTCGTGCCTTCACTGTCGATTCTCGCCGAGCCACCGGTGGCGGTGGTCGACAAGAATGCCGAGAAAAAGGGCAACGAGCAGATCGCCGAAGCCTACCTCAAGCACCTGTACAGCCCGGCCGGCCAGGAAATCGCGGCGAAGAATTTCTATCGCCCGCGTGACAAGGACGTGGCCGCCAAGTACGCCCAACAGTTCCCGAAACTGGAACTGGTGAGCATCGACAAGGACTTCGGCGGCTGGAAAACCGCACAGCCGAAATTCTTCAACGACGGCGGGGTGTTCGACCAGATCTACCAGGCGCAATAACCTGGCTTAAGCTGCATAACATGTGGGAGCGGGCTTGCTCGCGAAGGCGGTGTATCAGGCGGCATTAATGTTGACTGACACACTGCTTTCGCGAGCAAGCCCGCTCCCACAAGGATGGGTTTAGTTGATCGCTTTTTAACCAAGGACTTTTATGTCGCGTCGTATCTCCCCCGTCATACCCGGCTTCGGGCTGACGCTGGGCTACACCTTGGTGTACCTCAGCCTGATTGTGCTCATACCACTGGCGGCGATGTTCGTGCATGCCGCTCAACTCACCTGGGATCAGTTCTGGGCAATCATCTCGGCGCCACGGGTGCTGGCGGCGCTGAAGCTCAGCTTCGGCACAGCCCTGTGTGCGGCAATCATCAACGGCATCATCGGCACGCTGCTGGCCTGGGTATTAGTGCGCTATACCTTCCCTGGACGAAAAGTGATCGATGCAATGATCGACTTGCCGTTCGCATTGCCCACGGCGGTGGCCGGTATCGCACTGACAGCGCTGTACACCCCTACCGGCCTGGTCGGTCAGTTTGCAGCGGATCTGGGTTTCAAGATCGCCTACACCCCCCTGGGCATCACCCTTGCCCTCACTTTTGTGACACTTCCATTCGTAGTACGTACCGTACAGCCAGTATTGGCGGACATTCCTCGTGAAGTCGAAGAAGCGGCGGCGTGCCTGGGTGCGAAACCATTGCAGGTTTTCCGCCATATCCTGCTGCCGGCACTGCTTCCGGCATGGCTGACCGGCTTCGCTTTGGCCTTTGCCCGTGGGGTCGGCGAGTATGGTTCGGTGATTTTCATCGCCGGCAACATGCCGATGAAAACCGAGATTCTGCCGCTGCTGATCATGGTCAAACTCGACCAATACGATTACACCGGCGCTACCTCCATTGGTGTACTGATGCTGGTGGTTTCCTTCGTCCTGTTGCTGCTGATCAACTTGTTGCAGCGACGCATCGAAACCCCATAAGGAGGCGCACCCATGTCCCAATCGTCTATTGCTGCCGCTTCCTCGAACGCTGCCCGCCGTGGCAGTGCGACTTCGCGGCGAATCCTGATCGGCCTTGGCTGGCTGATTTTTGCGCTGTTCCTGTTGCTGCCGCTGTTCATCGTGGTGTCCCAGGGCCTGAAGCTCGGCCTTGGTGCGTTCTTCACCGCGATCTTTGAACCGGACGCGTTGTCGGCACTGAAACTCACGGTCATCGCCGTACTGATTTCGGTGCCGCTGAACTTGGTGTTCGGCGTCAGCGCCGCCTGGTGCGTGAGCAAGTACTCGTTCCGCGGCAAGAGCATGCTGGTGACGCTGATCGACCTGCCGTTCTCGGTGTCGCCGGTGATCGCCGGTCTGGTCTATGTGCTGATGTTCGGCGCCCAGGGCCTGTTTGGCCCATGGCTGCAGGACCACGACATCCAGATCGTCTTCGCTCTGCCGGGCATCGTGTTGGCGACGATTTTCGTCACCGTGCCGTTCGTGGCCCGTGAACTGATCCCGCTGATGCAGGAACAAGGCACTCAGGAAGAGGAGGCCGCGCGCCTGCTCGGCGCCAACGGCTGGCAGATGTTCTGGCACGTCACCGTACCCAACATCAAATGGGGCCTGATCTACGGCGTGGTGTTGTGTACTGCGCGGGCCATGGGTGAATTCGGTGCGGTGTCGGTGGTGTCCGGGCACATTCGCGGGGTGACCAACACCCTGCCGTTGCACGTCGAGATCCTCTACAACGAATACAACCACGTGGCCGCGTTCGCCGTGGCGAGCCTGTTGCTGATCCTGGCGCTCTTCATCCTGCTGCTCAAGCAGTGGAGCGAAAACCGTATTAACCGCCTGCGCGCCAGCGCCGCGGAGGAATAATTCATGTCGATCGAAGTGCGTAACGTCAGCAAGAATTTCAACGCGTTCAAGGCGCTGGACAACATCAGCCTGGACATCCAGAGCGGCGAACTCGTTGCGTTGCTCGGCCCGTCGGGCTGCGGCAAGACCACGCTGCTGCGGATCATCGCCGGCCTGGAAACCCCGGACAAAGGCAACATCGTGTTCCACGGTGAAGACGTTTCCGGGCACGACGTGCGCGATCGCAACGTCGGTTTCGTGTTCCAGCACTACGCCCTGTTCCGCCACATGACGGTGTTCGACAACGTCGCGTTCGGCCTGCGCATGAAACCGAAAAACCAGCGCCCGAACGAAAGCCAGATCGCAACCAAGGTTCACGAACTGTTGAACATGGTGCAACTGGACTGGTTGTCGGATCGCTACCCGGAGCAACTCTCCGGTGGTCAGCGCCAGCGCATTGCCTTGGCCCGGGCGCTGGCGGTGGAGCCGAAAGTGCTGCTGCTCGACGAACCTTTCGGCGCCCTCGACGCCAAGGTTCGCAAGGAACTGCGCCGCTGGCTGGCGCGTCTGCACGAAGACATCAACCTGACCTCGGTGTTTGTGACCCACGACCAGGAAGAAGCGATGGAAGTTGCCGACCGTATCGTGGTGATGAACAAGGGTGTGATTGAGCAGATCGGTTCACCGGGTGACGTCTACGAAAACCCGGCCAGCGACTTCGTCTATCACTTCCTCGGCGATTCGAACCGCCTGCACCTGGGCGAAGACAACCACGTGCTGTTCCGCCCGCACGAAGTGTCACTGTCGCGGCATGAACTGGAAGATCACCACGCGGCCGAAGTGCGCGATATCCGTCCGCTGGGCGCGACAACGCGGGTGACGCTGAAGGTCGAAGGGCAGAGCGATCTGATCGAGGCCGAAGTGGTCAAGGATCACGACAGCCTGATTGGGTTGGCGAAGGGTGAAACGCTGTTCTTCAAGCCGAAGGTCTGGCAGAAGGTTGCCAACATCTGAAGCAAAAGCATCGCGAGCAAGCTCGCTCCCACAGGGATTTGGGTTGGCCACAGCTATTGTGTTCGACCCTGATCCACTGTGGGAGCGAGCTTGCTCGCGATTGCTATCTAGACAGCAGCACGCTTCGGATTGATCCGCACTTCACCCGCCCGCGCCTCGATCTGCTCTTTGAGCTCATGCCGCATGCCCAGCATGAACGCCAGTTCCGCCACCACAAACAATGGCCCGACAATCAACCCGGTCACGTCATCGACAAAGGCCGGTTTGCGCCCTTCGTAGTGATGGCCGACAAACTGGATCGCCCAACCGATCACGAACATCGCCACGCCGCTGCCCAGCCAGACCAGCGTGCTTTGCTGTGCCAGCGCATGACCGGCCCAGACACTCAGCCCGAGCAACAGGGTCATCAATACGCCCAGGCGCAATTCCAGGCGCAGGTAAAACCACGCCGACGCCAGCGACAAGAGCACCGCCGGTGACAGCCACACGCCACCCAGCGACCACTGCGGCCGGGACAGCAACACCGCGACGGCGACCACGATCAGCGGAATACCGATAAAGTGCGATGCAATATTGCGCGGGTCACGGTGGTAGGCGGCGTATTGACTGAGGTGGTCGACGAGGCTTTTCATTGTTGTTCTCCTGTGGGGTGATTGATCATGCCCCGGGGCCACTTCCCGCTCTGTCAGCCAGGCGACAATCTCTAGGAGTTTTCATGGATATGCAGGTCTGGCGCCCACGCCTGATGAGCGGTCAGTGGTTCAGCCATTTGCCTGTTTCCCTACAGGATAGCCTGCTGTCGGCGGCCAGGCTGCGGCGCCTGTCGCCGGGCCAGCGGCTGTTCAAGCGTGGCGATCCGCCCTGCGGCCTGTACGCGGTGCTTGAAGGCGCGGTACGCGTCGGTGCCGTGAGCGAGCAGGGCAAGGAAGCCTTGCTGAGCCTGGTGGAGCCGCCGCACTGGTTCGGCGAGATCTGTCTGTTCGATGGCCAGCCACGCACCCACGATGCCTACGGCGTGGGCCAGTGCACACTGCTGCACATTCCCCAGAACACCTTGCTGGCGTTGCTCGACGAGCATCCGCAGCACTGGCGACAACTGGCGTTGCTGATGAGCCAGAAACTGCGCATGACCTTCATCAACCTCGAGCAATTGAGCCTGCTGCCGGCCCCGGCACGACTGGCGCACCGCTTGCTGATGATCGCCGAAGGCTATGGCGAGACCGCCCCGCCGCGGCGCGTCCTGCAACTGCCCCAAGAGCAGCTTGCCGCCATGCTGTCGCTGTCGCGCCAGACCACCAACCAGATCCTCAAGGAGTTGCAGGGGCAGGGGGTTATCGGGCTGAGTTACGGCGAAATCGAAATTCTCGATGCCGAGCGGTTGCGGACACTGGCCACAATCTGAAACTCGACGCATATCCCTTGTGGGAGCGAGCTTGCTCGCGATGACGGTGTGTCAGTCTCCAGGTATGTCGACTGAAAGTCCGCTATCGCGAGCAAGCTCGCTCCCACAGGGGGGCTGGGTGAATCAGAGATTTGTGGTCACCGAAAAACCTGTGGGAGCGGGCTTGCTCCGGGCGGCGTTCCGACGATGGGGCCAGACCAGCCAACTCACCTTCCGAATCCATCAGCGCAACCCATCCCGAAACTGCCCCGGTGTCATCCCGGTCCAACGCTTGAATGCGCGACTGAAGCTGCTGGTATCGGCAAACCCGAGCAGATAACTGATTTCGCTCAGCGACACCTGCGGGTCCCGCAGGTGCAACAGCGCGAGGTTTTCGCGGCTTTCGTTGAGCAGCGTATCGAACCGGCAGCCCTCGTCCGCCAGGTGCCGTTGCAGGCTGCGCAGGCTCAGGTGCAGGGCCTTGGCGATGTGTTCGGCGCTGGGTTCGCCTTCGGGCAGTTGTTCTTCAATGGCGTCGCGGACCTTGCGCTCCCACGTCAGCGGCTTGAGTTGCGCCAGGGTGCGCTTGAGCACGGTTTCATTGTGTTCGGCCAGTTCCGGGTTGGCGTCATCCAGGTGGCTGTCGAAGTCGATGAGGGCGAACTCAAGCCGATCCTCATCGGCACCGAAGTGCACGGGCGAGCGAAAGACTTTATGCCATTGGTGCGCGTCTGCCGGCTCCGGGCGGCGCAGGTAAGTCTCCAGCGGTGCGTAGTCGCGGCCCAGGCGATTGCGGCAGGTGCGCACGTAAATCGCCATGAACGCATCGATGGCTTCGAAGGCCGGGGCGGGATTGCCAGCGGGGATTTTCAGGCGGAAACGGTAGCGATCCTCGTCGCGGGTCAGTTCCAGCTCCAGGGCATCGCTGACCACCTGGTGATAGCGCACGATGCGCTCGAACACTTCCCGCAGGCTGCCGCTGGCCACCAGCGCATAACCCAGCGCATGGAAGGTGGTCGGGCTGACGAAGCGCGAAACCCGCAAGCCGATCGCCGGGTCGCCGCTGGCCTGCACCGCCAGATTCCACAGATGTGTGGTGCCCGACAGCGGGTAGCGCGCGTTCGGGTCGTCCATCAGTTGCGGGTCGAGTCCCGATTGCTGGCACAGGGCGGTGCTGTCAATGCCCAGGGCATCGAGTTGCTTGCGCAGGGCGCGGGTCCAGCTGGCGAGGGAGGTCGGTTCAGTCATGCTGATTGGCGCTTCCAGTCAACAGGTTGGCGTTCACGGCTACCGCATTGCGAGGTTCCGCAAGGCAGGATGCAACCATCAATAACCAGAGGATGGAAGCATGGACCGTACTTCTGCAAGCCCCCAACGACTGAATGCAGCCCAACGATCAGCCCATATCCGTGAAGTGGTGCTGGCCAGAGGTGTCGAATTGCGTGAAAAATACCCGATTCTCAAGCATCAGGACGCCCTCGGCGCAGGCATTCTGACCTTCGCCATCGCCGGTATGGTCGGTTCGGCGGCGCTCTACATGAGCGGGCACATGGCCTGGTGGGCGTGCCTGTTGCTCAACGCTTTTTTCGCCTCGCTGACCCATGAGCTGGAACACGACCTGATCCACAGCATGTACTTCCGCAAGCAGAAGGTGCCGCACAACCTGATGATGGGATTGGTGTGGCTGGCGCGGCCGAGCACCATCAATCCCTGGATTCGCCGCCATCTGCACCTCAATCACCACAAGGTGTCGGGCTCTGAGACCGACACGGAAGAGCGCGCCATCACCAATGGCGAACCCTGGGGTTTTGCGCGGCTGTTGATGATCGGCGACAACATCATGTCCTCGGTCATCCGCATGCTGCGCGCCAAGACCTTGGCAATGAAGTTCAGCATCATCAAACGCACGCTGAAGGTCTACGCACCGCTGGCGCTGATGCATTGGGGTGCGTGGTACGTGTTTCTCGGTTTCCATGCAGCGAACGGCGTTGCGCACCTGATGGGCGCGCCGATCGAGTGGTCGGCAACGATGTTGTCGGTGATGCAGGTCATCGACATCGCGGCCGTCGTGATCATCGGCCCGAACGTGTTGCGCACCTTCTGCCTGCACTTCATCAGCTCGAACATGCATTACTACGGTGACGTGGAGCCGGGCAACGTGATGCAGCAGTGCCAGGTGCTCAATGCCCCGTGGCTGTGGCCTCTGCAGGCGTTCTGCTTCAACTTCGGCAGCAGCCACGGGATCCATCACTTTGTGGTGAAGGAGCCGTTCTACATCCGCCAGTTGACCGTGCCGGTGGGGCACAAGGTGATGCGCGAGATGGGGGTGCGGTTCAATGATTTCGGTACGTTTGCGCGGGCGAATCGGTTTAAGCGTAGGGAAGAGTTGGTCGCGGAAAAGGGGCGTACGGCTCAGGCTTAAGGGTTGTCTGTAAGGGCCTCTTCGCGAGCAAGCCCGCTCCCACAGTGATTTGTGTTGAAAGCAAATTTTGCATTCACCGCAGAAACCTGTGGGAGCGGGCTTGCTCGCGAAAGCGTTGTATCAGGCAACATCAATCCGGCTGAAACGGCGACTCACTCAAGATCACCCCAGTCTCATCCACATACCGCTGCCAATGCTCGATCAAGGCACTGAGCCGTTGCGGCTGGCTCGACGCCAGGTCATGAATCTCCCCCGGATCACTGCCCAGGTCATACAGCTGCCAGGTCGCTGGCCCCACCGGTCCCGGGATGTACACCGCCTTCCATTGCCCCTGCCGAATCGCCCGCCGACCGAACAATTCCCACCCGGTCACGGTGTGCTCGTCATGCACGTGCGCCGTCTCGCCCGACAGGAATCCCAGCCACGACTTCCCGCGAACTTGCGCCACGGGTTTGCCGTGCCATTGCTTGCCCGGATGGCGCACGCCGGCCAGGTCGAGAATGGTCGGCGTGATGTCCATCACCGTGCCGAACCCATGGCTGATCTGGCCCTTGAGCGGCAGCTGCGGGTAATGCACCAGCGCTGGCACGCGAATCCCGCCTTCGGTGGTGAAGGCCTTGAACAGTCGCGACGGCGCGGTCGCAACTTGCGCCCAGTTCGGCCCGTACCAGACGTAGGAATTGGCCCGGCCGATGTTGTCGAGGCTGTTGTCGTAGTGCTGGTTGAGATAGGTCAGCAACTGCGGGCCGAATTTCGGAAAGGCCTCCAGCAACGCCCCTTCGGCGCCGTTATCGGACATGAACAGGATGAAGGTGTTGTCCAGTTGTCCCTGCTGGCGCAAGTAATCGACGACACGCCCGATGTTCCAGTCCATGCGCTCGACCATCGCCGCATAAACTTCCATGGCCCGCGCGGAAATCTGCCGCTGTTCATCACTCAACGCATCCCACTGTGCGCTCAGCTGGATCAGGGGATGCGGCTCGACATCGGCCTCGATCAATCCCAGCTTCTTGAGCTTTTCCAGACGATCCAGCCGCAGCACTTCAGGGCCGGCGTCATAGCGCCCGCGGTATTTTTCCACCACCTCGGCCGGTGCCTGCAGCGGCCAGTGCGGTGCGGAAAACGGCAGGTAGGCGAAGAACGGTCGGGTCTGGTCGCGCTCCTTGAGGTATTGCAGCAGCTTGTCGCCGAAGGCGTCGGAGGAATAAAAATCCTTCGGCAGTTCGTCGATGAACTGGTCGTCTTCGATATACAGCGCCGGCGTGGATTTCAGCAGTCGTGGTGTCGTTTCATCGTAGGTCGGCTCGAAGCCGTAATGGTTGGCCGCACCGGGCAACAGCGAAAACGAACGCTCGAAACCTCGGGCGTGGGGTGCCAATTCGGCGGTCAGGCCCAGGTGCCATTTGCCGCTCATCAACGTCTGGTAACCCGCCTCGCGCAGTAGCTCGGGCAGGGCGACCACGCGGTCGTTCAAGTGCCCTTCATAACCCGGTTTGCCGATCAGGTCCGGGGTCAAGGCTTCGGCCATGGTGCCGATGCCGGCGATGTGGTGATCGGTGCCGGTGAGCAGCATCGAACGGGTCGGCGAGCAGGTCGGTGCGGTGTGGAAATCGGTCAGGCGCAGGCCATTGTTGGCCAGGGCATCGAGGTTCGGTGTATTGATTTCGCCACCGAAGGCACCGATGTCGGAAAAGCCCAGGTCATCGGCCAGGATCACTAAAAAGTTGGGACGTTGCGGCATCAAGTGTTTCCTTTTTCAGTAGGCAATGAAGGACAGCGGCAGATCGCGGACCTGCACCGGCACGGGGGGCTGGTAGTGACCGTCGCTGGTGAGTTCGTGAAGCAGTTCTTCGCGCAATTGGTGGAAGTCGAAACTGCTGCGCTGGCGCGGATGGGGCAGGGCAATGTCGACCACTTGCTTGATCCGCCCCGGACGCGGCTCCATCACCACCACGCGGTCGGCGAGGAAGATCGCTTCCTCGACATCGTGGGTGACCAGCACCGTGGTGATTTTTGCTCGCGCGCGGATCGCCAGCAGTTCGTCCTGCATCTGCTGGCGGGTCAGCGCATCGAGGGCGCCGAAGGGCTCGTCCAGCAGCAGAATCCTTGGGCTGGCCACCAGGCCACGGGCGATGGCCACGCGCTGCGCCATGCCGCCGGAGAGCTGATGCGGATAGGCGCGGGCGAAGTCGCCCAGGCCCACCAGTTCGATGAAGTCATGGATACGCTTGTGCTTTTGCGCGGCGCTCAATGGCTCGTTGACCAGGCCCAGACCGATGTTGTCGGCCACGCTCAGCCACGGGAACAAACGGTGTTCCTGGAAGACGATGCCGCGCTCGCCACCGATGCCGGTGACGGCTTTGCCATCGACCCTTATCTGCCCGCGAAATTGCCTGTCGAGGCCCACCAGCAGCCGCAGCAAAGTGGATTTGCCGCAACCGCTGGAGCCGACGATGGCGACGAACTCGCCCTCGGCGATGTCCAGGTTGAATTCGCGAATGGCCTCCAGTTCGAAGCCGTCGACGTCGAAGGTCTTGCCCACGTGATTGAAGCTGACAATCGGTGCGTTCATGCGTGTCTCCAGCGAGTGGCGCGGATTTCCAGGCGTTGGCCAATGAGGTTGAGCAGGGCGCCGGTCAGGCCCACCAGCAGCATGCCGGCCATGATCAGGTCCATGCGCAGCAGTTGCTGGGCGCCGATCATCTGGCTGCCGATGCCGCCGTTGGACGGCATGAAATATTCGGCGCCGATGGTGCCGAGCCAGGCGTAGATCAGGCTCAGCCTGAGCCCGGCGAAAATCCCTGGCGCCGCCCCCGGCAATATCAGCCGGCGCAGGCGCTGGGGCAGGTTCAGGCGCAACACCTGCGCGGCCTCGTTGAGTTGTGGCGAGAGATTGGCGACGCTGCGTTGGGTGGCGATGAACAGCGGAAAAAACGCGGCGAGGGCGACGAACACCCACTTGGCCAATTCCCCCAGGCCGAACCACGCGGTGAGCAGCGGCACCCAGGCGAAAATGGCGATCTGGCGGAGGGCGGCGAGGGTCGGGCCGAGCACGCGTTCACTGGTGCGCGACAGTCCCAGCAGCAGGCCCAGAGCAAAGCCGAGCCCGCCACCGAGCAGTAACCCGCCAAGGGTTCGGCCCAGACTCAGGGCCATGCCGCCAATCAGCGTGCCGTCGAGCAGGCCATGCCAAGTGGTGTGCAGGACGGCCAGCGGGCTGACCAGAATGTTCCGGTCGATCCATTGCTGATCCGAGCTCAGTTGCCACAACGCCAGCAGCGCCAGCGGCAGCAGCCACGGTTGCAATCGCTGCCAGCCTTGATAACGCGGCCCGCGACGGATTTCGGCGGTGGCCGGGTGCGGCCAGTGCACCAGCTTCCTGTCCAGCAGGCCGATGCCGCGGTCCATCGCCACGCCGATCAAGCCGATCACCACAATGCACACGAACACGATGTCGAGCATGAACAACTGGCGTGCCCAGACCATCAGGTAGCCGATGCCTTCGCTGGACGCGAGCAGTTCGACAGCGAGCAGCGAGGTCCATCCGGCGGCCAGCGCAAGGCGCACACCGGCCATGAAGGCCGGCAGTGCGGCAGGCAGCACAAGACGGCGGATCAACAGGTGCCTGGGCAGGCGCAACACGGCGGCGACTTCGCGCAGCCTGGGTTGCGCGTCGCGCACGCCGACCAGTGTGTGCAGGGTCACCGGCACCACGATGGCCTTGATCAGCACCACCAGTTTCAGCACTTCACCGATGCCGAAAAACACCATGAACAAGGGAATCCAGGCCAGGGTCGGGACTTGCGCCAACCCGGCGAAGGTGGGAAATACCAGGCGCTCCAGTCGACGACTGAAACCCAGCGCAGCACCCAAAACTGCGCCAGCGCTGATCCCGGCCAGCAGCCCCCAGAACAAGCGTTGCAGGCTGATCCACAAATGGCTCCACAACTCGCCTTGGGACAACTCAACGGCGCTGCTCCAGACCAGGGTCGGTGCCGGCAGGATCTGCTCGCTCATCCAGTGGTTGCGGCTGGCGAGCCACCAGAGTGCAAACAGGCTGAAGGGCAGCAGCCAGGGCAAGAGCCGCTGGCTCAGTGTCGGCCAATGCCGTCGACCATCAAGCCGGGGTGAGGCCAGCGGCAGGCTCAGAAGGGAAACACGGGCCATGGGTGACCTCCGTTGTCGGGTTGCAATGCAAGCCTGCTTTTTGTGGGAGCGAGCTTGCTCGCGATGAGGGTGTGTCAGGCGACTTATGTGCTGGAGACACACCGCTATCGCGAGCAAGCTCGCTCCCACAGGGGTTAAGGTGTATGCGAAATTGATCTATAAAAATTCAAATAAATGCTATTGAGAGATAAGCGAGACCATTTAAGGCCTCGATCAGCCGCCGCATCCAATGCATTCGAAGAATATTTTCAATGCTGCCAAGGCATACCCGGCGGAGAGGTCCGCCGCTGTTGATATAGATCTATATGATCTAAAAATGTGAATTTATAGTATTTAAGTGTTGGTTCTGATTCGGCCTACTTTCGGCTCATCAACGCCCGTTGCCCCAAGGAGCCGCACCCATGAACCTTCCCTTCAAACGTGTCATCAGCCTGTTCGCCGCGCCGGCCCTGGCGGGGCTGCTGGCCTTCACGGCCAACGCCGGTGAGCTCAAGGAAATCCGCATCGCCGTGCCGGACCTGAGTGCCGGTACCCAGCACAGCGGTGGCGGTGTAGTGGATGTGTTGCGCGATCAACAGATCTTCGAAAAGGCCTTTGCCGATCAAGGCATCAAGATTCAGTGGAGCTTCTTCAAGGGCGCAGGCCCGGTGATCAACGAGGCGTTCGCCAACGGTCAGGTGGACCTGGCCTACCTCGGCGACCTGGCAGCCATCATCGGCAAGTCCAATGGCCTGGATACGCGATTGCTCAGCGCCTCGGCGCGCGGGGTCAAGCATTACCTCGGCGTGGTACCGGGTTCGGGGATCAAGACCCTGCAAGACCTCAAGGGAAAACGCGTGGCGATCTTCCGTGGCACGGCCAGCCAGTTGTCCTTCGATGCGGCGCTGGCCAGTCAGGGGTTGAGTGAGAAGGATGTGAAAGTCATCAACCTCGACTTCAACGCGGCGGTGGCGGCGCTGGCGGCGAAGCAGATCGATGCCTCGTGGGGTGGTTCCGGGCTTACCGCATTACAGGCCAAGGGATTGGCCGAGCTGCCTCTGACCACCAAGGACCTGGGCGGCGCCGGTAGTGTGCAGGCCGTGTTGGTGGGGACCGGGAAGTTCGTCGATGAGCACCCCGAGGCGGTCGCCACACTGCTCAAGGCTCAACAGCAAGCGGTGGCGTGGCTGACCCAGGATAGCAACAAGGATGCTTATGTTCAGTTGGTGTCGGGGTTGGCGAGTTACCCGCCGGTGATTCTCAGCCAGGACCTGAAGGATCAGAAATTGAGCGAGGTGTTCCCGTCGACACTTGATCCGGTGTTCCTTGGCAAATTGCAGGATGCGGTGGACCTGGCATCGCAGCAGAAGCTGATTCGCAAGTCGTTCAAGGTGACGGATTGGGTGGCGCCGGAGTTGGCTGCGGCAAAACTTTGAATTTTCAGTGAGCTCACTGGCCCCATCGCGAGCAAGCTCGCGATAGGGCCATCAAACCGCAACGCTGATCTGCTGCCTGTCCACCGCCACCAGCGTCTCGATCATCGCCCGCGCCGCCGGCGACAACCGGAACCCGGTGCGGCTGACAATCCCGCACCGCGCATTCATGCTCTCGATGTTCTGCGGCAAATTGCGCCAGTGCAGCAGCACCAGCGCACCCTGGGCAATGTCTTCGATGAACGCCTCTTGCGTGCCCACGCCGATGGCGTTGGATTGCAGCACCACCTTCACCAGCGCCGGAAAATGTTCGGTCTCGAGGGTCGGCGAAAAATCCACCCGCCCACTGAGATTCGCCAGCAGTTTGCGAATGCCTGGCGGGATCTTCGTGGTCGCCAGCGGGTAATCGAACATGTCGTTGGTCGACAGGCTCTCCTTGGCCAGCAGCGGATGCCCGGGGCGGCAGAAAAACACACCGCGCTTGGGCGTCAGCGCCTGGGTCTGGAAGTTCGGGTCGGACTCGAAGTGGCGGATGTCGGCGATGAAGAACTCGATCTCCTCACGGCTCAGGGCGCGGCTGAGTTTTTCCCAGTTATCCACTTCGAAGCAGGTGCGCACTTTCGGGTGCGCATTGATGAATTGTGCCACCGCATCCGGCACCAGTTTTACCGCCGGCGCCGGGCCGCAACCGAAGCGCAGTTCCCCGGCATCGAGCTTGGTCATCTGCGTCACTTCCGAGCTGAGCAGCGCCGCACCCTGCACCAGGCTGCGGGCATGTTGCAGCACCACCAGGCCCTCGGGGGTGGGGCGCAAATCCTTGTTGCCACGGTCCACCAACACGCAGCCGAACTCTTGCTCCAGCCCCTGGATGCTGCGGCTGAAGGCCGGTTGGGTAATGCCCATGGCCTCGGCCGCGCGCACGAAACTGCGGTGTTCGTCGAGGGCGATGAAGTAACGCAACTGGCGAAGATCCATATGCTTTTCCGGCATCCTAAAAATAGCTCGAAGGCATTTGCGACGAGGGTTGACTGAGGTTTTAAATGCAACCTCTTATTCCGTCAACGAAGCATGTTGATATCTATTAGATCTAAATTGAATATAGATAGAGCAATGTTTCGCGGCCGGTTCAACCGCAAGCAGTCTGATGAGGGTCTACCCATGAGCAATGCCGCTTTCGCAGTACAACCCGCTGTTCACACGCTTGAAATCCATCCGGTGGCCGGTCGCATTGGTGCCGAAATCCGTGGCGTACAGCTTTCCGGCGAGCTGGATGCCGCCACTGTTGAAGCCATTCAACAGGCGCTGCTGCAATACAAAGTGATCTTCTTCCGCGAGCAGACCCAACTCGACGATCAGCGCCAGGAGGCGTTCGCCCACCTGCTCGGCGAACCGGTGGCCCACCCGACCGTGCCGGTGCGTGAAGGCACGCGTTTTCTGCTGGAACTGGACGGTGCCGAGGGCCAGCGTGCGAGCTCCTGGCACACCGACGTGACCTTCGTCGAGGCCTACCCCAAAGCCTCGATCCTGCGCTCGGTGGTGGCCCCGGCTTTCGGTGGCGACACCCTGTGGGCCAATACTGCCACCGCCTACAACGGGTTATCGGAGGAGCTGCGTGAACTGGCCGACAAACTGGTCGCCGTGCACAGCAACGAATACGACTACGCCGGGACCCGGCCGGACGTTTCGGCGGAGAAGCTGGAGCGCTATCGCAAGGTCTTCACCTCGACGGTCTACGAGACCGAACACCCGGTGGTGCGCGTGCACCCGATCAGCGGCGAGAAGAGCCTGTTGCTGGGGCATTTCGTCAAACGCATCAAGGGCTATTCCCAGGCCGATTCGGCGCACCTGTTCGGGTTGCTGCAAAGCCATGTGATCCGCCAGGAAAACATCGTGCGCTGGCGCTGGAAGGCCGGTGACGTGGCGATCTGGGACAACCGCTCCACCCAGCATTATGCGGTGGATGACTACGGGACCCAGGACCGGATCGTGCGTCGTGTGACGCTCAAGGGTGAAGTGCCGGTGGGTGTGAACGGGCAGGTCAGCCAGACGGTGAAAGGGCCGGATATCGGCGGCGTCTGAGCCGACGCCTTCGCGGGCAAGCCCGCTCCCACAGGGGATCTCCAGTGTTCACACGGTCAGTGTGGGAGCGGGCTTGCTCGCGAAGGCGGCCTGGCAAGCAACAAAGAACTTTTTTTGATCGGGAACCCGCCTTATGAGTCCGTTGCATTTCGCCCCAACCCACTCTCCACAACGGCTCAAACGCCTGCCCCTGGCCCTGCTACTGGCAGGCAGTGCCAGCTGGACCCAAGGCTATGCGGCCGAGAGCGCCACCCCTGAAACCACCCCGGCAAAAACCGCCACGGCCGACAATACCCAACTGGCAACCGTGACGGTCACGACTCGCCGCCGCGAAGAAAGCTCGCAGGACGTACCCACCCCGATGAGCGTGGTCAGCGGCCAGACCCTGGAAGCCCAGCGGGTCTATCGCATCCAGGATTTGCAGCAACTGGTGCCCAGCGTCAACGTTGCCTACATGCATGCGCGCCAGTCCAGCGTGTCGATTCGTGGCCTGGGCAACAACCCGGCCAGCGATGGCCTGGAAGGCAGTGTCGGCCTGTACCTCGATAACGTATACCTCGGCCGGCCAGGCATGGCTGTGTTCGACCTGATGGACATCGAGCAGCTTGAAGTGCTGCGCGGTCCGCAAGGCACCTTGTTCGGTAAGAACACCACCGCCGGCGTGATCAACATCAGCACCCGTGCGCCGACCTTCACTCCGGAACGCAGCATCGAATCTTCGGTGGGCGAGGATGGCTATTTCCAGACCAAGGGCACGATTTCCGGCCCGCTGAATGACCAGCTCGCCGGGCGCTTTTCTGCGTATCGCACCCGCAGCGACGGTGATATCAAGAACGAATTCGACGGCCACGATTTGAACGGCGGCTCGCGCGATGGCTTCCGTGGCCAGTTGCTGTTCAAGCCGAACGAATCGTTCAACCTGCGCTGGATCGGCGACTACAACGAAGAAGATTCCAGCGCCGGCACCCGGGTGTTGTTCAACACCGGGCCGACCATCAATGGCACCAACCTTTACCAGACCCGGGCCAATGCCACGGGCGCGACACTGGTCGACGGCACCCACCGCAAGGTCAACCTGAACAACGACCAGCATGTCACCGTGCATCAGGGCGGCACATCGGTGGAGGCCAACTGGACGCTGCCGAGCGACTTCACCCTGACGTCCATCAGCGCTTACCGCTGGTGGAATTTCACCCCGCGCAATGATGACGGCCTGAATGCAACCGTCTTCTACAACGCCGGGGTTTCGGTGGAGGACAAGCAGTACTCCCAGGAGTTTCGCCTGGCGTCGCCTACCGGCGGGTTCTTCGATTACGTGCTCGGCGCCTATTACTTCGGCTCCGACCTGGACAACAAATCCTTCACCTTTTACGGGCCGCAAGCGGATATCTGGAGTGGCACGCCCACCGGTGCGCTGAACAACATCGACAGTGTCGGCAACGGTCATATCGAAACCAACAGCTTCGCGCTGTTCGCACAGGGCACCTGGCACCTGACCGAACGCCTGGATTTCACTGCCGGCCTGCGCGGCACCTATGAAGAGAAAAACGCCTGGGTGACCCGCAATGCGCCCGCCGGTGGTGCCACAGTCACCGGCGCGGCGGCCGCGGCACGACGTGCTCGTGCGGGGGCCTACGATTCCGGCGATCTGAACCAGTACAGCTCCAGTCCTTCAGGCCTGTTGAACCTCAGCTACCACCTCACCGAGGACCTGCTCACCTACGCCACGTTGTCCCACGGCGAAAAATCCGGTGGGGTCAACCTGGCCGTCGGTATGGCGCCGGTGGCCGGGGCCGACTCATTGCTGATCGGCACCGAGCGCGCCAACAACGCCGAGCTCGGTTTCAAGAGCACCCTGTGGGACCGTCGCCTGCAACTCAACGCCAACCTGTTCTGGACCCAGGTCAACGGCTATCAGACCAACGCCTATGACGACGTCAATCGCGTGCAATACCTGACCAATGCCGGTTCCGTGCGCTCCCGTGGCGTGGAATTCGAAAGCACCCTGATCCCGCTGCGTGGCCTGACGCTGAACATCAACGGTTCGTACAACGACGTCAGCTACCTCTCCTACAAGGATGCGCCGTGCCCGCCGGAAGTCAGCCTGGCGCCGGGCGCTCCGGCGTCTTGCGACCTCACTGGCCATCAAGTGGTCGGCGCCTCGAAATGGATCGGCAACGCCAACGGCGAATACAAGTGGAACCTGAGCAACGGCTTCGAGGAGTACGTCACCGCCAGCTATGCGTTCCGCTCCAAAGCGGTGGGCACGGTGGAAGACTCCGACTTCGGGCAGATCCCGAGTTATGCGGTGGTCAACCTGTCCACCGGCCTGCGCGGCGACTTCAACCAGGGGCAGTGGGACGTTTCGTTGTGGCTGAAAAACGCCTTCGACAAAACCTACTACACGACGCTGTGGACGGCCGCCAATGGTGGTTATGAAGGCCTGCTCGGTACGCCACGCACGCTGGGTGTGACCGGCCGATACGACTTCTGACGGCGAAAAAGCATGCTTCGAATGAATACTTTCAATGCCCGAAAAGCATCGGATTTTTTCCACTACGCCGGAGCCCTTGAACGACGGGCTCTGGCGGTGGATTGAGGGTTTTGTTTATTCGTATTGGTTCTAAATATAAGCTTAAACATTACTTTAAGAGCTAAGCGTTCAAGCCAATGATTGCTCTACCGGGGCGTCGTCGGGGGATGTTCAGCACGACGTTCCGGTTATCCGCAAAGAGACCGCAGGGAGTTAAACAATGGGCAATGTCCAGATCGCCGCCGGTGCACATGAGGTGCTTTGGCGCCAGGCACCCGGTGGCGAATTGGTCGACCTCGGCCGACCGCACCGGGTGCCCTTGGGGCAGTTGCGTTTGCAGCGAACCCCCAAAGGCGTCCTTCGCCGGCGTGAAGCAATCGTGCTGGGCGTGCTGGCGTTGCTGGTGCATGGCGCGGTGATCTATTGGGTCAATCAGCAACCGACCCCGGTGCTGCCGATCGTGCCGCCAGAAGTCCCGCCCATGACCATCGAATTTTCGCGTCCAGCGCCTCCGGTGGTCGAGCCGCCGCCACCGCAACCCGTACAACCCGTGATTGAGCCACCACCGCCTGTGGAGGATGAACTGGCGGTGAAGCCGCCTCCACCGAAGCCGGTTCCCAAGCCCAAGCCGGTCGCCAAACCGCTACCGAAACCGGCGCCAAAAGCCGTTGAGCAGCCACCGGCGCCGCCACAACCGGCAGCACCTGTCGCGGCCCCGGCGCCACCTGCACCACCGGCCCCTGCGCCCGTAACACCGGCCTCCGCCACCGCCGGCTACTTGAAAAACCCGGCGCCGGAATACCCGTCGCTGGCCCAGCGTCGCGGCTGGGAAGGCACGGTGTTGTTGCGCGTGCATGTGTTGGCCAGCGGCAAGCCCGGCGAGATTCAGATCCAGAAAAGCAGCGGTCGCGATGCGCTGGATGACGCCGCGCTGAACGCGGTGAAACGCTGGAGTTTCGTGCCGGCCAAGCAAGGTGATGTCGCCCAGGACGGCTGGGTCAGCGTGCCCATCGATTTCAAGATTCATTAAACAGAAACCAATTTCGCGCGAAACGTTTACACGAGGAATACATCATGACGTTACTGGCCTCTCCACTTGAATCCATCGAAAGCGCGGTGATCTGGCTGCTGGTGGTTTTTTCCGTCGCGACCTGGGGCCTGGCATTGCTCAAGGGCGTGCAGTTCGGTCGCCTGAAGGTACAGGATCGAAAGTTTCATCAGCAGTTCTGGGCCGCTTCGAGTCTCGACTCGGCGGCCGAACTGAGCGAAACCCGGCCCGGTGCGGCAGCCCGGGTGGCGCAGGCCGGTTATGCGGCCATCCAGGTGGGCGAGACGCCACAGGCGGCTGACTTGAGCCAGGCGATCAACCATCAGGATCGTCTGGAGCGAGCCTTGCGCCAGCAGATCGTGCGCGAGCGCCGGTCGCTGGAAACCGGGTTGGCCGTGCTCGCCAGTATTGGCAGTACCTCGCCGTTCATTGGCTTGTTCGGCACGGTGTGGGGAATCATGGAAGCGTTGAAAGGCATCAGCGCGGCGGGCTCGGCCAGCCTTGAAACGGTCGCCGGACCGATTGGCGCGGCACTGGTCGCCACGGGTGTGGGGATCGCCGTCGCGGTGCCGGCGGTGCTGGTTTACAACTACTTTTTGCGTCGCTTGAAACTGACGGCGGCGGACCTGGATGACTTCGCCCATGACTTCTACAGCCTGGCGCAGAAGAGTTCGTTCCGCGTGCTGATCCACCCGACGGCGCACAAGGTGGCAGCCCAGGGTAACGCGCAGAAAGTGAAGGAGGCGTCCTGATATGGCCTTCTCCACGCAAGACACCGATGAGGTGCTCAGCGAAATCAACGTGACGCCGCTGGTGGATGTGATGCTGGTGTTGCTGGTGGTGTTCATCGTCACCGCCCCGCTGCTGACCAACGCCATTCCGATCAACCTGCCCAAGACCGAAGCGGTGGCGCCGGTGGAGCAGAAGGACCCGTTGGTGGTGAGCATCGACGGTGCCGGCAAACTGTTTATCAACAAGGACGAGATACAACCGGACTTGCTGGAGTTCAGTCTCAAGTCGGCGAAGGCCAAGGATCCGGAGGTGCGCGTGCAGTTGCAGGCGGACGACGGTGTGAATTACGGCGAGGTGGCGCGGGCCATGGCATCGATTGAACGGGCAGGGATTACCAAGTTGTCGGTGATCACTGCGCGTTAACAGGTTTTCGTTTTCCGGGGCCGTCTCCTTGGCAGGGTGCGGCCCTTTTTTTTGCTTCAACTTTCGCGAACACACTGTTCTCTGTGGGAGCGAGCTTGCTCGCGATGGCGGTGGATCAATCGACATCGATGTTGAATGTCCGGGCCCTATCGCGAGCAAGCTCGCTCCCACAGGTTATATGTTTCATATTCGATATGGGTCTTAATAAATAGCTTCTTATTCCTTAACGAATATAACTCTCCTCCCTATACTCGACCGGGAACAGACACGCAGCAGGAGAGCTCCCCCATGCGCAACGAATCAATTCGCTACCTGATTGTGCCGGGCTGGCAAGGATCGCCAGAAGATCATTGGCAAAGCCACTGGCAGAGCAGCCTGCCGAACAGTGCGCGGGTGGAGCAGGCCGACTGGCTGACGCCGCGCCGTGAAGACTGGGTCGCGGCGCTGGCCGAGGCGATTGCCGCCGACAGCACGCCGGTCATCCTGATCGCCCACAGCCTGGGTTGCATCACCGTCGCCCATTGGGCGGCCACCGCGCCTGTGCAATTCCTGCGTCAGGTGCGCGGTGCCCTGCTGGTCGCACCGGCGGATGTCGAGCGCCCGGCCTGTGCACCGGCCTTGCGCAACTTCGCGCCGATCCCGACGGACCTGCTGCCATTTCCGAGCCAGGTCGTCAGCTCCGACAACGACAGCGCCGTCAGTGCGCCGCGAGCCCTGGAGCTGGCGCGCAACTGGGGTGCCGAGGCGGGGATTCTGGCGGGGGCGGGGCATATCAACGTGAAGTCCGGTCATCAGCGTTGGGAGCAGGGTTTTGCCTATCTCTATCGCCTGCAAAACCGCATGGAACACCACGCCCTGCGCCGCGCTTGAACACTTTCTTTATTTAACGCCCCCGTCTCCCGGCGGTTTTGGGCGGGAGTCTGCCATGAGCTTTGAAACCTTCGGTCAGCCACTGCTGACCTTTCCCGACGCCGAAAAAAGTCCCCTGAGCATCCGCGCCAAGGCGCTGGTGTTTGTCGACCCGCGTTCGCGGCAATTACGTGAAGACCTTGAGCAACTGGCCACGCGTTCAGTCTCGGTGCTGATCCGTGGCGAAACCGGCACCGGCAAGGAGTTGCTGGCACGTCATATCCACCGCGCCAGTGATCGCGGCGGTTTGTTCGTGTCGGTCAACTGCGGCGCCATCAGCCCGACCTACGCCGATGCCGAGCTGTTCGGCTATGCGGCGGGCAGCTACAGCGGTTCGGCGAGCAGTCGTGCCGGCTGGTTCGGTTCGGCCAACGGCGGCACGCTTTACTTGGACGAAATCGGTGACCTGCCGCTGCCGATCCAGATCAAGCTGCTCGCCGCCCTGGAGAACCACGAAGTCACCCGCGTCGGAGCTCAGCAGCCGAGCCCGGTGGATGTGCGGCTGGTCGCGGCCACCAGCATTGATCTGGCCCAGGCCATGGCCGCCGGAAAATTTCATGAGCGGCTCTATCACTACCTCAGCGAAGGCCCGCTAGAACTGCCGGCACTGCGCGAGCGTACGGGGGACATCCTGCCGCTGGCCGAATACTTCCTCGGCATCTACAGCCAGCGCCTCGACCTGCCGGTGCCGCTGATCAGCGAAGCCGCGCAACTTGTGCTGGAACGCCACAGTTGGCCGGGCAATACCCGGGAGCTGGAAAACATCATTCACTTCGCGCTGCTGGTGAGTACGGGCGACGAGATTCTGCCGGAGCATTTGAATTTGCCGGAACCCTCGATTTCGCTGGAGCAGATCGGGAGCCAGATCAGGCAGATTCTCGACAATGGCTCTGTTGCTGACAAGGCAGCCCTGAAACAACTGCTCAAAAACACCGCGCTTTTGTAGGAGCAAGCTTGCTCGCGATCCAGGCGCCAAGGTTTCCGGGCGGACGCCATCGCCGGCAAGCCGGCTCCTACAGGGAATAGTGTGCGAGTTAGAGCTGTACGAACAAAATGGAATATGAAGCTGAATAAACGTTATTGTTCGGGAATAAAAAATCCCGGTATTGTCCGCTTCACGCCAGCGATAGCACTTCACTGGCACTCTCATCTTCAAGCCGTCGCCACAAGCGACTGTGATTTTCGATAAGGACACTGCATGAAAAAGGTTCTGTTGTTCACCGCACTGGCGGCTGCCCTGACCGCGGGCCTGGCCCAGGCTGGCGAAAAACTGGTGGTTGCCGCGACCCCGGTTCCACACGCCGAGATTCTTGAACTGATCAAGCCAACCCTCGCCAAAGAAGGCGTGGACCTGGAAATCAAAGTCTTCACCGACTACGTTCAGCCGAACGTGCAGGTCGACCAGAAGCGTCTGGACGCCAACTACTTCCAGACCCTGCCGTACCTCAAGAGCTTCAACGAAGGCAAAGGCACTCACCTGGAAACCGTGATCGGTGTGCACGTCGAACCTTTCGGTGGCTACTCGAAGAAAGTCAAAACCCTGGCTGAGCTCAAAGACGGCGCGACCATTGCCATCCCGAACGAAGGCAGCAACAGCGGCCGTGCCCTGATCCTGCTGCAGAAGGCTGGCCTGATCGAGTTGAAAGACCCGAAAAACGCCCTGGCCACCCCGAAAGACATCGCCAAGAACCCGCACAACTTCAAGTTCAAGGAGCTTGAGTCCGCGATGTTGCCGCGTGTGCTGGATCAGGTCGACCTGGACATGATCAACACCAACTACGCGCTGGAAGCGGGTCTGAACCCGGCTAAAGACGCGCTGGTGATCGAAGGTGCCGACTCGCCTTACGTGAACTTCCTGGTGGCCCGTCCGGACAACAAGGACAGCGTTGCCATCCAGAAACTGGCCAAGGCCCTGACCAGCCCGGAAGTGAAGGCCTTCATCGAGAAGAAGTACAGCGGCGCGGTGTTGCCAGCGTTCTGATTCGCGAAGCACACCCCTTCAAGGTTTCAAACGCCGACGGCTGAATTAGCGTCGGCGTTTTTTTGAGCGTTCGATTTGCCTGTGGCGCGGGAGCTTTTGTGGCGAGGGGGCTTGCCCCCGTTCGAATGCGCAGCATTCGCCCAAGGGAGCGCGGGAGATCTGTTTAGGGCCGCTTCGCAGCCCAGCGGGGGCAAGCCCCCTCGCCACAAAGAGCCTGTTGACCATGGAGTTGATCAGGCCGGCCTGGCCTTCAACGCCCTGCGCAACGCCATCAGTAATTTCAGAATGTCCTGCGGATCCAGCCGTTGCGGCGGTTGTTCGTCTGCCATGTTCTCGTCCTTGTGAGATGTTGGCCGGGAGTCTGGCCAAAAGTGGTTCGTCCTTGGAGCTGTGTTTCGAAAAAAAGATCCTTCCTACGCCGCAAGGGAAAATAGACGTCTTCCTTCAACCCGGCAAATCACGCGCCGTTCAATCCGGCCAATACCATGCCGGCTCATCCAGCATGCGCTGGCCCACGATCCCGGTCTGGCCAAGATTTTTCTCCAGCACGATGCAGTTGCAGTCCGGGTCCTCCTGCAACGCCGAAATCAAGCGCCGGGCATGGGACACCACCCACACCTGGCACTGCGCCGAGGCACGGATGATCAGGCGTGCCAGCGCCGGCAGCAGATCCGGATGCAGGCTGGTTTCCGGCTCGTTCAGCACCATCAGTGTCGGCGGCCGTGGCGTCAGCAGCGCCGCGACCAGCAGCAGGTAACGCAAGGTACCGTCCGACAGCTCGGCGGCTGAGAGCGGCCGCAACAGACCTTCCTGAAAAAATTCGATGGCGAAGCGCCCACCTGGCAGAGGTTCGATGTTCAGTCGTGCGCCGGGGAAGGCGTCGCTGATCGCCGCCCGCAAGGCGTCGGGATCACCGATTTCGATGATCGTCTGCAAGGCCGCCGCCAGGTCGCGTCCGTCGTGATGCAGCACCGGCGTGCGAGTGCCCAGTTGCGGTTGACGCGCCGGGGCGTCGGCATCGCTGCGAAAATGATCGTAAAAGCGCCAGCGGCGGATGAACTCGCGCATCTCCAGCACTTCCGGCGAACCGCGCAGGCTGCCGACCTGATCGAACAGGCTGTCGAACGTCGGCGTGTGCTGCGCCAGCACATCCCACTTGCGCTCGGTGCGGGCACGGATCATCGGGCCGTCACGATCGACCAGTAGACTGGCCGGGCGGTAGAACGCGCCTGCCCACAGGCATTCGCGCTTGATCTGCGGGTCGAGGCTGAAATAGGACGGAATCGGCGAGCTGTGTCCAGGCAGCATGAAATGACCATTGGAATCGGGAAGGCCGAGGCTGATCGAGTAGCCGAAATCCTCTCCCGCAAACCCCAGGCGCAGGCGCTTGACGCCTTGGCGCACGGTGGGCTCGATGGCGACTTCGCCGGTGCGCATGCGTCGGGAGAGGGTTTCCGGGCCGGCCCAGAAGGTCGAATCCAGTCCGCCTTCACGGGCCAGGGCATTGACCACGCCGCCGTGGGCGGTTTCCGCCAGCAGGCGCAGCGCACGGTACAGGTTGGACTTGCCGCTGCCGTTGGGGCCGGTGATCAGATTCAGTCGGCCCAGCGGGATCACCAGTTTGTTGATCGAGCGGTAGTTGGCTACCGCGAGCGTGTTGAGCATGTGGGTTCCTGTGGCGGGGTCGCGCGAGGCCCATTGTCCGTTACGGGCAGGTGTCTAGCGCAAGTGTTCTGGACGTAAGGCAAGGAGAATTTTTTCTTCATAAGACGCTCGTGCAAGGTTGCTATCCTGTTCTAAGCTCTCTGTCGTGCTGTACATGAAAAAGGCCAAGGAGTTTGCATGGTGGTTCCCGGATTCAAAGTAGTCATGGCCTTGAGTGTCGTCACCCTGCTGACGGCTTGCGAGCAGAAAAAACCCGTGCAGGAATTCCTGCCACGGGTGTTCGTGCAAGTCGTCAAGCCGACGGACTACGCGGCCCCGGTTACCCTCACCGGTGATATTCAGGCGCGGATACAGACGGAGCTGTCTTTCCGTGTGGGTGGCAAGATCATCCAGCGTTCGGTTGACGTCGGCGATCGAGTGACCGCCAAGCAAGTGTTGGCCCGGCTCGACCCCAAGGACTTGCAGAGCAACGTCGACTCGGCCCAGGCCCAAGTGGCCGCCGAACAGGCGCGGGTGAAGCAGAACGCGGCGGCATTCGTACGCCAGCAAAAACTCCTGCCCAAGGGTTATACCAGCCAGAGTGAATATGACTCGGCCCAGGCCGCCTTGAACAGCAGCCAGAGCGCCCTGAGCGCCGCCCAGGCGCAGTTGGCCAATGCCAAGGATCAGTTGAGCTATACGGCGCTGATCGCCGATGCGCCGGGGATCATTACCGAGCGTCAGGCGGAAGTCGGCCAGGTGGTTCAGGCGACAATGCCGATCTTCAGCCTGGCCCGTGACGGCGACCGCGATGCGGTGTTCAACGTTTATGAATCACTGCTGGCCGAGAAGCCGAGCGATGACACCATTGTCTTGAGCCTGCTCGACAACCCGGCGATCAAAACCACCGGTACCGTGCGCGAAATCACCCCGGCGGTGTCGGCGCAATCCGGTACCGTGCAGGTCAAGGTCGGCCTCAACAGCCTGCCCGACGGCATGCAATTGGGTTCGGTGGTGAGTGCCACGGCCAAGGGGTCGGGCAAGTCGGTCATCGAGTTGCCGTGGTCGGCGCTGACCAAAAACATCAGTGAACCCGCTGTGTGGATTGTCGACGACAAGGGCAAGGCCCAGTTGCATTCGGTCACTGTCGGCCGCTACCTGACCGGCAAGGTCATCATCAGCGGCGGGTTGAAAGACGGCGACAAAGTCATCATCGCGGGCGGCCAACTCTTGCACCCTGACATGGAAGTCGAGATTGCCGAAGACACTTACAAGGATCTGACGTGGGGAGCCAAGCCATGAAGCCTTTATGGGCGTTGTCCATCGGGCTGGTGCTGAGCGCCTGTTCCAAAAGCGAGCCACCGCCGGCACCGGTACGGCCGGTGTTGTCGATCAAGGTCCAGACCTTGAACGAAGAAGACCTGGGCCGCTTCGCCGGCAGCATCCAGGCGCGTTATGAAAGCAATACCGGTTTCCGCGTGGGCGGGCGGATCGCCAGCCGTAACGTCGATGTCGGCACCGAAGTGGAAAAGGGGACGCTGCTCGCCACCCTCGATCCTTCCGATCAGCAGAACCAATTGCGTTCGGCCCAGGGCGACCTGGCGAAAATCCAGGCGCAACTGATCAATGCCAAGGCCAGTGCCCAGCGTCAACAAGCCCTGTTCGATCGTGGGGTCGGCGCGCAAGCGCAACTCGACGCGGCCAACACGGACCTGAAAACCACCCAGGCCTCCCTCGATCAGGCCCGGGCGGCCGTCAGCCAGAGCAAAGACCAATTGGGCTACACCGAGCTGCACGCCGACCATAAGGCCGTGGTCACCGCGTGGAGCGCCGAGGCCGGGCAAGTGGTGACGGCGGGTCAGCAGGTGGTGACCCTGGCGCAACCGGACATCAAGGAAGCAGTGATCGACCTGCCCGATACCCTCGTTGACCAGTTGCCCAGCGATGTGGTGTTTCAGGTCGCTGCGCAACTCGATCCGAGCATCAACACCACCGCCATCATCCGTGAAATCGAACCCCAGGCTCAAAGCGCAACACGCACCCGTCGCGCCCGCCTGACCCTGGCCGAAACGCCACAGGGCTTCCGCTTGGGCACGGCCATCAGCGTCACCCTGAGCACGGCGATCAAGCCGCGCATCGAGTTGCCGGTCACCGCGCTGCAGGAGGTCGATGGCAAGCCGCGCATCTGGGTGATCGATGCACAGAATAAAACCGTCTCTCCCCGCGACATCACCGTGATCAGCCGCACCGACAGCACCGTGGTGCTGGCCGGCGGCGTGAAGAACGGCGAGCGGGTGGTCAGTGCCGGAGTCAACAGCCTCAAACCGGGGCAGCAAGTGAAAATCGACGAGGACAGTCAATGAAAGGGCCTTTCAACCTCTCGGAATGGGCCCTCAAGCATCAGTCGTTCATCTGGTATCTGATGTTCGTCGCGTTGCTGATGGGTGTGTTCTCGTATTTCAACCTGGGGCGCGAAGAAGACCCGTCGTTCACCATCAAAACCATGGTGATCCAGAGCAAATGGCCGGGGGCGACCCAGGAGGAAACCCTCAAGCAGATCACCGACAGGATCGAGAAAAAGCTCGAAGAGCTCGACTCCCTCGACTACGTGAAAAGCTACACGCGCCCCGGCGAATCGACGGTGTACGTGTACCTGCGCGACACCACCAGTGCCAAGGACATCCCGGAAATCTGGTACCAGGTGCGCAAGAAGATCAACGACATCAAATACCAGTTCCCGCAGGGCATACAGGGGCCGTCGTTCAACGACGAGTTCGGTGACGTCTTCGGATCGATCTACGCCTTCACCGCCGACGGCCTGACCCTGCGTCAGTTGCGCGACTACGTGGAACAGGCGCGCATGGAAATTCGCGGTGTGCCGGGCCTGGGCAAGATCGAAATGGTCGGCCAGCAGGACGAAGTGCTGTACCTGAACTTCTCCACGCGCAAACTCGCCGCGCTGGGCATCGATGAGCGTCAGGTGGTGCAGAGCCTGCAATCCCAGAACGCCGTGACCCCGGCGGGTGTGATCGAGGCCGGGCCGGAGCGGATTTCGGTGCGCACGTCAGGGAAGTTCGCTTCGGAGAAAGACCTGGCCGAGGTCAACCTCAAGCTCAACGACCGTTACTATCGCCTGGCCGACATTGCCGAAATCAGCCGCGGCTACGTCGATCCGGCCTCGCCGGAATTCCGCTTCAACGGCAAACCGGCTATCGGCCTGGCGATTGCCATGCAGAAGGGTGGCAACGTCCAGGCATTCGGCAAGGCCTTGCACGCCCGTATTGACGAGTTGACCGCCGACCTGCCGGTGGGTGTCGGCATTTACAACGTGTCCGACCAGGCCGTGGTGGTCGAGGAGGCCGTCGGCGGCTTTACCAGCGCGCTGTTCGAGGCGGTGGTGATCGTGCTGCTGGTCAGCTTCGTCAGCCTTGGGGTGCGCGCCGGGCTGGTGGTGGCCTGCTCGATCCCGCTGGTGCTGGCGATGGTGTTTGTATTCATGGAGTACAGCGGCATCACCATGCAGCGGATTTCCCTCGGTGCACTGATCATCGCCCTCGGCCTGCTGGTGGACGATGCGATGATCACCGTGGAGATGATGGTCACGCGCCTGGAATTGGGCGAGACCAAGGAGCAGGCGGCAACCTTCGCCTACACCTCCACGGCGTTCCCGATGCTCACTGGTACGCTGGTGACGGTGGCGGGCTTCGTGCCGATCGGCTTGAACGCCAGCTCGGCCGGTGAATACACCTACACCCTGTTTGCGGTGATTGCCTGCGCGATGCTGGTGTCGTGGGTGGTGGCGGTTCTGTTTGCGCCGGTGATCGGCGTGCACATTCTCAGCACCAAAGTGAAGCCCCATGAAGGCGAACCCGGGCGCATCGGCAAGGCGTTCAACGGCGGGTTGCTGTGGTGCATGCGCAATCGCTGGTGGGCCATCGGCATTACAGTGCTGTGTTTTGTGCTGGCGCTGTTTTGCATGCGCTTTGTGCAGAACCAGTTCTTCCCGTCTTCGGACCGGCCGGAAATCCTGGTGGACCTGAACCTGCCGCAAAACGCCTCGATCGATGAAACCCGTCGGGCTGTCGATCGCCTTGAAGCCACGCTCAAGGACGACCCGGACATCGAGCGTTGGAGCACTTACATCGGGCAGGGCGCCATTCGCTTCTATCTGCCACTGGACCAGCAACTGCAGAACCCCTTCTACGCGCAGTTGGTGATCGTCAGCAAAGGCCACACCCGTGAGGCCATGATGCAGAAGCTTCGCGAGCGCTTGCGCAACGACTTCGTCGGCATCGGCAGTTATGTCCAGGCGCTGGAAATGGGCCCGCCGGTAGGGCGTCCGATCCAGTACCGGATCAGCGGCAAGGACATCGACCAGGTGCGCCGACATGCCATCGACCTGGCCACTGAGCTGGACAAGAACCCGCATGTGGGCGAGATCATCTACGACTGGAACGAACCGGGCAAAGTGCTGCGCATCGACATCGCCCAGGACAAGGCGCGGCAGTTGGGGCTGTCTTCCGAGGATGTGGCCAACCTGATGAACGGCATCGTCAGCGGCCAGTCGGTGACCCAGGTCGATGACGACATTTACCTGATCAACGTGGTCGGTCGTGCGGTGGATTCCGAGCGCGGAACGCCGGAAACCTTGCAGAACCTGCAAATCGTCACGCCGAACGGCACGTCGATTCCGCTGCTGGCGTTCGCCACGGTGCGCTACGAACTGGAGCAGCCGCTGGTGTGGCGTCGCGATCGCCTGCCGACCATCACCATCAAGGCGGCGATCCGCGACGAGATCCAGCCGACGGACCTGGTGAAAATCCTCAAGCCGTCCATCGACGCGTTCGCTGCCAAACTGCCGGCGGGCTACAAGGTCGCCACCGGTGGTACGGTGGAGGAAAGCGGCAAGGCCCAGGGCCCGATTGCCAAGGTTGTGCCGCTGATGCTGTTCCTGATGGCGACCTTCCTGATGATCCAGTTGCACAGCGTGCAGAAACTGTTCCTGGTGGCCAGCGTCGCGCCGCTGGGGCTGATCGGCGTGGTGATCGCGCTGGTGCCTACGGGTACGCCCATGGGCTTCGTGGCGATCCTCGGGATTCTCGCGTTGATCGGTATCATCATCCGTAACTCGGTGATCCTGGTGACCCAGATCGAGGAGTACGAGCAGAAGGGTTATGCGCCGTGGGATGCGGTGGTGCAGGCCACCGAACATCGGCGTCGTCCGATCCTGCTGACCGCAGCGGCGGCGAGCATGGGGATGATCCCGATTGCCCGGGAAGTGTTCTGGGGGCCGATGGCCTACGCGATGATCGGCGGGATCGTCATCGCCACCTTGCTGACGCTGCTGTTTTTGCCGGCGCTGTATGTGGCCTGGTACAAGATTCGCGAGCCGAAGAAAGAGGCTGTTTAAAAAGCGAGCGCTTCGCGCTCATCGCGAGCAAGCTCGCTCCCACAGGTGTACGCGGTCAACTGTGGGAGCGAGCTTGCTCGCGATGGCGTCGGGACTGACTACACAGCTTTACGCCACACACTCGCCAACCAAGGCTGCTGCTCCCGCGGCAGCCCGACCGGCCGGTAGTAATGCTCCAACTCCACAAAACCCGCCTCGATCAGCAACTGCTGCCAGGCCGCCAGGTCGTGATACGACCCATAACGCGGCCCGTTCCAGCCTTCCTGATTCTCACCCCGGGGATTGGAGCTGAACAACACCCCACCCGGTTTCAACGTTCCCCACAACTGCTTCAACACCCGTGGTAGTTCCTGACGCGGAACGTGAAACAACACCGCATTGGCAAAAATTCCGTCGAAACGCTCGGCCGGCAGATTGAGCTTCAGGAAGTCCTGCTGCCACACCTCGCAACCGCTGTCGTCCCGGGCCATCTGCGCGAATTTTTCCGAACCGTCGAGGCCGACGGCTGTGTGGCCCATGCGGGTGAAGGTTTGCAGATCACGACCGGGTCCGCAGCCGAAGTCGAGAATGTCGAAAGGCGCCTCACCCTGGATGTGCCGCAACAGGGCATCGATGTTCTGGCTGACGTCGTGATCGCGCGTCCCTTCACGGAAACTTTCGGCCACCGCGTTGTAGTGGCCCAGGGTGGTGGCGGTGATCTGTTCGAGGTCGTCGGGTGTTTGCTTCATGGTTGGCTGCGCAGGCAATTTGGATTCACCGAATATACGCCATGGCGCCGGGGGCTGCTGCGCAGCCCATCGCGAGCAAGCTCGCTCCCACAGATTTCCACGGTCAACTGTGGGAGCGAGCTTGCTCGCGATGGCGGTGGCACAGACAACCGATGATTAAAGTCAGACTCAGCCCTTTTTCATCCCCAAACACTCAATGGAGTGATCCACCATCGCCTTGGCAATCTCCAGCAAATGCCAGATCGAATACACCATCGCCCGGTCGGCCCCCTTGAGCTGGTCGCCACATTGAAACGCCGTGACCGAAGCACAGCGCAGCAGGTCGGCGACATAGAGTTGGGTGTCTTCGAAACTCACGTCCTTGCTGACGTTGTAGAAGCGCATTTCATCGGGTGGTGCGGGTTGCTTGCCGGTGAGGTGGAAATCGATGGCGCGGTAGAGCGCTGAGCGATCCCTGAGTGGATCTTCGGTGGAGGTTTCGGGCGGCGGATCGGGAACGGATTTTTTCATTGGTAAAACTCCTAGAGCTAATTGGAGCCAACCGATGTCGCGACTAAACGAGCAGGGGTGGCGGCTGCACGCAGGTTAGTCGACCGGTCTCTAGGCAACCCGGCGCACCCAAGGGTGCCCTGCGCACAGCCACCATAACTTTCAGGCAATGAAAACACCTGGAGTGAGGTTGCGCTGCGCGCCTAGAAAGATCCGGGCGACTAAACCCGATCACTGATGAGCAGTGACGGACCGAGACTAGCCACGGAAATTGTCAGGCGCAAGCGAGCGAAATGATCTAGGAAACGTCCTGCAAAAGAAAGGGATCAAGCCTGCAAAACCGCTGATTTCCCTGTACGAAAATTTCCCTCTGGAAGTCTGTGATCACCCGTGGCGAAGGCGTTTTTGTGGCGAGGGGGCTTGTCGGACCGCCGCACCGCCCCGCTGGGTCGCGAAGCGGCCCTGAAACCATTCAATGAAGTGCGTCACCTGTTACTTCATAGAGTTTCGGTCCGGCGAAAAAAGACCCAGTCTGTCCTCAGTCAAAGCGAAGGACCGTCAATACCGTGAACCCTCACCCCCACACCGCGACACCGACACTGTCGGTCATCGACCCGCGCGCCCTGGCAGTGCGCAGCGTCGGTTATTGCCGTCACCCGGACAGCCCGTTGATTGATCCGCGCATCACCCGGCAAGGCTTCGACGCGGCAGGACGTTTGGCCGAGTCCTGGGACCCACGGTTGTGGGGCACCTCGAAGCCGAACCTGACCACGGTCTACGGCTTGAGTGATCAGCCGTTGCTGACAGACAGCGTCGATGGCGGATGGCAGTTGAGTTTGCCCGATCAGGCGGGTTCGCCCTGTTGGTTCTGGGATGCTCGCGGCAGCCAGCGCCACACCGAGTTCGACGAACAACAGCGGCCGATCACCGTCACCGAACAGGCTGCGGGAGAACTGCCATGCGTGGTGGAGCGCTTGACCTATGGAGATTCCAGTCCTGCTTTCGCCGAGCACAACCAGTGCAGGCAGTTGATCCGTCATGACGATCCGGCCGGCAGTCAGATCTATCCCGAGTATGGAATGGCCGCTGGGGTGTTGCGGGAAGAGCGGCGCTTTCTTGCCGAGCTTGAAATCCCTGATTGGCCTCTCGAGCCTGATGCCCGCGATGAGTTGCTGGAAACCCGCCCGTTCATCACCCGCCACACCTTCAATCCCACGGGCGAGCTACGGCAGCAGACCGATGCCATGGGCAATCTCCGCACTTTCGGTTATGACCTCGCGGGCAAACCGAATGAGGCCTGGTTGAAAATGGCCGGGGAGGGGAAGCCGCCAAAACGATTGGTCAGCGCCATCCGCTACAACGCCCTCGATCAGGTCGAAAGTGAAACCGCTGGGAATGGCGTGGTGACCCGTGTCGAATACGCCGCGGATGACGGTCGCTTGCTCAGGTTGCAGGCCGCGCTCGGCAGTCAAAAGCCGTTGCAGGATCTGAACTACGTTTACGATGCGGTGGGCAATATCGTCGAGCAGCAAGACCTGGCCCAACCGGTGACCCATTTCAACAACCAGCGTATCGAACCGATTAACCGCTATCGCTACGACAGCCTGTACCAACTGGTCGAAGCCCGGGGCTGGGAGGTCAGCCAGCCGAGCCATGGTCCGGCACTGCCGGCGCTGTTGCCCACACCGCTGGACCCCAACCAACGGCGCAATTACACCCAATGCTTCGAGTATGACCGGGGTGGCAACCTGATCACCCGTCAGCACAGTGGGGCGCCATGTTTCTCGATGTTCACCTCGGGGCTGAGCAATCGAAGCCTCGCGCAACGGGACGACGGCTCGCTGCCAGGCGAGCCTGAAATCGCTTTGGGCTTCGATGCCTGCGGCAATCAACGGGAACTGCAGCGTGGTCAAGCCATGACCTGGGACCTGCGCAACCAGCTAAGTCAAGTCACCTTGGTCCAGCGTCAGACCGACCCCGACGACTACGAATGTTACCGCTACGACGGCCCCGGCCATCGCTTGCGCAAAGTCGGATTCACCCAAAGCAGCGGTCGCACCCTGCGCACCGAATTCCGTTACCTCCCCAGTCTGGAAATCCACCGGCAGGCCGATGGCGAAGAACATCACGTCATCAGCGTCGAAGCCGGGCGCAGCAACGTGCGGGCATTGCACTGGCCCCAAGGTGAGTACAGTGACCAACTGCGTTACAGCCTCAGCGATCACCTCGACTCCAGCACCCTGGAGCTGGATGACGAGGCGGGCTTGCTGACCCGGGAACACTATTACCCCTTTGGCGGCACGGCGTGCTGGGCGGGAAAAAGTGCCTTGGTGGCCAAGTACAAGACTATTCGCTATTCGGGCAAGGAACGGGATGCGACGGGACTTTATTACTACGGTTATCGGTACTACGCACCATGGTTGCAGCGATGGGTAAGTGCAGACCCGGCGGGTCCCATTAATGGCTTGAATATTTTTCTCTTCGTTTCGAATAATCCAGTAAATTTCAAAGACGTGGATGGGAGAGTTTATGAAGGGAAAAATGATCAATATGAAGAATTTGCTTCGTCGCGGGGTGTAATTCTTGCGCGGGGATTAGAACAGTTTCCATCGGATTTGGCGAATACCATCCGGGCGGGACTGAATGAAGTAGAGCAGGTGTATGCTGGCGCAGTAGAGGCTGTTGGGTCAGAGTTTGTTGATCATGCGAAAATATTGCAGAGTTATTTTGGTCAAGAGTACAAAACTGTAAAAAACAAAGTGTTGGATGCGTTCGTGCGAGGAAGGGAATTAGCAAAAAAGTATCAAGTGGCCGGAGGGGGAGATAAGTTTGTAGCTATTGATTTTTTCGATAAAAATGTTAAAGCCTCGGTTGTTCGTGGCGATGGCCTTGGGCGTATTTTTATTAATGGTGTTGATATCAAAGCAAGTACGATAGTCAGTTGGCTTGGGCATGAGCTTTCGCACTTGACCAATGTAAGCGGTTTTAACGCCGCTGGGGCTGGAACAAAAGACTATTTTTACTTGAATTCAACTTCTCCGCAAGTCCATTCAGAGCACTTGGTGCATGGGAGGCTTCCTGAGAGGTTCATTATTCCCTTGGGGCCTTCTTATGATAAAGTTCGGGCAAATTTCATTGGTGTAGTGGCGGAATATGAAAGCCGACCTGCTTCAGTGCTGGATATAAATTCTGCAGTTGAGTTATTTAATAAAAGTCCAAGTGTCAGAGCGAAAATCGCATCTGAAAATGCAGATAGTATTATATATTCAGCGATGGAGCTGAATGCTCGATTAGCCGATAGTTTGAAATCTCATAAGTAGATAAATAGCTGAGTTGGATGCGCGAAAAAACCTGACACCCGATTTTCATGAAAGTGCTGATAAACCACGGATATCCATACGGCGCGATTCATTGTGGGAGCGAGCCTGCTCGCGATGGCCAATTCACGGACACCGACCTGTAACTTCTTACAGTTTCGGTCCGGCGAAAAAAGGCCCAGTCTGTCCTCAATCAAAGCGAAGGACCGTCAACGTCATGAACCCTCATGCCGCGACACCCACGCTATCGGTCATCGACCCGCGTACCTTGGTAGTGCGCAGCGTCGGCCATTGCCGTCTTCCCGACAGCCCGTTGATTGATCCGCGCATCACCCGGCAAGGCTTCGACGCGGCAGGACGTTTGGCCGAGTCCTGGGACCCACGGTTGTGGGGCACCTCGAAGCCGAACCTGACCACGGTCTACGGCTTGAGTGATCAGCCGTTGCTGACAGACAGCGTCGATGGCGGATGGCAATTGAGCTTGCTCGATCAGGCGGGTTCGCCCTGTTGGTTCTGGGATGCTCGCGGCAGTCAGCGCCACACCGAGTTCGACGAACAACAGCGGCCGATCACCATCACCGAGCAGGCCGCGGGAGAACTGCCACGCGTGGTGGAGCGCTTGACCTACGGAGATTGCGGCCCTGCTTTCGCCGAGCACAACCAGTGCGGGCAGTTGATCCGTCATGACGATCCGGCCGGCAGTCAGATCTATCCCGAGTATGGAATGGCCGCTGGGGTGTTGCGGGAAGAGCGGCGCTTTCTTGCCGAGCTTGAAATCCCTGATTGGCCTCTCGAGCCTGATGCCCGCGATGAGTTGCTGGAAACCCGCCCGTTCATCACCCGCCACACCTTCAATCCCACGGGCGAGCTACGGCAGCAGACCGATGCCATGGGCAATCTCCGAGCTATCGGTTACGACCTCGCGGGCAAACCGGATGAGGTCTGGTTGCAAATGGCTGACTCTGGAAAACCGCCGCAACGCCTGGTCAGCGACATCCGTTACAACGCCCTTGATCAGGTCGAACGCGAAACTGCCGGCAATGGCGTGGTGACCTGTGTCGAATACGCCGCGGATGACGGCCGGTTGATCCGGCTGATAGCGGCGTTGGGGAACCAGCAGCCCTTGCAAGATCTGAACTATGTCTACGACCCGGTGGGTAACATCGTTGAACTGCAAGACCTGTCCCAACCAGTGACCCATTTCAACAACCAGCGTATCGACCCGATCAACCGCTACCGCTACGACAGCCTGTACCAACTGGTCGAAGCCCGGGGGTGGGAAGTCAGCACGCCGAGCCACGGCCCGACGCTGCCGGAGCTGTTGCCCACACCGCTGGACCCCAACCAGCGGCGCAATTACACCCAACGCTTCGAATACGACCGGGGCGGCAACCTGATCACCCGTCAGCACAGCGAGGCGCCGGGTTTCTCGATGTTCATCTCGGCGCTGAGTAACCGCAGTCTGGCGCAACGTAGCGATGGTTCGCTGCCGGGAGAGGGTGATGTTGCATTGGGTTTCGATGCTTGCGGAAACCAATTGGAGCTGCAACGCGGACTGGCCATGGTCTGGGGCATCCGCAATCAGCTGGACCGGGTGACCTTGGTCAAGCGAGAAAGCGAACCTGACGACTACGAGTGTTATGTCTACGACCGTCCCGGCCATCGCTTGCGCAAAGTGCATTTCAGTCAAACCAGTCACCGGACTCTTCGTGCTGAAGTTCGTTACCTGCCCGGCCTTGAAATCCATCACGAGACCAACGGCGAAGAGCGACATGTCATCAGCGTCGAAGCGGGCCGCAGCAACGTACGGGCACTGCATTGGCCCGAAGGTGGTCATGACGGCCAACTGCGCTACAGCCTCAGCGATCATCTGGGTTCCGGTACTTTGGAACTGGACGACGAGGCGGGCGTGCTGACCCGGGAACACTATTACCCCTTTGGCGGCACGGCGTGCTGGGCGGGGAAAAGTGCGCTGGTGGCGAAGTACAAGACTATTCGGTACTCGAGGAAAGAACTGGATGTGACGGGGCTTTATTACTACGGGTATCGCTATTACGCACCGTGGTTGCAGCGGTGGTTGAGCTCGGATCCGGCTGGAGACGTCGCGGGATCAAATCGGTATCAGATGGTAAAAAATAACCCCGTAGTCTTTTATGATGGCGAGGGATTAATCAATGAATCGATTGTTAATAGATGGGATCTGAATTATCAGGATTTTGTAGAAAAGAGATTGGAAGCACGGCTGAATGTTACAGGTGAGGATGGTGCTCGCTATGAATTTGTTTCGTCTGCTTTAAAGCATGATCTTAGGTCCATTGAGAGCGGGAGGGTCAACTCAAAAATTTCCAATGACGAGTTTTATAATCTCTATACCAAGGATGAGTGGAGCTTTATTCGTAATAAGCGGCCCTCCAAGGCGAAAGAGTACTATGCGGCCGATGTGGTTAAGTATCAGTACTCAGCAGTGTCGAAGCATAATGGATTTTTTGGTCATCTGCCTTCTGTTATCAGGCGTGCTGCTGTAACGAATGAAAACACTATAAAGCTTACGGAAAATTTGAAGAATGGGTCGAAGGAGATGATGGATGTATTTCTTGATAAAACCGAAAATGGTAAATCTACGAAAAGAATTGTTGATGTATTTGGAATGACTCCTTGGAAAGTTGAGCGAATTGACCAGCCTGCGATTGTCACTCTAGGCAAAGCATACCCATCACAACCCGATTTTTTAGTACATGTGAAACCTGCTGCCGGGTTACGCCGGTCAAGTGTTTGGCTGGAGCTTGAGAGCTTTAGAGCTTCGAAAAGTGAAGCCAGATCTCTAAATAGTAGTGGAGTGAGACGGCGTAGCTCACTTTAGGCGTGGGCTGATTTGCCAGTCATTCTCCAGCCAAGAGTCATTGCTGTCTCCCCGGTAAAACGCTGATTTCCCTTTATGAAAACTTCCTTCCAAAAGCCAATGATGAACTGTGGCGAGGGGGCTTGTTGGACTGCCGCCCCGCCCCGTTGGGTCGCGAAGCGGCCCTAAAACCATTCAATGAAGTGTGTCACCTGTTACTTCTTAGAGTTTCGGTTCGGCGAAAAAAGACCCAGTCTGTCCTCAGTCAAAGCGAAGGACCGTCAATACCGTGAACCCTCATCCCCACACCGCGACACCGATGCTATCGGTCATCGACCCGCGCGCCCTGGCAGTGCGCAGCGTCGGTTATTGCCGCCACCCGGACAGCCCGTTGATTGATCCGCGCATCACCCGGCAACGCTTCGACACGGCACGGCGTTTGGCCGAGTCCTGGGACCCACGGTTGTGGGGCACCTCGAAGCCGAACCTGAGCACGGTCTACGGCTTAAGTGGTCAGCCGTTGCTGACAGACAGCGTCGACGGCGGATGGCAGTTGAGCTTGCTCGATCAGGCGGGTTTGCCCTGTTCATTCTGGGATGCGCGCGGGAGCCAGCGCCACACCGGGTTCGACGAACAACAGCGGCCGATCACCGTCACCGAACAGGCTGCGGGAGAACTGCCACGCGTGGTCGAGCGCTTGACCTACGGAGATTCCGCTCCTGCTTTCGCCGAGCACAACCAGTGCGGGCAGTTGATCCGTCATGACGATCCGGCGGGTACTCAAATCATCCCCGCCTACGGGCTTGCCGGCGCCGTGTTGGTGGAAGATCGACGCTTCCTCGCTGATCTCGACACACCCGATTGGCCTTTGGACATCGAAGAACGCGAGGCATGGCTGGAAGCTCAATCGTTCATCACCCGCCACACCTTCAATCCCGCCGGTGAGTTTCAGCGACAAATCGATGCGATGGGGAACGTTCGCACCTTTGGCTACGACGTGGCTGGCAAGCTCAGTGGGGCCTGGCTGCAAATGGCTGACTCTGGAAAACCGCCGCAACGCCTGGTCAGCGCCATCCGCTACAACGCTCTCGATCAGGTCGAAAGCGAAACCGCCGGCAATGGTGTGCTGACCCACGCCGAGTACGCGGCCGATGACGGTCGCTTGCTCAGGTTGCAGGCCGCGCTCGGCAACCAGCCCCCCTTGCAGGACCTGAACTACCTCTACGACGCGGCGGGCAACATCGTCGAACTGCAAGACCGGTCCCAACCGGTGACCCACTTCAACAACCAGCGTATCGACCCGATCAACCGCTATCGCTACGACAGCCTGTACCAACTGGTCGAAGCCCGGGGGTGGGAGGTCAGCCAGCCGAGCCATGGCCCGGCCCTGCCAGTACTGCTGCCTACGCCGCTGGACCCCAACCAGCGGCGTAATTACACGCAACGTTTCGAGTACGACCGAGGCGGGAATTTGATCACTCGCCAGCACAGTGATACGCCGAGGTTTTCGATGTTCACTTCGGCGCTGAGTAACCGCAGTCTGGCGCAGCGCGGCGATGGTTCACTACCCGGAGAGACTGAGATTGCCATGGGTTTCGATGCCTGTGGCAATCAACGGGAGCTGCAGCGCGGCCAAGCCATGGATTGGGATATCCGTAACCAATTGAGCCGCGTGACGCTGGTCCAACGCCAAACCGAGCCCGACGACTACGAATGCTACCGCTACGACCGCCCTGGCCATCGCTTGCGCAAAGTGGGATTCACCCAAAGCAGCGGTCGCACCCTGCGCACCGAGGTCCGTTACCTCCCCAATCTGGAAATCCATCGCCAGGCCGATGGTGAAGAACATCACGTCATCAGTGTCGAAGCCGGACGCAGTAGTGTGCGGGCGCTGCACTGGCTGCAAGGTGCGCATAGCGACCAGTTGCGTTACAGCCTCAGCGATCACCTCGGCTCCAGCACCCTGGAACTGGATGACGAAGCGGGCGTGCTGACCCGGGAACACTATTACCCCTTTGGCGGCACGGCGTGCTGGGCGGGGAAAAGTGCGTTGGTGGCGCAGTACAAAACCATTCGGTATTCAGGTAAGGAGCGGGATGCGACCGGGCTTTACTACTACGGGTATCGCTATTATGCGCCGTGGTTACAACGCTGGATAAGTGCGGATCCTGCAGGGCCAGTAAATGGTCTGAATTTATATGGGTTTGTCTCCAATGGTGCAATATCAAGAAAAGATATTGATGGGCGAGTCTATGAAGGGAAGGATGATGAAGTCGAACACCGAGTTAAGTCGTTAGGCTACAACATGAGCGACCGCGGAATTTCCGGATTTTCGGAAGAGGAGCGAACAACCGTTATTGACGCGCTTTCGATAACCGAAAAGATATTTGGTAATGCTTTTGGGATGGCGCAAAAAGCGCCAGCTATTGCCAAGCAGGTCGTTACAAAAATGACAGGTGACGATGGCACTCATTTCGATCGTGTCGTTAGCGCATGGGGAAAAATTGCTGAATTGGCTAAGTTTTATCAGACTTCGGCAGGGCTGGATAAGCTCGTTAGGGTCGATAATCCATTCAATTCAAATGTTTTTGGCTTGGTTGTGAGTGGCGACACTCATGGACGCATTTTTGTTCAGGGGAACAAACTCAAAAAAGATGCTGTGTTTGGTTTTTTCTTGGCTCATGAAATTAGTCATATTGGTGCTGTGTCTGGATTTTCTGTTGAGGGCCCTTTAACTACAGATTATTTATATTTAACAAAGGACCATAAGCAGCAAGCCAGTTCTGCAAGTGATATCGCTCTGGGGAAATTAAGTGCGGATAGTTTTAAGTCATGGCCAAAAGAGACAGAACTTAATTTTGTGAGGAAGGTAATTGAGTTGGCGGGAGGAAAGCATGAGTTGGTCGGGGCGGTGGCGGTATTCAATAGCCAACCAAAGGTACGCTCTGAGATGCTTTCGAATACCGCCGATGTGGTTGCACGTTCGGCCTACGTGTTGAACGATGTTTTCAGGCAGGCCATGGCTAAACGTAAAGCAAACACGCCCATCGGCTCGTAAGTGGGGGGGACACTGGCATACTCGCAGGCTGGGATCTTTTGATCCTGGCTCAGTCCTGCTTCATCCCCAAACACTCGATGGAGTGATCCACCATCGCCTTGGCAATCTCCAGCAAATGCCAGATCGAGTACACCATCGCCCGGTCAGCCCCCTTGAGCTGGTCGCCACATTGATACGCCGTGGCCGAAGCACAGCGCAGCAGGTCGGCGACATAGAGTTGGGTGTCTTCGAAACTCACCTCCTTGCTGACGTTGTAGAAGCGCATTTCATCGGGTGGTGCGGGTTGTTTGCCGGTGAGGTGGAAATCGATGGCGCGGTAAAGCGCTGAGCGATCCCTGAGCGGTTCTTCGGTGGAGGTTTCGGGGGGATCGGGAACGGATTTTTCCATGAGTGTTACTCCTATTGCTGCATGGGAGCCATCACTTATCGCCTACTAAACGATTGGGTGGCGGCTGTACGCAGGTTAGTAGGCCGGTCAATAGGAAAACCGGTGCACCCGAGGGTGCCCCACGCACAACCACCATATTCTGCACGCGGCAAAATTTGCCGGACATGAGCATGGAATCGCTATGCGCCTATTGTTCCGGGCTACTAAACCCGATCACTGATGAGCAGTGACGGACCGAGACTAGTCACCGGATTTAGCAGGCCCAAGCGAGCGAAATGATCTAGGAAATGTCCTGCAAAGGAAAGGGAACGAGCCTGCAAAACCGCTGATTTCCCTGTACGAAAACTTCCCTCCGAAGACCAATGATGACCTGTGGCAAGGGAGCTTTTGTGGCGAGGGGGCTTGTCGGACCGCCGCACCGCCCCGCTGGGCTGCGAAGCGGCCCTGAAACCATTCAATGAGCTGAGTCACCTGTAACTTCCTACAGTTTCGGTCCGGCGAAAAAAGGCCCAGTCTGTCCTCAGTCAAAGCGTAGGACCGTCAATTCCGTGAACGCTCATCACCACGCCGGGACACCGGCGCTGTCGGTCATCGACCCGCGCACCCTGGCAGTGCGCAGCGTCGGTTATTGCCGTCACCCGGACAGCCCTTTGATTGATCCGCGCATCACCCGACAACGCTTCGACGCGGCGGGTCACTTGATCGAGTCGTGGGACCCACGGTTGTGGGGCACCTCGACGCCGAACCTGACCACGGTCTACGGCTTGAGTGGTCAACCGTTGCTGACGGACAGCGTCGATGCCGGATGGCAGTTGAGCTTGCCGGATCAGGCGGGTTCGCCCTGTTCGTTCTGGGATGCGCGCGGGAGCCAGCGCCACACCGGGTTCGACGAACAACAGCGGCCGATCACCGTCACCGAACAGGCTGCGGGAGAACTGCCACGCGTGGTCGAGCGCTTGACCTACGGAGATTCCGCTCCTGCTTTCGCCGAGCACAACCAGTGCGGGCAGTTGATCCGTCATGACGATCCGGCGGGTACTCAAATCATCCCCGCCTACGGGCTTGCCGGCGCCGTGTTGGTGGAAGATCGACGCTTCCTCGCTGATCTCGAAACACCTGATTGGCCCTTGGACCTCGATGAGCGCGAGACATGGCTGGAAGCTCAATCGTTCATCACCCGTCACACCTCCACTCCCGGCGGAGCGCTTCAGCGACAAATAGATGCGATGGGTAACGTTCGCACCTTTGGCTACGATGTGGCGGGCAAATTGAGTGGGGCCTGGCTGCAAATGGCTGACTCTGGAAAACCGCCGCAATGCCTGGTCAGCGACATCCGCTACAACGCCCTCGATCAGGTCGAAAGCGAAACTGCCGGCAATGGCGTGGTGACCCGTGTCGAATACGCGGCGGATGACGGTCGCTTGCTCAGGTTGCAGGCCGCGCTCGGCAATCAAAAGCCGTTGCAGGATCTCAACTATGTCCATGACCCGGTGGGCAACATCGTCGAACTGCAAGACCTGGCCCAACCAGTGACCCATTTCAACAACCAGCGTATCGACCCGATCAACCGCTATCGCTACGACAGCCTGTATCAACTGGTCGAAGCCCGGGGTTGGGAGGTCAGCCAGCCGAGCCATGGTCCGGCCCTGCCAGTACTGCTGCCTACACCGCTGGACCCCAACCAGCGGCGTAATTACACGCAACGCTTCGAGTACGACCGAGGCGGGAATTTGATCACTCGCCAGCACAGTGATACGCCGAGGTTTTCGATGTTCACTTCGGCGCTGAGTAACCGCAGTCTGGCGCAGCGCGGCGACGGTTCCCTGCCGGGAGAGGGTGACATTGCATTGGGTTTCGACGCCTGTGGCAATCAACGGGAGCTGCAGCGCGGCCAAGCCATGGACTGGGATATCCGTAATCAGTTGAGCCGCGTCACGCTGGTCCAACGCGAAACCGAGCCCGACGACTACGAAAGCTACCGCTACGACCGCCCTGGCCATCGCTTGCGCAAAGTGGGATTCACCCAAAGCAGCGGTCGCACCCTGCGCACCGAGGTCCGTTACCTCCCCAATCTGGAAATCCATCGCCAGGCCGATGGTGAAGAACATCACGTCATCAGTGTCGAAGCCGGGCGCAGTAGTGTGCGGGCGCTGCACTGGCTGCAAGGTGCGCATAGCGACCAGTTGCGTTACAGCCTCAGCGATCACCTCGGCTCCAGCACGATGGAACTGGATGACGACGCCGGTGTACTGATCCAGGAACACTATTACCCCTTTGGCGGCACGGCGTGCTGGGCGGGGAAAAGTGCGTTGGTGGCGCAGTACAAGACCCTTCGTTATTCGGGGAAAGAGCGGGATGCGACAGGGCTTTATTACTATGGGTATCGGTATTACGCGCCTTGGTTGCAGCGCTGGGTTAATCCGGACCCTGCGGGGGATATTGATGGATTGAATATATTCAGATTTACGAAAGGAAATCCCACCTCTGGTATCGATATTGATGGATTGCAATACGCTGAATCCACTCTGGAAACTGCATACCCAACTTCTAGTGCGGGGGGGGAATTCAAAATACAAAGATGGGGTAGTGATCAAGAGTGGCGGGCGATAGGGGCTGCTTTTTCTGATATGACATTGCTCACAAATGTTCCGGAAATAGATATGACCGAATACGTCAAGAGTTTTGATGCGTTGACCGATTTCGAAAAAATATCTATTAGGCTTTGGGCTGGCGTTTCAACTAATCACGTTTATCATGACGCTGCAAGTGATGCGGGTTATGGCGACCCTATTAACTACGAGATAAATATTCGTTTGGCAAAATCACTCCCTTTGCCTTCAAGAGTTCAGGCTGTATATGAAGATGTGCAAACAGGAATATCTCGACTCCCAAAGTATCCAGCTACCCTGCTACGTACAGTTGAACATGGCCCTCTTCGTCTCTCGCCTTGGGGGACAAATATAAATATTGGGGATGTAGTATCCAACGGTCCTTTACTCATGGCCGCGTCGGAGTCTAACAATTACGCTGGGTTTCTGACTAACACGCCAGCCCTAAAGGATACTACGGAGCTTGCCCACTATTTAATTGACTCACAAACAGCCAGCCCATTGGTATGGAATATAGCTTCTCCCTCACGAAATGAAGGTGAGTGGTTGTTCTCGCCAAATAGCGACTTTCTGGTCACGGAAATAGTACGAGTAACGCGAGTTAAAGATGCAGAGGGCAACTCAAAAGAGGGCTTGGCGAGAACTGGTGTTGTATTGAAGGAAATAAAAAGTAAGAAGGGTTCTGTGAAAAATATATTCACAGGCGCCCGTATTGCACGTTAGATAATAACTTTGCGTTGATTGTAAGGTCGTATAAATAGTTGTTTAGAACTGCACACTGCAGAGGCGCTCACTCAGGCCTCTGAGATACCCATCGTTTGCGCAAAGTGAGATTTGCCCACAGCTGCGACCGAACTCTAATCTACCGGGTCTGGAAACCCACCGCCAGGTCGACGGTAATTGATCATCTTTTATTCAACCCTCGCGCCAACCGATCCCCACCCAATTGAATCACCGCCACCAACGCCACCAGCAGCACAATCACCGTCAACATGATCTGGCTGTCAAACCGCTGATACCCATACCGATAGGCAATATCCCCCAACCCGCCCGCACCAATCGCCCCGGCCATGGCCGAGGAGTTGATCATCGTCACCAGCGTAATCGTGAACCCGCCGACAATCCCCGGCAGTGCTTCCGGCAACAACACATGCCAGACGATGTGCCAGCGCCGGCAACCCATGGCTTGCGCCGCTTCGATCAACCCATGATCGACCTCGCGCAAGCTGACCTCGGCAATGCGCGCAAAGAACGGCGTGGCCGCGATGGTCAACGGCACCACGGCCGCCCAGACGCCGTAAGTGGTGCCGACGATGAGCCGGGTGAACGGAATCAACGCCACCATCAAAATCAGGAAAGGAACCGAGCGAAACAGGTTCACGAATGCACCCAAAACGCGGTTCAGCGCCGGGGCTTCGTAGATGCCGCCCTTGGAGCTGGTGACCAGGATCACCGCCAGCGGAATGCCCGCCAACAGCGCGATCAGCGACGACACGCCGACCATCAGGAACGTGTCGATAAAACCCTGCAGCAAGCGATCAAACCACATAACCCAGTACCTCCACCTGTTGCGCCCAATGGTTGGCGCGTTGACGCAATTCTTCGGCATCGAGTGGGGAGCCCGTCACCGCCAACAGCAGTTGCCCAAGGGCGTGACCTTGTATCCGTTCCACACCACCTTGCAGCAATCGAACCCGGCCACCCAGGGCACCGAACAGCGCTGCCAGGTCCGGCTCGTCGCGTTGGTTGCCGGTGAACTGCAAGCGCAGGACTACAGCTGCATCCGGCGCGCTCGATTGCGGCTGCAAACGGCTTTGCAACTCTTCCGGCAATGCGTGTTGCAACGGCGCCAGAAGTGTCTTGCTGACCTCATGTTGTGGATTGCCGAAGACTTCCCACACCGGGCCTTGCTCGACGATGCGCCCGTGTTCGAGGACGACTACGCGATCACAGATCTCGCGGATCACCGCCATCTCGTGGGTGATCAGCACAATGGTCAGGCCCAGGCGTTGATTGATCTCGCGCAGCAGGCCGAGGATCGATTGCGTGGTCTCCGGGTCCAGTGCCGAGGTGGCTTCGTCGCACAGCAGGATTTGCGGGTCATGCACCAGCGCCCGGGCAATGCCCACGCGCTGTTTCTGCCCACCGGACAATTGCGCCGGGTAAGCTTTGTGTTTGGCCTGCAAGCCGACCAGTTCCAGCAGCTCACGGACCTTTTGCTCGCGTTGTTCCCTGGGCACGCCGGCGACTTTCAGCGGCAACTCGACGTTCTGCCAAACGGTCTTGGCCGACATCAAATTGAAGTGCTGGAAGATCATGCCGATGCGCCGACGCAGCGCCACCAGGCGGTCTTCGTCGAATTCGCCGATATCGACCTGATCGATCAGTACCCGACCACTGCTCGGTTGCTCCAGGCGATTGATGGTGCGAATCAGCGACGACTTGCCGGCGCCGCTGCGACCAATGATGCCGAACACTTCGCCGCGCTGGATCGCCAGGTCGATGCCGTGCAACGCGGCCACCGGGCCTTGCTGGCCGTTGTAGGTTTTACCCAGGCCGATGAAGCGCACGTGGGCATGGTTGAGTTCGGGATGCAGCTCGGTGCGCTCGGCGCTGTGCGGCTCTGGAGTCTCCAGTCGCCGTTGGATGGCGGCGGTCATGCTCAGCTTTCCCAGCCGGCTTGGTAGAGCTTGCCGTGAGCCTTATCCAGTGCGGCGCGCACCGCGGGTGAGTGCTGGTAGATGTCGACGAACTTGATCAGGCGCGGGTCGGTTTTGCTCTTCGGCTGGATCACGAATTGAATCACGTACTCCTTGTGATCGAGGCCGTCGAACAGCAGCGCGGAGCCCGCGTCGAAGGTTTTCGACAAGCGAATGTAGGCCGGGTAGCCCTGCACCAGATCGGCATCGTCATAGGCACGTACCAGTTGCACGGCTTCGACCTGGAGGATCTTGATGTTCTTCGGGTTGGCGATGATGTCTTCTTCGGTGGCCTTGTAGCCGACGCCGGGCTTGAGGGTGATCAGGCCGGCCTTGGCCAGCAGTTGCAAGCCTCGACCGCTGTTGATCGGGTCGTTGGCGATGGCCACGCTGGCGCCTTGCGGCAGTTCGTCGAAGCTTTTGTATTTTTTCGAGTAGAGGCCTACGTTGTTGATGATCCCCGGCGCGAACGGCACCAGGTCGAAACCCGAGGCGGCCTTGGCGTTTTCCAGGAACGGGATGTGCTGGAAGTAGTTCACGTCGATGTCGCCGGCGGCGAGGCTGACGTTCGGCGCGATCCAGTCGGTGAACTCCACCAGCTCGACTTTCAGGCCTTGTTTGGAAGCCTCTTCGACGGCGGCTTCAAGGGGAATGGCGAAAGCGGCGGTGGTGCCGATTTTCAGTGGCGCGTCGGCGGCGAAAACCGCAGAGCTGAACAGGCCGAGGGCCAGGGCCAGTGCTTTGACTGGGTGAGAGAGGTAGTGCTTTTTCATGGTGAGTTATCCAGTCAGTGCATAAGGTTTGTGTTGTTTGGTCGGGCCTCTTCGCGAGCAGGCTCGCTCCCACAATGGATCTCGGGTGTTCACACAATCCCTGTGGGAGCGAGCCTGCTCGCGAAGCTTTTTAGCGGCGGTAAGCCGAGCCGGTATGTTGCTCAGGCAGATGCGCCTCCTGCTGAAACAGCTTTTCGCGCAAGGTGCCGCTGTCGTACGCCGTCTTGTACGACCCCCGCCGCTGCAACTCGGGAATCACCAGCTCGATGAAATCCACATAGCTTTCCGGGGTGACGATGCGGGTCAGGTTGAAACCATCCAACCCGGTTTCGGCGATCCAGGATTCCAGCTCATCCGCCACTTGCTGCGGTGAGCCGACCACGGTGATGTAGCGGCCACCGAGGGCGTGTTGCTCCAGCAATTTGCGGCGGGTCCAGTCGTTTTTTTGCAGGTGTTTGGTGGCGGACTGGATCGCGTTGCTCTTCACGTACTGGATCGGCTCGTCGATTTCATATTGGGAAAAATCGATCCCGGTGGACGCCGAAAAGTGCGCCACGCCGGCCTCGGCACTGGCGTAGCTCAGGTATTCGGCATGCTTGGCCAAGGCCAGCGCTTCGGTGGCGCCGACGATCACGTTCAGGCCCATGAACACCTTGATGTCCTCGGGATTGCGCCCGGCTTCGACGGCACTGGCACGGACCTTGTCCACCTGCACCTTGGTCGATGGTTTGTTCTGGCCACTGATGAACACGCACTCGGCATGCCGCCCGGCGAACAGCAAACCGCGATCCGAACTGCCGGCCTGGAACAGCACCGGTGTGCGTTGCGGCGAGGGCTCGCAGAGGTGATAACCCTCGACCTGATAGAACTCGCCCTTGTGCTCGACCTTGTGCACTTTCTCAGGCTGCGCATAGATCCGCTGCTGCGGATCGTTCAGCACCGCGCCGTTTTCCCAGCTGCCTTCCAGGAGTTTGTAGAGCACCTCCAGGTACTCGTCGGCCTGGTCGTAGCGACGGTCATGCTCGACCTGTTCGCTCAGGCCCATGGCCTTGGCGGCGCTGTCGAGGTAGCCGGTGACGATGTTCCAGCCGACCCGGCCACGGCTGAGATGATCCAGCGTCGACAGGCGTCGGGCGAACAGGTACGGCGCTTCGTAGGTGAGGTTGGCGGTCAGGCCGAAACCGAGGTTTTTCGTCACCGCCGCCATCGCTGAAACCAGCAACAGCGGGTCGTTGACCGGCAGCTGGATCGATTCTTTCAGCGGCACGTCCACCGAATTCTGGTAGACGTCGTAGACCCCGACGATGTCGGCGATGAACAGGCCGTCGAACAGCCCGCGCTCGAGCAATTGCGCCAGTTCGGTCCAGTATTCGATCGTGTTGTAGCGGGTGGACGTGTCGCGCGGGTGCGTCCACAAACCGTGGTTGATGTGCCCGATGCAGTTCATGTTGAAGGCATTGAGCAGGATCTTCTTTTTAGCCATTCAGATGGTCCCCCGCAGTGGCGGGTTTTCATCGTTGAGGTAGTAGTTGCCCACGGCATGGTACTTCCAGCGCACTGGGTCGTGCAGGGTGTGCACCCGCGCGTTGCGCCAGTGGCGGTCGAGGCCATGTTCGATCAAGGTCGCCTGGCTGCCGGCCAGTTCGAACAGCGTGCTGCCGGCGGCCAGGGAGATTTCTGTGCTCAGGGCGCGGGCTTCGGCGACGGCAATCGATGCGGCTGCGACGGTCTCGGCCTGGGTGTCGGCCTGGGCTTTGTCGAGGTATTCACCGGCACGCTCCAGCAGCGCCTCGGCGGCGTGCAGGCGAGTGCTCAGGTGGCCGAAGCTCTTGAGTGTCAGTGGATCGTCCGTGGCTTTTTCGTGGGTGGCGTCGATCCACGGCCGGGTTTTGCTGCGCACGAAGTGCAGCGCATCCTCATACGCAGCGCGGGCGATGCCGGTGTCGATGGCGGCATGGAGAATCTGCGCCAGCGGACCGACCGGGGTCGGGCGCTCGAAGGCGCTTTGAAAGGGGATGACATCTTCGGCCGCGACGTAGACATCTTCGAACACCACCGAACCGCTGCCCGTGGTGCGCTGGCCGAAGCCGCTCCAGTCGTCAATTACGGTGAGGCCCTTGCTGTTGCGCGGGACGAACGCCAGTTGCTGCACACCGTTTTCATCCACCACCGAGGTGGGAATGCGCTGGGCGTAAATCGCACCGGTGGCGTAGAACTTGCGGCCATTGATGCGATAGCCGCTGCCGTCGTGGGTCAGGCTGGTGATGCGATCGTGGGCGGTTTTGGTGCCGAGTTCGGCGAGGGCATTGCCGAAGCGCTGGCCGGCCAGCACTTCGGCATAAAGACGTTTTTTCTGCTCATGGCTGCCGTTCACGCGCAGCACTTCGAGGGCATAAAAATGGTTCTGCGGAATTTGCCCCAGCGAGCCGTCGGCCTGGGCGATCAGGGCGATGACCTTGGCCAGGGTGACGTTGGAAACACCGGCGCCGCCATATTCCTTTGGCACGCTGATGCCCCACAGGCCCGAGCGGGAAAACACTTCCAGTTCCGGGTGTGGCAGACGGCGTTCACGGTCGCGTGTGGCGCTGTCACGTTTGAAATCTTCAGCCAGATCGCTGGCGACAATCAGGGCTTGCTCATCGCTGGTAATGACCGCGACGGGGTGAGAAATGCTCATGTGCTTCTCCAGATGTCTGGTCGTTAAATCCAGGAATGACGGTTAGGCAGCGTGCCGTTGAGGCGATAGGCGCCGATGGCGTGGTATTTCCAGCGCACCGGATCGTGCAGCGTGTGCACCCGGGCATTGCGCCAGTGGCGGTCGAGGTTGAACTCGGCGAGGGTGGCGCGGCTGCCGGCCAGTTCGAACAGCTTTTCGCTGGCCAGCAATGAAATCTCGGTGGTCAGCACTTTGGCTTCGGCCACGACAATCGAGGCGCGGGCGGCGGACTCGGCGGTGAGCGGTGCGGCGCTGACTTCATCGAGCACCTGCCCGGCCTTGCGCAGCAGCGCTTCGGCGGCGTGCAGTTCGATTTTCAGTTTGCCGATATCGGCGATTACGTACAGGTCATCGCTGGCCCGCTCGACCTTGGCATCGATCCACGGCCGTGCACGGGTTTTCACGAAGTCGATGGCGTCGTCGATGGCGCCCCGGGCGATACCGGCGTCGATGGCCGCCTGAATCAGTTGGGAGACGGCGCCCTGGATGTTCGGTGTGTCGTTGATCCGCCAGTTATCCACAACAAGTTCGGGGTCGACCTGCACGTTGTTGAGCAAAATCGTGCCGCTGGCGGTGGTGCGCTGACCAAAGCCGGACCAGTCATCGACGATGCGCAGTCCCGGCGTGCCGCGACGGATGAACGCCAGCACTTGTTTGCCGTCGTCGTTCAATGCCTTGACCGCAACCCAATGGGCGAACAGTGCACCGGTGGAATAGAACTTCTGGCCGTTGAGAACACCGTCGGCGGTGAGGCGTGCCTTCAGTTCCAGGGTGTTTTTGGTGCCGCGCTCCGGCCCGGCATTGCCGATGCGCCAGCCATCGAGGACGCTTTTGAACAGCTGCCTTTTCTGCGCTTCGGTGGCGCTGCCGAGGATCAGGTTAAGAATGCCGAACTGGTTTTGCGGGATCTGCCCAAGCGCCGGGTCGGCGGCGGAAATGATCGCGAAGACCTCGGCCAGGGTGACGAACGAAACCTGCGGGCCACCATACTCGCGGGGGATGGAAATGCTGCCCAGGCCGCTGTGGGTGAACAGTTCGATTTCAGACCATGGAAGCTTGCGCAACTGGTCGCGTTTGGCCGCTTGCAGGCGCGCGACGTGCGCCAGTTCGTGGGCTGCCTTGATGGCTTGGGCGTCATTGCGCAAGATTTGTGCGGGCAACAACAACGGGGCGATGTCCAGGTCACTCTGGACGATTGCATCTGCCAGATTGGACATCAGTGCCACTCCTTGGCTGCTCGCAATGCCCTGGCGATCTGCACTGGGGTGATTGTGTTCCGGACCATACCTACCTCACATCTCATGGAAGCGCCGCTTGTGGCCGCGCATGAAAACAAGAATGTCCGGTGGTCCGGTTTATATACCCTAAACGTGTATAAATATTTTATGAACTAACTTTTAGGAATATGGATAGAAGGGTGGCTATTTCGCTGTCGCCAAGATCGCAGCCTTCGGCAGCTCCTACAGGGTTTTGGGCTGCCGAAGGCTGCGATCGACATCATCGTCTGTGGGCTTCGGCGGCCTTGAGGTGCTGTTTCTTCGGGACTTTCAGATAAGGATTGGCGCAGCCGATCTTCAGCGTGCGGGCCGGTGCCCAGCGGGAGTTGTTGCCCACCCTGTCGAGAATGCAGTACGTCACCTCCAGCCGCAGATCTTCGCCGGCTTCGAGGATGATGGCCGGCGGTATCCAGACCTGGATTGGCTGGCCCACATCGGCGGACTTGAGCGGTGGCAGATCCATGCGCACATCGCCCCAGCGCAGGGTGATCTCGTCGTCGACGGCCATGTTCAGGTACGGCTCGATGGTCAAGGGAACACCGCGTTTGACCTGGCTCGGATTCACCCCCTGACGGCGAATTGCCTCGGGAATGCTCACCGGTGCCAGGCACTGGTTTTCATCGCCGCACAGCGCCGAGGGTTGGCCGCCCGGACAGTCGAGTTTGATCTGCACGTTTTGACTGGCCGATACCGCCGGCCCCCGGCCAATCTGCATGACCCGGTAGTGAATGCGCGAGGTGCCGTTGGCGACAAAACTCTCAGGCACCCGCAACTGCACCGGTCGGCCGACATCACTGGCCGTCAGCACGCGGGAAGCCACGTAGCAGTTGTCCCAGAACAGTTCGACCAGGTCTCCTGCGTCCATGGCGGGGTAGGGTGCCACATCGATCAGCAGGTGCGCTGCGCAGGTGACGTTGATGCCGGCCTTGTTCGATTGCGCCAGGGTCGGGGCTGCAAGCCCGGATTTGTTCGAGGTGCTATTCATGAAGTCTCCTTGAAGTCTTGCAACGAAGTCCGTTTCTGGAATATCAAAAACCAATAATCGAACAGATAAACCATTCATTACTTTGAGCGGGAATAATGAGTTTAATGTGATGAGTGTCGCTGGCTGGAGACTAGATAAGAGTCAGGGGGATCCGCTGTCAATAAGATTTGTTAGTTATGGTGGTTGTGTGGCGCTATTCAGAAAGTTCCTACGGTTCTAAGTAATTAAACCGTGCCTGTGCGTCGAAGTTTTCTGCTGAAAGTGAGTGAATACGGGCGAATTGGTGCAAGTCGTGGGCACCGTCTTACGACGGAGGATCTGGTTGAATTGGCATTGCTTAATTATCGTGAAGCATATATTTGTACCGTGCACGCGTACAGGATATGCATGTTTGATAGGTGGGTTTTGTTTGGTATTAATGAAAGGTCTTTCGAGGGGTGTCACTTCCATCCATGGAAGTTTACCGTTTTTGCGCAGGGCTGTTAGTTATGAGCGTTATTCAGGAACTTGCTCAGGAATTGCCGGGTTCGCTCTTCTTTCGGGTTGGCAAACAACGCCTTCGCTTCGCCTTGTTCGACGATCACGCCCTTGTCGAAAAACACCACACGGTTGGCCACGTCCCGGGCAAAACCCATTTCGTGGGTGACGATCACCATGGTGCGCTTCTCTTCGGCCAGGCCGCGGATGGTCGCCAATACCTCGCCCACCAGTTCCGGGTCGAGGGCTGAGGTCGGCTCATCGAACAGGATCACTTCGGGCTCCATCGCCAGCGCCCGGGCAATCGCCACGCGCTGTTGCTGGCCACCGGAGAGGCGACGCGGGTAAGCGTCCTCCTTGCCCGCCAGACCGACCTTGGCCAAGAGTTTTTTACCCAGGGCTACGGCGTCGGCGTGCGGGGTCTTCTTGACCACGATCGGGCCTTCGATGACGTTTTCCAAAGCGGTGCGATGGGGGAACAGGTTGAAGTTCTGGAACACGAAGCCCACGTGCTGGCGCAAACGTCGCACCAGGCTCTGCTGCTGGTTCAGGGGACGGCTGGTATCGATCTCGATATCGCCGACCTTGATCCGGCCGCTGGTGGGTTCTTCCAGAAAATTCAGGCAGCGCAGGAAGGTGGTCTTGCCCGAACCGCTAGGGCCGATGATCGCGACCACCTCGCCTTCCTTGACCTCAAGATCGATGCCATTGAGCACGACTTGACCCTTGAACTGCTTTGTCAGTTTTTCCACGACAATCATTGGGTCAGGACTCCTGGTCGTGCCGATTGACCCGCGCTTCCAACTGGTTCTGCAGGTGCGACAGCACCGTGGCCAGGACCCAGTAGATCAGTGCGGCGGCAAGATACATGGTGAAGATTTCGAAGGTACGGGCGGTGATCAGTTGCGCCTGGCGGAACAGCTCCGGTACCTGGATGGTAGCGGCCAGCGCCGTGTCCTTGACCAGCGAGATGAAGCTGTTGCCCAGCGGCGGCAAGGCGGTGCGCATGGCCTGTGGCAGGATGGCCCGGCGCAGGGTTTGCGCGCGGGTCATGCCGATACTGGCAGCGGCTTCCCACTGGCCGCGCTCGATGGAGCTGATCGCGGCACGCAGGATTTCGCAGGCGTAGGCGGCCATGTTCAGCGAGAAGCCGATCAGGGCCGCCGGCAGCGGATCAAGTTCCAGACCCAATTGCGGCAAGCCGTAATAGATCACGAACAGTTGCACCAGCAACGGCGTGCCGCGAAAGAACGACACGTAGATGCGGGCGATCCAGCTCACCAGTTTGAAGCGCGACAGGCGCATCAGCGCCAGGCCGAACCCCATCACCAGGCCGAAAAACATCCCGCCCAGGCTGAGGATGACCGTGTAGTACGCGCCCTTGAGCAGGAAGGGCGCGGAGTCCAGTGCGAGTTGGAAAGCTTCTTCCATTATTGAGTGACGTCAGCGTTGAAGTATTTTTCCGAGAGTTTTTTCAGGGTGCCATCGGCGCGCAGCTTGTCGATCGCCTTGTTCACCGCGGCCAGCAGTTCAGGCTCGCCTTTGCGCAGGGCAATGCCGGCTTCCTGACGGGAGAACGCGTCACCGGCGGCGGTGGTGTCCTTGGCTTTCTTGGCGTATTCCAGCGCGGCCAGGCGGTCGATCAGAATGGCGTCGATACGGCCGACACGCAGGTCCTGGAACTTGGTCGGATCATCTTCGTAGGTGCGGACATCGGCAGTTGGTACGTTGGTTTTCACCCACTCTTCGTAGTTGGTGCCCAGGCCCACGCCGACTTTCTTGCCACCCAGGTCGGCAGCGGTCTTGATGTTCAGCTCGGGGGCCTTCTTGGTCAGCACCAGTGCCTGGATACCGGAAACGGTGTACGGCTCGGAGAAGTCATACTTCTTCTTGCGCTCTTCGGAGATGGTCACCTGGTTGATCACTGCGTCCAGGCGCTTGGATTCCAGGGCCGCGAGGATGCCGTCCCATTTGGTCGGTTGCAGTTTGACCTTGACGCCCAGCTCTTTGGCCAGGGCTTCGGAGAACTCGACTTCGAAGCCGGTCAGTTTGCCGTCGGCATCGACAAAGCTGAACGGTGGGTAAGTGCCTTCCAGGCCAACGTTGATCACGCCGGCGTCTTTGATTTTTTGCAGTTGCTCACCGGCAACGGCTTGGCCAATAAGGCCTGCGCTCAGTGCCAGGCCCAGCGAGCCCACCAGCAGATTGCGACGTAGTGCGGAAAAATTCATGACAAGCCCCTGTGTTTTCTTATGGAAGACGCTTTAGGAAAGTTGGCAAATTCGGGAGTTCAGCGACAGCGCTATCCTGCCTTAAAGCAGCGTATGCGTCTCTCGGGAAATTCGCCTGTAGCATGACTATATGATGGCGTTTTTAGAATGGAAAATAATAATTATTCTTCTGGTTATTCCATTTTTGAATAGCTTGCGTTTTTACTGTAGGAGCGAGCCTGCTCGCGATGGTCGTCAACGATAACGCTGGCAACCTGACACCCCGCGGTGCCCTGTCGTCCATCGCGAGCAAGCTCGTTCCTACAGAAAATCCTTATAGGCAAACAACGCCGGCGCCCCGCCAGTGTGCAGGAAGATAATCGGACCTTCGTCGAAACGCTGACGCCCGATCCCGTCCAGCAAGCCCGCCATGGCCTTGCCAGTGTAGACCGGGTCCAGCAGCAAGCCTTCCTGACTCGCCAGCAGCTTCACCGCCGCCAGTGTTCCGGCATTCGGCTCACCATAACGCGGGGCGAAGTATTCGTCCCACAACTCGACCTTGAAAGCGTCCGGCAGGTCCACGCCCAGCAGCTCGGCAGTGCGTTCGGCCAGGCCTTGTACCTTTGGCCGCTGGTCTTCATCGCTGCGCGAGACCGTCACGCCGATTACTGGCAGATCCGGCAGTGCTTCACTCAAGGCCAGTGCCAGGCCGCTGTGGGTACCGGCACTGCCCGAGGCCAGGACCACGGCGGCGAACGTCAGGCCGGTGTCCTTGATCTGTTCGGCCAGTTCCAGCCCGGCACGTACGTAACCGAGTGCGCCTAGCGCGTTGGAGCCTCCGATCGGCACCAGGTACGGCTTCTTGCCGTTGTTGCGCAGTCTGTCGGCCAGGGCTTGCAGTTGTTCGTCGGCGTTGTCGAGGTTTTCCACCAGTTCGACCTTGGCATCGAACAGGTCGAGCAGCAGGCGGTTGCCGTTGCCGGTGTAATTGTTGTCATCGGTGCCGAGGGGGTTTTCCAGAAGGGCTACGCAGCCCAGGCCCAGTTTCGCCGCAATGGCGGCCGTCTGGCGTACGTGATTCGATTGCAACGCGCCGGCGGTGATCAAGGTGTCGGCGCCCTGGGCCAGCGCATCGGCGGCCAGATATTCGAGTTTGCGCAGCTTGTTGCCGCCCATTGCCAGGGGCGTCAGGTCATCGCGCTTGACGTACAGGTCGCGACCCAGCCAGGTCGACAGGCGTTCGAGTTTTTCCAGGGCGGTGGGTTGACCGAGCAGGTCGAGGCGGTTAAAGCGGGCGAGCTGTTGTTTGATCATGGGGTCCGTACTGGCCGTGGAAGATCTCAGGACTATAGGCACGCGAAAAAGGCTGGGCAACCGTCAATTGCTTATAGCCAATCGTAATGAGCACAGCATTATTGGTTCTTAATTTGCCCCGCTGCCCTTGCCGTAAAGTAATCGCCGTCAGTGCGGCCAGACAGTCCGGTCGCCCGTGAGGAGTTTTTACCGTGAGTGAGCGTTCCAGCCATTGGCAATTGCAGACCATCGTCAGCCAGCTGCGCACCGCGCGTGAGCAGTGGCGAGCGCAAAATGGCCGGGCCAGTACCGAGCAGGGCGGTCGCGAGCTGCCCTCCCGGGCGGCCATGGCAGAGATTCTCGAAGCCTTGTGCGGTGCGCTGTTCCCGATGCGCCTGGGGCCGGTTGACCTGCGCGAAGAGAGTGAAGACTTCTACGTCGGTCACACACTGGATGTGGCGCTGAATGCGCTGTTGGCCCAGGCGCGACTCGAATTGCGCTATGCCGCGCGCCACAGTGCCCAGGCCGATACCGAAGTCGAAGCCAAGACCATCCAGATCATCCAGGACTTCGCCCTCGCCCTGCCGGGGTTGCGCAGCCTGTTGGACACCGACGTACTGGCGGCCTATCACGGCGACCCGGCGGCGCGCAGTGTCGATGAAGTGCTGTTGTGCTACCCGGGGATCCTGGCGGTGATTCACCATCGGCTGGCCCACCATTTGTACCGTGCCGGGCTGCCGTTGCTGGCACGTATCAGCGCGGAAATCGCTCACTCGGCCACGGGCATCGACATTCACCCCGGCGCGCAGATCGGCCGCAGTTTTTTCATCGACCATGGTACCGGCGTGGTGATCGGCGAAACCGCGATCATCGGCGAGCGCGTGCGCATTTATCAGGCCGTGACCCTGGGGGCCAAGCGCTTCCCGGCGGACGAAGACGGCCAGTTGCAGAAAGGCCAGCCTCGGCATCCAATTGTCGAGGATGACGTGGTGATTTATGCCGGGGCGACGATCCTGGGGCGGATCACCATAGGCCAGGGTTCGACCATTGGCGGCAACGTCTGGCTGACCCGCAGCGTGCCGGCGGGCAGCAACCTGACCCAGGCGAATCTGCAGCATGAAGATGGGGCGCAGAAGTAGGTCTTTGAATCTCCTTTGACTGGTCTGGCCTCATCGCGGGCAAGCCCGCTCCCACAAGGTTTTCTGTCGTTTACAGCTTTTGTGTTCAACCAGGTCCACTGTGGGAGCGGGCTTGCCCGCGATTGGATTTCAAGTCGAATCGAGTCGCCAATCCCGCACCAGATCCTCCCTTGAGCTAGCGTATTAACACTACCGCCGAGCCCTGCGATTAGTCCTTAGCCCCCTATCCATGTTTAACTTGAACGTTCATTCAAGTTAAACCGGCGGTTCGCTGCCCGCTCACAACAGGAGGCTTGCCTTTGCTGAGTCCGATTTCTACAGCCACGTTTTACCCCTTCGAGGTGCACCGTACATGAGTGCATCGTCCATCCCTCCAAGCGGCCTGGTCCGCATGAATCCGCCGGTGTTCTGGTTCTCGGCGAGTTTCATTCTGTTGTTTGGTGTCGTTGTCATTGCCATGCCCGAGCAGGCCGGTGCCTGGTTGCTGGCGGCGCAAAACTGGGCGGCCAACACGGTCGGCTGGTATTACCTGTTGGCGATGACGCTGTATCTGGTCTTCGTGGTGGTCACCGCCTTGTCCGGCTACGGCAAGATCAAGCTCGGTGCCGACCACGACGAGCCCGAATTCAGCTATTTGTCATGGGCCGGCATGCTGTTCGCCGCGGGGATCAGCATCACCCTGTTTTTCTTTTGCGTGTCCGAGCCGCTGACCCACATGCTGCAGCCTCCCCAGGGCGAGGCCGGCACTGCGGACGCGGCGCGTCAGGCGATGCAGATTCTGTTTTTACACTGGGGTTTGCATGGCTGGGGCGTGTTCGCCTTTGTCGGTATGGCGCTGGCCTATTTCGCCTATCGCCACAACCTGCCGCTGGCCCTGCGCTCGGCGCTGTATCCGCTGATCGGCAAGCGCATCAATGGCCCCATCGGCTACGCGGTGGATGGCTTCGGCATCATCGCCACGGTGTTTGGCCTTGGTGCCGACATGGGCTTTGGCGTGTTGCACCTCAATTCGGGCCTGGACTACCTGTTCGGCATCGCCCACACCCAGTGGGTTCAGGTCGGCCTGATCACCCTGATGATGGGCGCGGCGATCATCGTTGCGGTGTCGGGCGTCGACAAGGGCGTGCGGGTCATGTCCGACATCAACATGCTGCTGGCCTGTGCGCTGTTGCTGTTCGTGTTGTTCGCCGGCCCCACGCAGCACTTGCTCAACACCCTGATCCAGAACCTCGGCGATTACCTCGGCGCCTTGCCGATGAAGAGCTTCGACCTCTACGCCTACGACAAACCCAGCGACTGGCTGGGCGGCTGGACGGTGTTCTATTGGGCCTGGTGGATCGCATGGTCGCCGTTCGTGGGCTTGTTCATCGCGCGGATATCCCGTGGCCGCACCATCCGCGAATTCGTCTTCGGCGTGCTGCTGATTCCGCTCGGTTTCACCCTGGCGTGGATGTCGATCTTCGGCAACAGCGCCATCGATCAAGTGCTCAACCACGGCATGAGCGCGCTCGGCCTGTCGGCTATCGACAATCCGTCGATGACGCTCTACCTGCTGCTGGAAACCTACCCGTGGTGCAAAACCGTCATTGCGGTAACGGTGTTCATCAGCTTTGTGTTCTTCGTCACCTCCGCCGACTCCGGCACCGTGGTGCTGTCGACGCTGTCCGCCAAGGGTGGCAATCCCGATGAAGACGGGCCGAAATGGCTGCGGGTGTTCTGGGGCGCAATGACCGCTCTGGTGACCAGCGCGCTGCTGTTTTCCGGCAGCATCGATGCGTTGAAGTCGGCGGTGGTCCTGACTTCGTTGCCGTTCTCGTTGATCTTGCTGTTGATGATGTGGGGTCTGCACAAGGCGTTTTATCTGGAGTCGCAGAAGCAGATTGCGCAGATGCATTCGTTGGCGCCGGTCTCGGGTTCTCGGCGTGGCAAGGGCGGCTGGCGGCAACGCCTGAGCCAGGCCGTGCATTTTCCGTCGCGCGACGAGGTTTATCGCTTCCTCGATACCACGGTGCGACCGGCCATTGAGGAAGTGTCGGCGGTGTTCCGCGAAAAGGGGCTGCACGTGGTCATGCACCCGGACCCGGCCCATGACAGCGTCAGCCTGGAAATCGGCCACGGCGATCAGCATCCGTTCGTTTATCAGGTGCAGATGCGCGGCTATTTCACGCCTTCGTTTGCCCGTGGCGGCATGGGTTCCAAGCAACTCAACAATCGCCGTTACTACCGGGCCGAAGTGCACTTAAGCGAGGGCAGCCAGGACTATGACCTGGTGGGCTACACCAAGGAGCAGATCATCAACGACATCCTCGACCAGTACGAGCGGCACATGCAGTTCCTGCATCTGGTGCGTTGATCGCGGGCAGGGCGCCGGGGCTTTTCAGCTCTCGGCGCTCAGCACCATGAACAACACCAGCGCCGCCACCGGGATGCTGAACACCATCGTGCCGATCCCCAGCTCCGTACTCAACGACTGGCCGGCGGTCACCACGCCGATGGCGCCGTTGATCACTGTCAGTGCCAGCCACAGGATCACGAAACTGTAGGTGAGTGTCTGGCGGCTGAAGCCGATTTTCTCGCCGATGAACAGCATCATCGCGAGCAGGACCAGGCCGAAGGTGATGATGATGGTGGTGTGCATGGCTTCTTCCATCCTTGCGATCGTTATCGCTTCTTCGTTGCTTTGGCGACTGTGTTCCTGTCGGCCCGGATCACACAAGCCTGTCGCTGTTCTGTTCGATTGTGCGGGCAGAATGAATTTCTGTGAAACGTTTCAGCATTTAGTCGAATCCCGGGTTTTCTGGCGTTGATCCGGGCGTATGCTGGGCGCCTGGCGAAGCAGTCGATACCAGATTCAAGATAGACAAGAGAGGATTCGATGACTTACACCGCTGCCGAAAACCGCTACGACTCCATCCCTTACCGCCGCGTGGGCCGCAGCGGCCTGGTGCTGCCTGCGCTGTCGTTGGGCCTGTGGCACAACTTCGGCGATAGCACGCCGATCGATACCCAGCGCGCGTTGTTGCGCACGGCGTTCGATCTGGGGATCAACCATTTCGACCTGGCCAACAACTACGGTCCGCCCTATGGCAGCGCCGAAATCAACTTCGGCCGTTTGCTGCGTGAAGACTTCAAGCAGTACCGCGACGAGTTGATCATCTCCAGCAAGGCCGGTTGGGACATGTGGCCGGGGCCTTACGGTCAGGGCGGCGGTTCGCGCAAGTATGTGCTGGCCAGCCTCGACCAGAGCCTGCAGCGCTTGGGCGTGGACTATGTCGACATCTTCTATTCCCACCGTTTTGACCCGGACACGCCACTGGAAGAAACCGCCAGTGCGCTGGCCACCGCGGTGCAGCAGGGCAAGGCGTTGTACATCGGCATCTCGTCTTATTCCGGGGTGAAGACCCGCGAAATGGCGGCGTTGCTCAAAGAGTGGAAAGTCCCGCTGCTGATCCACCAACCGGCCTACAACCTGCTCAATCGCTGGGTGGAAAAAGACCTGCTGGACACCACTGACGAACTCGGCACGGGCGTGATTGCGTTCACGCCGCTGGCGCAGGGATTGCTGACCGACAAGTACCTCAACGGCGTGCCGGCGGATGCGCGGGTCAATCGTCCGGGGGGTGGTTCGTTGCAGGCATCGCACTTGTCCGAGGCCAACATCGCCCAGGTGCGCGCACTCAACGAAATCGCCAGGCGTCGTGACCAGAGCCTGGCGCAACTGGCGCTGGCGTGGACCTTGCGCGATCCACGGGTCACTTCGGCATTGATTGGCGCGAGCCGGCCGGAGCAGATCATCGAGAACGTCGGCGCGTTGAAGAACCTGAGCTTCAGTGCAGAGGAGCTGGCGGAGATTGACCGGTATGCCCAGGAGGGTGGGATCAATCTTTGGGAGAAGCCTTCGATGGCTGAGTAAGAGTCAGGCGCCGGGTCTTCTGGTGCCTGTCCTGGCCTCATCGCGAGCAAGCTCGCTCCCACAGGTTGGTGGTCGACACAAATCCAATGTGGGAGCGAGCTTGCTCGCGATGAGGCCTGAACAGGCAATGAAAATGTCAGGGATTCACCGAAAAAAACGGCACATCCCCCAACACCGTCGCCCGCTGCATCACCCGCCGCGCCGGCCGGTAATCATCCACGGCGTAATGCTGGGTCACGCGGTTGTCCCAGAACGCAATGTCGTCCTGCTGCCAGCGCCAGCGGATGGTGAATTCAGGCCGCGTGGCGTGGGCAAACAGAAACTTCAGAATCGCCTCGCTTTCGGTTTCCGACAATTCGTTGATCTTCGAGGTGAAGCCTTCGTTGACGAACAGCGAGCGGCGACCGCTCACCGGGTGTGTGCGGATCACCGGGTGCGACAGGGGCGGATTCTTGCGCCGTGCTTCCTCCCACTGGGCCAACGCTTCGGGCGTGTTGCCATAGCGCTCCAGCGGGAACGAACGGGTGAAATCGTGGGTGGCGGTCAGGCCTTCGAGCAAGGTTTTCATCGGCGCCGAGAGGGCTTCATACGCGGCAATTCCACTGGCCCACAAGGTGTCGCCGCCAAACTCCGGCAGCAGCTTGGCGCTGAGCACCGCGCCCATGGCCGGGGTCGGCAGGAAGGTCACGTCGGTGTGCCAGATCGCGTTATCGCGCACGTCAGTGACGGCGGTGTCGAGGATCAGCACTTGCGGCTGTTCCGGCACATTGGGGTAGATCGGGTGAATGTGCAGGTCGCCGAAATTCGCGGCGAATCGCGCCTGTTGCTGTGGCGTGATCGGCTGGTCGCGAAAGAACAGCACCTGATGCTTGAGCAAGGCCTGCTCGATGGCGTCGCGTTGTTCCGCGCTCAGCGGCTGGCTGATGTCGACGCCGCTGATCTGCGCGCCGAGGGCCGAGCTTAAGGGGACAATGGTTGGGTGGCTCATGGTGGTTCTCATTGATCCGGGGTGTCGAGCTTTTGTGGGAGCGAGCTTGCTCGCGATAGCGGACTGTCAGGCGACACAAGTGTTGAACGTGCAACCGCCATCGTGAGCAAGCTCGCTCCCACAGGGTACTCACAGGGCAATTATTCAGTGGGCCTGGCCGTGCCACGGCACCAGTTTGCGCTGCAATTTGCGCAGGCCCATTTCCATCGCGAAAGCGATCAGTGCGATCACCAGAATCCCCAGGACCACCACATCGGTGACCAGGAACTGCGCGGCGGACTGCACCATAAAGCCAAGACCGCTGGTGGCGGCGATCAATTCGGCGGCGACCAGTGTCGACCAACCGACACCGAGGCCAATGCGCACCCCGGTCAGAATGTCCGGCAAGGCACTCGGCAAAATCACGTGGCGGATCAACTGCACGCGAGTGGCACCCAATGACTGCGCGGCACGCAATTTGGCCGGGTCGACCGTGCGCACGCCAGTGGCGGTGGCGATGGCAATCGGGGCGAAGATCGCCAGGTAGATCAGCAGCACTTTCGACAGTTCGCCGATGCCGCACCAGATCACGATCAGCGGCAGGTAGGCCAGCGGTGGAATGGGCCGGTAGAACTCGATCAGCGGGTCGAGCACGCCACGGGCGATACGGTTGGCGCCGATGGCGATGCCCACCGGTACGGCGGTGAGTATCGCAAAGCCGAGGCCCAGGCCGATGCGGCTCAGGCTCGCGCCGAGGTGCTGCCACAGCGTTGAGTCCATGTAACCGGAGGTCGCCAGCAGCCAGCCTTTTTGCAGCACGGCGGAGGGCGGCGGCAGGAACAGCGGCTCGATCAGACCGGTCGCGGTCACGGCCCACCAAATGACAATGAGCGCGGCCAGTGTCAGCACGCTGATCCAGCGAGTGCTCAAGCGGCGTCGTGCGGCAGGCACAGGAGTGCCTGGCTTGATCGCGGCGACGGGGATTTCGTAACTGCTCATGCGCGCTCCTGCCGCTGGGCGGCGCTGCGTTGGGAGAACACTTTGGCGAGCACGTGTTCGCGGGTTTCGATAAAACGCGGATCGGATTTGATTGAGCGGGCCGACTCACCGGCGGCGTAACGCTGACCGAAGTCGAGGCTCAGGCGCTCGACGATTTGCCCCGGGTTCGGCGCCAACAGAATCAGGTCGGTGGCGAGGAACACGGCTTCTTCGATGTCGTGGGTAATCAGGAACACCGGCTTGGCGGTGCGTTGCCAGACTTGCAACAACAGCTCTTGCATCTGCTCGCGGGTGAAGGCATCCAGGGCGCCGAAAGGTTCGTCCATCAACAACACGCGCGGGTCGGCGGCGAGCGCGCGGGCCAGGCCGACACGCTGCTTCTGGCCACCCGAGAGCTGCCAGATGCGGCGCTGGTCAAAACCTGAAAGATCGACCAGGGCGAGCATTTCCCGGGCACGCGCTTCGCGTTTGTCCCGGGCAATACCGGCCAGCTCCAGGCCGAAGCCGACGTTGGCCAGTACGTCCTGCCAGGGCAGTAGCGCGTCGTCTTGGAACACTACGCCGCGCTCGGCGCTCGGGCCTCTGACGGGCACGCCGTCGAGGGTGATGCGCCCGGCGCTGGGTTCGACGAAACCGGCAATCAGGTTCAACAGCGAAGTCTTGCCACTGCCGGACGGGCCGAGGGCGACCAGCAATTGCCGGGGCCCGAGGCTCAGGGAGATATCCGCCAACACCGGTTCCGGGTTGCCGGGGTACTGTGCGCTGATACGCTCCAGTTGTAGCAAAGCCATCGCAGTCAACTCCCGATCAATTGGTGATGAACTTGGCGCTGACGTACGGCGCGTAGTCCGGCAGCACGGCCTCGACTTTGCCTTGTTCCTTGAGGAACGCGGCGGTGTCGGTGATGGCTTTGGTCGTCGGCGCGCCGAGGGTGAGCACCTGGTCAGCCGCCAGCGGGTAGACGTTGCCTTGCAGCAGCAGCGGAATATCGCTGGCCTTGGCGCCAGACAGTTTTACCAGCTTGTCGACGTTGCCCTGGTTGGCGAGCCAGGCTTGTGGGTCTTTGCGGTAATCGGCATAGGCGTCGAGGGTGACTTTGGCGAACGCGGTGACGATCTGCGGATGCTTCTCGGCGAAATCCTTGCGCACGATCCAGGCATCGAAGGTCGGAGCACCGAACTTGGCCAGTTCACCGGAGGTGATCAGGACCTTGCCGTTTTCCTTGGCCACGCCGAGGGCCGGGTCCCACACGTAAGTGGCGTCGATGTCACCGCGTTTCCAGGCGGCGATGATCGCCGGTGGCGCCAGGTTGAGAACGGTGACTTTCGAGGGATCGATGTTCCAGTGCTTCAGTGCAGCGAGCAGGCTGTAGTGGCCGGTGGATACAAACGGCACGGCGATTTTCTTGCCGATCAGGTCTTGCGGGGTCTTGATCCCGGAGCCGTCGCGGGCGACCAAGGCTTCGGCGGCGCCGATCTGGGTGGCGATGAGGAAGGTTTCCACCGGGACTTTGCGAGTGATGGCAGCGGTCAGCGGGCTGGAACCGAGGTAGCCGATCTGCACGTCGCCGGAGGCGATGGCGGCGATGATATCGGCACCGTTGTCGAATTTGCGCCAGCTGATATCGGCCTTGGTGGCCTTTTCGTAAGCGCCGTCGGCCTGGGCGACTTTCGCCGGGTCAACGGTGGTCTGGTAGGCGACGGTGACGTCGGCCGCCTGGGCAAAGAAACTCGCGGTAGCCAGAGTTGCGGCCGCCAGCAAGCGTAGAGGGAAAGTCAGTTTCATCAGAAAGCTCCTTGTCAGGCGACCGAATGTCGGCGTGATAAAGAGACTAAATGATCTAAGAATTCGAAAATAAATAACTTATTCGAATTAGCTTATGAGAGGAAAACTTGAGGAGCGACCACTACGTGGTCATCGCGAGCAAGCTCGCTCCCACAGTGGATCTTCGGTGTGAGCACAATCGTGCAAACACCACTGAACCCTGTGGGAGCGAGCTTGCTCCGGGCGGCGTTCCGACGATAAGGTCCGAAGGACCTTCAGTTGCTGATCGCCAGAATGCTCGCCTGGTACGCCCCGACAAACACATCGAAATCACCGACCTCGTTCTGCTCCAGCTCAGCCTGTTGAGCCAGCGATGAACGCGCCCGCTCTTCAAACTGCGCTTGCTCTTCAGCCGCCAACGGCTCGCGGCGGAAGAACTCGGCATGCGCCTGGCTTTGGCGCAGGGAGAACTGGGCAAAGCTCTCCTTGTGCTCGGCCATGGCCGCCAACACTTGTGCCGATGGCGTCAGGGACGGGTCCCGGACCTTGGCCATCTGGGCGTCCAGCGCCTTGCTGTGGGCATCGCCGCCATGGCTCTGGTCGAGCAACGCGGCCAGCGGAGCGATTTTTTCCAGCAGCTCACCGGCCCATTCCTTCAGGTCAACCGGCTGGCCGTCGCGTTGCAGTTGCAGGCCTGGACGACGACCTTCCTTGACCACGCTGAGGAAGTTCGAGGTCGCGTTGCCGCAACTGGTGTTGGTCAGCAGCGGGCTGTCGTTGAGCGCGCAGTACAGCAGGAACGCATCGAGGAAGCGCGACTCGGTAAGGTCGATGCCCATCGGCAGGAACGGATTGATGTCCAGGCAGCGCACTTCGACGTACTGGATGCCCCGGGCCATCAGCGCCTGGATCGGCCGCTCGCCGGTGTAGGTCACGCGTTTCGGGCGGATGTTGGAGTAGTACTCGTTTTCGATCTGCAGGATGTTGGTATTGAGCTGCACCCACTCGCCATCCTGGTGGGTGCCGACTTCGACGTACGGCGCATACGGCGTGGCCACCGCTTTGCGCAGGCTGTCGGTGTAGCTGGCCAGATCGTTGTAGCACGGCGTCAGGCCGGCCTGGGCGTTGCTCTGGTAACCCAGGTCGCTCATGCGCAGGCTGGTGGCGTACGGCAGGTACAGGGTGTGCGGGTCCAGCTGTTCCAACTGATGCGAACGACCGCGCAGGAAGCCGGCATCCAGCGCTGGCGACGCACCGAACAGGTACATCAGCAGCCAGCTGTAGCGGCGGAAGTTGCGGATCAGCGCGATGTAGGACGACGACTGGAAATCGCGGTCGCTACCGACAAAGCCTTCGGCCTGCCTGAGCAGCGGCCAGAGTTTTTCCGGCAGGGAAAAGTTGTAGTGGATGCCGGCAATGCATTGCATGGTCTTGCCGTAACGCAGGGCCAGGCCCTTGCGGTACACGTACTTGAGCTGCCCGATATTGGACGTGCCGTAATAGGCGATCGGGATGTCTTCCTCGGCCGGCAACGGGCACGGCATCGATGGGCTCCACAGGTACTCGTTGCCGAGCTTGCTGTAGGCAAAACGGTGAATGCTGTCCAGGCTTGCCAACGTGTCCGCCGGGTCGGGCAGGGCTGGAGTGATGAACTCCAGCAGCGACTCGGAGTAGTCGGTGGTGATCTGTTCGTTGGTCAGCGCGGAACCCAATTCTTCCGGGTGCGGCGTTTGCGCCAGGCGACCTTCGCCGGTCACGCGCAGGCATTCACGTTCGATGCCGTGAAGGCACTGTTCGAGCAGAGAGAGGTTAGCGCGCTCGCCGAGCAGGGCCAGGCGGCGGTTGAGAAGTTCGCTCAAGTTGGATTCCTTCACGCGTCAGTCGCCCCAATATGGGGGTGGGCAAGACGGTCTACAAGGGTGAAGTTAAAACTGGCGTTTTCGCCTCGTTTTTGAGCCTGACAGGCCATATGCCGATTTTCAAGAATTGCACGTTCCCTGTGGGAGCGGGCTTGCCCGCGATGAGGGAGTGTCAGTCACCATTTATGTGGTCTGACACACCGCCATCGCGGGCAAGCCCGCTCCCACAGGTTGCATTGCGCTGAAATTAACTCAAATTGATGACGACTAGCTACAGGACAGCGAACGTGCCTTGTGCTTTTGCGACCAGTTTGTCGCCCTGCATCACATCGGCTTCGACAACCAAGGTGCGGCGACCCGGATGGATCACCCGCGCCGTGCACATCACCTCGCCGTCAGAGACGGCGCGGATGTAGTTGATCTTGCACTCGATGGTCGCGCTCTGCTGGTCAAAGCCGTGGGTGCTGGAGCAGGCCAGCCCCATGGCAATGTCCACCAGGCTGAACAAGGCCCCGCCGTGGAGCTTGCCGCCGCGATTGCGCAGTTCGGGCTCCAGTGCCAGGGCGACTTGCGCCACCCCGGTTTCCAGACTGTGCAAGCGGCAGCCCAGCAGCTTGAAAAACGCGCTTTCGGTCAGCCCGGCGGGAATGTCCATCAGCGTTTCTTCAACTGCTTGGCATTGGCGAACAGCGAAGCCATGGCGTTGTTGCTCGGTGCTGCTGCCGTGGTTTCCTTGCGCGGTGCAGTGTTCTGGGATTGGCGGGGCGCCGACCCCGGACGCGCGCCGCGAGCGCCGTCGATTTTCTCGCCCGGGGTGTCGCTCATGCGCATCGACAGGCCAACGCGTTTGCGCGGGATGTCGACTTCCATGACCTTCACTTTCACCACGTCACCGGCCTTCACCGCTTCGCGCGGATCCTTGATGAACTTCTCCGAAAGCGCGGAGATGTGCACCAAACCGTCCTGATGCACGCCGATATCGACGAAGGCACCGAAGTTGGTCACGTTGGTCACCACGCCTTCGAGGATCATGCCCAGTTGAAGGTCCTTGAGGTCTTCGACGCCTTCCTGGAACTCGGCGGTCTTGAACTCGGGGCGCGGGTCGCGGCCGGGCTTGTCCAACTCCTGCAGGATGTCGGTGACCGTTGGCAAGCCGAAGGTTTCGTCGGTGAATTTTTTCGGGTCCAGGCGCTTGAGGAAGCCACTGTCGCCAATCAGCGAACGAATATCGCGATCGGTCTCGGCGGCGATACGCTGCACCAGCGGATAGGCTTCCGGGTGCACCGCGGAGGCATCCAGGGGATTGTCTCCGTTCATCACGCGCAGGAATCCGGCGGCCTGTTCGAAGGTTTTTTCGCCCAGACGTGCGACTTTCTTCAGCGCAGCGCGGGTCTTGAACGCACCGTGCTCGTCACGGTGGCTGACGATGTTCTGCGCCAGGGTCGCGTTGAGACCGGAGATGCGCGCCAGCAACGCCACGGACGCGGTGTTCACGTCGACGCCGACGGCGTTCACGCAGTCCTCGACCACGGCATCCAGGCCACGGGCCAGTTTCAGCTGCGACACGTCGTGCTGGTACTGGCCGACACCGATGGATTTCGGATCGATCTTCACCAGCTCAGCCAGCGGATCCTGCAGGCGACGGGCAATCGACACCGCACCACGGATCGACACGTCGAGATCCGGGAATTCCTTGGAAGCCAGTTCCGACGCCGAGTAAACCGATGCACCGGCCTCGGAGACCATGACTTTGGTCATCTTCATCGCTGGGTATTTTTTGATCAGCTCGGCGGCGAGCTTATCGGTCTCGCGGCTGGCGGTACCGTTGCCGATGGCGATCAGGTCCACCGAGTGCTTGGCGCACAGGGCGGCGAGTACGGCGATGGTCTGGTCCCACTTGTTGTGCGGCACGTGCGGGTAAACCGTGGCGTGATCCAGCAGCTTGCCAGTGGAATCAACCACCGCCACCTTGCAGCCGGTGCGCAGGCCAGGGTCGAGACCCAAAGTGGCGCGCGGGCCGGCCGGGGCCGACAGCAGCAGGTCGTGCAGGTTGTGGGCGAAGACGTTGATCGCTTCGGTTTCCGCGCCATCGCGCAGTTCGCCCAGCAGGTCGGTTTCCAGATGGGTGTAGAGCTTGACCTTCCAGGTCCAGCGCACCACTTCGCCCAACCATTTGTCGGCGGCGCGGTTCTGGTTCTGGATGCCGACATGCTGGCCGATCATGCCTTCGCACGGGTGCATGGTGCCCGGCAGTTCGTCGCCGACTTTCAGCGCGGAGCTGAGGATGCCTTCGTTGCGGCCACGGAAAATCGCCAGCGCGCGGTGCGACGGCATGCTTTTCAGTGGTTCGTCGTGTTCGAAGTAGTCGCGGAACTTGGCGCCTTCCTCCTCCTTGCCGGCAATCACGCGGGCACTGAGGGTGGCTTCCTGCTTGAGGTAGTTGCGCAGCTTGTCCAGCAGGCCGGCGTCTTCGGCGAAGCGCTCCATGAGGATGTACTTGGCGCCTTCGAGGGCTGCCTTCACGTCGGCCACGCCTTTTTCAGCGTCGATGAAGCGTGCGGCTTCGGTTTCCGGGCTCAGGGACGGGTCGTTGAACAAACCGTCGGCCAGTTCGCCGAGGCCGGCTTCCAGGGCGATCTGGCCCTTGGTGCGGCGCTTCTGCTTGTACGGCAGGTACAAGTCTTCGAGGCGGGTCTTGGTGTCGGCGAGCTTGATGTCGCGTTCGAGTTGCGGCGTCAGCTTGCCTTGCTCTTCGATGCTGGCAAGGATGCTGATGCGCCGTTCGTCGAGTTCTCGCAGGTAGCGCAGGCGCTCTTCCAGATGACGCAATTGCGTATCGTCGAGGCTGCCGGTCACTTCTTTCCGGTAACGGGCGATGAAGGGAACGGTAGAGCCTTCATCGAGTAGCGCGACGGCCGCTTCGACCTGTTGTGGGCGTACACCGAGTTCCTCGGCGATGCGGCTGTTGATGCTGTCCATAAAACCACCTGACAAATTGTGAAAGCAGGCTCGCAGGCGCAAGGATAAGGGCTCGGCGAGTCTGGTTGAGCGGCCTGGCCTGCGCCGCTACCTGGATCAAAAGGTATCCCGTTGACCCGTGAAATCGAACAATTACTGCCGACGCCATGAAAATAAATGGCGTCTGTCTGTAGTACCTGTCTGATGTTGCCTGACACAAAAGGCCGCGCATTATAACCAGCGTTCTGTCGTTCGGGGGCATCAGGGGTTGCGGGTGCAATGGCCGGTTTTCTGGCACTAAAGGAAAAATCTGCTAACAATGCACACGGTGCGTATAACGGCAGCTACGCCATAATGCGCGCCGAGATCAAAGGAGCATCCAATGAGCAGCACTGCACAAACTGCTGAAGGCGAGAAAATTCTTATCGTTGACGACGATCCGGGGCTGAGCAGCCTGCTGGAACGTTTTTTCGTCAGCAAGGGCTACCGCGCCCGCGCCGTACCGAACACCGAGCAAATGGATCGCCTGCTGGCGCGCGAAGTGTTCAACCTGGTCGTCCTCGACCTGATGCTGCCCGGCGAAGACGGCCTGACCGCCTGCCGCCGCCTGCGCAACGCGAACAACCAGATTCCAATCATCATGCTCACCGCCAAGGGCGACGAGCTGAGCCGTATCAAGGGCCTGGAACTGGGCGCCGACGATTACCTGGCCAAGCCGTTCAACCCGGACGAGCTGATGGCTCGCGTCAAGGCGGTATTGCGTCGCCAGTCGGCCCCGGTGCCAGGCGCCCCGGGCAGCGAAGACGAAAGCGTGACCTTCGGTGACTACGAGTTGTCCCTGGCCACCCGCGAGCTCAAGCGCGGTGAAGAAGTGCACATGCTCACCACCGGCGAGTTCGCTGTGCTCAAGGCCCTGGTGATGAATGCGCGTCAGCCGCTGACTCGCGATAAACTGATGAACCTGGCCCGTGGCCGCGAGTGGGATGCCCTGGAGCGTTCCATCGATGTGCAGATTTCCCGTCTGCGCCGGATGATCGAGCCCGATCCTTCCAAACCGCGTTACATCCAGACAGTCTGGGGCGTGGGTTACGTGTTTGTTCCGGATGGTACCGCCACCAAGTGATTGGCGATTTGTAGGAGCGGGTCGTGCGGACTTCGGATCATTCGATCCTGTCCGCAGACTCGCAAACCGCAATATGCGAGCATCGCTCTCTCCTGCAAGTGTTTAACGGTTATCCATGAAAACCCCCGTTTGGTTCCCCCAGAGCTTCTTCTCCCGCACCCTTTGGCTGGTGCTCATCGTCGTTCTCTTCTCCAAGGCGCTGACCCTGGTTTATCTGCTGATGAACGAAGATGTGCTGGTGGACCGCCAGTACAGCCACGGTGTCGCCCTGGTACTGCGCGCCTACTGGGCGGCTGATGAAGAGAACCGCGCCAAGATTGCCGATAGTGCACCCCTGATTCGGGTAGTGGGCGCCGGTGTCCCGGAAGGCGAGCAACATTGGCCATACAGTGAGATTTACCAGCGACAGATGCAGACCGAGTTGGGGCCGGACACCGAAGTGCGACTACGCATGCATTCTCCCCCGGCATTGTGGGTTCGTGCTCCGAGCCTGGGTGAAGGTTGGCTGAAAGTGCCGTTGTATCCGCACCCGTTGCGTGGCCAGAAAATCTGGAATGTGCTCGGCTGGTTCCTTGCTATCGGTCTGCTGTCAACGGCGTCTGCGTGGATCTTCGTCAGCCAGCTCAATCAACCTTTGAAGCGTCTGGTGTATGCCGCGCGGCAACTGGGCCAGGGGCGCAGCGTGCGCTTGCCAATCAGCGATACCCCGAGTGAGATGACCGAGGTTTACCGCGCCTTCAACCAGATGGCCGAAGACGTGGAGCAGGCAGGTCGCGAGCGTGAGCTGATGCTGGCCGGGGTTTCCCATGATTTGCGCACACCCTTGACCCGCTTGCGTCTGTCCCTGGAGTTGATGGGCGATCGCACCGACCTGACTGACGACATGGTGCGCGATATCGAAGACATGGACGCGATTCTCGATCAGTTCCTGGCGTTCATTCGCGACGGGCGCGACGAGTCGGTGGAGGAGGTTGACCTGAGCGACCTGGTCCGCGAAGTCGCTGCGCCGTATAACCAGACCGAAGAAAAAGTGCGGCTGCGCCTGGAGCCGATTCAGCCGTTTCCGTTGCGTCGTGTGTCGATGAAGCGACTGCTGAACAACCTGATCGGCAATGCGCTGCATCATGCCGGCAGTGGCGTGGAGGTGGCGGCATACGTGTCCGGGGACATCAGCGCGCCGTATGTGGTGCTGAGCGTCATGGACCGTGGTGCCGGGATCGATCCGTCGGAACTGGAAGCGATCTTCAACCCGTTCACCCGTGGTGATCGTGCCCGGGGCGGGAAGGGCACCGGGTTGGGGCTGGCGATCGTGAAGCGGATTGCTTCGATGCATGGCGGGAATGTTGAACTGCGCAACCGCTCGGGCGGTGGACTGGAAGCGCGGGTGCGCTTGCCGTTGGGGTTGATGTTGCCGCGGGATGCCGTTTAAAACCTGATTTTTTCAGTGGGCTGATCGCCCCTTCGCGGGCAAGTCGGATCGCCGCACCGCCGCTCCCACGGTGATTTTGGCTAGCCGAAATATCGCTATCAACCCAAAACCCTGTGGGAGCGGGCTTGCCCGCGAAGGCGGCCTTCCAGCCGCCACAAAAACCAGGGTTAACCCTTACCCTTGGTCCGGGTCATATTCGGCCCGCCATTCTTCTCCAGATGCTCAATGATGATCCCCGCCACATTCTTGCCAGTGGTGGTCTCGATCCCTTCAAGCCCCGGCGACGAGTTCACTTCCATCACCAGCGGCCCGTGATTGGAGCGCAGGATGTCCACACCCGCCACCGCCAACCCCATGACCTTGGCTGCGCGCAACGCCGTCATGCGCTCTTCCGGCGTGATCTTGATCAGGCTCGCGCTTCCACCGCGATGCAGGTTGGAGCGGAACTCGCCGGGTTTGGCCTGGCGCTTCATCGCTGCAATCACCTTGTCTCCGACGACGAAGCAGCGAATGTCTGCACCACCGGCTTCCTTGATGTACTCCTGGACCATGATGTTCTGCTTGAGGCCCATGAACGCCTCGATCACCGATTCTGCGGCGGTCGCGGTTTCGCACAGCACCACGCCGATGCCTTGGGTGCCTTCCAGCACCTTGATCACCAGCGGCGCGCCGTTGACCATTTCGATCAGGTCGGGGATGTCATCGGGGGAGTGGGCAAACCCGGTCACCGGCAAGCCGATCCCGCGACGGGACAGCAATTGCAGCGAACGCAGCTTGTCCCGCGAGCGGGCAATGGCCACCGATTCGTTGAGCGGGAACACCCCCATCATTTCGAACTGGCGCAGCACGGCGCAGCCATAAAAGGTCACGGACGCACCGATCCGTGGAATCACCGCATCGAAACCTTCCAGCGGCTTGCCGCGGTAGTGGATCTGCGGCTTGTGGCTGGCGATGTTCATGTAGGCGCGCAGGGTGTCGACCACCACCATTTCATGGCCGCGTTCAGTACCGGCTTCAACCAGGCGGCGGGTGGAATACAGACGCGGGTTCCGCGACAGCACAGCGATCTTCATGCAACACCTGTGGAGGAGGTAGATACCGGGAACACCGGCTTGTCTTGTACATACTTGATGCCCGGATTGACCACCAACTGGCCGTGGATCAGGGCTTTGGAGCCGAGCAGCAGGCGATAACGCATGGATTTGCGGCAGGCGAGCGTGAACTCCACCCGCCAGACCCGATCACCGAGGGCCAGGGTGGTGCTGATCACGTATCGCACCTGCGCGTGACCGTTTGAGCTTTTAATGGTTTTCATCGTCACCAACGGTGCTTCGCAGCGTCGGTGGCGCAGTTGTACGACGGAGCCCAGGTGGGCGGTAAAACGCACCCACTGCTCACCCTCGCGCTCGAACAGCTCGATGTCGGTGGCGTGGAGGCTTGAGGTGCTGGCACCGGTGTCGATTTTTGCCCGAAGGCCGGCGACTCCCAAATCCGGGAGCGCCACCCACTCGCGCAGACCGACAACGGTCAAATGGTCAAATGTCTTCAAAAGTGCTCAACCGGTAGAAACCGCTCGGGCCGCATGCGGCCGGATTCGCGGTATTCACGCAGAATAATGATTAAAAGGCGACAGATATCTACGGCCCGGATTTCCAGCCTCGCAAGGAGGTTATGGAATGTCGGTATTGTAATCCGAGCCGGTGAAATTCTTGGTACGTCAGAAACGGTAGTACAGTTCACCAATATTTCAGAATGAGGAAATTCCATGGCACAAAAAAACGAAGAGGACGACAAAGTCCGCCTCGATAAGTGGTTGTGGGCTGCACGATTCTACAAGACCCGTGCCCTGGCCAAGGCGGCGATTGAAAGCGGCAAGGTGCATTGCCGAGGCGAACGCTGCAAGCCGGGTAAAGAGCCACGGGTCGGCGACGAGTTTGTGATCCGCACCGGTTTCGAGGAGCGCACGGTGGTGGTCCAGGCGTTGTCGATCGTTCGCCGTGGCGCACCGGAGGCGCAGATGCTGTACGCCGAAACGCAAGCCAGCATCGCCAAGCGCGAAAACGCCGCCGCCGAGCGCAAGGCAGGCGCCCTGGGCGTAAGCACCGATGGCAAACCGAGCAAGAAACAGCGACGGGATCTGTTCAAGTTTCGTGGCAGCAGCAACGAATGATTGACCGGGGCCGTCGATCACTCAAACAGGCAAAGACTTGTAATTGTGCTTGTGCGTAGCCATATGGGGTAATTCGCCTACCCTTTATGAGCCGTTGGCAGTGCCATTCGTCGTAAAGCGCACACAGTCTCCGTCCTGTAAGCCATAACCAGACAGCAAGGCGCTATGGCCAAGGCGCGACCTCGAATTCTGTCATCACTTTTGTCACCACTTCAGATACCCAGACTTATGACTGACCTACCGGATAACGACTTCACCCAACGCTTCATCTTCGATGACAGCGACACCCGTGGCGAGCTGGTCTCGTTGGAGCTCAGCTACGCCGAAGTCCTGGCCAAACACGCCTACCCGCAGCCGGTCGCGCAACTGCTCGGCGAGCTGATGGCGGCCGCATCGTTGCTGGTCGGCGCGATGAAGTTCGATGGCTTGCTGATTTTGCAAGCCCGTTCCGAAGGCCCGATCCCGCTGCTGATGATCGAGTGCTCCAGCGAGCGCGAGATCCGTGGCCTGGCCCGTTACGAAGCGGACCGTATCGCACCTGACGCGACCCTGGCCGACCTGATGCCGGACGGCGTGCTGGCATTGACCATCGACCCGACTCAGGGCCAGCGTTACCAGGGCATCGTCGACCTCGACGGCGCCACCCTGTCGGAATGCTTCACCAACTATTTCGTCATGTCCCAGCAAGTCGGCACGCGTTTCTGGCTGTACGCCGACGGCCGTCGCGCCCGTGGCCTGTTGCTGCAACAGCTGCCTGCCGACCGTTTGAAGGACGAAGACGAGCGCGCCGCCAGCTGGCAGCACCTCACTACCCTGGGCGGCACGCTGACCGCCGATGAACTGCTGGGCCTGGACAACGAAACCGTGTTGCATCGCCTGTACCACGACGAGCAGGTGCGCTTGTTCGATGTGCAGAAGTTGCGCTTCCGTTGCAGCTGCTCGCGCGAACGTTCGGCCAATGCACTGGTCAGTCTGGGTGTGGAAGATGCGCAGCAATTGGTGGTCGAGCACGGTGGCAACATCGAAATCGATTGCCAGTTCTGTAACCAGCGCTACCTGTTCGATGCCGCCGATGTCACCCAATTGTTCGCCGGCGCGGGTGTCGAGACGCCGTCAGATACCCGTCACTAAAACGGTTCAGCGCAGGTAAATTCACTGGCTACCGCCGGATTAACGCCGTTACGACAGGAGGGGCCTACTTTTTTTGGGCTTTTCTGGCATAATCCGGCCCACTTTTTTCGCGGTAGTAGTGCACGACTTTCTACTACAAAAACGTTTGGAGCACTCGGCCACTGGCCGACGGGGAACCTCATGACGCAAGCCAACAATGCCGTGTACACCGATCTGAGTGTTGATGATCTGGTTAAAGAAGCCCTCAATCGCGGTGAAGGCGAGCTTGCCGATACCGGCGCACTGGTTGTTCGTACCGGTCACCGTACCGGCCGTTCGCCAGTCGATCGTTTCATCGTTGATGAGCCGAGCACCACGGGCGCCATCGCCTGGGGCCCGATCAACCGCAAGTTCCCGGCCGACAAGTTCGACGCCCTGTGGGACCGTGTTGAAGCTTTCAACAACGCGCAAGAGCATTTCGTTTCCCACGTGCATGTAGGTGCGGCTTCCGAGCACTACCTGGCCGTGAAGATGACCACCCAGACTGCCTGGCAGAACCTGTTCGGCCGTTGCCTGTTCATCAACCCGGCTCAGTACAACCCGGCGGGTCGTGACGAGTGGCAGGTCCTCAACGTTGCCAACTTCGAATGCGTGCCAGAGCGTGACGGCACCAACTCCGACGGCTGCGTGATCATCAACTTCGCACAGAAGAAAGTGCTGATCGCCGGCATGCGTTACGCCGGTGAGATGAAGAAAGCCATGTTCTCGGTGCAGAACTTCCTGCTGCCGGCTGCCGACGTACTGCCAATGCACTGCGCCGCCAACATCGGCGAAGAGGGCGACGTGACCCTGTTCTTCGGTCTGTCCGGTACCGGCAAGACCACCCTGTCCGCCGATGAAAGCCGTTACCTGATCGGTGACGACGAACACGGCTGGGGCGAAGGCGTGGTGTTCAATATCGAAGGCGGTTGCTATGCCAAGTGCATCGACCTGTCCGAGAAGAACGAGCCGGTTATCTGGAAAGCCATCAAGCACGGCGCGGTATTGGAAAACGTCGTTATCGACGATGCCAAGCACGCCGACTACGCCGATGTCAGCCTGACCCAGAACAGCCGCGCCGCCTACCCGCTGGAGCACGTTGCCAAGCGCTCCGAGAAGAACCTCGGTGGCGAGCCGAACGCTGTGATCTTCCTGACCTGCGACCTGACCGGCGTGCTGCCGCCAGTGTCGATCCTCAACGAAGAACAAGCGGCCTACCACTTCCTGTCCGGCTACACCGCACTGGTGGGCTCGACTGAAATGGGTTCGGGCAGTGGCATCAAGTCGACCTTCTCCACCTGCTTCGGCGCACCGTTCTTCCCGCGTCCGGCCGGCGAATACGCTGAACTGCTGATCAAGCGCATCCGCGGCTTCGGCTCCAAGGTCTACCTGGTCAACACCGGCTGGACCGGCGGTGGCTACGGCGTCGGCAAACGCTTCAACATCCCGACCACCCGTGCAGTGATCGCAGCGATCCAGAGCGGCGCGCTGATCGGTACCGAGACCGAGCACCTGGACACCATCAACCTCGACGTGCCACTGGCCGTACCGGGCGTTGAGACTGGCCTGCTGAACCCACGCAACACCTGGACCGACAAGCCATCCTACGACGAAGCCGCCAAAGCACTGGCCGGCCTGTTCATCGAGAACTTCAAGAAGTTCGAAGTGAGCGACGCGATCAAGGCTGCGGGTCCGAAGATTTAACTTGGCTGTCTAGTATTGCTCCGCAAAGGGGCAAACAATTAAAAAACGCTCAATGCATCATTGAGCGTTTTTTTATGTCTGAATTATTAATGTCTTATTCGCTCTCTGGTAGGGCGCTTATTACATTTTTAACCTTCCATAATCGCCATCTGATCTTGTTTGCTGTTAGAACTTACAGTAGACGCTGATCTGTGTTTGCGTCTCTAATTTTATGGTCGCCCATTTTCTGGGTGGCGTAAAAATGGAGATAACATAATGACGGATTTAATGAAGCGCCCAGGTGAACTTGATCAAAGTTATGGTGAAAAGGGTATTTGCAATCTTCAGATAGATGGATATTTAAACGCTATGGCGGAAGGGAGGAACGGGTATCAACATTTTGTTTATGTCGCCGGCACGACTCGACTAAGGCCTGGGGAGTCGAAGAAGTACTTTTTAGCACGCCTTACAGAGGGTGGTAAGCTTGATGCATCTTTTGGGGGTGGTGTAATTACCGGTGAATTCTCACCTGGTTTTGATTCGCAAGTATTCAGTTTAGCAGTGCAGAAGAATGGAAAAATTGTAATCTCGGGAGATTTTGATTATCGGTCAGCAGCGTTAGCAAGATTCGATATGGACGGAAGTCTTGATGATGGCTTTGGGGAAAATGGGGTAAAAATTCTTGATCCTTCTAAAGTTTATGAAGCTGATAAGGAAAAATTCATACCTGAAAGCAGTGTCAGGTCATCAGGCGCCTTCGGTCAAGCGAACATGGTTTTGTTGGCGGATGGCAAGATTTTGCTGGTCCATACTAATCGAAAGGGGAATCGGCATCAGCTTATTCGCCTTGAAGCCAATGGAGATCTCGACCTCAGTTTTCAAAAGGAAGGTTTCATAGATATTACTGCGCCTGCACCTTGGCGAATGATGCGAGTTACGGGGTTAGGTATCCAGGAAACGAGGGGGGGTGAAAAACTTATTGTGTCTGGTTATTGCACCAAGTTGACTGAAGATGGCCAAGATACTATTTCAGCTGGAATTTTTGCGCGTTACGATATGAGTGGCTTCAAGGACGAGAGCTTTAAAGGAAAAGGGTTTTTTGTACTTGAGCACATCAAAGAGTTAGAGATTTTGGGGATCACTATTCTTCCAACTGGGAAAATTTATGGCTTTGGAAGAACGCCTCCACCTCATCTCGGCGGTGGTACTCTATCGGATGCAGTAATAGTAAGGCTTGGAGAGGATGGCAGTCCTGAAGTCTATAAAGTTATTGCAAAACAAAATGAGCTTGAATTTTATTCAGGTGCAGTGCAAAAAAAAGATAATAAAATAGTTGTGGCAGGAACTTGGTATAGCCCGCGCGGGGATCTGGGGGTTGTGGGTCGCTATCATGAAAATGGCACGCCGGATGTCGAATTTGGTCATGAATCGTCGTTAGATGGAATAATCTGGTTCCCCGATGTCGGTTATGGGCGGTGTGCCAGGATCCAAGAGGATGGATTAATTCTCGTTAGCGGCGCTGTTAATTATCAAGGTCATTCTAGTGCGGCAGTCCTACGTTACATGAGTTGATGATTCATGATGTTTAACTCTTGGTCATTACACGTCGAATGAAGTATCGATAAGTAGTGAGGGCAATATTCTTTGCTTTTCGCCAAAATAGTTCGACCTTTGCACTGATGATACGGGTTGATTTGGTATCCCGCAGTTGTGCTCCATCTCATCGGCGCGACACATTTTTATTGTGGCGCCGTGCCGCCCCTCGGGGCGGCCTTTTTCGTGCGCGTCGTTTCAGGTTTTCAGATTCAGGACAAACGCCCCGACCAATACCAGCACAAGCCCCAGCGCCTGACCGAAATAAACGACGCGTTTGCCCCCCCACCGCGCGGGCATTGAGCCCCACCAGAAAATCCGTGCCGCCCCCACAGCAAGGCGGCCAACAACCCCCATCAACACGTCCCCGCGATTTCCTTATCGTGGACGTTACAAGCCTTCCAGCGCCTGCGTGTCCCAGTGTTGGGCCTTGATGGCTCGGTAGAGCATGCCGATGGTCAATGGCACCTTGTCGCCGCGCCCCTTAGCTTTGCGCTTGAGAAATACATCGTAGCCGTCGGGCTGGAAATAGCGATAGCTGTCGAAATCCACGAAGTCGATGGCGAAGTGGTTTTCCAGGGTTTCGATCAAATGCTGTGCATCGGCACCGTTGCAGCCCAGGTCGAAGTTGATCGAGGTGTTGAGGCTGATGGTTTTGCGCTCGGGCAGACCGATTTCTTCGTGCAGCAGTTGCATGAGTTGCTGCATTGGGTGGTCGTCAGGGAAATTGGGGGCGAGGTTCATTGGAAGGCGCTCCGATAGGCTGGGACGTGAGTCAGGCTCAACTGTTTTGCTCTCTCGGTATTTTTCGAGTGCCTGTTCTCGCGAGATAAGCGGCTTGTTGAGGTTTGTCGGAGAAGTATCGAATCCGGCGAGGCGCAAGCTAGCCAAGTAATTTGAACGACTGACCTTTTCGTAATGAGCTTGTTTTTGTTTGAAGGTCAATTTACTCATGGGAATTACCAAAATGAATGTCAGGGCCATCTTTGTCTGGCATGAATCACCCTTACCATTTCAACTGCATTTTCTGTGATCAGATAGATCATGACGTAGTTGGCGGTCGCAACAATCTCCCGCGTTCATGGGACTTTGCCTTTTCTGTAAAGAGTCGGACGCTGACGAGCGTTTTCAGCTTTCAACTCGAAAATTTCGTCGAGGGCAATCGCCGCTTCAGGGTTGTCCAGAGTGATGTGGTCCATGATTTTGCTTCGGTCATCAAGCGCCGTCTGACGCCAGACTACCTTCATCAACGCGCCCGCTGACGTATGGCATCACGTTTGGCGGCGAATATTCGGCGGGCCTCCTCATCGCTCACCGTCGGTCTTGAATCATCAAGCCCAATTTGGACCTGCTCCTTGAACCATTCCTCGTATGCGGCGGCATCGTGTGCCTGTTTCAACGCCTCGGAACGATCGGGACGCGTGTAGGTTTTGATTTGGAGTGGATCATAGTTCGATGCGTCCACATCGAAGGTGGTGATGCCTACGTCTTGCAGATAAGTCACCAGCGTTTCAAGTCGTTTGAACAGTCGTACCTGTCGACTACGTTGCGCTGTCAGGGAGCATTGTTTGTTCCCGTACGGAATTTGAATCGACCACCCTCCCGGATTCGCAACGATATGCGCGCTGTTTACCGAGCCTTTCTCAACCAATCGTATGAGGGTGCTGTGATCGATAGTTTCGGCTGTCATGAGAGTGAGTCCATGGGTGAACAATGGCTCACATGCTACGCAATCAATAATAGTTTGCAATGTTCGGCTCCTATGTGTTGTGGCAGAAAAACATCATTGATCAGGCAGGCCCCTCCTACTTGGGAACGGAACCTGCTTGAACGAGCGCGTTAAGCGGGGGCTTTCCAGTTGAGCATGCGTTGCTGGGCAACCTTGAGCAGGTCGCAGCCGTCCTGGGTTAGCAGGTAGAGGGCGTGGGTTATGTGCGGGATGTCTTCGACATCGCCGTCCTTGAAGCTTTGGCAGTGCAGGGTTTGGAGGAGCTCGCTGGAAGCTCGGATGCGTTGAAGTGCGGCTTCGAGGATGTCTTGGGGGTTGGCTTCTGTGTCGATGATCAGAGGCTGTGAATCGGTGAGATTGGTGTGGAGTGGGAGATAGCGTTCGTTGGTGAACGGGTTCCATTTGTTCATTTTATGTATTCTCAAATGCTTTGGATGAAACCACCGCCATCGTGACCAAGCGATGGGAGGCGGACTGTGTTCGGGTTGGTCAACCGGGAGAACACACAAAACCGGCACGCTCGAAGGCGTCCCAAACACAGCCACCATAAAGCGTGCAGACACTTGAGTGCCGGCAGCATACAACGGACGCGTTTATGTGTTCCATTCGGGTGACCAAGCCCGAGTCGCTGATTTGGCAGCGACAGCCCGGACTATAGGATTGAGTGACTGGTCATCGATAGCCGACAAGGTGTCTTGTTTTGTAGGACCTTGCCGAAGCTTTCATAGGTCGTTGCTGACGGCGTTGTCCACAGTGGACCGCGTTATCGTTTTTCGCGAGCAGGCTCGCTCCCACAGGGGATCGTGTTCTTCAGATGGTGAGGTTCGGCAAGCGCTGGCGGGCGATGTCGAGCAGGTCGTTGCCGTCCTGGGTCAGCAGGTACAGGGCGCTGACGATATTGGGGATGTCGCTCGCTTCGGCCTGTTTGAAGCAGGTGCAATAAAGGGTTTCGAGCAGGTCGCTGGCGGCGCGGATGCGTTGTCGGGCGGCGTCGAGGATCTCGTAGGGATCGGCCTCGGTATCGATGACCAGCACCGGGGTTTCGCTGTAGCGGGTCTTTAGCGGGTGGTAGCGGGCTGTCAGTGAGTCGGGGTTTTTCATTGAGTGCGTCCTGTGCGAAATCGGCAAGTGTTCCCGGCAGGCCGAGACACTGTTTTCAGCCGCGCTGGAAACTATAGGAGGGTATGGCGTTGGGGGACAAGACGGCCGAGATCGACAGGCTTTGTAAGGGTTTTGTCATATTTGGAGGAAGGGGACTACAGGTTGTTGCTGGGTTTTCAACGTGAAATGGCGAGAGGTAAAAATGCCTACAGCGTTATCAGCTGGTTCGCAGTAAATCTCGGTAGAGGGTGCCTCGGACAATGTCGGGCGTTTCGAGTTTTACAGTGGCTGTGCTGGCCGCTTCCCGAGCAAGCCCGCACACAAGGGGTGTGAGTCGTGTGGGTGGTTCAGACTGGCGAGGTTATCTCGAGGCTGCCGAACGACCCATACAGACTTACTCGGTCATGACCTCTGGCGCTTGGCGCGAGGCTGCTTCCAGATCCATCAAGCCTCTACCGTAGGCTTCACTGTTGGCATAGAGGCCAGTCCGGTTCGCCGTCGCCAGCAGATGCTCGCGCACTTGCTGCGCAGTGAGCTCGGGGTAACGACTTTGCAGTGCCGCCAATGCTCCGCTGACCAGCGCGGCAGCAGGCGAGGTGCCAGCCGTCTGGATGTAGGTGCCATCCTTGTTGGTTGTCAGCAGGCCTTGCCCTGCACCGGAGTCGCCACCCGGTACAGCAATGCACCAGGCTGCCGCCACGCCACAATAGTTGGATTTGGCATTGATGGCGCTGCCGTCGTTTTTCAACGCAACCACCGCGATCCAGCCTTTTTCCAGTTCGGGTATGGCGACAGGCAAGCCGGGTTCAGCCAAGGGTTCTCGTTTCAGTTCATTGCCGGTAGGGAAAACAAAGACGGCGCCGTCCTCCACCAGTTTGCGCGCGGTCACCAGAGATTGCGGCATGACTTGCTTGTAACGCGCCTCGTTGATTTCGGTCGCAGGAATGGCGTTGGCCCACGAGTTGTTGAGGATGCGCGCGCCCTTGTCGAAACCTGCTTGCCAGGACTGAGCGATTTCACCATCGAAGAAAAAGGGTTCGTTATCGTCGCCGAAGCGATAGGGGATCAGCTGTGCGTTGAACGCGACGCCGTGCATGCCCTGATCATCCTTGTTGGCTGCGAGGATGCCGGCCATCTGGGTGCCGTGGCCGACCCGATCAAAAGTGCCGACCTGATTCTCCACATAGTCAAAACCCGGATCGCGCAGCCTTCCTCGAAACTCCGGCAGGCTGCTGTTCAGACCCGAATCGATCAGTGCGACAGCTACACCCTGGCCGGTGCCGCCGCGGGCATAAAGACTTGATGCGTTGACAATCGCCAGACCTTTTTGGGCCTGATACTCCGGCGTTTCAAAGGCTGCCGTGTCCAGGGAAGGCTGCTCCGGGACGGTCAGGCATCCGTTCAAAAGAAGGGGAAGTGCGAGGGTGCAGGCAAGCGGAAAAAAGTGTTTTTGGGACATGGTCGTTCCTTGATAAAAATCCGCGTATCTCAGGCTCCCCGCATGATGGATACCTGGCGGAAGTTGATGGCGGTAAACCATACCGGCTGATGTAAGGCCGAGATCAGTGGGCAAAGTGCCTCCTGTGTTTCAACCTATGGCCAGGGATCGGTGGGTTGGGACGCTGTATCATCCCGTATCGTTTTCGCCCCCGACCTTTTCTCGACTCGCTGCAATCGCCGGCTAGGCTTTTGATTCCGCAGCGGTCAATGGAGTGACAGCTTATGCACAACACCCTGGAACAGGTTTTCGGTTATCCACAGTTCCGACCCGGTCAGGAGGCGGCTGTCAGTGCCGTGTTGGCCGGGCGTTCGGCGGCGGCGATTTTCCCCACCGGTTCCGGCAAGTCCCTTTGCTACCAATTGCCGGCGCTGTTGCTGCCGCACCTGACGCTGGTGGTCTCGCCGTTGCTGGCGTTGATGCAGGATCAACTGGCGTTCCTGCAACGCCACGGCATCTCGGCGGGCAGTATCGATTCGGCCCAGAGCCGCGATGACGCCAGCGATGTCATGGCTCGGGCAAAATCCGGCGAACTGAAGATTCTGATGATCTCGGTGGAACGCCTGAAGAACGAACGCTTCCGGCATTTTCTGCAGCAAGTACCGATCTCGCTGCTGGTGGTGGACGAGGCGCATTGCATCTCCGAATGGGGGCACAACTTTCGCCCGGACTACCTCAAGCTTCCCGACTATCAACGCCAGTTCAATATCCCTCAGGTGCTGCTGCTGACCGCAACGGCGACACCCAAAGTCATCGCCGACATGCAGGCGAAATTCGCCATCGCCGCCGACGATGTGGTGACCACCGGTTTCTATCGCCCGAACCTCAATTTGCTGGTGGAGCCGGTTCGTGGAGCGGACAAGCGCCGACGCCTCGTCGAGTGGATGAGCCAGCGTGCGGACCAGCCGAGCATCGTCTACGTCACCCTGCAGAAAACGGCGGAACACATCGCCGAACACCTGAACCACAACGGCATTCAGGCCGAGGCCTATCACGCCGGGTTGCCCCATGATCAACGGGAAGCGATTCAGCGTCGCTTCATGGGCGGGCAGTCCAATTGCATCGTCGCCACCATCGCTTTCGGCATGGGCATCGACAAAAGCGACATCCGCAATGTGGTGCATTTCGACTTGCCCAAATCCATCGAAAACTACAGCCAGGAAATCGGTCGCGCCGGGCGTGACGGGCAGCCGTCGGACTGCCTGGTGTTGGCCAACCGCGACAGCCTCAACGTGCTGGAGAACTTCGTCTACGGCGACACCCCCGAGCTCGATGGCATCCGTTGCGTGCTGGACGAGATGCTTGCCGCAGCACCCGAAGGGCAGTGGGAGTTTCTGCTGGGGCCGTTGGCGGATCAGAGCAATATTCGGCAATTGCCGCTCAAGACCTTGCTGGTGCAACTTGAATTGCGCGGGTTGATCGCCCCGCGTTACGCCTACTACGCCGAGTATCGCTTCAAGTATCTGGAGGAGCCCGAGGCGTTGTTGGCGCGTTTTGAAGGCGAGCGCAGGGATTTTGTCGCTGCGATCATCCAGACCTCCAGCCGCGCCCGGACCTGGGCTACGGTGAATTTCGAGGCGTTGCACGAGCAGCATCAGGCCGAGCGCAGTCGGGTGGTGAAGGCGCTGGACTACTTCCAGGAGAAGGGTTGGGTGGAGCTCGAAAGCAAGCAGATGACCGAGGTCTACAGCGTGCTGCAAAGCGGGTTCGACAGCGCCGCGTTGAGCGAAGAGCTGCACCGTTATTTCACTCGGCATGAACACACCGAGATCGCGCGGATTCACGCGATGCTGGATCTGTTCGCCACCGACCGTTGCCTGGGCTATCGCCTGGCCGAGTATTTCGGCGACCACAATGCTCCGCAGCAATGTGGCCATTGTTCGGTGTGTCATGGGCAGATCGCGCGGCTACCGGCGCCACCGGAATTGCCGGCGCTTGTGGATAAAAATTTCGAGGCGTTGTGTGGCGACTTTATCCACAGGCACGAGCAGCACACGGGCAACGTGCCTTCGGCTGAACGCGTGACGCGGTTTCTGTGCGGGATCAGCGTACCGCTGTTCACCAAACTGAAGGTGCGGGCGATTTCCGGGTTTGCGGCGCTGGAAGATTATCCGTACGCCGGGGTACGCAGTTGGGCCGAAGCGCACCTCTAACCCGTTAAACCGTAGCTGCCGAAGGCTGCGATCTTTTGATCTTTAACGTGAAGATCAAAAGATCGCAGCCTTCGGCAGCTCCTACAGGGCTCATCCATCCGCTGAATGTTGCTCATCACAGGAATAAATTTCAAAAATGTGCAGTGGCTGACTATGGTGATGGCTGTCTTCGGATCGCCAACAAGAGAACAAAACATGAGCCAGACACCGTCGAATATTCAGCGCGCCGCCGTCATCGGCGCGGGCACCATGGGCCGTGGCATTGTCATGTGCCTGGCCAACGCCGGAGTGGCCGTGCAGTGGGTCGACAACAATCCGCAAATGCTGGAACAGGCAATGGCAACCGTGGCGGACACCTATGCCCACAGCGTGCGTCAGGGTCGCATTGATCAGGCAGAAGCCGACGCCCGTTTCGCGCGGGTAACGGCGGCCGATGGTTATGTGACCATCCGCGATGTCGACCTGGTTATCGAAGCAGTGTACGAAAACCTTGAGCTCAAGCAGAAAATCTTCCGTGAACTTGATGGCCTGCTCAAACCTGAGGCGATTCTGGCGAGCAATACTTCGGCGCTGGACATCGACGCCATCGCGGCCGTCACACGCCGGCCACAGCAAGTGCTGGGCCTGCATTTCTTTAGCCCGGCGCACATCATGAAGCTGCTGGAAATCGTCCGTGGCGCGCAGACTGCTCCGGCAGTCCTCGACGCGGCGCTGGCGCTCGGCCAGCGCATGGGCAAGGTCAGTGTAGTGGCGGGCAATTGTGACGGTTTCATCGGCAACCGCATGCTCAATACCTATGTGCTCGAGGCGCGGAAAATGCTGCTGGAAGGTGCTTATCCCTACCAGGTGGACGCAGCGCTGCAAGGGTTCGGTTTCGCCATGGGGCCGTTCCGCATGTTCGACGTGGTGGGCGTCGACCTGCAGTGGCGCGCGCGGCAACTGTCCGGTGTCGGGCAGGACGCGCCTGAAGTTCAGGTGGATAACCGACTGTGCGAGATGGAACGTTTCGGCCAAAAGAGTGGCAACGGTTATTACCATTATGAACCGGGCAGCCGTCAGGCCGAGCACGATCCGCAGGTCGATGCACTGGTGCTTCAAGTCAGTGAAGAACTGGGGTTTGCGCGTCGCGAGATCGGCCCCGAGGAGACTCTCGAGCGCTGCTTGCTGGCACTGGTCAACGAAGGCGCGAAGATCCTGCAGGAAGGCATTGCCGGATCGGCTCGGGATATCGATCTGGTCTACCTCAACGGTTACGGTTTCCCGGCGGACAAGGGCGGGCCGATGGCCTGGGCTGATCAGCAGGGGCTGGCGGATATCCATCGGCGCCTGATGGATCTTGAGACGCTTCAGGGCGATCACTGGAACCCGGCGCGGTTGATTGGCGAATTGGCGGCAGCGGGCAAGGGGTTTGCTGACAAGTGATTGATGTGGCGCCTGCAAGGGCGCCTTCGCGAGCAAGCCCGCTCCCACAATTGATTTTCGGTGAACACAGATTTTGTGTACGGCAGAGATCCACTGTGGGAGCGGGCTTGCTCGCGAAGAACGATAACGCGGTTTTCGCCTTAGACTGGCGAACCAACTCCAGGAATCAACGCCAATGCCCCAACGCACCGATTACCCCCACTTCCAGCCCATCACCACCCGCTGGCACGACAACGACGCCTACGGTCACGTCAACAACGTCACCTATTACAGCTTCTTCGATACGGCGGTGAACACTTACCTGATCGAAGTCGGCGGCCTGGATATCCATGACGGTGAGGTGGTGGGGTTCGTGGTGAGCTCCTCCTGTGATTACTTTGCCTCCATCGCGTTCCCGGACCGTATCGAGGTCGGTCTACGCGTGGGCAAGTTGGGCAACAGTTCGGTGCAGTACGAACTGGCCGTGTTCAAGCAAGGCGAGGATGAAGCCTGTGCGGCAGGGCGCTTCGTCCATGTGTTTGTCGATCGTGCGTCGAATCAACCCGTGGCGATTCCTGTCGGGTTACGCGGGGCGCTGGAGCGTCTGGTGGTTCAGTAAGGCAAAAAAAATCGCAGCCCTTGGGCTGCGATTTTTGTTGTACTGATCAGCGAGGCGCTCGAGGCCTTAGTCGCGATAGTACTTGTGGTGGTGCTTGCGATGGCCATAGGCATGACCGCGGCCTGGATGGCCGTCACGGTAGTAACGACGATCACCATGGCCGCGATACGAACGACGATCGTCGTCGTCATCATTATCGTATTCTTTGCCCATGTAGTTACCCAGCGCGCCACCGGCACCGCCACCTGCTGCGGCGCCGATCAGGCTGCCGGTGGTGCCGCCCACGCTGCGGCCGACCACGTTACCGCCCGCTGCACCCAACGCACCGCCAATGGCCGCTTCGCCACGGCTGTGTTTGTTTGCGCCGACGGCACTACCACCCGCGCCGCCCAGGGCTGCGCCGATGGTGGAACCTGTACTGCCGCCTAACGACTGACCGACGACCGAGCCTAGAACCCCGCCCAATGCGCCGCCTACACCGGCTTCGGTGGTGCCGCCAGCAGACGCGATACCGCTGACCAGGCCAAGGGACAACAAGAGAATCGAGGAGAACTTCATGGAGGAACCTCAAGGGGATGACGGCGCGATCCTGAGGCTCTGGAATGGGCGTGACAATCGAAATCCGACGAATAACACGACTTGTATACATTATTGCAAGTTGCTGTTTTTTGGGCGGAACTTAACGTTTTTTTGCCGGTCTTTTACTACTTCGCAAAGGCCGTTTTCATGAGGAAACGGCCTTTTTTGTGGGCGAATGGAAAGTGCAGAATTCGGAAAGTTTGTTGTTTGATCTATCGCATTCGCGAGCAGGCTCGCTCCCACATTGGATCTTCAGCGAACACAAATTTTGTATACGGCAGAGATTCAATGTGGGAGCGGGCTTGCTCCGGGCGGCGTTCCGACGAAGAGGCCGGTTCAGACGATGCGTTAAGCAGACCTGGCCATGATCAACCCGGTCTCGCTCGCCGCTTCCAACCGGATCGCCACGAACTTCGATGTCGGGGTATGGCTGCCATCGCCGGTGCTTTCCAGCGGCACCAGCGGATTCACTTCCGGGTAGTACGCCGCCGCTTGCCCGGCCGGGATGTCGAATGCCAGCAGTGTGAAGCCCTTCACCCGACGTTCAACACCATCGTCCCAGAGCGAAACGATGTCAGCCTTTTGCCCCGGTTTGAAGCCCAGGCGAATGATGTCGGCCTCGTTGACGAACAACACGTCGCGTTGTCCCTTCACCCCGCGATAGCGGTCATTCAGGCCGTAGATCGTGGTGTTGTACTGATCGTGGGAGCGCATCGATTGCATGATCAGGTCCGGCAGCACACCGGTGGCGCGGGTGCGTTCGTGCACCAGGTCTTTGGGCAGTGCGTTCGGGCGGAAGTTGGCCCGGCCCGAGGCGGTGCTCCACTTGCGTGCGCCGGCACTGTTGCCCAGGTAAAAACCGCCGGGATTCTTGACCTTCTCGTTGAAGTCGCTGAAACCGGGAATGGTCTCGGCGATCAGGTCGCGGATGCGGCTGTAGTCGGCCACCAGCCAGTTCCAGTCCACCGGGTGGTTGCCCAGGGTCGCCGCTGCAATGCCGGCCAGGATCGCCGGTTCCGAGCGCATCTGGTTCGACAGCGGCTGCAGCTGGCCATTGGAGGCGTGGACCATGCTGAACGAGTCTTCGACGGTGATCGCTTGCGGGCCTTCGTTCTGGATATCGATGTCGGTGCGGCCCAGGCACGGCAGGATCAACGCGTCCTTGCCGTGGGTCAAATGGCTGCGGTTGAGCTTGGTGCTGATCTGCACGGTCAGGTCACAGTTTTGCAAAGCCTGGAACGTGCGCGGGCTGTCCGGCGTGGCCTGGGCGAAGTTGCCGCCCAGGCCGATGAAGACTTTCGCCCGGCCTTCGGCCATGGCATGGATCGCCTCGACCACGTTGTGGCCATTGTGGCGTGGCACCTTGAACTGGAAGCGGCGCTCCAGGGCATCGAGAAAGGCTGCCGGCGGACGTTCGTTGATGCCCATGGTCCGGTCACCCTGCACGTTGCTGTGACCCCGCACCGGGCACAGGCCGGCACCCGGGCGGCCAACGTTGCCGCGCAGCAGCATCAGGTTGGCGATCTCCTGGATGGTCGCCACCGAATGGCGATGCTGGGTGATACCCATGGCCCAGCACATGATGACGTTCTTGCCCTTGGCGTACATGCGCGCCGCTTGCTCGATCTCGACCAGGGGCAGGCCGGACTGCTCGACGATCTGCTCCCACGGGGTGTCGTCGATGGCCGCCAGGTACTCCATCACATTGACGCTGTGCTCATTGAGGAAGTCATGGTCGAACACCGCGGGTGCGCCGGATTTCTGTGCGTCGCGTTCCCACAGCAAGAGAAATTTCGCCATGCCGCGCATGATCGCCATGTCGCCACCGAGGGCCGGGCGGAAAAACGCGGTGTTGGTCGGTTTGTCGCCGTTGGTGAGCATTTCGATCGCGTGTTGCGGGTGCTGGAAACGTTCCAGGCCGCGCTCCTTGAGCGGGTTGATGCACACCACTTGCGCACCGCGTTTCACCGCTTCACGCAGCGGTTCGAGCATGCGTGGGTGGTTGGTGCCGGGGTTCTGGCCCCAGACGAAAATCGCATCGGCGTGTTCGAAGTCGTCGAACGTCACGGTGCCTTTGCCGACGCCGACACTTTGCGACAGCGCCACACCGCTGGCCTCGTGGCACATGTTCGAGCAGTCAGGGAAGTTGTTGGTGCCGTAGGCGCGCACGAACAGCTGGTACAAATAAGCCGCTTCGTTGCTGGCACGGCCCGAGGTGTAGAACTCGGCCTGGTCCGGGCTCGACAAGCCGTTCAGGTGTTTGGCGATCAGCGCGAAGGCGTCGTCCCAACTGATCGGTTTATAGCGGTCCGTTTCGGCGTCGTAGCTCATCGGCTCGGTCAGGCGACCCTGGTATTCGAGCCAGTAGTCGCTCTGCTCCAGCAACGAAGTGACGCTGTGTCTGGCGAAGAATTTGGCGTCGACACGGCGCTTGGTCGCTTCCCAATTCACCGCCTTGGCGCCGTTCTCGCAGAACATCACCATGCCCTTTTCCGGAGAATCGCCCCAGGCGCAACCCGGGCAGTCAAAGCCACCGTTCTGGTTGGTCTTGAGCATGATGCGCAGGTTTTTCAGTGCGTTGTCGCTGGTCAACCAGGCCTGCGCCACGCTGATCAGAGCGCCCCAGCCACCGGCAGGACCTTTGTAGGGCTTGTAGCGAGGGACGGGGGTCTGGTCGGCTTGACGGTGTTGACTCACGCTTGATTCTCCAACGTTGGGCTGTAGACCCGCGGCGCATTCTTCTGTGGCAGATGGATAAGGTTGAGGTTGTGGCGCCGAGCCCATTGCACGGCAAGGCCCGTGGGCGACGACAGGCTGACCAGGGTCTGGATGCCGGCGCGCAGGACTTTCTGGATCAACTCGAGACTGCAGCGGCTGGTGACAATCGCCAGCCCGCCGGCGGTCGGGATGTTCTGGCGGACAAGGGCACCGATCAGTTTGTCGAGGGCGTTGTGTCGGCCTATGTCTTCACGGCCCATCAGCAACTCGCCCTGATCGTTCATGAACACCGCTGCATGCACTGCACCGCAATGCTGGCCCAACGGCTGGAAGGCACCGATGCGCTGGCGCAGGCCATCGAGCCATTCAACGGGTGGCAGCGGGGCGCCGGGCAATACCTGAAGGTCCGGCAAGGCCTGCTCGACCGCTTCCACGCCGCACAGCCCGCAACCGCTGGTGCCGGCCAGTTGCCGACGCTGCTGCTTGAGGTTCCAGAAGGCGCGATTGGCGATGGTCACTTGCGCGTATTGCGCCGAGCCCGAGCCGGTCAGTTGCAGGTCGTAGATGTCCGTGGCGTCCTGGATGATGCCGCTGCCCAGGCTGAATCCGACAATGAAGTCCTCCAGATCCGTCGGCGTTACCAGCATGACCGCCTGGCTGATGCCGTTATAGGCAATCGCCAACGCGACTTCCTCGGCCAGCGCGGTGCTGTCCGATTCGACGCTTTCCGTTTCGGTGGGGCGGAAGTTGCTGTAGCTGTACGTCTGGCTGGCGGCGGGCGCGGGCGTTTCGAGGGCAGGCGCCGCGCAGACAGGGCGCTTGGTGTTCATGGCATCACCCACGGTTTGATCAGCTTTAAGACTAGGCGCGGCAAACTGTCGCGTCTAATCGCTAATACTGATCTACCGATAGATGCCGTCGATCAAGCGCTCGTCAGTGATTGCTGATAGATCGCGAAACAGGCTTCCGCCAGGGCTGAGCGGGGCGCGCTGCGACGCATGATCAGCCCCAGGCGGCCAAGGGTCTGGGCGTTCTCGATCGGTTGCAGGCGCAAGTGTTCGGTCAGCCCTTCGAGGCCGCCGTCCAAGGGCATCACGGCGCAACACAGGCCGCCGTGCACGGCTTGAAGCAGTTGATGGACGGCGTCGGTCTGCAGCAAGGGTTGCGGGGTGAGGCCGCGGCTATGGAAGTTATGGTCGATGGACTGGCGAAAGTGCATGCCGCTGGTGAGCATGCCCAGTGGCAGTTCGATCAATGATTCCCAGCTCAGCGGCGCCTCGCCAAAGGTGAAGAAGCGTTGGTCGTAGAGCAGGCCCATGCGGGTTTCACTGAAGGCCAGGGAGTCGAAATGTTCGGCGTCCAGGCGTTCCAGGTAGGAAACACCGAGATCCAGGCGATTGTTCGCCAGTTGTTCGAGGATCTGCTCCGAACTCAAGGCTGAAAGCTCGAAGCGCAGGTTCGGGTGTTCGGCGTGCAGGCGTTGCAGCAGCGGCAGCGGATCGAAGCTCGACAACGGCACCATGCCCAGGCGCAACGTGCCGACCAGATTGCCGCGACAGGCGGCGGCCTCGGCATACAAGCCGTCATAGGCCGCCAACACCGTGCGCGCCCAGGCCAGCACCCGCTCGCCCGGCGCGGTGAAGCCTTCGAAGCGCTGGCCGCGATTGACCAGCGGCAGGTCGAGTTCTTCTTCGAGGCTGCGCAGGCGCATGGACAGGGTCGGCTGGGTGATGTGGCAGCGTGCGGCGGCCTGGCCGAAATGGCGGGTTTCGTCGAGCGCGATGAGGAATTTCAGCTGCTTGATGTCCATCTTCGCTCCTGGGCGCGGGAAGGGGCGGATTCTATCGCAAGCGGGGTCATTGGTCGGGTTGGATTCGCAAGTGACGGCCGTGGTCTAGGCTTTTGCGTCTGGAACCCCAAACCCAAGGAGAGTGCACCATGAGTCTTTTGAGTTTTGTGAAGGAGGCAGGCGAAAAACTGCTGGATTTGCTGACGCCAGGCAACGCCAATGCCAGTGAGCAGTTGAAGGAGCACATCAGCAAGGTAGGCCTGGGCAACCCGAATGTGCAGGCGACGGTCGATGGTGACAAAGTGACCGTGACCGGCGAGGTGGCAAGCCAGGAAGAGAAGGAAAAAATTCTGTTGGCCGTGGGCAATATTGCCGGGGTTGGCAGCGTGGATGATCAGATCACTGTGACCGGGCCGGTGGTGAAGGCCGCGGTGTTTGTCACCGTCGTGAAGGGCGACACCCTCAGCGCGATTTCCAAGCGCGTGTACGGCGATGCGAACAAGTACAACAAGATTTTCGAAGCCAACAAACCGATGCTGTCGCACCCGGACAAAATCTACCCGGGGCAGTCGTTGCGGATTCCTGAGTAAGTCGTCAAACCGCGTGATGGCCATCGCGGGCAAGCCACGCTCCCACAGGATCTGAGCCGTTTCACAAAGGACGCGAACGACGCAGATCCTGTGGGAGCGTGGCTTGCCCGCGAAGCAGGCGCCTCGGTATCAAAGTCCTGCGATCAAATCCCGATAATCCCCGACCGCCGCAAACTCCGCCGTGTCCTTCGGCCCCTTGCGACTATCCGGCTCGCGCACCGCCAGCAAATGCGCCACGCCAAAATCCCGCGCACTGCGCAGGATCGGCAAGGTGTCGTCGATGAACAGGCTGCGCGCCGGATCGAAATCGATATCGGCTTGCAGCGCATCCCAGAACTGCGGGTTTTCCTTGGGGAAACCGTAGTCATGGGAGCTGATCAGGCGCTCGAAGTAGGGCGCCAGTTCGATTTTTTCCAGCTTCAACGACAGCGCATCCCGATGGGCATTGGTGATCAGCACCACGCGCTTGCCGGCCCGTTTGATCGCCGTCAGAAAGGTGTCGGCATCCGGGCGCAGGGCGATCAGGTGCGCGGTTTCCAGTTTCAGGTCGCGCACCGACAGCTTCAGTTCGGCACTCCAGAAGTCCAGGCAGTACCACTGCAACTGGCCGGCATTGCGCTCGAACAACGGCTGCAATTCCATCTCGGCCATGGCCCGGCTGACCCCGTGCAATTCGGCGTAACGCTGGGGCAGGTGTTCCATCCAGAAGTGGTTGTCGAAATGCAGGTCCAGCAACGTGCCGTCCATGTCCAGCAGAACGGTATCGATGTCGGACCAGGGTAATGAAGGCATGGCAACGTCTCGGGCAGTAGATAGATTTCTGGCGTAAACAAACGGGAAAGCCGCGTTATAGTAGCGCGTTCACGCCAAGGAGCTTTGCATGCGCCAGAAACCCACCATACTCGCCCGCGAAATTGTCGCCACCAGTCGATTGTTCTGCGTGGAGGAGCTGAAGCTGCGCTTTTCCAATGGCGTGGAGCGTACGTATGAGCGCCTGGTTGGCAAAGGGGCCGGGTACGGCGCGGTCATGATCGTGGCGATGCTCGATGCCGAGCATGCGGTGCTGGTCGAGGAGTATTGCGGCGGCACCGATGAATACGAAATGTCTTTGCCCAAGGGTTTGATCGAGCCCGGTGAAGACGTGTTGGCGGCGGCCGAGCGTGAGCTCAAGGAAGAGGCCGGGTTCGGCGCACGACAGCTGGAGCACCTGACCGAGCTGTCGCTGTCCCCCGGTTACATGAGCCAGAAGATTCAGGTGGTGCTGGCCACCGACCTCTACGAAGCGCGCCTGGAAGGCGACGAACCCGAGCCGATGCGGGTGGACAAGGTCAATCTGCGTGAACTCTCGGCGCTGGCGCAAAACCCGCAATTTACCGAAGGCCGTGCCTTGGCGGCACTGTACCTGGCCCGTGATCTGTTGACTCAGCGCGGAGCGTTCCAGTCATGAATTTCCCGCATCCGTTGATGGCTCCGGTCATCGAGCTCGCCCTGCGGGCCGGTGATGTGATCCTGCCGTTCTGGCGTACAGGCACGGCCGTCACGGCGAAGGCTGATGATTCGCCGGTGACCGCTGCCGACCTGGCCGCGCACCACCTGATTCTGGCCGGACTGACGGCGCTGGATCCGCACATCCCGGTGCTCTCCGAAGAGGACGCCAACATTGCGCAAAGCGTGCGGGCCGGATGGCAGCGCTGGTGGCTGGTCGATCCGCTGGATGGCACCAAGGAGTTCATCAGCGGCAGCGAAGAGTTCACCGTCAACATCGCCCTGATCGAAAACGGTCGGGTGGTGTTCGGCGTGGTGTCGATGCCGACCAATGGTCGTTTCTATGTCGGCGGCGCCGGCCTCGGCGCGTGGCGTGGGGATAAAGGTGGTACGCCAGTGGCGATCAAGGTGCGTGATGCGCTAGCGCCGGGTGAGTCGTTCACCGTAGTGGCCAGCCGTCGCCATTCGAGCCCGGAGCAGGAGCGTTTGCTGGCCGGGTTGAGCGCCAGTCTTGGCGAGCTGCAACTGGCCAACATCGGCAGTTCGCTGAAGTTTTGCCTGCTGGCTGAAGGGGCCGCGGATTGCTATCCGCGCCTGGCACCGACTTCGCAGTGGGACACGGCGGCCGCCCAAGGCGTACTGGAAGGTGCGGGCGGTGAAGTGCTGGAGTTGAGCGGAGAGCCGTTCAGCTATCCGGCGCGGGAATCGCTGTTGAATGCGTTCTTTCTGGCGTTGCCGGCGAAGGCGGCGTGGCGGGAGAAGCTGCTGGAACTGGCACGCGCATAAGATCGTTCCCGCGCGCTGATGCAAAATCCTTGTGGGAGCGAGCTTGCTCGCGATGGCGGTGGGTCAGGCAACTACAATGTGGGCCTGGACCACCCCATCGCGAGCAAGCTCGCTCCCACAGGTTTTGTGGTGGTCCCGATTTAGCGGTGCAACACGTACTGCCCGACAAACCTCACCGCATCCTCATCACGGCCTTCATTGACGACCCGCGTATGCAGCGTCAACCGCGCTCGGCTGTATCGCTGGAACGTGGTCAAAAATTTCTTCCAGATCACCGGATCCGGCGCCTGGCAAATGGCGTGGGCATCGCCCGTCACCGGCAGCGGATAGCTGATCTGCCCTTCCTGAATCACGATGTGCCCGTCCGTGATGCCTTCTTCCTTGAGGCGCAGATGCAACCAGCCCCAACCGGCCAGGACCGCGCCGCAATACAGGCTGCCGCCGAACATGGTGCTCTTGTGGTTGACGTTGGCGTCCAGCGGCAAGTGCAGGCGCAGTTGCTGGTCATGCCAGTCGAGCACTTTGAGGCCCATGTCCCGGGTGAGGGGAATGTCGTGATGGAGGACTGATTCCAGTTGTCGACTGTCGCGGCTCATTCAGGGGGCCTCTTGTTTGAAGTGGATGATTGGACAGTAGCTCAGTCGAGGTCGTCAGGGTGGGCCGAAGCGCCACTGTCCGAGAAGCTCAAACCGTGCTTGCGCAGTTTGTCGTGCAGGGTCTTGCGCGGAATGCCGAGGGCTTCGGCGACGCTGCGCACGGAGCTGTGCGAGCGTGCCAGTTCGGCGGCGATGAGGGTTTTTTCGAAGTTCTCCACTTGCTCGCTCAAACCGCCGCTGACCACTTCGACCGTATTGCCAGCGCCGCCTTCCGGCGTGCTGTTGTCGAGGGCCAGTTCCAGCCCGAGGGCAAAACGCTCGGCCGCATTTTGCAATTCGCGCACGTTGCCGGGCCAGGTGTGGCGCAGCAGCAAGGCACGTTGTCCCGGTTGCAGTTCATGGGGCGGCAAGCCGTGGCGGGCGCTGGCTTCATCGGCAAAATGCTGGAACAGCATCAGGGCGTCTTCGCCCCGTTCGCGCAGGGGTGGAATCCGCAGCGGCGCGACGTTCAGGCGGTAATACAAGTCGGCACGGAAGCGCCCTTGATCGGCTGCCTGGCGCAGGTCTTCCTTGGTCGCGGCGATGATGCGGATGTCCAGCGGGATCAGTTGATTGCCGCCCAGGCGTTCGACCACACGCTCCTGCAGCAAGCGCAGCAATTTGACCTGCACATCCAGGCTCATGCTTTCGATTTCATCGAGGAACAAGGTGCCGCCATTGGCGAATTCGAACTTGCCGATGCGGCGTTTCTGCGCGCCAGTGAAGGCACCGGGTTCGTGGCCGAACAGCTCGCTTTCGACCACTGATTCGGCCAGGGCACCGGCATTGATCGCCACGAACGGACCGTTGCGACGGCCCGATAGATCGTGCAGCGCCCGGGCCACGACTTCTTTGCCGGCGCCGGTTTCGCCGAGGATCAGCACGTCGGCCCTGGTCGCCGCCAGGGCGCCGATCTGCTCGCGCAGGCGCAGCATCGAAGGTGAGTGGCCCACCAAGCGGGCGCTCAGCTCGTTGCGGTCGCTCAAGGCCAACCGCAGGCTGCGGTTGTCCAGCACCAAGCGGCGCAGGGCCAACGCACGGCGCACACTGTCGAGCAGGGCGTCGCTGGCGAACGGCTTCTCAAGAAAGTCATAGGCCCCGGCGCGCATGGCCTGCACCGCCAGTGGCACATCGCCGTGGCCGGTGATCAGCAGCACCGGCAACTCAGGGTCCTGGGCGTGCAGTTCGGTCAGCAGTTCCAGACCGTCCATGCCGGGCATGCGGATGTCGCTGACCACCACACCCGGCCAGTCGCGCTCCAGTTGCCCGGCCAGGCCCTTGGCTTCGGCCAGCGGCAGGATCTTCAGGCCGGCCAGGTCCAGCGTCTGGCTCAAGGCCTGGCGCAAGTGGGGATCGTCGTCGATCAACACGACCTGAATGCGGTTGTCGATGGTCATGCACTTCGGTCCTCGGACGGTTGCAGGCTCACGCCTGGTGCGCCTGCGCGCAGCTTCAGGGTAATCAGGGCGCCGCCTTCCTTGTGGTTGGCGAACGACAGTTCACCACCGAAGGCGCGCATCAGCGTTTCGCAAATCGCCAGCCCCAAGCCCAGGCCCTGGGTTCGGGTCTTGGTGGTGTAGAACGGCTCGCTGGCGCGTCCAAGAGCCTCCATGCAAAAGCCCGGGCCGTTGTCGCGAATGTACAGGTTGACGCCTTCGGCCGTGGATTGGGCACTCAGCCAGAGTTTACGTGGCGGGCCTTTTTCCGTCAGGGCGTCCAGGGCGTTGGCCAGAAGATTGCCGAGTACCTGGCGCAAGCGGGTTTCCCCAGCCTCGACCCACAGGGTGGCGGCGGGCAGATCACGGATCAGCTCGACGTCCATGCTGCGTCGGCGCTTGGCCAGCAAAGCCAGGGCATCATCCAACGCCGGTTGCAGGGCCACGCTTTCCGGGGCATGCCGGTCGCGCCGGGCAAAGGCGCGCAGGTGGGCGATGATCGAGGCCATGCGACCGGTCAGTTCGCTGATCAGCTTGAGATTGCCGCGGGCATCGTCGGTGCGCTGGTGGTCGAGCAATATCTCGGCGTTTTCCGCATAACTGCGAATGGCTGCCAGCGGCTGATTGAGTTCATGACTGATACTCGCCGACATGGTGCCCAGTGCCGACAGTTTGCCGGCCTGCACCAGATCGTCCTGGGCGCGTACCAGCTCCTGCTGGGCCTGCTCGCGTTCCAGTACTTCCTGTTTCAGGCGCCGGTTCAGGCCTTCGAGATCGCTGGTGCGCTCGGCAACCCGGCCCTCCAGTTCGCGGCGGGCCTTGGCTTCGAAAGCAATGCGTTCGAGGTAATGGCGGCGGCGCTGCATCATCAGGCCCAGCAACAGCATCAACACCAGCAGCGTTGCACCGCCGATGGCCACCACCGTGCGCACCGGGCGGTCGATCAAGGTGCGCGGGGCGAGGATGCTGACATTCCAGCCAGTTTCGGCGATCTGCTGGGTCTGGGTCAGCCAGGCATTGGGGTTGAGCTCCAGTGGTTTTGGCTCGCGGGTTGGATAGGGTTGGATCGCGGTGATGGCCTTGCTTTCGGCCTCGCTCAGCGGGCGGGTCGAGCGGAATCGCCACTCCGGTCGCGAGGTGAGAATGACCACGCCGTTGTGGTCGGTCAGCAGCAGTTGTTCCGGGGTTTTGCCCCAGAGACTTTCGGTGTGGTCGAGGTCGACCTTGACCACCAGCACACCGACGATTTTTTCGCCGTCGCGCACGCCGGCGGCGAAAAAGTAGCCGCGTTTGGCGGAGGTGGTACCCAAACCAAAGAAGCGCCCGAGCCGCCCGGCCATGGCTTCGCTGAAATACGGCCGGAAGGAAAAATTACGCCCGACGAAACTGTCGTGTTTGTCCCAGTTGGAGGCGGCCAGCGTCTTGCCCGTGGCGTCCATCAGGTACATGACTTCGGCGCCGGTCTGGGTGGCGATATTTTTCAGCAGGCGGTTGGCATTGCCTTGGGTGACGCCATCGTCCGGCGCGCCGACAACAGCGCGCAAGGCCGGTAGGTCGCCGAGGATTTGCGGCAACACTTCATAGCGGTGCAGGGTGCCCAACAGGTTGGCGACATAGAGGTCGAGGGTCTGACGATTCTGGCTGGCCAGTTCGCTGCGGTAATAGCGCTCGGCCAGGTGCTCCAGCGGCCACAGCAACGGCGCCAGGCACAGTGCCAGCAGGGCCAGGCTGCGCCAACGGGGTCTGGGGGGGAGAGTCGGTTTCATGAGCAGCATGCGCCTGTGGGTACAGGCGCATTATGCCTAGGCTTGCCCGCCTTGGGTCAGCGGCATCTTGATAGTCGAGCTTGCGCCGGCCTTTCAGGCAAAGACGTCGGCGTCCTTGAAAAACACGCCGGCCTGATCTTTGGCCGACAGTTGCGGCGTGCCTTCGAGTTGCCAGTCGATGGCCAGGTCCGGGTCGTCCCAGCGAATGCTGCGTTCGGCCGATGGCGTGTAGTAGTCCGTGGTTTTGTACAGGAACTCGGCAAAGTCGCTCAGTACGACGAACCCGTGGGCAAAACCTTCCGGGACCCAGAGCTGCCGATGATTGGCGGAGGACAGCCGCACGGCGACCCATTTGCCGAAGTGCGGCGAGCTGCGACGGATGTCCACAGCGACGTCCAGCACTTCACCGACTGTGACGCGGACCAGTTTGCCCTGGGTATTTTCCAGCTGGTAATGCAGGCCGCGCAGCACACCCTTCTGCGAACGGGAGTGATTGTCTTGAACGAATTCGGTGTCCAGCCCGGTGGCCTCTTTGAAGGCCCTGGCGTTGAAACTCTCGTAGAAGAAACCACGCTCGTCACCAAAGACCTTGGGTTCGAGGATCAGAACACCGGGCAGGTCGGTGGTCACTACGTTCATGGAGGCTCTCCAGTTGCATGCGTTTAATGGCCGCCATTCTTGCGCAAAGTGCGATTCGAGGCGAGTGCCAGAACCAAAACCTGTGGGAGCGGGCTTGCTCGCGAAGAGGGCGTGTCAGTCACATTCAGGCTGCCTGTCACCCCGCCTTCGCGAGCAAGCCCGCTCCCACAATTGCCCTCATACCGGCTTGCGGGGGGTTGCGTATCGCCCGAAGCAGTGGCGATATAGGCGCCTAATAAAATTTCAGGGGTTGTTGTATGCCGCTCGCCACGTTGATTCATCGCGCCAGTTTGCCCAGCCCGCAGGTGTCTGCGGAGCAAGCGCTAGAGCTGCTGGAAGAACATTACGGGTTCAGCGGCAGACTGCAGCCCCTCGGCAGCCAGCAAGACCTGAACTACCGCGTCGACAGCGAGCGGGGACGTTTCGTCCTGAAAATCTGCCGTGGCGACTACTCGGTCGTTGAGCTTCAGGCACAGCATGCCGGGCTCAAGCACTTGGGCGAGCACCCCGATGTCCATGTGCCGCGTGTTATCGCAGCAAAAAACGGTGCAGACCTGCTGTCTCTGGACGTGGGTGGCCAGGCGGTGCACGTTCGCCTGCTCGACTATATCGAAGGTCAGCCGCTGACGAGCCTTGGCCATTTCAACCCGACAGTGGTGTCCGGCTTTGGTCGCCTGTGCGGTGAAATGGACCTGGCCCTGGCGGATTTCGACCATCCGGGCCTGGTGCGAACCCTGCAATGGGACGCCCGCCACGCTCACGCCCTGATCGCGCACTTGCTGCCGGTGATCAAGGATGAAGCCCAGCGCAAACTGATCGTCGACGCGTGCGCACAAGCGGAGCGGCATTTGCAGCCGCTGGAAGCCAAACTGCCGGTGCAGGCCATTCATATGGACATCACCGACGACAACGTGGTGTGGCAGCGCGATGCGCAACGCCATTGGCAACTGCAAGGCGTGATCGACTTCGGTGACCTGGTGCGTACCTGGCGTATTACCGATCTGTCGGTGACCTGCGCCGCGCTGCTGCATCATGGCGAGGGCGATCCGTTCTGCATTTTGCCGGCAATCCAGGCGTACCACGCGGTCAACCCCTTGCAACACGAAGAGCTGCTGGCGCTGTGGCCGCTGATCGTCGCCCGTGCGGCGGTGCTGGTGCTCAGTGGCGAACAGCAGGTCAGCATCGATCCGGGCAATGCCTACAGTCGCGATAACCTGGTCCATGAATGGGAAATCTTCCGGGTGGCCACGTCGGTGCCGTTGGCCTTGATGGAAGCGGCGATCCTCACTGCCGTCGGTCAGAACCTGCCCACCATCGGCAGTGAAAGCTTTGCACCGCTGTTGCCAAGCCTGGTGGGGCGAGAGTTCGCCTTGATCGACCTGGGGGTGCTCAGCCCGCATTTCGAGGCCGGGAACTGGGAGCAGGAGGGAGTCGATCAGCGCCTGCTGGATGAGGCGGCTGCGGCTCATGGCCTGGCGGCCAGTCGCTATGGACAGTACCGTCTGTCCCACACCCGCCCGGACAGCGCCACTGAACCGGACACTTGCCCTTTGCACGTTGAACTGCGTGTCCCTCAGGGCACGACGGTCGAAGCACCGTTTGCCGGTGTGGTGCACCACCCGTCGGCGGGCGTGCTGCAACTGGACGGCCCGCAATTGAGTGTGCGGCTTTGGGGCGTCACGCCGTCGCTGCACAGTGGAGCGGCGCTGGTCAAAGGCCAGGTGCTGGGGTCGGTCAGCGGGCCGTTGATCGTGCAGTTGAGCCGTGGCGCGTCGATCGATGCCCCCTTGTTCTGCACGCCATCGCGCGCCGCTGCCTGGCAGGCACTGTGCCCATCACCCGCGGCACTGCTGGGGCTGGCCTGTGATGCCGAAGCAGAACTCGACGGCGCGACCTTGCTGGCCCGGCGTGACGCCAGTTTCGCCCGTACGCAAAAACACTATTACGTTGACCCGCCGCGCATCGAGCGTGGCTGGCGCAACCATTTGATCGACATGCAGGGGCGCTCCTACCTCGACATGCTCAACAACGTCGCGGTATTGGGCCACGGTCATCCGCGCATGGCGGCGGTCGCCAGCCGCCAGTGGTCGTTGCTCAACACCAACTCGCGTTTCAACTACGCGGCCGTGGCCGAGTTCTCCGAACGCTTGCTGAAACTGTCCCCTGAGGGCATGGACCGCGTGTTCCTGGTCAACAGCGGGAGCGAGGCAAACGATCTGGCGATTCGCCTGGCGTGGGCCTATAGCGGCGGCCGCGACATGCTTAGCGTGCTGGAGGCCTATCACGGCTGGACGGTCGGCGCAGACTCGGTGTCGACCTCGATTGCCGACAACCCCAAGGCCTTGAGCAGCCGCCCGGACTGGGTACACCCGGTGACCGCGCCAAACACCTATCGCGGTGAATTCCGTGGCCCCGCCAGTGCACCGGATTATGTGCGCAGCGTCGAGCACAACCTGGCGAAAATCGCCGAGCAGAAACGCCAACTGGCCGGCTTCATCTGCGAACCGGTGTACGGCAATGCCGGCGGTATCTCGCTGCCACCGGGCTATTTGAAGCAAGTCTATGGCATGGTCCGGGCCCAGGGCGGCGTGTGCATTGCCGACGAAGTGCAGGTCGGCTACGGACGCATGGGCGATTTCTTCTGGGGCTTCGAAGAGCAAGGCGTGGTGCCGGATATCATCACCATGGCCAAAGGCATGGGCAACGGCCAGCCACTGGGCGCGGTCATCACCCGTCGGGAAATCGCCGAGGCACTGGAGGCCGAGGGTTACTTCTTCTCCTCCGCCGGTGGCAGCCCGGTCAGTTGCCAGGTCGGCATGGCCGTGCTGGACGTGATGGAAGAGGAAAAACTCTGGGAGAACGCCCAGGTCGTTGGCGGCCACTTCAAGCGGCGCCTCGAAGCGTTGATCGATATTCATCCGTTAGTGGGCGCGGTGCACGGTTCCGGTTTCTACCTGGGCGTCGAGTTGATCCGCAACCGCGACACACTGGAGCCGGCCACTGAAGAAACCACCGCACTGTGTGATCGTTTGCGCGAGCTGGGGATCTTCATGCAGCCGACCGGCGATTACCTGAACATCCTCAAGATCAAGCCGCCGATGGTTACTTCGCGCCAGAGCGTGGATTTCTTCGTGGACATGCTGTCGAAGGTGCTGGCAGAAGGGTTGTAGACACAATCCCCCTGTGGGAGCGAGCTTGCTCGCGATAGCGGTCTTTCAGTCGAAAAATCTGTGACTGGAATGGCCTCATCGCGAGCAAGCTCGCTCCCACAGAGGTGGTGGTGTTAATTCGATTGATATCGGCTTTTTGTCGGTTATTTTTGTAACTGCGGATTGATCGTGCTTTAAAAGCCGATATTTATCGGATATAAAGTGGCCAGTCCACGGCGTGTACCCATGCGCTTTCTTTTCTGTCAGGCATCAACGCCACTCCGGAGTCCTGAGTCATGACCACGTTGAACAGCACCCCTCGCGCCGACGGCTTCTACATGCCAGCCGAATGGGCACCCCAAACCCAAACCTGGATGATCTGGCCCGAGCGCCCGGACAACTGGCGCCTGGGTGGCAAACCGGCACAGGCCGCACACGTGGCGGTGGCCAAGGCCATCGCCCGTTTCGAACCGGTCACCGTGGCGGTATCCGCGGGCCAGTACGAAAACGCCCGTGCCCGTCTGGATGTGCCGAATATTCGCGTAGTGGAAATGTCCAGTGACGACGCCTGGGTCCGCGACTCCGGTCCGACTTTCGTCATCAATAACAGTGGCGAAGTCCGTGGCGTGAACTGGGACTTCAATGCCTGGGGCGGTTTTGACGGGGGCCTGTATTCGCCGTGGAATCGTGACTCGCAGGTCGGCGGCAAGATCCTCGAGATCGAGCGCAGCCCGCGTTACCGCACCGAAGGCTTCGTACTTGAAGGCGGTTCGATTCACGTCGACGGCGAAGGCACGCTGATCACCACCGAAGAGTGCCTGCTCAACCGCAATCGCAACCCGCACCTGAACCGCGAAGAAATCGAAGCGGTCCTGAGTGCGAACCTGGCTGTGGATAAAATCATCTGGCTGCCGGATGGCTTGTTCAACGACGAAACCGACGGCCATGTGGATAACTTCTGCTGCTACGTGCGTCCGGGTGAAGTGTTGCTGGCCTGGACCGATGATCCGCAGGACCCGAACTACCCGCGCTGCCAGGCGGCGATGAACGTGCTGCAAAGCAGCACCGATGCCAAGGGTCGCCCGTTCACGGTGCACAAAATGCCGATCCCGGGCCCGCTGTTTGCGACCGAGGAAGAGTGCGCCGGCGTCGATCCGGTGGATGGTACTCAGGAACGTAACCCGACTGTGCGTCTGGCCGGTTCCTACGTGAACTTCCTGATCGTCAACGGCGGCATCATTGCGCCGTGCTTTGACGACCCGCAGGATGGCCCGGCAAAGGAAATCCTGCAGAACCTGTTCCCACAGCATGAAGTGGTGATGGTGCCTGGTCGCGAACTGTTACTGGGGGGCGGCAATATTCACTGCCTTACCCAGCAGCAACCCGCGCCGCACAAGGAGTGAGTGAGGTTGTAACATCTTGAGTTGATTGCGAAATTTCTCAAGCGGCTCCCGCCATGCACAGAGCCCGCAGCCCTTCAGGGTTGCGGGCTTTTTTGTATCTGCAAGGCCACACTTCAGACACCTTGGCACAGCTCTTGTATCTCTGTTGTGGTAACTCGGGGAGGGGAGGACTTCGATGTTCTGTCATAAACCTTGGATAAGTTAGCCGCTCACAAACCGGGAGAGAGCGCTGAAATGAACGCCGAAGTGAACGTAGTGAGCGACAAGGCGTTGCATCCCCTGGCCGTAAACAGCGAATCGCTCCAGATTCTGGCGCACTGGTTCAAGTCCAATGGAATGCGTCAGATCAGTGAAACTGATCCGCGCCGGACAATGATCGAGCGTTACCCTGCTGGTTTATTCAGCGAAGCGGAACTGGATGCGTTGTGGGATGTAATGGAAGGATAAGAAGAACAACAACGGATTGATCAAGAAAAAGCGCTGCCGGGATGGCAGCGCTTTTTTTTTCAGCACACTGAACCCTGTGGGAGCGGGCTTGCTCGCGAAAGCGGTGTGTCAGCAACGTTGCCATTGGCTGACACGACGCCTTCGCGAGCAAGCCCGCTCCCACAGTTTTTGTGGTGTCTAGAAGCTGTAGGTGCCCGTCACCACCAGGCTACGCGGTGCCCCCGGCTGGATCTGGAATGCACTGGTCGCCGACGAGTAATACGTCTTGTCGCTGATATTGTTCAGCGCTGCGCGCAAATCCCAATCCTTCTGACGGAAGCCCGCCAAGGCGTCCCAACGGCCATAACCCGGCAACACGACGGTGTTGAGGTTGTCGGCATAGCGGTCGCCAACCAGGGTCAGGCCGGTTTCGGCGTACCAGCCCATTTCCGGTTTCCAGGTCAGGAACAGGCTGCCGTTGTGCTTGGCCACGTTGTTGATGCGCTTGCCTTCCAGGCCGTTGTTGTCCTTTTCGATGGTTGCGTCCTGCAGACCTACGCCACCGCGCACGTACCAGTTGCCGGTAATCCTGCCGGCGGCAGTCAGCTCGATGCCGCGAGAACGTTGTAGTCCGGAGAGCAGGGTAATGGTCGGGTTGTTAGGATCGCTGGTGCGGCGGTTGTAGAGTTCCAGCTCGTAGATGGCCAGCGTTGTGCTCAGGCGGTCATCGAGCCAGTCACTCTTGACCCCGATTTCCTTCTGTTTGGTCAGCTCGGGGCTCAGGTCATTGCTGTTGCCCGCCGCGCCCGGGGTGATGCCGATCAAGCCTCCGCCGACCGGTGAGAACGTCTTGCTCCAGGACGCGTAGAAGGAGTGATTTTGCAGCGGCGTCCAGACCACGCCAACGCGAGGGCTGGTGCTATGGCTGTCACGGTCTTCGGAAAGGTTGCGCACCTTGTTGGTCGACTCGATATCGAACGTGTCGTAACGCAGGCCGGCGAGCAATTGCCATTGATCGTTCAGGCGCAGTTGATCCTGTACATACACCGCGCGGCTCTCGACCTCGGTATGGGTGTTGCTCGACACCACCATGCGCCCGGTATGACGCAAATTGCGGTCGGGGGCGTACAGGTCCAGCGCCGGCACCGGGGAGCTGCCCGGCCCGGAAGTGGCGGCGGTGTACAGCAGCGGGTCGCGGCGCTGGCTGCCGATCTCGATGCCGGTGAGCAAGCGGTGCTCCAGGCCGAAAGTATCGAAGCCACCTTCCAGCTCGACGTTGTTGTAGACATTGCGGGTGTTCAGGTCCTGCTGCCAGTGCTGGCGCGTGACCTTGTTGGTGGCCGGGACATAGCCGCTCAAGTAAGTATTGTCGAAATCGCTGTCGAGCTTGAACACGCCCAGGGTCTGGCGCAGCTGCCAGTTGTCGCTCAGTTCATAGGTGAGTTTCGAACGCAGGGATTGCGCCTTGTCGTCGATGAAATCGTTTTCACTGCCGTAGGTGGTATCGCGTCCTACGTCGGCCGGGCGACCATCTACACCGGGGATGCCACGATCCGGCGTGCGGTTGTAACGGCTGTATTCGTACTGCACCAACCAGTTCAGGTCGGGTGTCAGCTGCCAGCTCATCGAGGGTGCGAACAGCTGGCGATTGCCACTCACGCCATCGCGGAAGCTGTTCTCGTCCATGTTGCCCATGTTCAGGCGCAGGCTGATGTTCTCGGAAGGATCGGCACTGAGGTCGGCATACAGGCTGCGCAAGTCCTCGCTACCGCCCTGGGCTTCAAGGGTCGAGCGGCGACCGAACTCGGGCAGTTTGCTCACCCGGTTGACGATGCCGCCCTGGCTGCCACGGCCATACAGCACGGCGGCAGGGCCTTTCAGGACGTCGATGCGTTCGATGTTGTGCAAGTCGCGCACGTACTGACTGTCGTCGCGGATGCCATCGAGATAGAAATCGTTGCTGGCGTCGAAACCGCGGATGCGCAGGCTGTCGAAGCGTGTGTCGGCGCCGCTGCTGACGTTGGGGATGCCACTGAGCGCCGTGCCCAGATCGTTGGTGCCGTAATCCATCACGTTCGAGGTTTTGATCGAGTCGATGGCTTGTGGCACGTAGCGCACCGGGGTGGCGGTCCGGGTCGCCGTGTTGGTTTGTGTCACGCGCGGGTCGTCGGCTTCAGCTTCTGCGCTGATCGATGTGGCAGGCAGGGTGGTCGGTGCAGCGTAGGAAAAACCGGCAGACAACAAGGCAGAGAGCCCAAGGCTGCAGGGCGCAAGGCGAAAAGGGGCAGGCATTGAAGAGCGCATCCGTAGGATTTTGAGGTTGAAGCATCTGGAGGGTGCGAATAGTAATGCTTGTCATTTACTGCTGTTAGTTGTTATTGAGAACTTATCTCATTTGATTGTTTCGAATTATTTCTTAGTCGATACAAAGGGTTTACGCATTATTCGACCGATTCAAGCAACAGACTGAAAGCAGATCTGGCGTTTTTCCGGGGCTGCGGCGGTACTAATCTGCCGATATCGAATTTTCCTGAATTTCTGTCGGAGCTTTCCCATGATCCTGCATTACATCTACGACCCGTTGTGCGGTTGGTGCTACGGCGCCAAACCACTGGTGCAAGCCGCCCAGGCTGTGCTGCCCGTGCTTGCCCACGGCGGGGGCATGATGACGGGGGCCAATCGGCAAAAGGTTTCGCCACAACTGCGCAGTTACGTCATGCCCCATGACCGGCGTATTGCCGAATACAGCGGGCAGCCGTTCGGTGAAGCTTATTTCGAAGGTTTGCTGCGTGATCACAGCGCCGTGTTCGACTCGGCTCCTCCCATCGCTGCAGTGCTGGCTGCCGAGCAAATGGCAGGTCGCGGGCTGGAGTTGCTGGGGCGTTTGCAAAGTGCTCACTACGTGGAAGGGCGCCGCATCGCCGACGAATCTGTGCTGTTTGAACTGGCCCACGGTATGGGGTTGGACCCTCAAGCCTTCGAAAGAGCCTTCAAGGCAGCCGACACCGAAGGCCATATCAAGGACAGCCGGGCTTTGCTGGCCAAGGTGGGCGGGCAGGGGTTTCCGACCCTGGTACTTGAAAACAATGGCCAATTCACCCTGATCGATATCGGGCCTTGGCTGGGCAAACCCCAGGCATTTGCGCAGTGGCTGGGACAGTCGCTGCCGGAGCAGCCCTCATCGCATTCCGTAGCAGCTTGTGGCCTGGAAGGCTGTATCGATTGAATATTCCTGCCGCGTAAAGCAGTTTCTTAGACGTTTTTCGCCTATTTCTAGAAGATTCATGAAATTGACACGTCGTTAAGGGCGCCGCTACGATTCGGCCCAACGCCTGTGGCCGACCGCCACGACTCAAAAACAATAAAAGGCCCGCCGCGAGAAATCGTGGGCGGGCCTTTTTGTTTTCGCCTCGAAATAAGAGCGCATTAGCGCCGTTTCGGCCGTTCGACACAGCGCGTATCAACCGCATCAAGGAAAAAACAAAATGTTGAACAAGCGAATCAGCCTGATTGCTCTGGGGATGTTGAGCGCTACACAGGCCATGGCGAACGACCAGGCCGAATCCAAGGGTTTCGTTGAAGACAGCAGCCTCAAAGTGCTGCTGCGCAACGCCTACATCAACCGTGACTACAAAGACGGCAACCCGGATAAATCCGAGTGGGGCCAGGCGGCCATCGGCACGTTCTCGTCCGGCTTCACCCAAGGCACCGTGGGTGTGGGCGTCGACGCTTTTGGCCTGTACGCATTGAACCTGGAGCGCAGCGAAGACCGTAGCGGCGCACAAGGCATCGATTTCTTCAAAAAGGGCGACAGCGGCCAGCCGGCGGACGACCTGTCCAAGGGCGGCGCAGCGATCAAGTTCCGCCTGTCCAGCACCACCCTGACCTACGGCGACCAGATGCCGGCCTTGCCGGTGCTGAGCTACGACAACTCGCGTCTGCTGCCGGAAAGCTACACCGGTACCCTGATCACCTCCAGGGAGATCAAAGGCCTGCAACTGGACGCCGGGCGCTTCACCGCCGAATCGCGTAAAAGCGCTGAAGGCCGTGACAGCGGTGGCTTGAAGTCGATCAACGTATTGGGCGGTAGCTACCAATTCACCGAACAGTTCAAGGCCGCGCTGTACGCCTCCGACGTCGAAGACGTGCTGAAGAAGCAATACGTGAACGCCAACTACGTGTTCCCGATCGACAAGGATCAGTCCCTGACCCTGGACTTCAACGGCTATCGCACAAAGTTGGACGATTCCTACGTCCGCGAAAACGCTATCACCGGCGATGACAACAAAATCTGGAGCCTGGCGGCCACCTTCATCACCGGCCCGCACTCGTTCACTCTCGCGCACCAGCGCAGCACTGGCGACAGCAACCTGGGCTACGCCTACGGCGGCTACCAGAAAGACCAGGGTCGCATCGGCGACGGTGGCAACACCATCTACCTGGCGAACTCCTACTGGTCCGACTTCAACGCGGAAGACGAACGAAGCTGGCAACTGGGCTACGGCCTGGACTTCAGTACCTTCGGTGTACCGGGCCTGAGCTACAACTTCGCCTACGTACGCGGTGACAACATCACCACCTCCACCAGCGAAGGCGGCACCGAACGCGAGATCTTCAACCAGATCAAATACGTCGTCCAGAGCGGCCCGGCCAAAGACCTCAGCGTGAAACTGCGCAGCTCGGTCCTGCGCGTGTCGCAGAAGTCCAGCGAGTACAACGTCAGCGGCAATGAAGTGCGTGTGTTTGTGGATTACCCGATCAACATCTTCTGATGATGGGGGGTGGTAGCGAGGCCTGATCAGAGGCTGAGAAAGAAAAAGCCCCGACTGGTTCGGGGCTTTTTTTGAATAAAAACGCTGAAATGAAAGACCAATTGCCCTTAACTATCCTGACACCTAGAATTCATGCTATACGCCATTGACGCATAGCAGGGACTGCATGATCTTCATCGAGACGCCGATTTTTACCGCTGACCTTCCAGGTCATCTGAGCGATCACGAATATGGAGAATTTCAGCAGTATCTCGCCGAACATCCCAGCGCTGGCGCTTTGATCGAGGGCACTGGCGGGCTTAGAAAAATTCGCTGGGCCGCGCATGGCAGGGGCAAGAGTGGTGGCGTAAGGGTGATCTACTATCACGTAACCTCTGCTTTTCAGATACGTTTGCTACTGATTTACCGGAAAGGGATTCAAGACACCCTTTCGGATAGAGAAAAAGCAGTTCTTTGTGCCATCAATAAAGGATGGAAATAATGGAAAAAAATCTCTTCGATCGTCTTGTTGAAAGCATGACGCAGATGGATGAGATCGACCGAGGTGAGCGAGAGCCATCGCGCGAATTCCATGTCGATGCTGCACAGGTCAAAAAAATTCGCCTCGCCACGGGACTTTCCCAAGCCGCGTTTGCCAAGCGAATTGATGTTCCCGTGGGAACGTTACGCAATTGGGAGCAAGGGCGGCGTGATCCTGAGGGGCCTGCCCGTGCGTTGTTGCGAGCGATTCATAACGACCCGGAACATGTACTTGCAGCGTTGGGTCACTGATCAGTCAATCTCAGTTTAATGATTGCGGCGTTTCCAGCCTCCGTCACAAAAAACGCAGCCTACCAAGGCTGCGTTTTTTGTTGGGCGCGGGTCGCCTTGACCCGGATGAGTCTTGCAGTCATGCATTTTCGGTATGCCATACTCATTACACCACGTAACGAATGAAGTTCCCGCCCCCACCTTTATCCCCTCCCGCCAACCCCATACATTCATCTCCAACGCCTCTCCCATCATCCCGACGGGAAGGACACTGGAGTTGCCCTCATGCCTTTCGTAACCGTACGCATCACTCGCGATGGCGTTACCACTGAGCAGAAAGCTCAGGTGATCGCCGAAATCACTGAAACACTGGAACGCGTCCTCAACAAGCGCCCTGACCTGACCCACATCGTGATCGAGGAAGTCGACACCGATAACTGGGGTTACGCCGGTATCACCACCACCCAGTACCGCAAGCAACTGGCCGAGGCGGAGGGCAAGTCATGACGTCCTCCGTCACCATCGATTTCATCTCCGATGTGGTGTGCCCCTGGTGCGCGCTGGGGGCGACGGCGCTGGAGCAGGCGATCGAGAACGTGGCCGGGGAAGTCTCGGTCGAGCTGACCTACAAGCCGTTCGAATTGAACCCGACCATGCCGGCCGAAGGTGAACCAGCGGTCGAGCACTTGATGCGCAAATACGGGCGCACTGCTGAGGACGTCGCCGCCGGCAAGGCCATGCAGATCGCTCGCGGCGAGGCCATCGGCTTCAAATTCGATCTGGAGAAGCGCACGCACTTCTACAACACCTTTGATGCGCACCGTTTGTTGCTGTGGGCGTTGCAGGAAGGGCGGCAAGTCGAGCTGAAGAAGGTGCTGCTGCAGGGCTATTTCAGTGAAGGCCAGAACCCGAGCGATCACCAGGCGCTGGTGAGTCTGGCGACTGAAGCGGGGCTGGACAGGGCCACTGCACAAGAGGTGCTGGCGTCCGGTGCGTTCGCCGCTGAGGTGCGGGAGCTTGAAGCGTACTACCAGCAGCGCGGCATCAACTCGGTCCCGGCCATGGTGCTGAACGGTCGCCACCTGGTGTCCGGCTCGCAATCGGTCGAGTACTACGAACAGATGTTGAGAGAAATGGCCAAGGCACCGGCCGACGCCTGATCACAGATTTTTACCCCCACGTTTAATTGTCAGAGGTCTTCATCATGAGCATTTCGAAAAAAGTCATCGTAATCACCGGCGCATCCCAAGGTCTCGGCGACGGTATGGTCAAAGCCTTCCGTGAACTCGGTTACCGGATCGTCGCCACTTCGCGCTCGATCAAGCCATCCACCGATCCGGACATTCTCACCGTGGCCGGTGACATTGGCGAGCCGGAAACCGCCCGGCGCGTCATCCGCGAAGCGATGTCCCGTTTCGGTCGCATCGATACCTTGGTCAACAACGCCGGGATCTTCATCGCCAAGCCGTTCACCGCATACACGGCAGAAGACTACGCCAATGTGTTGTCGGTGAACGTCAATGGCTTCTTCTACATCACCCAACTCGCCATCGCCGAGATGGAAAAGCAAGGCAGCGGTCACGTCGTCAACATCACCACCAGCCTGGTGGACCACGCCATCGACGGTGTGCCATCGGTCTTGGCTTCGCTGACCAAGGGCGGCCTCAACGCGGCAACCAAATCCCTGGCCATCGAATACGCCAAGCGCGGGATTCGGGTGAACGCGGTCAGCCCGGGCATCATCAAGACCCCGATGCACGGCGCAGAAACCCATGAAGCACTGGGCAATCTGCACCCGGTCGGGCACATGGGCGAGATAGACGATATTGCGCAGGCGGTCGTGTATCTGGACAGCGCCAAGTTTGTTACTGGCGAAATTCTGCACGTGGATGGTGGGCAGAGTGCAGGTCACTGAGACCTGATTTCCTGGACGACAGAAACAACAAAGCCCTCGTATTTCTACGAGGGCTTTGTTTTGTAGGGTGCCGGCATCAGGAATCGAACCTGGAACTACTGATTACAAGTGGCTTGTCCCGGCGTTTTTCCATGATTCACAACACGATGAATCAATTCGCCATTCTCCAGGAGGAGCGCTTCACCAGACCGTACATCTAGATTATGATCGCGCTGCCGCCTGACCGTAATCCTCTATAACTACGGGCCATTCCCCCGATCGCTACCCGATTCTACCTCGTTTGGCAGCAAATGCCGCGTTGGGCCTCCCGCACTGGCACCAATTATCCCAAGCGTATTGCGAATATTAGAAAAGATGATCTTTATAAAAAATAATAAGCTTTTCTCCTGTTTATACTTGTTGGCAATCGTCATAACCATCGGCGTGGTGTACTCACTGGGCTTCCGGGAAGCGGCAAGCCAGATTGCGATGGCGCCCGAGCGCCTGAGAAACTTCACGTTCCCCATCTGGGAGCAACACGCTTTTTCGCAGCACGGTTTCCTCGTCTTCTATTCGATGGAGGACTACGCAAAAAAGATCGCGTATTCCAACCACTCCACGGCTTATCTGTTCTACATGTACGCCCTTTATAAAGTGGAAATGTATGTGTCGGCATTACCGATGAGAGTGACAGGGGCTTTCCTGAACATTATTTCGCTGGCAGGCGTTACGTTCTTTTTTCTGTCCCGTCTGGTGGAAAAGCGCCTGACATTCGGTCAGGGGCTGCTGATTCTGTTATCGGTCGTATTCATGGTGTCGATGCCGGGATTCTGGATTTCTTCGGCCAGATTCAACGTCGACAATACGTTCCCGTTGATATTTGCGTTTCAGGCGCTGGCTGCGTTCTTGATCTGGAAAAACCCGGAACGGTCCGCAGCGGTCATGACAGTGATCGTATTGTTTGCAGTGTTTTCTCCGATCTCGGCAGCGTTGCTGGGCCTCGCCCTGATGGTTTGGGCATGCCGCAGCGACGGTCTCGACAGACGGATGTGTCGCCTGGCATTGGTGGCCCTCGTTGCGGCCGTTGCCTTCTATCTGCCGTCCCCACTGATATCGAAGGCACTGGGTTTCACCTCGTCCAACAGCGGCTGGCTGTTTCGCGCTGGCCTGGATGGCGACACCACTTATTTCACCAATATCCTGAAGTCGGTACTTGTTCCGCAGTTCCCGCGGCCATTTGCGACCATTGCCGTGCCGATCTTGTTCCTGGTAGCACAGTTGGCCTGTTTGCGCATGATCAAACGGCGTGAACCTGCCGGCGTTGCGGCACCGACGGGGACCTCCCCGTTGGCCGGCATCGGCATGTTCTACTTCCTGCTTTTTTCGCAATACGTGATGACCAGCCTGCTGTGGCCGCAGGCCGTTGCCATTCATCCGTACCTGTATGACTACCTGCTGATGGCACCGGTTTTCGTCGCGATTGTTCTGAATTTTGCGTTCAAACCTTCACCGGCTGCGTTGCGTTTCTGGGCACTGGCGCTGTTGTTCTGCATTTCCTTCAATCTCCAGCAGGTCGCGCAGGCAAAATGCCAAGGGTGTTACTTCCCGGGCGCCTGGGACGCGAGCGTCAAGCAGCCATGAAGACCGTCGCCATTCTTCAGTCGAACTACATACCCTGGAAGGGCTATTTCGACATGATCGCTGCGGTCGATGAGTTCATCCTCTACGACGACATGCAGTTCACCAAGAACGACTGGCGCAATCGCAATCAGATCAAGACGCCGCAAGGCGTCCAGTGGCTCAGCGTGCCTGTCGGGCAAGGCATCAGCCGCCGCATTCGCGATGTCGAGCTGGCCCCTGCCTGGCAGGTCAAGCACTGGAAAACGCTGCAGAGCAACTATCGGCGCGCGCCTTTCTTCGATGAGGTCGCCCAGTGGCTCGAGCCGCTCTATCTGGCGGAGACCCACACGGGCCTGTCGTCGATGAACCGCAAGTTCATGGAAGCGATTTGCCGATACATCGGTATTGAAACCCGCATTACCAATTGCTGGGACTATATGTCTGCCGGCGACAAAACCCGGACCGCCCGCCTGGTGGACCTTTGTCAGCAGGCCGGTGCGACGCAGTACCTGTCGGGGCCGGCGGCAAAGGACTACATCGAGGCGCCACTGTTCGACGACGCGGGCATTGCGCTGCAATGGTTCGATTACGCCGGCTTCCCCGAGTATCCGCAACTCTGGGGGGAATTCACCCATGGCGTCACCGTCCTGGATCTGCTGTTCAATTGCGGCAAGGACGCGCGCCGTTACATGAGGCATGTCAAAGCATGAAGCTTTCCATCGTCGCCACGCTTTACCGCTCGGCCAAGTTCATCGAGGAGTTCCATCTCCGTGCAAGCCAGGCGGCACAACAACTGGTCGGAGACGATTACGAGATCGTACTGGTCAACGACGGCTCGCCCGATTCAAGCCTGGAACTGGCCGTCCAGTTGAGCGAAGCCGATCACCACGTGGTGGTCGTCGATCTCTCGCGCAACTTCGGCCATCACAAGGCCATGATGACGGGCTTGCGACATGCCCGCGGTGAACGTGTCTTCCTGCTCGATAGCGACCTGGAGGAAGATCCGGCATGGTTGCTCTCGTTCAGCGAGCAGATGGAGCGCGAAAAGGTCGATGTGGTCTACGGTGTCCAGCAGCAGCGAAAAGGCAGGCACTTCGAGCGCTGGACCGGGCAGGTGTTCTACAAACTCTTCCGTTTCCTCAGCGGGCTGGATATGCCCGACAATATCGTCGTCGCCAGGCTGATGTCGCGCCGCTATGTGGACGCGCTGATTCAGCACGACGAACGCGAGTTGTTCATGGCGGGTCTGTGGGTCATCACCGGCTTCGATCAGCGTGCGCAGACCATCGACAAGCGCAGTCGTGACGAGACGACCTACACGCTGGGCAAGAAAGTGGCGCAACTGGTCAATTCGATTACTGCCTTCAGCAGTGCACCGCTGGTGGGAATCTTCGTGGTGGGCTGCGCGATCTTCCTGCTGTCGGCCACCTACACGAGCTTTCTCGTCGTCAATTGGCTGCTCCTGGCGAACCCACCCAGCGGCTATACGTCGCTGATGGCTTCGATCTGGCTGCTCGGCGGCCTGATCATCGCATTCGTCGGCGTGGTCGGGATATATCTCGCCAAGATCTATTCCGAAGTCAAACAGAGACCCTACACTATCGTCCGGAACGTCTACCGTCAGGCTGAGACGCGGAGCATCGAATGAAAAAACTCATTATTTTTGGTCTCACCGACGCCGCCGAGCTCGCACTCTATTATTTTTCCAACGACTCCGACTATCAGGTCGAGGCGTTTGCCGTCGATCCCGCCTACATGCCAGCCGACAAGAGCTTCATGGGATTTCCGGTGGTGGCATTCGATGAAGTCACCCAGATCTACCCGCCAGACCGGTATGTCTTTTTCGTCGCGCTCGGCTATTCCAAGCTCAACCAGATCCGCAAGGAAAAATATCTGGCAGTCAAGGCGCTGGGCTACGAAATGGTCAGCTACATCAGTTCGCGAGCCTCGGTGCTGACACAGGACATCGGCGAGAACTGCTTCATCCTGGAAGACAATACCGTTCAGCCCTTCGTGCGCATCGGCAACAACGTAACCCTGTGGAGCGGTAATCACGTCGGACATCATTCGCGTATCGAGGACCACTGTTTCCTGGCCTCGCACATCGTCGTATCCGGCCGTGTGACGATCGGGGAAAGCTGTTTTCTCGGCGTCAACGCAACCCTTCGCGATCACGTCACCATCGGCGAGAAATGCATCATCGGCGCCGGCGCCCTGATTCTTGGAGATGCCGCTGCCGAAGGCGTGTACGTTGGACAAGCCACCGAACGGTCGCGCGTGCCGAGTACCCGCGTCAGGAATATCTGAAGACCCTCATCATTGGCGTGAAGACATCCCATGTGGAAAAAATTAGGCAAGATATTCTGCGCAGAAGGGCAGAGCGATTGGTTGCATTCTCACGCGATGATTCCCATTGCTGAGCAAGTGGACGGCGACCTGTATCGCATCTATTTCTCATCGCGTGACAAGCATAATCGCGGACACGGCGGCTTCCTCGAGATCGACATGCAGGACCCGACCAAGGTCTTGCGCGTCCATTCGGATCCGGTCCTCGAACCGGGCGACCTCGGATGTTTCGACGACAGTGGCGCCTTGCCCAATTCGATCGTCAACGTCGGTGGCCGCAAGCTGCTGTACTACACCGGGATCAACCTGGGCGTAACGGTGAAGATCCGCAACTCCATCGGCCTGGCCGAATGGAACGAGGCCACCCAGCGCTTCGAGAGGCTGTTCCGCGGCCCCGTCATCGACCGCACCCGCGATCTTCCTCACTTCGTCGCCACCCCCGAGGTGCAGTTCGAGGCCGGACGATTCAGGGCCTGGTTCACCTCCTGTGTGCGATGGGAGCAAGGCCCTTCGGAAGCGAAGCACTTCTATCATCTCGAGTATGCCGAGTCCGCCGACGGGATTGAGTGGGAGCGCGACGGTACGGTTGCCATCGAGTTCCGTGACGAACACGAGTACGCCCTGGGTGTGCCGCGCGTGCTCAAGGATGCGGACATGTATCGGATGTGGTTCTGCTCCCGAGCCACGCAGGACTGCTCCACCTACCGGATCCGCTACGCGACCTCGTCCGATGGCGTGCAATGGACGCGACACGATGAGCAGGTGGGAATCGACGTATCGGAATCGGGTTGGGATTCGGAGATGATCTGTTACCCGTTCGTCTTCGATCATGGCGGTCGACGCTACATGCTTTATAACGGCAACGGCTATGGCAAGACGGGTTTCGGGATTGCCGTCTGGGGAGATGAGTGATTCTCATGCAGCGCTGGCGGCCCATGATCAGGCCCATTCTGCGTTACGCTGTTGTCGGCGTCGCCTGCAATGCCATCGGTTATGCGGCCTACCTGGCATTGACGTGGCTGGGCATCCCCTTCAAGCTGGCCATGAGCTTCCTGTACGTTCTTGGCATCTGCATCAGCTTCCTGGGCAACCGCAACTGGGCGTTCGAGCATCGCGGCAACGTCGTGGGGACGGCCTGGCGCTTCGGCCTGGCGCACGCAGCCGGCTATGTGCTCAACCTGGCCTTGCTGACGGTGTTCGTCGACAAGCTGGGATATCCTCATCAGTGGGTCCAGGCCGCTGCCATTTTCGTTGTAGGAGGTTTCTTGTTCGTCCTCTTCAAGCTATTCGTCTTTCGTCATAACCAACCGGATGGGAACCAGGCGTGAAGATCTGTTCTGAATGCGAGACGCCGTACGCCTCGGAGCAATGGACATGCGTCCAGTGTGGACATCAGGTGGCTCGAAAGAACGGTTTTGCCGCGTTTGCGCCAGAACTCGAGGACAAGCAGGAGGGCTTCAAGGCCGACTTCTACGAGACCTACGCGCATCTTGAAAGCGACCATTTCTGGTTCCGGGCGCGTGGCAGGTTGATTACATGGGCGCTGACGAAATATGCGCCGCGCATGCGTTCATTTCTGGAAATCGGGTGCGGTACCGGCTTCATTCTGAGTCGGGTCGCCGTGGCGTTTCCGAAGGCCAGGTTGCTTGGCAGCGAGATGTTCTCGACCGGGCTGAAGTTTGCCTCCTCTCGCTTGCCTGGTGCCGAGTTCGTGCAGATGGATGCGCGCGATATCCCTTATATCGACGAGTTCGAAGCGATTGGCGCGTTCGATGTCATCGAGCACATCGAGGCGGATACCGTGGTGCTCCAGCAGATGTACCGTGCCCTGAAGCCCGGGGGAATCATGCTGTTGACCGTGCCCCAGCATCAGTGGCTGTGGAGCCAGGTGGATGAATATTCCTGCCATGTGCGGCGCTACGATGCCGCCGACCTGCATCGCAAGGTGGAGGAGGCGGGATTTTCTGTCGTGCGCAGCACATCGTTCGTCTCGTTACTGCTGCCGGCAATGATGATTTCACGCGGTGCCAAGAAGCAACAGCGGGGCGATACGAGCGAGACCGCCGAATTAGCGGTACCCAAGGCGCTTAATGTGCTGTTTGGTTTCGTGATGTGGCTGGAGTGTTTGCTCATCAAGGTGGGAGTGAGTTTTCCGGTCGGTGCTTCCAGGCTGCTTGTCGCCCGGAAAAAGAGTGGATCTCCCCACTTGGCATAACGACGTGATGTCTAGTTCGACCCGACTAAAATCTGCGTGCGAAGGCCCAAATGGTGGAAGACAAAAAGATCCAGTTCAATCGCCCCTACATGACGGGGAAAGAACTTTATTACATCGCTGAAGCCAAGTTCGGCAACATCCTCGCCGGCGATGGCCCGTTCACCAAACGGTGCCATGAGTGGTTGACCGAACGTACCGGTTCGAGCAAGGCCTTGCTGACCCACTCGTGCACGGCAGCGCTGGAAATGTCCGCGTTGTTGTTGGACATCCAGCCGGGTGACGAGGTCATCATGCCCTCGTTCACGTTCGTCTCCACGGCCAATGCCTTCGTGTTGCGCGGCGGCGTTCCCGTGTTCGTCGATATCCGTCCGGATACCTTGAACCTGGATGAGACGCTGATCGAGACGGCCATCACGCCGCGAACCAAGGCAATCGTGCCGGTTCATTATGCGGGCGTGAGTTGCGAGATGGATACGATCATGGAGATCGCCCGGCGTTACAACCTGAAGGTGGTCGAGGATGCGGCGCAGGGGGTCATGGCCGCTTACAAGGGCCGGGCTCTGGGCAGTATCGGTGACTTCGGTGCCTTCAGCTTCCATGAGACCAAGAACGTCATTTCGGGCGAGGGCGGCGCATTGCTGGTCAATGATCCTGCCTATGTGTTGCGCGCAGAAATCATCCGCGAAAAAGGCACTGACCGTAGTCGTTTCTTCCGCGGCGAGGTCGACAAATACACTTGGCAGGAAGTCGGGTCGTCATTCCTTCCAGGGGACGTGACTGCCGCGTTTCTCTGGGCGCAGTTGGAAGAGGCCGAACACATCACGCAGTCGCGGCTTGCCATCTGGCAGCGGTATCACGAATTGCTGGCACCGCTGGAGACCAGCGGGGCACTGCGCCGCCCTATCGTGCCTGCCGACTGCCAGCACAACGCGCACATGTACTACGTGCTGCTGCCCGCAGACGTACCGCGACAGCCGGTGCTCGATGGCCTCAAGCGAGAGGGCATCAATTCGGTCTTCCATTACGTGCCCCTGCACTCCTCGCCGGCTGGCCAGCGTTACGGCCGTGTCCATGGCGCCATGGACAACACGGTGAACCTCTCGGAACGCTTGCTGCGACTGCCGCTGTGGGTAGGTATGTCGGAGGAACAGCAGGAACGCGTGGTGGACGTCTTGCGGGACCAACTGTGCCGCTGATTCGACAAGCACGCTTGCCGGAGCTTGGCACGATCCCGAGTCCGAGTTTTATCGCAGCAGCTTTCGGCTCGGCGCGTTCTCTATAGCCCAGGAAGGCCAAGCACTCAGCCAGTGTGCGTGGTCTGAAGCGAGTTTCTGCTTCGTTGCACTATCTGGGGAGTCCTTTCGGCGTAAAACCAGCGCGGGAGCCCACCGAGCAGTGCAGCGAGGTTGTTGATCTATATGGTGCCGGCACCAGACGAACGGTATGTTTCGGGGGGCGCGGACTTCGAAGGAGTGGCCGGGAGATAGTGCAGACGATGCTTGAAGTTTCTGGCTTCCTTATTCCAAACACCATTGCTGCTGATGTTTCCAGTCATTTGGAAATCCCATAAGTCTCAAATAACCCAGTTCCTGCTGATCCATGATTTCGGCCAGGCGAAGTTTCCACTGGCTGTCTGGACTGATCAGGTCGGTTAGATAGGCCAGTATCGTCAATACGATGTATAGCCGCTGCTTAGGCTGAGGCCGGTCGGCAGGTGCATTTTGGATGACCCACTCTTTGGGTAAGGCCGGTCGTATCGAGAGCTCTCGGTTCCATAGCCGTGAGTGATGGGCGCAGCAGTTTCGAATGAAAGTCAGGGTGTGTAGCCAGGACGCCAATACATCGAAAGGCAGATTGAATCTGGCGGCGATAGCTTTCTTATCGGCACTTCTGCCTATGGCATTGAAGAGGGTAGATACCGTCCCAAGGCTGAGTTCTTCAAGAACCGCCCAAGCGGGCGGCAGCTCAGGGTGGGCATAGGTGGCTCCGTAGTATCGGAAGTAGTTATCGCGCATGCGGTTTTCGATCCGCTGCTGCTGGAGCCCTTCGGCCTGTCGACCATTTTTTATGCGCTCAATATCACGTCTGAGTTTGTTGCGCTCTTTATTCAATTGCTCCCGCAGTGGGCGCAATAACTCGAGATGCGCGTACGACGAGGAGAAGACTGACGCGTCAGCTATCCAGTCAGGCCCATATTTAGGGCACATGTGATTGCTGATAGTCGCTCGTATGGCGACTTCGACACGTTCGATGGCATCCATGGTTATGCGTCGCAACGAACCATCGAAGCGGTAGATGTCGACAACTGCTTTCAGGGTGCTACCGGGCTTGAAGGTGTGTTCAGGGTCTGGCTGCTGGAAGGGGCGCATATAGGGGCTCAGGCGAAACAGCGTGACCACTTCGAGAAAGCGCATGGCCCGATCGTCGTTGGCGACGTGCAGGCCTCGTTGCTTTAGCAGTTCCAATTGCTGTTCTACGCTGAGGGCCGGCTTGTCGAAGGGCCTCATGTAGTTTTCTCCAGGCAAAAAAACCCGCACGATTTGAGCTTGCTGACTGGGTCAACCTAGGCTTGGCGGGTGTGTTGGGGTGCATTATAGGTAGCTGGAGGGGGTGGTCAACTTCATGCTGAAGTGAAATTGTAACGGGTAGGTGTGCAGGCAGATTTGGGTGGGCAACCGGATCCGCGTTGGGGTCGAAATCTGAAGATCAAAAGATCGCAGCCTTCGGCAACTCCTACAGGGGGGCGGCGGGGTGCTATTTAGGCGTTGGATTTCTGGATGCCAGAAACAACAAAGCCCTCGCATTTCTGCGAGGGCTTCGTTTTGTATGGTGCCGGCACCAGGAATCGAACCCGGGACCTACTGATTACAAGTCAGTTGCTCTACCATCTGAGCTATACCGGCGTGTCAGGGCGACGATTATAGCGATTGGATAGGTTCTGTAAACCCCTGAATTCTGACTATTTTTGCGCGGGCTTCGGGTCAGGCGCGCAGCAGGGTTTTCTTGAGTTTCTGAATGGCTTTCCAGGTTCGACTGTTTTGCATCGCGCGCAGCTGTGCTTCGGCCTGTTCGGCGCGTTGCAGGGCGGCGGCGAGCTGGTGTTCGGCATCGCCGACGGGGTAGCTGAAGTTGTGGCCTTTGCAGAACTGGAATTCGTCCAGGTTGCACGGCGGGATGTCGAAGGCGGGTTTGAGGTTCAGGTGTTCTTCGGCGAGGTAGTAGGTGTTGATGCCGTCGAACAGGATGGACTGGTAGCCGGCGCCAGTGACGAGGGTTTCCCAGGTCTGGTCGCGCTCCCACGGGGTTTCGATGAGGATGACCCACGGCCGCCACCGGGTGAAATCCATGCCGCGAAGGACGGTCTCTTCGTGGCCTTCGACGTCGATCTTCAGGAAGTGGATAGCGCGGTCCTGGGCATGTTCTTCGCAAATGGATGTCAGGGTGCGGGATTGGACGGTTTGGCTGCGCACGTCCATACCGGCGTCTTTGTGCATCTGCGCCATGGCCGGGTCGACAGTCGAGAGGCCGGTGTCGGCGATGCCGTAGAAGGTCAGGCTGTCGGCGCTTTCGCCGGCCACGCATTGCAGGTTGGTGTCCTTGGGGCGTTGCTGGCACAAGGCTTCGTAGTAGTTGGGCATCGGTTCGACGTTGATGCCGGTCCAGCCGTTGTCGTAGAACGCCTTGGTGACCGAGTCATGGGTGGGGTCGTTTGCCCCGACGTCGATGTAGAAGCCGTTCTCGACGGTCTTGAGGGCGCGCCACAGGCGTATGTCTTCGAAATTCTGTGCGTAGGAAATGAACGTCACTGGCGCATCCTGTTGGAGGAATGTTCTTGTTCGTGGCCGCGCTGCCGGCGCCCTTGCATGTGTGTATATCAAGAGTAGTGAAAGGGTGCAATTTCCCCTGTCTGCGGTCCGGGATTAGGCGTTTATGTCGTTTTGGTTAAATGCTTATGCACAATGGCATTGGCGACGCACTGGGTTTAGGCCGATTTTGTGGATCCGTTCTCATTTGTCCGCAAATGCCTGTTTTTTCGATTTTTTATGCGGGTGTACAAAAAATGAACAGTGCTGATTTAGCCCTGAAACAGGCGTAGATATTGGATCCATGATTATTTCATCAACAGAGTTATCCACAGGTCGGGCGTGCTTAAGCGCGTTCGGCCAGGAGCAGGAAATTACGCGGCGTGAGCGGTGTTTCGCAGAACGTACCGACACGGACGCAGTAGCCCTGTTCGGCGAGGAAAAGTGCTCGGTCAAGAACCAGCCAAAGCTCCAGCGGACGTCGGAAAAGTCCGCGTAGCAGCTCGAGGTTGCGCACTTCGGCCAGGCGCTGCCAACCGGCGGCTTCGAGGGCTGGCCAATCTTGCGGGCCGACTGTGGATAACTCTTTGAGTGCGGCCAGGTGATGGCAGTAATCGGAGAAGGGTTTGTCCAGCCAGGCGCTGGGCAGCGAAGGGGTTGGCAGATACTCGTCAATGCCGCGCAGTTGCCGTTGCAGCAAGTCGAAACCCAGGCGCCGGGCCATGGAGGTGTCGCGCTGACGGCGCACGCGGGCGCCAGCGGTGACGGTTTCGCTCATGGGCAACGCGAGGTCGTCGAGGGAAAGCTGTAGGCCGGAGCCTTGGGCGGCCGAGGAAATCGGCGAGTATTGGGCAAGACTGATCCGGTTGTAGCAGCACGGCGCGATGGCGAGCTGTTTGCAGCCTGTGGCGCTGGCGAGTTGAATCAGCCGCACATGCAAATCACCGCAGGCGTGAAGCGCGACGGGCGTGTGGTGCGCACTCAGGAAAGTAGCGGCGTCTGTCGCGAGCACATCCTGTTCAATATGCAACGCATGAAGGTGATGACGCTGGCTGAGTGCCTGGCCGCTCGTTACCAGTGCCGGGTCGTATTCCAGGCAAGTCAGTTGTTGCCCTGGTTGCAGCAGGCGGCGCCCCAAGTGTCCCTTGCCCGAGCACCAGTCCAGCCAATGCTTCGGTGCTTCGGAAAACTGCAATCGACTGGCGAAGGCTTCGATCTGCTGCCATTTGCGCCCCGGAACATCGACGTTCAGTCGATGGCCGGCCGCTTCGAGTGTGTGCGCAGGCAATTCATCCACGGCACTCAAGGCAATGGACATCGATGCCAAGGAAGCAAAGGGTTCCGGCGCATTCAGGAGGGCAGGTTGATTGTGGGCGTTTTCCGCGTCTTTCAACGACCGCTCGCGTAGCCATTCGGCCAGAGCTGGGTAGGACGCTTCCCAGGGAAGCTGCAGATGAGTGAATGGCCGAAGTTTCCACAGTGCCTGATGCTCTGTCAGAAAAGCATCTAGCGCGGTGAAGCGGGCGAGCAAGGCCTCGCCCGTCAACACGCAGCTATCAACGCCCTTGGCAGGCATCGACGCGCAACCAGCGCTCCAGCAGCTTGAAGCCGCGCACCAGCACGTAAGCCATCACCAGGTAGAACATGCCCGCGGCGAAGAAGATCTCCACCGGCAGGTAGGTCCGGGCAATGATGGTGCGGGCCATGCCGGTCAGTTCCAGCAAGGTCACGGTGCTGGCCAGTGCGCTGGCCTTGAGCATCAGGATCACTTCGTTGCTGTAGGCCGGCAGGCCGATGCGCGCGGCGCGTGGCAGCATGATGAAGAACAGCGCTTTTGGCCTGGACATGCCCAGTGCCCGTGCCGCTTCGATCTCGCCCGGTGGAATCGCCTGAATGGCGCCGCGCAGGATTTCCGCAATGTAGGCTGCCGTGTGCAGGGTCATGGTCGCCGTGGCGCACCAGAACGGATCGCGCAGGTACGGCCACATCGAACTGTTACGGATCGCGTCGAACTGCGCCAGGCCGTAGTAGACCAGGAACAGCTGAACCAGCAGCGGCGTGCCCCGGAAAAAGAAGATGTAGCCGTAGGGAAAGGCCCGCACCCACCACAGGCGCGACGAGCGGGCGATGCCCAGCGGAATGGCCAGCAGCAATCCGGCGATCACGGCAATAGCCACCAGTTCCAGGGTCAGGGTCGCGCCCTGGGCCAGTTTCGGCAGCCACTTGATGATGACTTCCCAGTTCATTGGGTGCTCCTCGCGAAGCCGCGGGCGGCGCGTTTTTCCAGGAAGTGCATGCCGGTCATCGCCAGCACCGTCAGGCTCAGGTACATGAGCGCGGCGACCATATAGAAGGTGAACGGCTGTTTGGACACGGTCACGCCGATTTGCGCGTGACGCATGATTTCTTCCAGGCCGATCACCGACACCAGCGCGGTGTCTTTCATCAGGATCATGAACAGGTTGCCCAGGCCGGGCAGGGCGATGCGCCACATCTGCGGCATGATCAGTTTGGTGAAGATGCGCCACTTCGACAGGCCCAGGGCCACGCCGGCTTCACGATGGCCTTTGGGGATGGCGAGGATCGCGCCGCGAAACACTTCCGTGGCGTAGGCGCCGAAGCACAGGCCCAGCGCAATCACGCCAGCGGCGAAGGCGTTGAGTTCGAGGTCGGGGTTGCCGAAGAACTCGCCCAGGGCACGCATCAGGTTGACCGTGCCGAAGTAGATCAACAGTACCCAGAGCAATTCCGGGATGCCGCGAACCAGGGTCGAATAAGTACCGCCAAGCCATTGCAGTGGCTTGTACGGGGAAGTCTTGGCCAAGGCGCCGAGCAGACCGAGCACCAGCCCCAGGCACAGGGCCGAGAGTGCCAGTTTCACAGTCATCAGCGCGCCAGCGGCGAGCGCCGGGCCGAATCCGTAGAGGTCGATAATCATGGATTTCTTTTCAAATCGCGGCAGGCAAGGCCGAGAACCGGCGCCATCAGGCGCCGGTCAGGCAGGTCAGAATCAATAGATGCTGAACGGGAAGTACTTGTCGTTGATCTTCTTGTAGGTGCCGTCAGCGACGATTTCTTTCAGCGCGGTGTTCAGCTTCGCGCGGATCGGATCGTTTTTACGCACGGCAATACCGATCTTGTCGCTTTCTTCCACTGGGTCGCCCTTGAACTCGTAGGCGCGGCCAGCGTCGCTTTTCAGCCACTCGTAGTTGACGTACTTGTCGGCCAGGATGCCGTCCAGGCGGCCGGAAGTCAGGTCGAGGTAGGCGTTTTCCTGGGTGTCGTAGAGCTTGATGGTGATGTCGTCACCATAGTTGTCTTCCAGGAAGGTGCCGGCCAGGGTCGCGCGCTGGGCGCCGATGATCTTGCCTTTGACCGAGGCCTTGTCGGTCTTGAAGTCGACGTCTTTCTTGGCGATGAACTGCAGCTTGTTGGAGTAGTACGGGTCGGTGAAGTCCACCGCTTGCTTGCGCTCGTCGGTGATCGACATCGAGGAGATCAGGAAGTCGAACTTCTTGGCGTTCAGGGCCGGGATGATGCCGTCCCAGTCGGAGGTCACGACGGTGCACTCGACTTTCATCTTGGCGCACAGGGCGTCGCCGATCTCTTTGTCGAAGCCGACGACATTGCCACTGGCATCTTTATTGTTGAACGGCGGGTAAGCCGCTTCGATGCCCATCTTCAGGGTTTCGGCCATGGCACCGGCGCTGAACGCCAGGGTGACGGCGGCAGCCAGGAAGACCTTTTTGTAGTTCTGCATGTGGGTAGCTCCGTTAGCGGTTGCTGGACATGAATTGTTTGCAGCGCGCCGAAAGCGGGTTTTCAAACACCTGCTGTGGCGATCCTTGCTCTTCTACCAGGCCCTGGTGGAGGAACACCACTTCGCTGGAGACCTGACGGGCGAAGCCCATTTCGTGGGTCACGAGCAGCATGGTGCGGCCTTCTTCGGCCAGCGCGCGGATGACATTAAGTACTTCCTGGACCATTTCCGGGTCAAGCGCGGAGGTGGGCTCGTCGAACAGGATGACCTTGGGCTGCATGGCCAGGGTGCGGGCGATGGCCGCGCGTTGTTGCTGGCCGCCGGACAGTTGCGCCGGGTAGGCGTGGCGCTTGTCGGCGATGCCGACCTTGGCCAGCAGGGCTTCGGCGACTTCGATGGCTTCGGCCTTGCTCTGGCCGAGCACGCGGCGCGGGGCTTCGATGATGTTGTCGAGCACGCTCATGTGCGGCCACAGGTTAAAGTTTTGAAATACAAAACCGATTTCGCTGCGCAGGCGATTGATCTGCTTGCCGTCGGCGGCCACCAGTTCGCCGTTCTTCGCAGCCTTGAGCTTGAGTTCTTCGCCGGCCACCAGGATCTGGCCCTGGTGCGGGTTTTCCAACAGGTTGATGCAGCGCAGGAACGTGGACTTGCCGGAGCCGGAGGAACCCAGGATCGAGATCACATCGCCGTCGCGGGCGGTCAGCGAGATGCCTTTGAGCACCTCCAGCGAACCGTAGCGTTTGTGCAAGTTGCGGATTTCAAGCGCGGGCGTGGCCTCAGCCATGTGCGTTCCTCATATATGTTGCGCTCCTGCTCTTGGCGGCCTTCCTGGCGAGGCGGCCAACCTAGCATAGCGTTTCAATGGCAGCCAACAGCGCTACGGACGGTAAACGGCTGGTACGTGGCAGGTTGTCGCATCGGCGCAGCAGACTGTCGCCCCATCAACAACCGAACAGCCGTTTGAACCTTGCCTGTCGATAAAAAGCGCGGTGGCTGCCGCAAAAAAAGGCGCGATGTTGCCAGCTTTGACAGGGTGTTGGAAGCGCTATCCGGCCAAATGCACCGCTTGTGCACTTTTAATGTGCGCGCAGCCATTTTCAGGTGTGTTTCCGGTGCACTGATTCACCACACAAAGTGGGTCGCAGGGTAACGCTCTGGCAAAGTGCCATTAAATTCAATGGGTTGCGATGACTGTCCGGTCGAGGCGAGATCGCCGGGTTAGAGGGTTTTGAAATATTTTGGCGCAATTATTGCGTGCAGAATCCAGAACGCCCTGTTGGCTTCTTTTTACGAGAAGGTCCGCCGAACGGGATGCACGCATTCGCTTTTCCTTACAAAGGTAGTTTCAATGAGCAGTACCCAAAGCTCTAACGGCCTCGAACAGGGGCTCAAACCGCGTCATGTGACCATGCTGTCGATTGCCGGGGTTATCGGCGCCGGCTTGTTCGTCGGCTCGGGTCACGCCATCGCCGCTGCAGGTCCGGCTGTTCTGTTGGCTTACGCCGCCGCCGGCATGTTGGTGGTGCTGGTGATGCGCATGCTCGGCGAAATGGCCGTTGCCTCGCCGGACACCGGTTCGTTTTCGACTTACGCCGACCGCGCGATCGGTCACTGGGCTGGCTTCACCATCGGCTGGTTGTACTGGTGGTTCTGGGTTCTGGTGATCCCGTTGGAAGCCAACGCTGCCGCGACCATCCTGCACGCCTGGTTCCCTGGTGTGGACATCTGGGCCTTCGCCCTGGTCATCACGATGCTGCTGACCGTGACCAATCTGTTCAGCGTGAAGAACTACGGTGAATTCGAGTTCTGGTTCGCCCTGATCAAAGTGTTGGCCATCATCGGTTTCATCATTCTCGGCGTAGCGGCGATCTTCGGCTTCCTGCCGAACAGCCAGGTCAGCGGCGTTTCGCATCTGTTCGACACGCAGGGCTTCCTGCCAAACGGCATGGGCGCGGTACTGGGCGCGATCCTGACCACCATGTTCTCCTTCATGGGCACCGAGATCGTGACCATCGCGGCCGCGGAATCGAAGAACCCTGGCAAGCAAATCTCCAAGGCCACCAACTCGGTGATCTGGCGGATCGGCTTGTTCTACCTCGTGTCGATCTTCATCGTTGTGGCCCTGGTGCCTTGGAACGACCCGGTACTGGCAAGCCTGGGCTCCTACCAGACCGTGCTTGAGCGCATGGGCATTCCGAACGCCAAGATGATTGTCGACATCGTGGTACTGGTTGCTGTGACCAGCTGCCTGAACTCGGCGCTCTACACCTCGTCGCGGATGCTGTTCTCCCTGGGCAAGCGCGGTGATGCACCGGCCATGTCCACGCGCACCAACAAAAGTGGTACGCCTTACTGGGCGGTGATGTTGTCCACTGGTGCTGCCTTCCTGGCCACATTCGCCAACTACGTGGCCCCGGCTGCCGTGTTCGAATTCCTGCTGGCCAGCTCCGGCGCCATCGCGCTGCTGGTGTACCTGGTGATCGCGATTTCGCAACTGCGCATGCGCAAGCAGCGTATGGCCCGTGGTGAGAAAATCGTCTTCAGCATGTGGCTGTTCCCGGGCCTGACCTACGCGGTGATCGTCTTCATCGTTGCGGCCCTGACCATCATGCTGTTCCAGGATGCCCATCGTGTGGAAATCCTCGCGACCGGCTTGCTCAGCGCCCTGGTAGTGGCGGCCGGCTTGCTGGTGGCTCGCCGTCGTCGCAACGAGAGTGGGGTTGCGGCAGTCGCCCGCTGAGTCTTCTGGCTTAAAGCTAACGTTGTTGAAGAAACAAAGAACGGCCTCTGGTAACAGCGGCCGTTCTTTGTATTTTTTAACGTCAGAATGCCTCGCGTTCCTGATCGGCGGGTTGCTCGCGGCCATTCATGCAATCCGAATCGGCCTGATTAGTGTCGTACCAACTGTCCCATATGTCTCCGGTTACGGCGATGTTGTGAGCTTTGCCGGCATTCAGACCGGGCTGTTTAAAGCTGCGTGGCATGACGACCGCCTCAGGCAGCAAGACCGGTTCTTTGTCATCACTCATTCAGCGGATTTCGGTGGTTCCAACATGATTTCAATGGCCTGCCGATAACTGTCCAGAGCAGTACCGAAATCTTTGATGACTTCGGGGTCTTCCAGCCAGCGTTGTGCGGTTTCACGATCAATGCCATCAGCCCACATGCGGTAGTCGATGAGCATGTCGGCAGCCAAATGTGTGGCAGCCATGGACTCGTCCTCGGCATTCTCCAAGTCGAGCAGATCTGGCTCGTCGCTGATTATTGTGCTGAGAGATACCAGCATGCTCACCAGCATGTTGACGCGACCTCTTTCTGCTTCTTCCTCTTGCATATTGCTGAACATGGTCAGGATATTTTCAGCAATCCCGTCTTCTCCTTCGGGCAGTTCATCTGCATCGAAGAGTCTGTCTACTTCAGTCGGATCGTTGATGCCAGCCAAAGGCGGTCGGCCGCTGATTCGGATCTGCTTGGCTTTGGCTTTTGCACGCTTGGCGCGTTTCTGTTGCTTGTTCAGGGAGGCCATGGGAACTCAGTTCGGTTTCTGTTGGGTTTGCGCGGCAATGGCGTCGGACGCCGCCACATAGTCGGCCTGGAAGGCCGGAGATTCGATCCACGCCAGGGCGCCGGCTTCGTCTGTTTCGGTCGACCATTGGCGATATTCGATCAGCGCGGCGAGGATGAAGTCCATCGCGCCTTCTTCGCCTTCCTGCTCGTACACCAGTTCCAGCAACGGGTCTTCGAGGAAGGCCGTGCACATGGCTTGCTGGCTGATCTTTTCGGCGTCGATCATTTTCTTGAACAGTTCGGTCAGGTCTACCGATTCGAAGTCGATGCGATCGTCGTTCGGGTCCAGTTCGACCGGCGCGGCGGCCCGCTGGGTGCGGTTCTGCTTGGCCTTGGCCTTGGCGCGAGAGGCGCGTTTGTGCTGCTTGTTGGCGGAGGCCATGGGCGTCGTTCCGTATTCGTTGAAAGGGCAATTGACTTAGCCGCGTGGCACTCGCCGCCCGGGGGTATCGGGGGCCAGTTCGCCGTTTTGCAGCCAGGCCAATGCAATGGGCCATAGTGTGGCTTGGTATGGGCTGCGAAAAAAGGCGAAATGTCCGACTTCTTCTTCGCCGATGTCTTCAGGGTGGATACGCAGGTGAGCGTTTGTACTGCCGGTGAAGTAGCTGAGCAGGCGTTCGATGGCCGGGACCGTGCCGTAAGGATCATCGCTGATGCTGATGGCCAGGGTTTGTGCGGTGACATCGGCAAAGGGCAGTTGCCCGCTTGTTGTGCTGATCGCGCGGCCGCTGGAGCGTTTTTCGTAACGGGCAGTAGAGAGGCTCCAGTCACGGACCACGCCGGCGGGTGTGTCCTCCAGCCATCCGAGGCGTTTGCCCGGAAAGTAGCCGTAGATCATCGTCACCAGTGGCATCAGCACATGCCACTTGCCAAACATCCGCCAGCGATGGGCGGGCGCATAGTCGCGCCAGTAGGCGAATTGCGCTCCGACCGTCACCAGACGCCGGATCAGGTGCCCGGAGGCCCCCAGGCCCGCTGCACAGCCGCCAAAGCTGTGGCCGACCACATCGATAGGCTGTCCGGGGAACTCACGCTGTGCGCGCTTGAGCATCGCCTCGAAATCCAGCGCTCCCCAATCGGTCCATGAAGCCTTCAGACCCTTGAGCGATGCCGGCCGCGACTCGCCGATGCCACGGTAGTCATAGGTGATGACATCGAAGCCATGGTCGGACAGATAGTCGGCGAAGCGCGAGTAATGACGACAACGAACCGAGGTGGCGGCGTTGATGATCACGACCGGACGAGCGGCATCGTGAGCAGGGTGTCGCCAGGTGAAGCCACCGAGGACAAAACCGTCTGCAGCGGATTCCTTGAATGGTTCGCCGGACGCGACGCACTGCAATGGCAACTCGATTTGAGTCGGGACGAGTGAAAGCGTTTCCTGCAAATTCATCGGCGTCGGACCTTTGCGGGTAGCTGCCAACGATAGTCTTGATGGCGTTGATGAACAATCCATTGGCCTCAACGCAGTGATTGATCGAGCAGTCGTTCTTCAAGAGCCGCCCATTCCCGATCCAGTTCGTTACGGAGCTCCTCTTCACTCGGCAGGACGAGCTTGTACTTGCTGGCGAGCAGTTGTTCGCTTCCTTCCTGCATTGAGTAGCGCACCACGGATTCATCTTTTTGCGCCCGGAGAATGATGCCGACAGTGGGGCCGTCTTCCACGCCGCGTTTGAGGTCGTCGTACATGCGCACGTACATGTCCATCTGCCCCACATCCTGATGGGTCAGTTCACCGCGCTTGATATCGAAGATGACGAAGCACTGGAGCAAGTAGTTGTAGAACACCAGGTCGATGTAGAAGTCTTTGCTGTCGGTACTGATGCGTTGCTGGCGGGCAATGAACGCGAAGCCCTTGTCCAGTTCCAGCAAGAAGCCTTGCAGTTGTTCGATCAACGCTTGATCGATCTCGCTTTCCTGAAGCTTGCCGGCATTGGGTAAACCCAGAAACGCCAGGACCACCGGATCACGGATGAAGTCCCGAGGGCTGGCCTTCATGTTTTGAATGTTGGTGGCGGCCTCCTGCTTGACACTGCCGCGATCGCGGCTCGCCAGCAGGCGTTCGTAGTACAGCGTATTGATCTGGCGTTCCAAGGCGCGGCTTGACCAGTTTTGGGTGGCTGATTCGTTCATGTACCAGAGACGAGCGCTGTCGTTGTCGACTCGAAGCAGGTGGCGATAGTGGGTCCAGCTCAATTCGAGACGCAGTGCGTCGCGAATTGGAAACGCCTGATAAAACTGGCGCATTTTTCGCAGATTGGTTTCGTCAAAGCCTTTCCCGAATTCTGCAGTAAGCCTGTTTGCCAGGGTCGACAATAACTCTTTGCCATATCTCACCCGCCGAGCGCCTTCCTGCTCGAACTCGACGATATGTCGCCCGATCTGCCAACAGGTTTGCACCTGAACGGTATCGACCGCCCGAAGCACCTTCTGGCGTGCCTGGTGGATCGATTTGCCAAGGTTTCCAAGCAGTGAAGCCAGATAGGGATCGTGAGTGTCGTTGGGTGTGAGGGCCGTCATATGAGGTCTTCGCAGCAGATTGGATAGCGAAAGAGCATGACCAGTGAGCCCCCTTCGAAGCTGCCGGGAGTGACTGAAAAACAGGCAGGAATTACCGGGTTCGCTGGCAGGACGTGTCGGACGGTAGGCGAGGGCTGAGGAGTAAATGGTGTAGTACGTTTCGTACTCAGGCCAAATCAATCTAAAACCCCTCCCTGCGACTGGAAATCCAAAGAGTGTAACGATTGGGTTCTGCAGAACCCGGGAGTCGTCATCATGAAGTACCTCCATTCACTCCTGTTGCCACTCACCGCCGTCGGCGTGCTGATGTTTCCATCGATGTCACCCGCCGCCAGCCTTGATCCAGTCGATAGCACTGGCGTGCAGGTGCAGCGCCAGGAGCAAAACGGCATCGCCTACCTGTCCGGCGGTATCGGCGAGGATGAGTCCAGGGCCATCCAGCAGACCACCGGCTATAACCTGCACATGACGTTCTCTGTCGGGACGGAAAATGAATACATTCCTGACGTGAGCGTGGTCATCCAGAAAGCCCCGGGGCAAACCGTGCTGACGCTCAATAACGCCGGCCCGCTGGTTTACGTGAAGCTGCCTGCCGGTAAATACACGGTCATTGCGACGCGCAACGGCGAAACCCGGCAGGACGTTGCCGATGTTGGCAGTGGTGCAGCCCGTAACCTGGTTTTTCACTGGAATGATGCGAGTTAACGAGACGCTCTAAGCCCTGAGTCCTGCGACTCAGGGTTTTTCGTTATTGATGCCCGCGTACGCTTGGATGAGTGCAACGCGTAAAGGGTTGGTTTCTACGCTCAGCAGCTTGATCGCCAACGCGCAGCAGACCACGATCAACATGGGTTTGATCAGCCGTGGTCCGACCCGGACAGCGGCCCGTGCACCCAATTGAGCGCCGATGAAGGCCGCCAAAGCCATGGCTATGGCTACCGGCCAGATAATCACACCTTTGGTGATAAAGACCGACAGAGAGCCGAGATTGCAAGAGGCGTTGGCAAGCTTGGTAAAACTCATGGCCCGCATCATGCCCAGGCCGCAGAGCAGTACAAATCCGACAATGAAGAAAGAGCCCACGCCGGGGCCAAATATACCGTCGTAAAAGCCCAGGATCGGCGCCACGGTAAAGGAAAAGAGCAGCACGCTAATCCTCTTGCGTCGATCTTCGTTGGCCAGCTTTGGAGAAAACGCAAAGTAGATGGCTACCAGAATCAGCATGATAGGCACGCAAACTTCCAGGTAGTGCTTATCAATAGAGCTGACCAGCAAGGCACCACTGGCGCCACCAATAAATCCGCAGATAATCAGGAAACGGCCTTCGCGCCACTCGATCATTCCTTTGCGAGCAAAGGTCACCGTTGCCGAAACAGTGGCCGAAGCGGCCTGGAACTTGTTAGTTGCAATTGCACTGATCGGATCGACACCTGCCAGAAACAATGCAGGCAGGGTGATCAAGCCGCCTCCACCAGCAATCGCATCAAAAAAGCCAGCGCAAAAAGCGACGAGCGCCAACATGCCAATTACATCCAAGGACATTGCATTCTCTCTTTATGGTTATTGGCCAGTCATCACATGACTGGTCGTTCAACAGCCTGATCACATAAGGAATCAGCCCTGCAGCACTAACGGGTCCTCTGAAACAACGATGGGGGTAGAAAATTTTGAAAGTCCGAAAATACGAACCAAGACCCGTCTGTTGTCTTTGATGACATCGCGACAGTGCAGAGCCCGGATGTTATTGATGACTATGGCCGATTCCAGAGTCAGCGTATGTCATCCGTTTCCGTTACAGCATACGGAGCGTTCTGACAGACCCGAGAGACTGTCAGGAATGGGCGAACATAAATACCTGACGCATCTGGGCCTCAACCCCGGCAGGCGTTAAAGGCGCTTGCTGGCATGGCGAAAGGGCGAAAAGGGGGAGGGGGAATTGAAGCTTCGCCTGGCGTTTCGATGGTATCTGGAGCGGTGCCGCATCAAATCCCGGGCCTAAAAAACCCTGAATCCTGCGACTCAGGGTTTTCGATATTGGGTGCCGGTGTTATGCCGGCACAATCACCCTCTATCAGGCAATCAGATCGGCAGTTTGCAGGTTGCTCACCCCCAGCAACTGGATTTCGAACTCAGCGGCAGTGTCGGCGTCGGTGCTGCCGTAGAGAATGCCGCCGGCGAACCGTACCTGCCCCGTGGCATTGCTGCTGAACGCGCTGGAGCCGATGAAGCTGAACGCATCGTTGGCCGCCGTCGCCAGGTTGGCGTCCAGGGTCGACAGGTCGATCTTGTCGCCTTCGCTGGTCTTGAAGTCGCCAATGACATCGCGCAGGGCGGCGCCCAGGCCCATTTCACTCAGGGCATTGAAGTCGAACGTGTCGGCCCCTGCACCGCCATAAAGCTTGTCCAGGCCCGCGCCGCCGATCAACAGGTCGTTGCCGGCTCCACCGGTGAGCGTGTCGTTGCCGGCACCGCCGGTGAGGGTATTGGCAAGCGCATTGCCGGTCAGCGTGTCGTGATAGGCGCTGCCCGTGAGATTTTCGAAGTTCAGCAGTGTGTCTGTACCAGAACCGCCGGTAGCTTGTGCAGTGGTCAGCCCCAGGTTGGCCGTGACCGCCGCCGTGGCGTAGGCATAGGACACGGTATCGATGCCGGCGCCACCATTGAGGACGTTGTTGCCGACCCCGGCGTCGATGATGTTGTTCAGGCTGTTGCCGGTGCCGCTGGCATTGCCGGTCGCCAGCAGGCGCAGGTTCTCGATATTGTCGGTCAGGGTGTAGGCGCCGAGGAAACTGTAGACGCTATCGGTGCCGCCGGTGCTGGCCGTGGCGTTGGTCTCGCTGACGATATCGCCGGCATTGTCGACGTAGTAGCGGTCCGAGCCATCGCCACCGACCATGCGGTCGGCACCGGCAACGCCATTGAGAATGTCGTTGCCGGCACCACCCGTGAGGGTGTTGGCAAGCGCATTACCGGTCAGGGTGTCGTGATAGGCGCTGCCCGTGAGGTTTTCGAAGTTCAACAGGGTGTCTGTGCCGGATCCACCGGTGGCTTGCGCGGTGGTCAGGCTCAGGCTGGCAGTTACCGCCGCCGTGGCATAGGCATAGGACGCGGTATCGATACCGGCGCCGCCATTGAGGATGTTGTTGCCGGCCCCGGCGTCGATGATGTTGTTGAGGCTGTTGCCGGTGCCGTTGGCGGCGCCGGCCGCCAGCAGGCGCAGGTTCTCGACGTTGTCGCCCAGGGTGTAGGCGCCGAGGAAGCTATAGACGCTATCGGTGCCGCCGGTGCTGGCCGTGGCATTGGTTTCGCTGACGATATCGCCGGCATTGTCGACGTAGTAGCGGTCCGAGCCGTCGCCGCCGATCAGGCGGTCGGCACCGGCGCCGCCATCGAGCGAGTCATTGCCTGCACTGCCGTTCAGATGGTCGTTGGCGCGGCCACCTGTAAGCGTGTCGTTGCCCGCGCCGCCGTCGATGATCACGCTGCCGGCGCCGGTCCAGGTCAGGGTGTTGGCCAAGGCATCGCCTGTCAGGCTGGAAACCTTGTTGCCGTTCGCGTCAAAGCGCTGGGTATAAACGTCAACTTGCCCGCTTGCCTTCGAGGACTCCCAGGCAACCACATAGCCGCCATCGGCCAATGCCGTCACCTGGGAGAACAATTGATTGTCGGCGGTCGTGGTATTGATGCGGGTTTCTGTGCCCACCTTGACGCCGCTGGCATTGAAGCGTTGGCAGAAGATGCCATTGACATCACCGGTGCCCTGGCCTGCCCAGGTCACCAGATAACCGCCATCCGTCATGGCGGTGACATTAGGCTCTTCCTGATTGCCTGCGGTGGTGGTGTTGACCCGGGTTTCCACGCCCACTTTTACGCCAGCGGCATTGAAAAGCTGGGAATAGACGTCGGCAGGGGCATCGGTCTCGTCGTCGCCATCACCATCGTCGGGAGCCGATTGCCAGGTGACGACGTAGTTACCGTTACTCAGGACCTTCACGACAGGGTCTGTCTGATCGTCGGCAACCCTGGTGCTGATGCGGACTTCTGCGCCCGACTTACTGCCGTCGGCCTTGAATCGTTGGCCGAAGATGCCGTATGCATCGTCTTTTCCGTTGCCCTCCCAAACCACCATGATGCCGCCATCGGCAAGGTCGGTGACAGTAGGGCCATCCTGGTCGGACAGAGTGGTGGTAGCGACGCGAGTCTCCACCCCGACCTTCGCCCCGCTGGCGTCATAGCGCTGCAGGTAACCGCCCCAACCGCTGCCGTCCTGGCCGAACGAAGCCCAGGTCACCACGAAACCGCCGTCTTTCAGCGAGGTGATCTCCGCGCTGTCCTGCGTGCCGATTCTGGTTGTGTTGACGATGAACTCGCTTCCAACCTTGACGCCATTGGCGTTGTAGACCTGGGCGGCGATGTCGGCCATGTCGTCGAAGGTGTCCGACTTCCAGGCGACCACGTAGCCGCCATTGGCCAATGCGGTAATGGAGGGATCTTCCTGTGCGCTGTTGGTAACGTTGTTGACGAGGGCCGGCCCGCCTACCTTCACACCACTGGCGTTATAGCGCTGGGTGTAGATGTAATCGGTAAAGCTTGTTCCCTGATCGCTCCACGCCACGATGTAACCACCGTCCTTCAGAGCCGTGAGGGAGGGCTCGGAGTTTTTGCCAGTGGTAGTGTTGACGCGGATTTCGCCCAGGGTTGGCATTGCAAATTCCTTTTATGCAAAGAATACGGAAGTGGCTGGCAGTTTACAGGGCAAAACGATGGCGTCAAATTGCCATCATTCGTCGGGCGTATTGGGTGAGGGGTTAAGGCGGGGGTGGAGAGTGACTTGGTCTGGAGGTGGTCCGGCGGCCATCAAATCGCAGGCAATAAAAAACCCCAAGGAATCATCTTCGCTTGGGGTTTTTCGGTATTTTGGTGCCCAGAGACGGAATCGAACCGCCGACACGGGGATTTTCAATCCCCTGCTCTACCGACTGAGCTATCTGGGCAACGGGGCGCATTAAACGGGTTTTTCAGGGGGTCGTCAAGCAAGTTTTCAAAAAAATTTTAATTATTACCGTCGCTTACGTTCCGACCCCCGATAAATCGGGGTTATTCCGACGGCGGTACGTAGCCTTCGGCCTTGGCGTAATCCTCGCCGGAGAAGTACTTGTCCATTTCGCCCTGAAGATATTTGCGATCTTCGGCGTTCATCATGTTCAGGCGTTTTTCGTTGATCAGCAGGGTCTGGTGTTTTTGCCAGTCGGCCCAGGCCTTGGCCGAGACGTGGTCAAAAATGTCCTGGCCTTTGGCGCCCGGGAACGGAGCACGTTCCAGGCCTGGCAATTCTTCTTTGTACTTGCGGCACATGATGGTGCGGGTCATGACGACTCTCCTGCGTTCAATACGGCGGCCGCGCGTTCGAGCAAGGTTTTGACCGGGGCGGCAAGGCCCAGGCGCGGCGGGGTGGCGAGGTTATACCAGAGCCAGTCGGCCTCGGCCACGTGATGGCCGGTCTCCTGGACCTGAACCAGCCAGGGTTCGATGGATAACTGAAAATGGCTGAAGGTGTGCACCAGGCTCGGCAATGCCTGTTGGGTGCCCAGTTCCAGCGAGTGCTGCGTTGCCAGATGAGGCAGGTCGCCGAGGTCGTCGAGCTCCGGCAGGCTCCACAAGCCGCCCCAGAGGCCCGTAGAGGGGCGACGGTAAAGCAGGATGGCGCCTTCGGCGTTGGCCAGCATCGGCATCAGCGTGCGCTTCTGCGGGATGGCCTTGCGCGGCTTGGGGATCGGGTAACGGGTTTCCAGGCCGAGCATGTGCGCCTCGCAGCCTTTTTCCAGTGGGCACAGCAGGCAGCTCGGTTTGCTGCGGGTGCAGAGCGTGGCACCGAGGTCCATCATCGCCTGGGTGTAGGCGTTGACCCGGTCGTGCGGCGTAAAGCGCTCAGCGTTGGCCCAGAGCTGTTTGGCGACCTTCGGCTCGCCCGGGTAGCCCTCTTGCGCGGTAAAGCGCGCCAGGACGCGTTTGACGTTGCCGTCGAGGATCGGCGCGCGCAGGCCCATGCTGATGCTGGCAATGGCGCCAGCGGTGGACAGGCCGATCCCCGGCAGATCCGTGAGCTTTTCCACGTCCCGGGGAAATTCGCCGCCGTACTGCTCGACGACGATCTTCGCGGTCTTCTGCAAATTGCGCGCACGGGTGTAGTAACCCAGGCCGGTCCACAGGTGCAGCACTTCGTCTTCCGGTGCCGCCGCCAGAGCTTCGACCGTTGGCAACGAGGCCATGAAGCGGTCGAAGTAGTTCAGCACGGTGCTGACCTGGGTCTGCTGCAGCATGATTTCCGAGACCCATACCCGATACGGGTTGATGTCCTGCTGCCAAGGCAAATCGTGACGGCCGTGGCGGTCGAACCAGTCCAGCACCGCCGTTGAAAACTGCTCGGCTCTCATCGCTTGAACAGGTCCTTGAGCGCGTCTTTCAGTTTCGGGTCGACTTTGTCGCCCCATTTTTCGTCGATTTTTTCGCTGATCCTCTCGCCAGCCAACTTGGTCGCGACCTGGCTCATGCGGTCGTTATCCAAGCGGCAAGCCTTGGCGCCCAGCTCCAGCGGGCCACGACAGCGCAGCGGCCACTCGATGCCGACAAACTTTTCGCCGACCTGACAGGCCGGGTCCGGCATGGCGCTGGTATCGCCTTCGACGATGATGCCGACACGGTAGTCCATGCCCAGCACGCGCAGATCGATGTCACCGTCACCTTTGACGGTCATGCCCGGGATGCGCACTTTCAGGTCCGGGTTGCTGGCTACGCCGTTACGCAAGGTCAGGTTGCCCTTGAGCTCCTGGAACGGAGTGTCCTTGCCGCGTGGCTCGCCGCTGAGGGTTTTGCGGTTGAGCGTGGCGATGCCTTTGCACAGCTGTTGCTCAAGGTTGGCGTTGAGCAGCACGCCATTGTTGATGACGAAACTGGCGTTGCCGTTGAGGGTTTCGATCAGCGCCTTCTGGCTGTTGCCGTTGCCGGTCAGGTTGCTGTTGAGCGTGACCAGGCCCTTGACCGGGGGATTCTTGCCCTGGCTTTCGAGGATTTTTTCCGCTGGTACCCGGCTGATCTTCGTCTGCAGATTTAGCGCCGGCACTGGCTGGCGCACATCCAGCGTGCCGGTGGTTTCGAAGTTGCCCTCGTACAGGTCGCCGCGCAGGTTGGCCAGCGTCAGCAGGCCGCCCTGGCCGGTGGCCTTGAGCGCAGCGTTATGGATCGGCAGTTTTTGCAGGGTCAACTGACCGAAGGTCAGGTCGGCGTCCACATCGAGCTTGCTCAAGCGTTCCACTGGCAACAGGCGCTCGCTGCTCCACGCGTCCTTGGTCGGCGCGGGTGGCAACGGCGTGCTGCCGGCGCCGGCCATGGCATCGGCTTCGGTGCTGGCGACTTCGGCCTGGCGCACTTGCGTCGCGCTATTGGCCTCGGCGGATTTCGGCGGCAGGTAACGGTCGACGTTGAAGGTGTCGGCCTTGAGCACGGCACGCAGCGATTGCTTGGCGAAGTCTTCGACGGCAATGCGGCCGCTGAAGGTGCTGTCGTCGACTTTCAGGTTGAGGTCGTCGAGCGCCAGGCTGGTCGGTGTTGCGGCCAACCGGCTGACCAGCTCGACTTTGCTCAGGCTGCCTTCGGCCATGGCCGGGAGTTTCTGGCCGATGCTGTCGACGAATTTCGCCAGGTCGAACTGGGCAATCGAGATGCCGCCACTGACCTGTGGGGTCTTGTCCAGATCGTTGACCTTCAGTTCACCCAGTGCCCGCAACTGGTTGGCGGAGACCTTGATGCCGGTCCACTCGGCCACATTGGCGGCCTTGTCCAGCACCAACTGGCCCTGGGCGGAGAACGTCACGGCCTTGCCTTGCAAGGGGTCGCCGGTCACTTCACCCGACAGCCTCATGTCTTCGAACTGATAGCGCTGCAGCGCACGTGCGATGCGCAACTCACCGTTGAGTTCGGTGCGCACCCGCAGTGCCGGCTGGTTGGCTGACAGGAAAGCCGTGAGTTTGAGCGGGATGTTGACGGAGTCGTGGACCGCGCCGGTGCTCAACTGAATGCTTTCGGCACTGAAGCTCTTGCCGGTTCGTTCGTCGGTGTATTCGACCCGTGCGTTGTTCACGGTCAGGCTGTCGATGTCCAGGCGTATCGGCTGAGGCGGTTTTTCCGCCACGGTGCCGGTTTCGGGCGCGGGTTCGGTAGCGGCTGGCGGGGTGCCGGTCGCGTCGGTGCCGGCCGTTGCAGGCAGCTTGCCGATGTCCTCCCAGTTGCCATGGCCCTCCTTGTCGCGGTTCAGGCGCAGGTTCAGGCCTTCGACGCGTACGTCGCTCATCTGCACTTCACGGCGCAGCAGCGGCAGTACGCGCACCGACAGGCCGAGCATCTGCAAGTCGGCGTACGGCTCGGTCGGTTTGACCATGGTCGCGACACTGGCGTCGTGCAGCTCCAGGCCCAGCCACGGGAACAGGCTCCAGCCGATATCGCCATTGAGCGTCAGCTCGATGTGGGCTTTGTCGCGGGCAATCTGGCGAATCTCGTCTTTGTAGTCGTTGGGATCGAAGAGGTGGGTCAGGGCAAAGCCCAGCGCCACAATGATCAGCAACAGCCCGAGAAGTACCAGACCCAGGATTTTGCCGAACGCTTTCATGGGCGAGTCCTTGTAATTAGTCGAATTCAAAATTTAGCCGGGGAGTATAGCGCCCCGGAACGGACGACCGGTCAGCGATCACTCCGGCAGTACATCCAGCGGCAGTTTCAGCTTGGCGGCCAGCGCCTGCGCTTCCAGGTGCCCGGCAGGCGCCAGCAGGCGTAGCGTCATACCCGATTGCGCGGCCATTTTTTGCGCTTCGGCCACCAGTCGCTCGGCAACACCACGGCGACGGGTAATTTTTCGCACACATATTTGTGACAAATGCCAGGCGTCTTGGTGCCTTTGCAAGCGGGCCGCGCCCAGCAGGCGATCGTTGAAGCGTCCGGCGATCAGTGTGCCGTCGCGCAAGCAGTCCTCGATCAATTGCGCCTGGCCGGAAAACGGGGCGAACAACCAGTCTGGAGCGTCGTGGTAGATCTTCTGCAGATCCTGCCGATCCTGGGACGTGGCTTGGTTCAGCGGCTCGACGATGATCGGCATGGTGATTCCTGTGGGGTCATGAAGCGATGGAGATCAGACGACGTACAAAAGGTGATGTCAGTTTGGTTTTTCTGTCACTGGCAGATGGTAACCTTTGCCCGTTCGCCCGTCCTTCTGCGACCTGTTGTCGCACAACAAGGCGCTCCAGCAAAAAACGGTCATGTCTGCGTGCATAAAGGCCGGGAGTGTGGCTGGCGAACCCTACTAATAATTGGGGGAATTACAATGACCACGAGCATCACGGCGGACGGCCTCGGCGCCGACCAGCCCGCGTTCCTGTCCAAGGAGCGGATCATCGCCAAGCCCGGCTTCAACCGTTGGCTGGTGCCACCGGCCGCGCTGGCCATCCATTTGTGCATCGGCATGGCCTACGGTTTTTCGGTGTTCTGGTTGCCGCTGTCCAAGGCGATGGGCATCACGGCGCCAGTGGCCTGCGCAGCGGACATGGGTTTTATCGCACAGGTCTTTTCGTCCCAGTGTGACTGGCCTATCTCGATGCTCGGCTGGATCTACACCCTGTTCTTCATCTTCCTGGGTTGCTCGGCTGCCATCTGGGGGGGCTGGCTGGAACATGCCGGGCCACGCAAGGCAGGGGTTGTATCGGCGCTGTGCTGGTGCGGCGGTCTGCTGATTTCGGCGCTGGGCGTGTATACCCACCAGATCTGGCTGATGTGGATCGGCTCCGGGGTCATTGGTGGTATCGGCCTGGGCCTGGGCTACATTTCGCCGGTCTCGACCCTGATCAAGTGGTTCCCGGACAAGCGCGGCATGGCCACCGGCATGGCGATCATGGGCTTCGGCGGCGGCGCGATGGTCGGTGCTCCGCTGGCGGCAGCGCTGATGGGGCATTTCGCTTCGCCAACCAGCGTCGGCGTGTGGCAGAGCTTCCTGGTCATGGCGGCGATCTACTTCGTGTTCATGATCGGTGGCGCGCTGTCCTACCGCGTCCCGCCAACCGGCTGGAAGCCTGAAGGCTGGACCGCCCCGGCGAAAAAAGCCTCGAACGCGATGATTACTCATCGTCATGTTCACGTGAATGTGGCCTGGAAGACCCCGCAGTTCCGTCTGGTGTGGCTGGTGCTGTGCCTGAACGTATCGGCCGGTATCGGCATCCTCGGCATGGCGTCGCCGCTGTTGCAGGAAGTGTTCGGTGGCAAGTTGTTGGGCAATGACCTGGCGTTCGGCCAACTCGACGCTCCGCAGCTGGCTTCGATCGCCGCCATCGCGGCCGGTTTCACCGGTTTGCTGAGCCTGTTCAACATCGGCGGACGTTTCTTCTGGGCTTCGTTCTCGGATTACCTGGGTCGCAAAAACACCTACTTCGTGTTCTTCGCCTTGGGCTTTGCCCTGTACGGGCTGATTCCGAACCTCGGTCATCTGGGCAGCATCGCGCTGTTCGTGGCGGCGTTTTGCGTCATCCTGTCGATGTACGGCGGTGGTTTCGCGACTGTTCCGGCGTATCTGGCGGACCTGTTCGGCACGCAAATGGTCGGTGCGATTCACGGTCGTCTGCTGACGGCGTGGGCGGCCGCCGGCGTGCTCGGTCCAGTGCTGGTGAACTACCTGCGTGAATATCAGCTGAGCATCGGCGTCGAGCGTGCTGCAGCGTACGACATCACGCTGTACATCCTCGCCGGCCTGCTGGTGCTGGGTTTCCTGTGCAACCTGCTGGTGCGTCCGGTGGCGGACAAGTACTTCATGACCGACGCCGAACTGGCCGCCGAACAGGCGCTGGGCCATGACAAAGGCGCTGACAGCAGCACCGTGCTGGAGTGGAAAGCCGCGCCGGGCACCAAGCCGCTGGCGGTGGCGGCGTGGCTGGTGGTGGGCATTCCGTTGGCGTGGGGTGTGTGGGTGACCCTGCAAAAAACCGCGGTGTTGTTCCACTAACACCAAGGTAAGCCACAGCCCCTGTGGGAGCGGGCTTGCTCGCGAAGAGGGAGTATCAGTCGACATAATTGTGGGCTGATCCACCGCTTTCGCGAGCAAGCCCGCTCCCACATTTGTTCTGTGTTGCACCTGAATGGCTTGTACTGACATGTACATCGCTGGCACCCCCGGATTCACTCCGTCAGTGATATCACCTCGCGTGTTTCTGTTTGGCGCCCGCACGCCTATAATGGCTGCCTTTTTCGCCCAATGATTTTGCGGAGCTGGTGATGGCCGAACGTAAGGCGTCTGTCGAGCGCGACACTCTGGAAACCCAGATCAAAGCCTCGATCAACCTCGATGGCACCGGAAAGGCCCGATTCGATATCGGTGTACCTTTTCTTGAGCACATGCTGGACCAGATCGCCCGTCACGGGCTGATCGACCTGGATATTGTCAGCAAGGGCGACCTGCATATCGATGACCACCACACTGTGGAGGACGTCGGTATCACCCTCGGCCAGGCCTTCACCAAAGCCATCGGCGACAAGAAAGGCATTCGTCGCTACGGTCACGCCTACGTGCCGCTCGATGAAGCGCTGTCGCGCGTGGTGATCGATTTCTCCGGCCGCCCAGGCCTGCAGATGCATGTTCCCTACACCCGTGCCACCGTCGGTGGCTTCGACGTTGACCTGTTCCAGGAATTCTTCCAGGGCTTCGTCAACCACGCCAACGTCACCTTGCACATCGACAATCTGCGTGGGCACAACACCCACCACCAGATCGAAACCGTGTTCAAGGCTTTCGGTCGCGCCCTGCGCATGGCCGTCGAGCTCGATGACCGCATGGCCGGGCAAATGCCTTCGACCAAGGGCGTCCTGTAATGCAGACAGTCGCGGTTATCGATTACGGCATGGGCAACCTGCACTCGGTGGCCAAGGCCCTCGAGCACGTTGGTGCCGGCAAGGTGCTGATCACCAGCGATGCCAGCGTGATTCGCGAAGCCGACCGGGTGGTTTTCCCCGGCGTTGGCGCGATTCGCGATTGCATGGCGGAGATCCGTCGCCTCGGTTTCGATTCGCTGGTGCGTGAAGTCAGCCAGGACCGTCCGTTCCTCGGCATCTGTGTGGGCATGCAAGCCTTGCTCGACACCAGCGAAGAGAACGATGGCGTCGACTGCATCGGCCTGTTCCCGGGCGCGGTGAAGTTCTTCGGCAAGGATCTGGTCGAGGACGGCGAGCACCTGAAAGTCCCGCACATGGGCTGGAACGAAGTGAAGCAGAAGGTCAGTCACCCGCTGTGGCACGACATTCCGGACCTGGCGCGTTTCTATTTCGTGCACAGCTACTACATCGCCGCCGCCAATGCGCGTCAGGTAGTGGGTGGCGGTCACTACGGTGTCGATTTCGCCGCGGCGCTTGCCGAAGGCTCGCGTTTCGCCGTGCAGTTCCACCCGGAGAAAAGCCATACCCATGGCCTGCAGTTGCTGCAGAACTTCGCTGCGTGGGACGGTCGCTGGTAAATGGCCGTCAAGAAGAAACCGCCGATTCTGACCCTCACTCCCGAGCAGGAGAGCGAGGCCAATCGCAAGATCAAGCGTTTCATGGAAGACCGCTTTGAACTCGACCTCGGCTCTTTCGAGGCGGCGGAGATTCTTGAGCTGTTTACCCGTGAAATTGCTCCGCACTATTACAACAGGGCGATTTTCGATGTGCAGGCGCACCTCAAAGAGAGGTTCGAAAGCATCGAAAGCGACCTGTGGGCGCTCGAGAAAAACTGATTTCCGAGCCAAGCTGAACATTCAAATTTGAAGGTTTGCCAGATGCTGATTATTCCCGCTATCGATCTTAAAGACGGTGCCTGTGTTCGTCTGCGCCAGGGCCGCATGGAAGATTCCACAGTGTTCTCCGATGACCCGGTGAGCATGGCTGCCAAGTGGGTGGAGGGCGGTTGCCGCCGTCTGCATCTGGTCGACCTGAACGGCGCCTTCGAAGGCCAGCCGGTCAACGGCGAAGTGGTCACCGCCATCGCCAAGCGTTATCCGAACCTGCCGATCCAGATCGGCGGCGGTATCCGCTCCCTGGAAACCATCGAGCACTACGTGAAAGCGGGCGTCAGCTACGTGATCATCGGCACCAAGGCCGTGAAAGATCCGGCTTTCGTTGCCGAAGCCTGCCGTGCGTTCCCGGGCAAGGTGATCGTCGGCCTGGACGCCAAGGACGGCTTCGTCGCCACCGACGGCTGGGCTGAAATCAGCACCATCCAGGTGATCGACCTGGCCAAGCAGTTCGAAGCCGACGGCGTTTCCGCCATCGTTTATACCGACATCGCCAAAGACGGCATGATGCAGGGCTGCAACGTCCCGTTCACCGCGGCGCTGGCTGCAGCAACGAAGATCCCGGTGATCGCTTCCGGCGGTATCCACAACCTGGGCGACATCAAGACCCTGCTCGACGCCAAGGCGCCGGGCATCATCGGCGCAATCACCGGCCGTGCGATTTACGAAGGCACCCTCGATGTCGCCGAAGCGCAAGCTTTCTGCGATTCGTACAAAGGCTGAGGACTGATCATGGCGCTGGCCAAACGCATCATCCCTTGCCTGGACGTGGACAACGGCCGGGTGGTCAAGGGTGTGAAATTCGAAAACATCCGCGACGCCGGCGACCCGGTGGAAATCGCCCGTCGCTATGACGAGCAGGGCGCCGACGAGATTACCTTTCTCGACATCACTGCCAGCGTCGATGGCCGCGACACCACGCTGCATACCGTCGAGCGCATGGCCAGCCAGGTGTTCATCCCGCTGACCGTGGGCGGTGGTGTGCGTACCGTGCAGGACATTCGCAACCTGCTCAATGCCGGTGCGGACAAGGTTTCGATCAACACCGCAGCGGTGTTCAACCCTGAGTTCGTCGGCGAAGCCGCGCAGCATTTCGGTTCGCAATGCATCGTGGTCGCGATCGACGCGAAGAAGGTTTCGGGACCTGGCGAAACCCCGCGCTGGGAAATCTTCACCCACGGTGGACGCAAGCCAACCGGCCTCGACGCCGTTGAGTGGGCGAAAAAAATGGAAGGCCTGGGTGCCGGCGAGATCCTGCTGACCAGCATGGACCAGGACGGCATGAAAAACGGTTTCGACCTGGGCGTCACCCGCGCCATCAGCGATGCGCTGGGCATTCCGGTGATCGCTTCCGGTGGCGTCGGCAATCTGCAACACCTGGCCGACGGCATTATCGAAGGTCACGCCAGCGCGGTTCTGGCGGCGAGTATTTTCCACTTCGGCGAATACACCGTGCAGGAAGCCAAGGCTTATATGGCCCATCGCGGAATTGTGATGCGCTGAATAAACCAATGCAGGCCAGTGGACATCATGGCGTGCCCAAGGCACTCTTGGGTACGCCATGGATTTCGGTAGCCAGACATGCTTAAACGCCTTCTTCTCGTCCTTGCCAGCGCCTCTCTGTTGTTCATCAGCGGAGCCCACGCAAAAGACAGTCCCGATGCCGACATGGTGTTGCTGACTGAAAACTTCCCGCCCTACAACATGGCGAAGAATGGCAAGAACTTCGCTCAGGACGAGAACATCGATGGCATCGCCACCGATATCGTCCGCGAGATATTCAAGCGCGCCAACATTACCTACAGCCTGACGCTGCGTTTCCCTTGGGAGCGAATCTACAAACTCACCCTGGAAAAACCCGGGTATGGCGTGTTCGTCATGGCGCGGTTGCCGGATCGCGAGAAGCTGTTCAAATGGGTCGGCCCAATCGGTCCGGACGACTGGATCATGCTGGCCAAGGCTGACAGCAAGATCACCCTCGAAACCTTGAATGATGCGCGCAAGTACAAGATCGGCGCCTACAAGGGCGACGCGATTGCCGAGACGCTGGCCAAGCAGGGGCTCAATCCGATTGTTGTACTGCGCGATCAGGACAACGCGAAAAAACTGGTCAACGGGCAGATCGACCTGTGGGCCACCGGTGACCCGGCCGGGCGCTATCTGGCGCGTCAGGAAGGGGTCAACGGGTTGAAAACCGTACTGCGTTTCAACAGTGCGGAACTGTACCTGGCACTGAACAAGGACGTGCCGGACGAGACGGTGGCCAGGCTCCAGGCGGCGCTGGACCAGATGCGCAAGGAAGGCAAGGTCGACGAGATCATGGCTCGGTATCTATAGGTTTCAACACCAACCCTTCAGTCATGCCCGGACCACTGTGGGAGCGAGCTTGCTCGCGATGGCGTCGTGTCAGTCGACAACATTGGTGAAGGACAGATCGCTATCGCGAGCAAGCTCGCTCCCACAGAGGGCGCTGTGTAGCTCTAGCGGTACACCCCATCCTTCCCATGCGCCGCCGTGGCCCGATTACCGCGCACACTGATCATCTGCCGGATATCAATCCACTCAATTCCCTGAGCCTTCAGCTTCGGCAACTCCCGCTCCAGCACCGCGAGCGTCTGTGGATACGGATGCCCGATCATCACCGCCGAACCCTGCTTATGCGCGAGGCTGATCGCTGTCTGCAACTGGCTGAAGATCGCGGCTTCGGTCCGTTCATCGTCGAGAAACACATCCCGCGAAACGCTGGCCAGACCCGTTTTCTGCGCTTCGGCCGCGGCCACGGTCTGGGCGCTGGTGCGGCTGTCGACGAAGAATTTGTGCCGTTGTTGCAAGTCCGCCATCAACCAGGCCATGGCCGCGGGTTGTGCGGTCATGCGGCTGCCCATGTGATTGTTGATGCCGCTGGTGTAGGGAACCCTTTTGAACGCAGCGTTCAGGCGCTTTTCCAGCTCATCGACAGGCAATTCGGGATGCCAGGCGAACGGTCCGGTGGCCGGGTCCATGGGCATGTGCAGAATGACGATTTTTCCGGCGCGATGGGCTTCGCGGGCGAATTCGGTGGCGTGAGGTGTGTCGGGCATGATCGCCGTGGTCACCGGGCCGGGCAGGGCCAGCACGCGGCGATCCCGGGGCAGGTTCTGCCCCAGGTCATCGATGATCAGCGTCAGGTAGGCTTTTTGCGGGGTAGTCGAGGCGGGCGTTGCGTGAACAACACCCGCCAGACAGCAAAGCAGACCGAGAATGTACCGCAGGCGCATCCTCAACGGCCGGACGTGATGCTCAGCCCTTTGAGCAGGCTCAGGGCCTGGGCCAGCTGGTAATCATCGTCCTGTGGCATCGGCTTGGCCTTGCTGGAGCCGGTCGGTTTGTCCGCACCGCCGTTGCCGTTGCCCAGGTGACCCTGCAAGTCGGCTTCCTTGAAGTAGTCGTTGTCCTGCTCGCTGGTGATCTTGGCCTTGCGCACTTCGATGTCCGGGACGATGCCCTGGGCCTGGATGGAGCGGCCGTTCGGCGTGTAATACAGCGCCGTGGTGATCTTCAATGCACGATCATTGTTCAGCGGCAGCACGGTTTGCACCGAGCCCTTGCCGAAACTGGTGGTGCCCATCACCACGGCGCGCTTCTGGTCCTGCAGGGCGCCGGCGACAATTTCCGATGCCGAGGCGCTGCCGCCGTTGATCAGCACGACCATTGGCACGGCTTCGCTTTCGTCCTTGCCGGTGGCAGAGAAACGCAGCTCGGAGTTGGCGATGCGGCCCTTGGTGTAGACGATCAGGCCCTTGGTGATGAAGTGGTCGACCACCTCCACCGCCGCCTGCAACACACCGCCCGGGTTGTTGCGCAGATCGAGGATGATGCCCTTGAGCTTCTTGCCGTTCTCCTTGCGCAGCTTGGCCAGGGCCTTGGAAACCTCTTCACCGGTCTTGACCTGGAACTGGGTGATGCGGATGTAGCCGTAGCCCGATTCCAGCAGCTGGCTCTTCACGCTCTTGACCTGGATGACGGCGCGGGACAGGGTCACGTCGAACGGCGTGCCGCCGTCGCGCACCAGGGTCAGGGTGATTTTCTGGCCGATCTTGCCGCGCATCTTGTCGACGGCTTCGGTCATGCTCTGGCCGCGGGTGGGCTGACCGTTGATCTTGACGATGAAGTCGCCGGCCTGAATGCCGGCCTTGGAAGCAGGCGTGTCGTCAATCGGCGACACCACCTTGATGAAGCCGTCTTCGGCGCCGACTTCGATGCCCAGGCCGCCGAATTCGCCGCTGGTGCTTTCCTGCAACTCGGCGAAATCTTCAGGGCCGAGGTAAGCCGAATGCGGGTCGAGGTTGCTGAGCATGCCCTTGATGGCGTTTTCCAGCAGGGTCTTGTCGTCCACCGGTTCGACATAAGCGGCCTTGATCCGGTCCATCACCTCGGCAAAGGTGCGCAACTCATCCAGCGGCAGTGGCGCCTTGGTGGTCGCAGCAGTGCCCGCCGGCGCAACCGCCGGGGCCGGTTGAGCGGCAAACGCCAGAGGCGCGCCGATCACCAGGGCGATCGTCAGGGCCAGCGAGGTAAGGCGGGACAAATGCAGCATGTCGAACGAACTCCTAATGTTGGTGACTCAACGCCTATCCTTGCGCGTGGCACCATTGCGCAGGGTCACTCGGGTGACCCTGCTGTCGAATTGCGAAATACAACGCTGGTGTGTCCTGCCCGCCACTGTTACCGACAGTGGAAATAGGCTCACCGGCTTTTACAACGTCACCCGCAGACTTGAGCAGCGTCTGGTTGTGACCGTACAGACTCAAATAACCATTGCCGTGGTCGAGAATCACCAGCAGCCCGGCGCCGCGCAACCAGTCGGCGAACACAACGCGACCACCGTGTACGGCACGCACCGCACTGCCGGCAGAAGCGCCGATCATCACGCCATCCCACTTGGTCCGGGCATCGTCGCCACGGCTTTCACCGTAGCGCGCCAGCAGTCGACCATCGACAGGCCAGGGAAGTTTGCCGCGGGTTGACGCAAACGGACCACCAAAGGTCTCGCCGGAACTGGAAACCAGTGCGCCAGGTGTCGATCTGACCGGTTTGCGTGGGGCGTCGTCGCTGGCATCTGCCTGCGCCTGGGCCTCACGTAAACGCTTTTTTTCGGCTTCCTGCTGGGCAATCAGCGCTTTTTGTCGCGCTTCTTCTGCCTCACGGGCCTGGCGGGCCAGGGTTTCTTCAATGGTTTTAAGGACTTTAGACAGGTCTGCCTGATCCTGCTCGCGCGCCGCCAGTTTCTGATCGCGAGCCTTTACGTCGTCATTGAGCTTGGCCAGGACTTGCTGGCGCTCCTTGCGGACTTTCTCGAGCTCGTCACGCTGGGTGTCGAGGCTGCTTTGCTGCACCAGCAGTTGCGCCTGCTGCATGGCGATGTCTTTCTCGACATTGGACAGTTGGCGCAAGGTTTCGTTGAAATTCTTCAACTGCTCCAGGCGAGCCTGGCTCAGGTAGTCGTAATAGGTGAGGGTGCGGGCGAATCTTTCCGGATTCTGCTGGTTGAGCAGCAGCTTGAGGTATTCCTGACGACCGTTCTGGTAGGCCGCCCGGGCCTGAATGGCGATCAGTCGTTGCTGTTCAATGCGCGCGCTCTGGAGTTTTTTTTTCTCCGCATCGAGTCGCTGCAGCTCGGCTTCGCTTTTCTTCAGCTCTTTTTGCAGGGCGTCGACCTGCTTCTCGAGCTTGCCCATTTCGGTTTCGGTGCCCTTGAGCTCTTTCTGCACACCGGACTTTTCTTCCTGCAGCTTGCCCAGCAGCTTCTTCAGCTCGGCAATGTCCTGACGCGTGGCGTCCAACTGTTGTTGGGTGTCTGCACGCTCGTCAGCAAAGGCCGGTTGGAGCAGGCAAGTCAGAGCTAGGGCTATCAGGACGCGAAGCATAGGGGCGGGCGGCACCAGGGAAAGGGACGGCCTAGTATGCCCGCCATGGGCGGCAAAAAAAATGCCCAATTGGGACTGTGTGATAACTGGAGAGAGATGTGGGGGGATTTAGTCTTCAAAACCACCACAAACCATTGTGGGAGCTGGCTTGCCAGCGATTGCGGCCTGAGTTTCAACATGGAAGTTGGCTGTCAGATTGCTATCGCTGGCAAGCCAGCTCCCACAGGATTTTCAGTGTTTTGGAGAGTCGGATTAGACCAGAATCGAAGTCCCGGTCATTTCCGCCGGTTGCTCAAGGCCCAGCAACTTCAGCATGGTAGGCGCCACGTCCGCCAGCACGCCGCCTTCGCGGACCTTCAGGTCGCGCTTGCCGACATAGATGAATGGCACCGGCTCGGTGGTGTGCGCAGTGTGCGCCTGGCCGGTGGTTGCATCGGACATTTGCTCGACGTTGCCATGGTCAGCGGTGATCAAGGCTTCGCCGCCGACTTTTTCCAGGGCGTCGACGATGCGGCCCACGCACAGGTCAAGGCATTCAACAGCCTTGACCGCCGCTTCGAACACGCCGCTGTGACCGACCATGTCGCCGTTGGCGTAGTTGACCACGATCACGTCGTAACGCTGGTTTTCGATGGCGTCGACGATGCGGTCGGTGACTTCCGGTGCGCTCATTTCCGGCTGCAAGTCATAGGTGGCGACTTTCGGCGACGGAATCAGGATGCGTTCTTCGCCCGGGAACGGTTCTTCGCGACCGCCGGAGAAGAAGAAGGTCACGTGGGCGTATTTTTCGGTTTCGGCGATGCGCAGCTGGGTCTTGCCGTTTTTCGCCAGGTAGTCGCCCAGCACGTTTTCCAGGCTGCCGGCGGCGAAGGCCGACGGCGCAGGAATGCTCGCGGCGTATTGGGTCAGCATGACGAAACCGGCCAGTTTCGGCTGGCGGGCACGCTCGAACTCACTGAAGTTGTCTTCGACGAACACGCGAGTCAGTTCGCGGGCGCGGTCGGCTCGGAAGTTCATGAACACCACGGCATCGCCGTCTTCGACTTTTACCGGCTCACCGATGGAGGTGGCCTTGACGAACTCGTCACTCTCGCCGCGCTCGTAGGCTGCTTGCAGGCCTTCCTGGGCAGTGGCGGCGTTGAAATCGCCCTGGCCATCGACAATCAGGTTGTAGGCCTGGGAAACACGGTCCCAACGGTTGTCGCGGTCCATGGCGTAGTAACGGCCGATCAGGCTGGCGATCCGGCCTTTGCCCAGGGCCTGGAAAGTGGCGTCGAGCAGTTCGATCGAGGATTGCGCGCTTTTCGGCGGCGTGTCGCGGCCGTCGAGGAAGGCGTGCAGGTAGATGTCTTGAGCGCCGCGCTTGAAGGCCAGTTCGGCCATGGCGACCAGGTGATCCTGGTGGCTATGCACGCCACCATCGGACAGCAGGCCCATGAAATGCACGGCTTTGCCGGCGGCGACGGCTTTGTCCACGGCCGCGCAGATGGTCGGGTTCTCGAAGAACTCGCCGTCGCGGATCGATTTGGTGACGCGAGTGAAGTCCTGATACACCACGCGACCGGCGCCGAGGTTCATGTGACCGACTTCGGAGTTGCCCATCTGGCCATCCGGAAGACCGACGTCCATGCCGCTGCCCGAGATCAGGCCGTTCGGCACGGTGGCCCACAGGCGGTCCAGTACAGGCTTCTTCGCCGCGAAAATGGCGTTGGATTCGGGGCTGTCACTGTGACCGAAGCCGTCGAGAATCATCAGGACCAAAGGTTTAGGCGTGGTAGTCATGGAATCCACTCGTGGCTGAGATAAAAAGGAGCAATGGAAAAGGGAGTGGCAGTTTAAAGCGAAGTTCCGGCCGCGTCACCGCCGGACGGGGTTTGGCCCACCATAGTGGCTGTGTATACTGGCCGACATTTTAACGCCCTGGAACCTCCTTCGATGGTTGCTAACCTGATTCAATTTGCCACTAACCACTACATTCTCGTCGGTATCTTCGTCGTACTGCTGGCGTTGCTGATTGCCTATCAAATGCAGGGCGGCGGCCGTAGCCTGAGCACTGGCGAACTGACCGGCCTGGTCAACAAGGACGCCGGCGTGGTGATCGACATTCGTCCAACCAAGGATTTCGCCGCCGGTCACATTGTCGGTGCGCTGAACATTCCCCAGGACAAACTGATCGCCCGCGTTGGCGAGCTGGAAAAGCACAAGGCCAAGACCATCATCCTGGTCGATGCCATGGGCCAGACCGCCGGCACTCACGCCCGCGAATTGATGAAATCCGGCTTCACCGCCGCCAAGCTTTCCGGCGGTATCTCCAGCTGGAAAGCCGACAATCTGCCGCTGGTGAAGTGATATGAGCAACGTCGTCGTCTATTCCAGCGATTACTGCCCTTACTGCTCGCGAGCCAAGTACCTGCTCGAGAACAAAGGCGTGGCCTTCGAAGAGATCAAGGTCGATGGCAAGCCGCAGGTGCGCGCTGCGATGGCCCAGAAGGCCGGACGTACGTCCGTGCCGCAAATCTGGATCGGCAGCACCCACGTGGGCGGTTGTGATGATTTGTTCGCCCTGGAGCGTGCCGGCAAGCTCGACGCACTGCTCAGGGCCTGACGGCAATACCCCAAACAAGCAAACCTAAAAGAACCCTGGATCAAGAAGGATCTGCGATGACTGACCAACAGAACACTGCTGCGAACGAAGAAGAAACTGCACCGCAATTCTCCTTGCAGCGCATTTATGTGCGTGACCTGTCCTTCGAAGCTCCGAAAAGCCCGGCGATCTTCCGCCAGCAGTGGGAGCCGAGCGTCGCCCTGGATCTGAACACCCGTCAAAAGGTATTGGAGTCGGACTTCCACGAAGTCGTGCTGACCCTGTCGGTTACCGTGAAAAACGGTGACGAAGTGGCGTTCATCGCTGAAGTGCAGCAGGCCGGTATCTTCCTGATCAAGAACCTGGACGATGCTTCGATGAGCCATACCCTGGGTGCGTTCTGCCCGAACATCCTGTTCCCGTACGCTCGCGAAACCCTGGACAGCCTGGTGACCCGCGGTTCGTTCCCGGCACTGATGCTGGCTCCGGTGAACTTCGATGCACTGTATGCGCAAGAGCTGCAACGCATGCAGGCTGCCGGCGAGACGCCGACCGTTCAGTAAGCATTTCTGAGCGTCGAAGCAAGTCCAATGTGGGAGCGGGCTTGCTCGCGAAAGCGGTGTAACAGTCAACAACGATGTTGAACGTTATGGCCCCTTCGCGAGCAAGCCCGCTCCCACATTTGTTATGCGGTGTTATTTGAAGTCGTTCTGGCGCCAGGCTTCGTAAACCGCGACGGCCACGGTATTCGACAGGTTCAGGCTGCGGCAGCCCTCGCGCATCGGCAGGCGCAGGCGTTGCTCGGGGGGCAGGGCGTCCAGTACCTCGGCGGGCAAACCCCGGCTTTCCGGGCCGAACAGGAACGCATCGCCTGGGGCGAAGCTGGCATCGTGGAATGGCCGCGAGCCCTTGGTGGTGAAGGCGAACAGTCGTGGATGACCGAGGCTTTCCAGGCAGCTGGCGAGGTCCGCGTGACGTTGCAGGGTGGCATACTCGTGGTAGTCGAGGCCGGCGCGGCGCAGGCGCTTGTCATCCATCTCGAAGCCCAGCGGCTCGATCAAATGCAGGTGGCAGCCACTGTTGGCGCACAGCCTGATAACGTTGCCGGTATTCGGCGGAATTTCTGGTTGGAAAAGGATGACGTGAAACATGCACGGCTCCGAAGGTAAAGATGACGCGCATTCTACGCCGCAAGCAGGCGTGCGTTCGAAACTATTCCTGCGGGTGATGGGCTCGCTGGCGATTGTCGGGATGATGATCGGCCTGATGATCGGTCGCCTGACCACGCCAGACCCGAGTCAGTTGCAGCAGGTTGAGGTGACGGGCGATGGGCTGGTGGTGTGGTTCAACAACGAACCCAAGGTCCATGGCGAAATCGTCGACGGCACTGTCGCGCTGCTGTTTGGCGCCGAGGGCCAGGCGCAGAAAGGCCAGCTCAAGCTTGTCGGCAAGGATGTGAACTGGCGGGTACGTTTGAGTGATGGAGGGTTGCTGCTGACGCTGGTGGCGGCCCGGCCCCTGCAGGGCGAGTGGGCCGGTAGCGAGGTCGATGACCGCTGGCGGCTGGAGATCCATCTCCGGGAGCAATAAAAGAGGGAATCCCCGGCCTGCCTGTACCAAGGTTCCCGAAACGGGAGGCTCGTCGCGAGTGCGGTGTGAGCCTGGTGTAAAGAAGGAACCCCTGACCTGCCTGTATCAAGGGCCCCAAAACGGCTGGGCTCGTCGCGTCTGCGGTGTGAGCCCGGTGTAAAGAGGGGAATCCCCGGCCTGCCTGTACCAAGGTCCCCGAAACCGGGTCGGTGATCTGAATCACTTGAAAGGGTTATTGCAGGGGGCGTGCCAGTTTTCACAAAGAGAAACAAAAAAGCCGGTTTGAAACGCTGAAAGCCCCGAGATTCGGGGCTTTCGTGTTTTTTCGAAAGGGATTCGATTGCGAAAGCAGATGGGGATTCGAAGCTGTTTTTGTGCGCGATTGCGGTTCACGGTGCATTCAGGCGGTGCACGCAGCTTTGAATGTGGGAGCGGGCTTGCTCGCGAAAGCGGTGTAACAGTCAATAATGATGTTGAATGTTATGGCCCCTTCGCGAGCAAGCCCGCTCCCACAGGATCGTGTGCTCAGTGAGTAATCAGGCTTCGTCGCCCTCATCATCGTCCCCACCATCCACCTTCATCCCCAATTCCTTGATCTTGCGCGTCAGGGTATTACGCCCCCAACCCAGCAAAACGGCGGCATCGCGGCGGCGACCGGCGGTGTGTTTGAGGGCGGTCTCGATCATGATCCGTTCGAAGGCCGGCACGGCGCTGTCGAGCAGGCTCGATTGACCACGGGCCAGCGCCTGGTCGGCCCATTGGCGCAGGGCTTGCTCCCAGTTGGTGGCCGGTGCCGAATCCTGCGGCAGGCTCAGCAGCTCCGGCGGCAGGTCGCCGATGTGCACTTCGCGACCCGAAGCCATCACCGTGATCCAGCGGCAGGTGTTCTCCAGTTGGCGCACGTTGCCGGGCCACGGCAGGTTCTTCAGGTATTCCTCGGTTTCGCTTTTCAGCAACTTCGGCTCGACTGCCAGCTCCTGAGCTGCGCGGCTGAGGAAGTGCTTGGCCAGGGTCGGGATGTCTTCACGACGGTCCGACAGGCGCGGGATATGAATGCGGATCACGTTGAGGCGATGGAACAAGTCCTCGCGGAATTTCCCGGCATGCACCAGGGTTTCCAGGTTCTGGTGAGTCGCGGCGATGATGCGCACATCGACCTTCACCGGCACATGGCCGCCGACGCGGTAGAACTCGCCATCGGCCAGCACCCGCAGCAAGCGGGTCTGGGTGTCGGCGGGCATGTCGCCGATTTCATCGAGGAACAGCGTGCCGCCGTCCGCCTGTTCGAAACGCCCGCGACGCAGGTTGGCCGCGCCGGTGAACGCGCCTTTCTCGTGGCCGAACAGTTCGGATTCCATCAGGTCCTTGGGGATCGCCGCCATGTTCAGCGCGATGAACGGCGAAGCGGCGCGCGGGCTGTGACGGTGCAGGGCGTGGGCCACCAACTCTTTGCCTGTACCGGATTCGCCATTGATCAGCACGGTGATGTTGGAGTGGCTCAAGCGACCGATGGCGCGAAACACCTCCTGCATCGCCGGCGCCTCGCCGATGATTTCCGGGGTGCGGGTCAATGTCGGGACGACTTCCAGACCTTGCTGCTCCTGGGCGTGCTGGTTGGCGCGCTTGACCAGGGAAACTGCTTCGTCGACATCGAACGGTTTGGGCAGGTATTCGAAGGCGCCGCCCTGATAGGACGCGACAGCGCTGTCCAGATCGGAGTGAGCGGTCATGATGATGACCGGCAGTCGTGGATGCTGTTCGCGAATCCGCGCCAGAAGGTCCAGGCCGCTGGCGCCGGGCATGCGGATGTCGGAAATGATCACGTCCGGTTGCTGGCGCGCCAGGCGGCTCATCACGCCATCGGCGCTGTCGAAGCTTTGCGTGGTCATGCCTTCCTGTTGCAAGGCTTTTTCCAGGACCCAACGGATAGAACGGTCGTCATCGACGATCCACACGGTTTCACTACGGCTCATGTCGATGTGGCTCCTTGTTCCAGTGGCAGAAAGATCGAGAAAGTGGTGTGGCCGGGGTGGCTGTCACATTCGATCAGGCCCTGGTGCTGGCTGATGATGTTCTGGGTAATGGCCAGGCCGAGCCCGGTACCGTCCGGGCGACCGCTGACCATGGGAAAGAAGATGGTTTCCTGAAGTTCCGCAGGGATGCCCGGACCGTTGTCGATGATCTCGATCTTGGTCACCAGGCGATGGCGCACATGGCCGATGGTGAACTGACGCATGGTGCGGGTGCGCAGGCTGATTCGGCCCAGGCGCAGCTCGTTCTGGCTGCTGATGGCTTGCATCGCGTTGCGCACGATGTTCAGTACGGCCTGAATCATCTGTTCGCGGTCGATCAATACGTCGGGAATGCTTGGGTCGTAGTCGCGCACCAGCGTGATGCAACCCTGGCTTTCGGCTTCCACCAGTTGGCAGACGCGCTCCAGCACTTCGTGGACATTGCACAGGGCCAGTGACGGCAGCTTGTTGGAGCCGAGCATGCGATCCACCAGGTTACGCAGCCGGTCGGCTTCTTCGATGATGACGTTGGTGTAGTCGCGCAGGCTTTCTTCCGGCAGTTCCCGGGCCAGCAATTGCGCCGCGCCACGAATCCCGCCCAAGGGGTTCTTGATTTCATGGGCGAGTCCGCGCACCAGCATCTTGCTGGTCTCCTGCTTGGAAAGCTGTGCTTCTTCCTTGGTGATCCGCAGCAAGCGGTCACGCGGGTGGACTTCAAGCAGCAGCATTGTGTCGCCATTGCTCAGAATCGGCGTTACCGCGTAGTCGACGGTCAGGGTCTGGCCGGTCAGGGCGGTGAGCATGGCTTCGCGCTTGGTGAACGGGTGGGCCTGTTCGACAGCCTGGCGCAAGGAGTTAAGCGCTTCAGTCGATTCGGTAAACAGTTCACTGATGAACTGCCCATGGCTGCGCTGGCCGCTGATGGCCAGCAGCATCTCCGCCGCCGGGTTCATGTACTCGAGGCGCAGTTCGGCATCGAGCAGAATGGTGGCGGTGGTGAGGTTGTCGAGTAGCAAACGGTGGAGTGCGTCGCTAATGGTCATCGGGACCTCTTTTGGGGCGGAGCATGCGCAAGAAACAAGCGTTGATATGGGGAAAATGCAAAAACCAAACCAAGGCTCCGAAAAGAAGCGCCAAAGGCCTGAAACGGGCGTATGACGCTCGCTTGCGTGGCGTTCTGCCGGCGTTCACGGGTAATTTCGAACCAAAATGGGTTGGAATGTGAGTACGGTGCAAGCAGTTGCACCAATATAGTGCGCAAACCTGAATGAGGTTAGAAAAGTCGCAGGAATGGGATTTTTCGTGCCGACATGAGCAGTGCAATGAAGCCGGCAATCAGCAGTCAGGTCTTCAGCGCGTGTGCACTCGTTGCACGGTGAAGGTTGCGGTGGGGCTCTGTTGCACAACGTTTTCGCCATCGATCACTTGCACGGCGAGGCGATGCTCGCCGCGATCGATGTTCACCAGTTGCAGGATCGGCACATTGACTGGCTGGCCGTAGGGTTGATCGTCCAGCAGCAGGCGCAGCAGGTGGGGGGCTTGCAGGCGCGGCTTGATCAGTACGTTAATCGTGAAGGTGCCATTGTTGGCGCGCAGAGCTTCGGTATTGGGCAGGCCGGCAAGCTCCAGCACTTCATAGGGTTTTTGGGGCTGCTCATTCGGGGCGGTTTCAGCAACAGGCGCGGCTTCACCGGGAGGCTGGCGCTCAATGCTGTTGAGGGGTGGCAAGTGGACCGGTTGGGCGCTGGTGCCGTCAGGCGGTTGATTGCTGTACGCAGTGGCGCCGTTGGCGTCTGTGTATTTGTAGATCTGCGCCATGGCGGGCAGGGCGATCAGCAGCAGGATGAACAGAAAACCACGACCCATGGAATCGACCGGAAGCGAAAGCGTTGGGTTGCAGCATAGGTCAGGCGGTATGTTTGAACCAAGCCGCTAAACATCTGGGTATGGTTTGCGAGATATTCCAAGGCGCTACAAATCCCGGTGGGAGCGGGCTTGCTCGCGAAAGCGGTCTGTCTGATAAGCAGATGTTGAGTGTACTGACGCCTTCGCGGGCAAGCCCGCTCCCACAGGGATGTGCGTCAGCCGTTGAATCGCTGGCAATAAAAAAGGCCTCCCGAAGGAGGCCTCTTTTGTCACGCCGCGTGCAGCAGCGCTACCGGATCAGCAGCTGTAGTACAGCTCGTATTCCAGTGGGTGTACGAAGGTACGTACCTTGATTTCTTCTTCGCTTTTCAGGGCGATGTAAGCGTCGATGAAGTCGTCGCTGAAAACGCCGCCTTTGGTCAGGAACGCACGACCTTTGTCCAGCTCTTCCAGGGCTTCTTTCAGGCTGCCGCAAACTTGTGGAATCTCTTTCGCCTCTTCAGGCGGCAGGTCGTACAGGTTTTTGTCAGCAGCGTCGCCAGGGTGGATCTTGTTCTGGATGCCGTCCAGGCCAGCCATCAACAGTGCGGCGAAGCACAGGTACGGGTTGGCAGCCGGATCCGGGAAGCGTGCTTCGATACGGCGGGCTTTAGGGCTCGACACGTAAGGAATGCGGATCGAAGCGGAACGGTTGCGAGCCGAGTAGGCCAGCATCACTGGTGCTTCGAAGCCTGGAACCAGACGCTTGTAGGAGTTGGTCGCCGGGTTGGTGAAGCCGTTCAGGGCCTTACCGTGCTTGATGATGCCGCCGATGAAGTACAGAGCGGTGTCCGACAGGCCGGCATAGCCTTCGCCTGCGAAGGTGTTCTTGCCATCTTTCCAGATGGACATGTGCACGTGCATGCCCGAGCCGTTGTCGCCGTACAGAGGCTTAGGCATGAAGGTCGCGGTGCGGCCGTAGGCATCGGCAACGTTGTGCACGACGTACTTCAGGGTTTGGGTTTCGTCGGCTTTCTTCACCAGAGTGTTGAACTTGACGCCGATTTCGTTCTGGCCGGCAGTTGCCACTTCGTGGTGGTGAACTTCGACGGTCAGGCCCATTTCTTCCAGTGCGTTGCACATGGAGGTACGGATTTCGTGGTCGTGGTCGAACGGTGGAACCGGGAAGTAGCCGCCTTTGACGCCTGGACGGTGGCCCTTGTTGCCGCCTTCGATGTCCTGGTCGGACATCCAGGAACCTTGTTCGGAGTAGATCTTGAACATGGAACCGGAAATGTCGGACTTGAACTTCACCTGGTCAAAGATGAAGAACTCTGGCTCTGGACCTGCGAATACGGTGTCGCCGATACCGGTGGCTTTCAGGTGCTCTTCGGCGCGCTTGGCGATCGCACGTGGGTCGCGGTCGTAGCCCTGCATGCTCGAAGGCTCGATGATGTCGCAGACCAGGATCAGGGTCGGTTCTTCGGTGAACGGATCGAGAACTGCGGTGGAGTCGTCCGGCATCAGGATCATGTCGGAGGCTTCGATGCCTTTCCAGCCAGCGATGGAGGAACCGTCGAACATTTTGCCGACTTCGAAGAAGTCGTCATCCAGCGCATCGCGAGCCGGCATGGTCACGTGGTGCTGAGTGCCTTTGGTGTCCGTGAAGCGCAGATCAATCCATTTGACGTCATGATCTTTGATGAGTTGAACCGACTTCGACATAGTGTCCTCCGGGTGGCTTCGGGCTAGTAGTGGATGCCCTTAAATGTGGGTGATGCCGGCGCGAATACTCTGCCAAGGCAACCTGCCTCACAAGGGAGCAAATTGCATGCCAGTGCCCCAGCATGGGTTTTTTGCCCCAAAAACACGCTTATCAGCCATTAATGCGCTTTAAAGGTGAAAATACCGCCCCGTAATGTGGCGTCAAAATGAATAAATGACCCGTTTTGGTGCGCGCAAAACCTTCTGCACATTAACTGGTTAAACCTTGAGCAATTTCCGCTATAATCCGCGCCCCCCTTTTTCGGCAGGCCCTGCGCGCGCTGTTTCCATGAAATTAATCGTAAAAGTCTTCCCTGAGATCACCATCAAGAGCCGCCCGGTACGGATGCGTTTCATCCGCCAATTGGCCAAGAACATCCGTGCCGTGCTCCGCGATCTGGACCCGGCCGTGGTGGTGAACGGTGTGTGGGACAACCTCGAGCTGGAAACCCGCGTCAGCGACCCCAGGGCCCTGAAGGAGATGGGCGAACGCCTGAGCTGCATGCCGGGCGTCGCGCACTTCCTGCAGATCGACGAGTACCCGCTGGGTGATTTCGACGACATCGTTGAAAAGTGCAAGCAGCACTACGGTGATGCACTGGCCGGCAAGATTTTCTCGGTGCGTTGCAAGCGTGCCGGCAAGCACCCGTTCAGCTCGATCGATATCGAGAAATATGTCGGCAGCCAGTTGCGCCGTCAGTGCGGTGCCGCCGGGATCGACCTGAAAAAGCCTGAAATCGAAGTCCGCATCGAAGTTCGCGACCAACGGTTGTTCGTGATCCACAGCCAGCACAACGGCATCGGCGGATATCCGCTGGGTGCCCTGGAACAGACACTGGTGCTGATGTCCGGTGGCTTCGATTCCACCGTGGCTGCCTACCAGATCATGCGCCGCGGCCTGATGGCGCATTTCTGCTTCTTCAACCTGGGCGGACGTGCCCACGAACTGGGCGTCATGGAAGTCGCGCATTTCATCTGGAAGAAGTACGGCAGCTCCCAACGCGTGCTATTTGTCAGTGTGCCGTTCGAGGAAGTGCTGGGCGAAATTCTCGGCAAAGTCGATAACAGTCATATGGGCGTAGTATTGAAGCGTATGATGTTGCGCGCTTCGTCCCGGATTGCCGATCGACTGCACATCGACGCACTGGTCACGGGGGAGGCGATCTCCCAGGTGTCGAGTCAGACGTTGCCGAACCTGTCTGTGATCGATTGCGTGACCGACAAACTGGTCTTGCGCCCGCTGATCGTCGCGCACAAGCAGGACATCATCGACACGGCCAACGAAATCGGCACCGCCGATTTCGCCCGGCACATGCCGGAATACTGCGGCGTCATCTCGGTCAATCCGAAGACCGCGGCCAAGCGCTATCGCGTCGAGCACGAAGAGAAAGAATTCGATATGGCGGTGCTCGAGCGTGCGCTCGAAAACGCCAAGCTGGTGCCGATCGATCGCGTGATCGACGAATTGGGCCAGGACTTGCAGATTGAAGAAGTCAGCGAAGCGCTGGCCGGTCAGATCGTCATCGACATCCGTCACCCGGATGCCGCTGAAGACGACCCGCTGGAACTTGCTGGCATCGAGGTACAAACGATGCCGTTTTATGCAGTGAACGCTCGTTTCAAGGAACTGGACCCTACTCGCCAGTACCTGCTGTATTGCGACAAAGGCGTGATGAGTCGCCTGCATGCCCACCATTTGCTCAGTGAGGGGCATGCCAATGTGCGCGTTTATCGACCGAGCTAAGTGCCCGGGGCTGTTTGCCTGTGGCCTGCGTCACCGGCCCCCCGACGCCACCGTCAAGCTGTAACGGCTTTCACGGACGCTACTGTTAATCGCTGCCAAGACTTGTCAGCACACCGAATCCTCTGATCGAGATACACAAGTGATCGAAAATCTACGCAACATCGCCATCATTGCCCACGTTGACCATGGTAAAACCACCCTGGTAGACAAACTCCTGCGTCAATCCGGCACCCTGGAGCGCAACGAGCTCAACGACGAGCGCGTGATGGACTCCAACGACCAGGAAAAAGAGCGCGGTATTACCATTCTGGCGAAAAACACCGCCATCAACTGGAACGGCTACCACATCAACATCGTGGACACCCCGGGCCACGCCGACTTCGGCGGCGAAGTTGAACGCGTAATGTCGATGGTCGACTCCGTTCTGCTGCTGGTTGACGCTCAAGACGGCCCTATGCCGCAAACCCGTTTCGTGACCAAGAAGGCTTTCGAAGCCGGCCTGCGTCCGATCGTGTGCATCAACAAGGTTGACCGTCCAGGCGCGCGTCCGGACTGGGTTCTGGACCAGATCTTCGATCTGTTCGACAACCTGGGCGCCACCGAAGAACAGCTGGACTTCAAAGTCGTCTACGCCTCGGCCCTGAACGGTATTGCCGGTCTGGACCACACCGAAATGGCTGAAGACATGACCCCGCTGTACCAGTCGATCGTCGACAACGTACCTGCGCCGAAAGTCGACCGTGACGGTCCGTTCCAGATGCAGATCTCCGCACTGGACTACAACAGCTTCCTGGGTGTTATCGGCGTTGGCCGTATCGCTCGCGGTCGCGTCAAGCCGAACACCCCGGTTGTGGCTATCGGCGCCGACGGCAAGAAGCGTAACGGTCGTATCCTGAAGCTGATGGGTCACCACGGTCTGCACCGTGTAGACGTTGAAGAAGCGGCTGCAGGCGACATCGTGTGCATCAGCGGTATGGACTCGCTGTTCATCTCCGACACCCTGTGCCACCCGGACACCGTTGAAGCGATGAAGCCGTTGACCGTCGACGAGCCAACCGTTTCCATGACCTTCCAGGTAAACGACTCGCCATTCTGCGGTAAAGAAGGCAAGTTCGTGACTTCCCGTAACATCAAGGAACGTCTGGACAAAGAGCTGCTGTACAACGTTGCACTGCGCGTTGAAGAAGGCGACTCGGCTGACAAGTTCAAGGTTTCCGGCCGTGGCGAACTGCACCTCTCGGTACTGATCGAAACCATGCGTCGCGAAGGCTTCGAAATGGCTGTAGGCCGTCCGGAAGTGATCATCCGTCTGGTTGACGGCGTGAAGCACGAACCGTTCGAAAACGTCACCATCGACCTGCCGGAAGAATCCCAGGGCAAGGTGATGGAAGAGATGGGCCTGCGTAAGGGCGACCTGACCAACATGGTGCCGGATGGCAAGGGCCGTGTACGTCTGGAATACAACATCCCTGCTCGTGGTCTGATCGGTTTCCGTAACCAGTTCCTGACCCTGACCAACGGCGCTGGCATCCTGACCTCGATCTTCGACCGTTACGACGTGATGAAGTCCGGCGACATGTCCGGCCGTCAGAACGGCGTTCTGGTTTCGGTTGAAACCGGCAAGGCGCTGACCTACTCCCTGGAAACCCTGCAGGCGCGTGGCAAGCTGTTCGTAGAACACGGTCAGGAAATCTACAACGGTCAGATCGTTGGTCTGAACAGCCGTGACAACGACCTGGGCGTCAACCCTACCAAGGGCAAGAAGCTCGACAACATGCGTGCTTCGGGTAAAGACGAAACCATCGCTCTGGTTCCACCTGTTCGCTTCACCCTGGAACAGGCTCTGGAATTCATCCAGGACGACGAGCTGTGTGAAGTGACTCCTAAGTCCATCCGTCTTCGCAAGAAGATCCTGGACGAAAGCGAGCGTACCCGCGCAGCCAAGAAAGCCAAGGCATAAGATCTAGCCCCGGCTGAACGAAAACGCCCCCGGTCGAAAGGCCGGGGGCGTTTTTGTTTGTCTGGGATTTATGCGGTGTTTGTGCCGGCCCCATCGCTGGCAAGCCAGCTCCCACAGGATTTGAGTCGTACATGAAATTTGTGTACGACAACAATCACTGTGGGAGCTGGCTTGCCAGCGATGGCGGCCTATCTGTCGCCAAATAAATCAGGAACTATCAGAACCGCTCGATCGACCGAGAATTCCGCTCGCGCTCAACTTCCTTCGGCTTGTACGCGCAATACCCCGGCCGCGGGCCGATTTTTGGATGATTGCGGCAAGTATCCGGGCGCTTATCATAAATAGTGCACAGACGGCTCTTACGATCCAGATACAGGCAATCGTTGTTGCTCATGCGCTGGAGGGTAAAGATTCCCGACTTCTGGTTGAAACGCTCGACCAGACCTTCCTTTTGCAGGCGCTTGGCGATGTTCTTCGGTGGATCGCCCAGCTCGAACTCGTCGACCACGCCGATGCGGATCAGGTCCTTGATCTTGACCTCGACGGGCAGGGTGCAGCAGCTGGACATGCACGAGCCGCACATCGGGGCAGAGTACTTGGCCCAGGTATCGAGGCGGTCGATCTCTGCGGCAGCGATCAGGTTCGGCTTCATCATCGTTTGTTACCAGCGTGTGCATCAGGGCGCGCGATCATACCGGGACTGGTGGATTTTTGAACAACCTTTCGCCAGATTTTTTCACTGCCGGCCAATAAACCGCTAATCCGGCACGGCCCCTGCATTGAATCAGGTACTCGACAATGTATTGCCGACCCGATTCGCACTTACAGGAAAAACTGCCGAACCAGAGCCTCTACCGCCTGTCAGACCGTCTAGGCTCAGACAACTCCAAGCTCGCTCGAGGTCCTATCGATGACTCAAGAACCACTTGTTCGCGAAGCAGAGGTGGCCGCATTCCGCGACGCCGTCTTGACCAAGCTCACTTATGCAGTGGGCAAAGACCCGGATCACGCCTTCGACCATGACTGGTTCGAAGCCATCGCCCTGGCCGCGCGGGATCACATGGTCGAGCACTGGATGGACCACACGCGGCAGATCTACCGCAAAGGCCAGAAGCGCGTTTATTACCTTTCCCTCGAATTCCTCATCGGCCGGCTGCTGTTCGACAGCCTGAGCAACCTCGGCCTGCTCGACGTGGCGCGCGAAGCCCTGACCGAACTCGGCGTCGACCTTGAGCGCATCCGTCTGCTGGAGCCCGATGCGGCCCTGGGCAACGGCGGCCTCGGGCGTCTGGCGGCGTGTTTCCTGGAAAGCATGTCAACCCTCGGCATCGCCGGTCATGGTTACGGCATCCGCTATGAACACGGGTTGTTTCGCCAGGCGATTGTCGACGGCTGGCAGCAGGAGCAGACCGAACACTGGCTGGATTTCGGCAACCCGTGGGAGTTCGAGCGGCCGGAAGTGGTCTACACCATCGGTTTCGGCGGCAGTGTCGAGACCCTGACCGACGACACCGGCAAATCCCGCCAAGTCTGGTCCCCGGCGGAAACCGTACGGGCGATTGCCTACGACACGCCGGTGGTCGGCTGGCGCGGGGCGAGCGTCAACACGCTGCGCCTGTGGCGCGCCCGGGCCATGGAAGATCTGCACCTGGAGCGCTTCAACGCCGGTGACCACCTGGGCGCCGTGGCCGAAGTGGCCCGGGCCGAAAGCATCTCCCGGGTGCTGTACCCGGCGGACAGCACCGAGGCCGGCCAGGAGTTGCGCCTGCGCCAGGAGTACTTCTTCGTCGCCGCCTCGTTGCAGGATCTGCTGCGCCGCCATCGCAACATGCACACCTCGGTGCTGACCCTGGGCGATCACGCCTCGATCCAGCTCAACGACACCCACCCCTCGATTGCCGTGGCTGAACTGATGCGGCAACTGGTCGACGTCTATGACGTGGCATGGGATGCGGCGTGGCAGGTCACCGTCGATACGCTCTCCTATACCAACCACACCTTGCTGCCCGAAGCGCTGGAAACCTGGCCGGTCGGCTTGATGGAGCGCATGCTGCCGCGGCACATGCAGATCATTTACCTGATCAACGCCCACCACATCGACTCCCTGCGGGCCAAAGGCATCCACGACTTCGACGTACTGCGCGCGGTATCGCTGATCGAGGAAGACAACGGTCGTCGGGTGCGCATGGGCAACCTGGCGTTTCTTGGCTCCCACAGTGTCAACGGCGTGTCCGGGTTGCACACGCAACTGATGCGCAAGACGGTGTTCTCCGAACTGCACAAGCTGTACCCGGAGAGAATCAACAACAAGACCAATGGCATTACCTTCCGCCGCTGGCTGTATCAGGCCAACCCCGAGCTGACCTCGATGCTGGTCGATGCCCTGGGCCCCGAGGTGCTGGACAACCCGGAAGAGCGTTTGCTCGCCCTCGAGCCGTTTGCCGAGAAGAGCGCGTTCCGCAAGGCGTTCTCCGAGCAACGACTGCACAGCAAGAAGGCTTTGGCGTTCCTGATTCATGAGCGGTTGGGTGTGGCGGTCAACCCGGCGGCGATGTTCGACGTGCAGGTCAAACGTATCCACGAATACAAACGCCAGTTGCTCAACCTGATGCACACCGTGGCGTTGTACCAGGCGATCCGCGCCGAACCTGAAATCGACTGGGTGCCACGGGTGAAAATCTTCGCCGGCAAGGCCGCCGCGAGTTATCACCAGGCCAAACTGATCATCAAGCTGACCAACGACATCGCCCGGGTGGTGAACAACGACCCCACCGTGCGCGGCTTGCTCAAAGTGGTGTTCCTGCCCAATTACAACGTCAGCCTGGCGGAGAGCATCATTCCGGCGGCGGATTTGTCCGAGCAGATCTCCACCGCCGGTTTCGAAGCGTCAGGCACCAGCAACATGAAGTTCGGCCTGAACGGCGCGCTGACCATCGGCACCCTGGACGGGGCCAACGTGGAAATGTGCGACCGCATCGGTGCCGAGCACATGTTCATCTTCGGCCTCAGCGCGCAGCAGGTGGAGGCGCGCAAGCAGAACCATGAGTTCAGCGCCGTACCGGACATCGCCGCGTCCCATCGCCTGAACGATGTGCTGCAAGCGATTCGTGGCGGGGTGTTCTCGCCGGATGACCCGTCCCGTTACACCGGGTTGATCGATTCGCTGGTGGATTACGACCGCTTCCTGGTCTGCGCCGACTTCGATTCCTACTGGCACGCGCAGATGCGCGTCGAAGCCCATTGGCACGACTCGAAGGAGTGGTGGCGTTCAGCGGTGTTGAACACGGCGCGGATGGGCTGGTTCTCGTCCGACCGGACCATTCGCGAGTACGCCACGGAAATCTGGAAGGCGCTGGAGTAAGTCTTCGGGCGGGTGGATATACTGGCACGCCGGAAAAGATCGCAGCCTTCGGCAGCTCCTACACCCATCCTGTAGGCGCTGCCGAAGGCTGCGATCTTTATGGATACGGCTGAGCTAATCTTTCCGGATTGGCCAATGCGCTTAGGGATATCGACCATGCAATGGATGTTCATGCTGATAGGGCTGGTGCTCGGCTGGATACTCGACGAGTCATTCAGCGATGCGCTGCTGGGCGCGTTACTCGGATTGGGTATCGGCCAGGCTATTCGCTTGGCTCGCATGGACTCGCAGGCCGTCGAGCAGCGGCGTTTGCTGGAGCAGGCGCAGGTAGCCCTGCAAGCGGTCGAGCAACGGCTGACGCTGCTCGAAGCATCGGGCGTCAAGTTGCCGGAAACCCGCGAACCGCTTGTCTCACCTGAAACCTTCCTTGATGAAGCCCCTGCCGCAGCCACGGAATTGGTCTGGGAACTGCCGCCCGAGCTCGAGCCAATCCAGGCCGCGGCCAGCGAAATCGGCAGTCCGGCCGCTGATGCCTGGAAACCCGAGCCGACTGCTCGCGAAGCACAATCGCCTGGCTCCCCGCGTGGCCCGAATCTCATAGACCGCGTCATCAGTCGCGCCCGCGCCTGGTTGTTCGGTGGCAATACCGTGTTGCGGGTCGGTGTGGTGTTGCTGTTCCTCGGCCTGGCCTTTCTGCTGCGCTATGCCACCGAAGGCATGGTGGTGCCGATTGAGTTGCGCTATGCGGGCGTTGCAGCGGCAGCCTTGGGGTTGCTCGGCTTGGGCTGGTGGTTGAGAGCCCGCAACAGCGGTTACGCCTTGATCCTGCAGGGCGCCGGGATCGCCGTGTTGTACCTGACGGTGTTTGCCGCGATGCGCCTGCATCCGCTGCTCGATCCCTCGGCGGGGTTTGGCCTGCTGGTGGCGGTGACAGTCTGCTCGGCGATCCTTGCCATTGCCCAGGACGCCCTGGGGCTGGCCGCCGCGGCCGCACTGGGTGGATTCGCCGCGCCCATCCTGGCCTCCACCGGCGCCGGCAGCCATGTCGCGCTGTTCAGCTACTTTACCCTGCTCAACGCCGGCATCTTCGCCATCGCCTGGTTCAAGGCCTGGCGACTGTTGAATGTCATCGGCTTCACCGGCACCTTCGGCATCGGATTCGCCTGGGGCCTACGCTCCTACTCGCCGGAGCTGTTGTCGAGCACCGAGCCGTTTCTGATTTTGTTTTTCCTGATGTACGTGGCCATTGGTCTGCTGTTCGCCCGGCGCCGATTGATGGAGATGGGCGATACACCCGCAGACGGCAGTCGCGAAGCACTGCTGCGCTGGTCGGCGCGCAAGGGTGACTACGTCGACGGCACGCTGTTGTTCGGTCCGCCATTGGCGGGTTTCGGCTTGCAGTTCGCGCTGGTGCAGCATCTGGAATTCGCTGCAGCATTCAGTGCCTTGGCAATGGGTATTATTTACATGGGGCTTGCCCGTTGGCTGATGGCCGGGCGCACGCTGTTGTTGGGAGAAACCTGCCTGGCCCTGGGCGTGATCTTCGCCAGCCTGGCGATACCGCTGGGGCTCGATGCACGCTGGACGACGGCGGCATGGGCGGTGGAAGGCGCGGGGATCTTCTGGCTCGGTCTGCGCCAACAAAGGCCCCTGGGCAGGGCCTTTGCCTTGCTGCTGCAATTGGGGGCGGCGCTGGCGTTTCTCAGCGAACTGCACGACAGCGAAAGCAGCCTGCTCGGCGGTGTACCGCTAGGTGCACTGTTACTGGGCGTCGCCTTGCTGTTCAGCTTCTACCAATTGCGTAAAGCCTTGCCGGAGCAGATCAGGCCATGGGAGCTCAAAGGCCTGCCGGTATTGGCTTGTCTCGGGCTGGCGTTTCTCTATTTGCTGGCACCCTTGTTTTTCTTCAGCCACGGCACGGTGATCAGTTGGGCCTTGGCCGGGGCGCTCACGCTGTTTGTTGGTTTGTACCTGCAATCGCGCACGTTCGTGTTCACCGCGCTCGCTGTGCAATTGTTGGGTGGCGCGCTGTTCCTGACGGCAGGGCCGCAGTTCAGTGACGGTCTGCAGCCCCTGGCCCATGGCGGGTTCTGGGCGCCGCTGGTGCTGGGGCTGGCCGCGATGGTCGGGGCCTGGCGTTTGCAGATCGGCCATTCGTTCACCGCGTTCGTAGGGCTGAGTCTGTTGCGCTTGTCCCAGGCGTTGCTGGTGTGGGGCGCAGGCTGGTGGGCGCTGGCCTGGGTCATCGAAGTGCTGCATTTTGCGCCGCAGTCGACGCAGGCGACTTTGTTGTTGGGCATTGCTGCCGTGAGTGTTGCGCTGTGGACGGTGTTGGCGCTGCGCCTGAAATGGCCGTCACTGGCGGGGCTCGGCGCGGTGTTGATTCCCGCTGCGGCGTTGGTGCTGCTCGCGGCCTGGCACTCGCGTTATCACCCGGCGGCCAACTTCGGCTGGCTGGCGTGGGCCGCCGTGTTCGTCGTGCATTTCATGTCCCTGCGACGCCTGGCGCCCATGCTGCCCGCGCCCGTGCTGAGCGTCGCCCATGTGCTCGGTTGCTGGCTGTTGATGGGCGTGCTGGCGCTGGAACTGCGTTACGCCTTGCTGGTGCTGTCCGAGCAATACAACGCCTGGCGCTGGTTGGGCTGGGCGATTCTGCCAAGCCTGTATCTGGTGTTGATGGCAGCACCTCGCGCATGGCCTTGGCCGGTGTCGGCCTATCCGCGGGAATACCGTGTGTACGCCGCTGCGCCGCTGGCCTTGCTGATGCTCGGCTGGTTCTGGCTGGCGAATATCGCCAGTGAGGGCAACGCCGAGCCACTGCCTTACGTGCCATTGATCAACCCGCTGGAGCTGGGCCTGTTGTTTGCGTTGTTCGGCGTCTATGTCTGGTCGCGCAGCGCCATGCCCCAACTGGATGTCCGCAAGGATTACGCCGCCATTGCCACGCAAGGGGTCGCAGGTGCCTCGTTGTTCGTGTTCTTTACGGCGTTGGTGATGCGCACGGCGCACCATTGGAGCGCGGTGCCGTTCGAGCTGGATCTGTTGCTGGAGTCGATGCGGGTGCAAGCCGGCCTGTCCATTGTCTGGACCTTGATGGCCCTGAGCCTGATGATCGGCGGCCATTTGCGTCGCCGTCGCGAAGTCTGGCTGATCGGTGCGGCCTTGATTGGCGTGGTCGTGGCCAAGCTGTTTTTTGTCGAATTGAGCAATCGCGGTGGGCTGGCGCGGATCGTTTCGTTTATCGGTGTCGGCGTGTTGCTACTGGTGGTGGGTTATTTCGCTCCGCTACCGCCCAAGCGCGCCGAAACCGTGCCGGATACCGGCAAACCGGTCCCGGAATCACAAGGAGTGTCGTCTTGAGTCAGAAGCTGAACCTGGGTTGGCTGGGCATTGTTGCCATGGGTGTGGTGTTGTCGGCGGTCGCCCAGGAAAAACCGGCGGACTTCACCACCCAAGTGCCTTTGTTGGTCGCGGGCGAAGGCCCTTGGTATCGTCTTGAACTGCCGTTGAGCGTGCAACTGAGTGCGCGCAAGGCCGACCTGAGCGACCTGCGGGTGTTCAATGCCGTCGGTGATGTTCAGGCGTACGCCCTGGCCCGGGAGTCTGCGCAGAGCAGTGAAACGCGCACCCTGACCGAGGTGAAGCGGTTTGCGCTGTACAACTCGGAGGACGCCACTGAAACCGCACCGAGCGTGCGGGTGCAATCGAGCGCCAATGGCACCTTGGTCGAGGTGCAGCCCTCCAGTCAGCTGGAGCCGGGTGAGGAGGAGCTGCGCGGCTGGTTGCTCGACGCTTCCTCAATCAAGGCACCATTGCAGCAATTGATTCTCGACTGGACCAGCGAACGCGACGGCTTCCAGCGTTTCACCGTTGAAGCCAGCGATGATCTACAGCATTGGCAGTCCTGGGGCGAAGGGCAGGTGGCGCGCCTGACCTTTTCCGACGAGCGGGTCGAACAGCATGAGGTCAACCTGCCGGGACAGTCGGCGCGCTATCTGCGGTTGCTGTGGATCACCCCGCATTCGGCGCCGACACTGACTTCGGCGCAACTGCAAAGCGCCAATACCCGCAACCTGCCGCTGCCGTTGGTCTGGTCCCAGGCGTTGACCGGCAGCACCGAGAAGGCGGGTGTATACACCTGGCAGTTGCCGATGGGGCTGAATGTCGAGCGGGTTCAGGTCGGGTTGAGCCAGCCCAACAGCCTGGCGCCGGTGAGTCTGGCCGGTCGGCGCGACAGCAGCCTGCCATGGCAGCCGTTGGGCAGTGGTTTGCTCTATCGCCTGACGCAGAATGGTCAGGAGGTGGTGCAAAACCAATTGCAGTTGTCCGGGCAAATCGTCCAGCAATTGAAACTGACCGTGGACGAACGCGGCGGCGGCCTGGGTGATCAGGCGCCGACGCTGAAGTTTGCCATGCGCGCCACACAACTGGTGTTTCTGGCACGTGGGCCGGGGCCTTACACGCTGGCGGTGGGGAGCTCGACGGCGAAGGCGGCGAACTTGCCGCTGTCGACGCTGATTCCGGATTACAGCCCGCAGAAGCTGGCGACCCTGGGCCGGGCCATGGTGGATGTCGGGACGGTGGCTACGCAGCCGTCGGCAGGCGCCACGTCGGCGCCGGTCGACAGCCACTGGAAGAAATTCGGTTTGTGGGCGGTGTTGCTGCTCTGCGTGGTGTTCCTGGTGGCGATGGCGTTCAGTCTACTGCGCAAGCCTTCTGCCAAATCCTGAGAATGGCTGGCGCTACGCGCCATTCGCGAGCAAGCCCGCTCCCACAGGTACAGCGCCGTTCTTGTGGGAGCGGGCTTGCTCGCGAAAGCGGTCAGCCAGACACCAAAAATATTGAAACAAGCCACCCTTTCCAGGCTCACACCCCGCCCATTTCCATCTACGCTCAACCCCGCGCATGAACTCTCTTCGGCGGATCACGTCTGATAGGAGGAAATGCGCCCCGACTCGCGTTAAACTGCGCGGGTTTTTAGCCCCCCATTCCACCGGAGCCTTCCATGTCCCGCGTTACCTTGAGTCGCTATTTGATTGAGCAGACCCGCAGCAACAACACTCCTGCCGATCTGCGCTTCCTGATCGAAGTGGTGGCGCGTGCCTGCAAGGAGATCAACCACGCCGTGTCCAAAGGCGCCCTGGGTGGTGTACTGGGCAGCATGGGCACTGAAAACGTCCAGGGCGAAGTGCAGAAGAAGCTCGACGTGATCTCCAACGAAATCCTGCTCGAAGCCAACGAATGGGGCGGTCACCTGGCCGGCATGGCGTCCGAAGAAATGGACAACGCCTACCAGATCCCGGGCAAATACCCGAAAGGCGCGTACCTGCTGGTATTCGACCCGCTGGACGGTTCGTCGAACATCGACATCAACGCCCCGGTCGGCACTATCTTCTCGGTGCTGCGTTGCCCGAACGAATACCTGAGCCAGAACGAACCTTTGAATGAAAAGGCCTTCCTGCAGCCAGGCACCCAGCAAGTGGCCGCCGGTTACGCGATCTACGGTCCACAGACCATGCTGATCCTGACCCTGGGCGACGGCGTGAAAGGCTTCACCCTGGACCGTGAAATGGGCAGCTTCGTACTGACCCACGAGAACATCACCATTCCTGAAGCCACCCAGGAATTTGCCATCAACGCGTCCAACCAGCGTCACTGGGAAGCACCGGTACAGCGCTATGTCGGCGAATTGCTGGCAGGCGATGAGGGCCCGCTGAAAAAGAACTACAACATGCGCTGGGTCGCCGCGATGGTAGCCGACGTGCACCGCATCCTGACCCGCGGCGGTCTGTTCATGTACCCACGTGACAGCCGCGAGCCGTCCAAGCCGGGCAAGCTGCGCCTGATGTACGAAGCCAACCCGATGTCGTTCCTGGTGGAGCAGGCGGGCGGCGCGTCCACCGACGGCCACCAGCGCATCCTCGACATCCAGCCGGAAGGCCTGCACCAGCGCGTGGCGGTGTTCCTCGGTTCGAAAGAAGAAGTGGCCCGCGTCACGGCTTACCACAAGGAATAAACCATGACCGCGCCCTGGCAGCCGTTGCTTGATTGGTGGTTCGGAAGTTCCGGATCAGCGAGCGAAGTGGCGGCGCAGAAGGGCAGGCTATGGTTCGGCAAGCGCAACAGCCAGGACCTCGAAGCGCGTGAGCGTTTCGGGGACTGGGTCGAGCAGGCACTGGCGGGCGGATTGACCGAGTGGATGCAACGTCCCGAAGGTTGGCTGGCCCTGGTGCTGTTGCTCGATCAACTCCCGCGAATGATCTTTCGCGATTCTCCCAAGGCTTTTTCCGGTGACATCAGGGCTCAGGCACTGGTGGCGCAAGGCATTGCCGCGGATTTCGACCGGCAGTTGCAGCCGATTCAGCGGGTGTTCATCTACCTGGTGTTCGAGCATAGCGAGAACCTGGCGGTGCAGAACGAAGGCGTCTCGCGCTATATCAATCTGATTTCACAGTTGCCGGAAGAGGATCGGGCATTATTTGCCGACTATCTGGATTTCGCCGAAAGGCATCAGAAAGTGATTGCGCAATTCGGTCGGTTTCCGCACAGGAATGCGGTGTTGGGGCGCGAGAGTACGGCTGAGGAACTGGCGTTTCTGTCGAAGCCTGGGTCGAGGTTCTAGATCTTCATGGCGGCTGATGCCGCCTTCGCGGGCAAGCCCGCTCCCACAGTTGATTTGGTCGGACACAAAATTTGTGACCGCCGTAGATCCCTGTGGGAGCGGGCTTGCCCGCGAAGGGGCCGGTGAGTGCGCCTTAGATCCTGAAGCTTCCGACTAGCTGCTTCAACCGCGCCGCCTGCTGCTCAAGATCGGCACAGGCACGCAAGGTCGCCTGCAAGTTTTCCACGCCTTCCTGGTTCAGCGTGTTGATTTCGGTGATGTCGACGTTGATCGACTCCACCACGGCGGTCTGCTCTTCGGTCGCTGTCGCCACGGACTGGTTCATGCCATCGATCTCACCAATGCGCTGGGTCACGCTGCCCAGGCGTTCGCCGGCCTGGTTGGCGATGCCGACGCTGCTTTCGCTCTGGCGCTGACTGTCGGTCATGATGCCCACCGCTGCGCGGGCGCCGACTTGCAGTTCTTCGATCATCGTTTGCACTTGCTGCGCTGAGTCCTGAGTGCGATGAGCGAGGTTGCGTACCTCATCGGCCACCACGGCAAAACCGCGACCGGCCTCACCGGCGCGGGCCGCTTCGATGGCGGCGTTGAGCGCCAGCAGGTTGGTCTGCTGGGAGATGCTGGTGATCACTTCCAGGATCTGCCCGATGTTGACCGTGTTGCTGTTGAGGGTTTCGATGTTGCCGCACGAGTCGCTGATCTTCGCCGACAACTGCTGCATCGCCGCGATGGTTTTATCCACCACCTGCTGGCCATCTTCGGCCAGGCTGCGGGCGTCGCTGGAGTGCTGCGAAGCGAGGGCGGCGTTCTGCGCGATTTCCTGGGCGGCGGCGCCGAGCTGGTTGATCGCCGCGGCCACGCTGCTGGTGCGCGAGGCTTGCTGGTCGGAGTTGTACATCGACGAGTTCGACGCGGCCACTACACGTAGCGCTACTTCGTTGACCTGCCCGGTGGCCGAGGCCACTTCGATGATCGAGGTGTGAATGCGTTCGACGAAGCGGTTGAACGACAGCCCCAGCGCGCCGAATTCGTCGTGACCGTGAATGGTCAGGCGCTTGGTCAGGTCACCTTCGCCTTCGGCGATGTCGTGCATGGCGCGGCCCATGGTCAGCAGCGGCTGCATCAGCAGGCTGATCAGCATGCCCAGCAGGGCGATGATGATCACTACGGCGATCACCATGGCGATGATCGCCGAGGTGCGGAATTCGCTGAGCATCGAGAACGCCGTTTCCTGGTCGAGCACCAGTGCCACGTACCAGTCCGCCGATGGCACGCCGTTGACGTGGGTGAAGGAGATGAACTGGCGTTTGCCGTCGATCTCGACTTCTTTCAGGCCTGGGCTGACTTTCGGCGTGTCGCTCGGATAGGCCTCGGTCAGGCTCTTGAGCACCAGCTTGCTGTCCGGGTGAATCAGGATCTTGCCGTCGGCGCCGACGATGAACGCATGACCGTGGCCACCGAAGTTCAGCGAGTTGATGATCGCGCTGACGCTGGACAGATCGATGTCGGCGCCGGCGACGCCGATCATCTGGCCCTGGTGTTGCACCGGAGTGGCCACGGTGATCACCAGCTTGCCGGAGGACGCAGCGATATACGGTTCGGTGACGATGGTCTGTTGTGCGCTATTGGCCGCTTTGTACCAGCCACGGGCACGTGGGTCGTAGTCCGCCGCGCGGTTGCCGGCCGGGACCGAGAACATCACACCGTCGGCGCCACCGAAGTAGCTCAGCTGGAAGTTGCCGGTGTAGGCGGGCAGGTCGATGATCCGTTTCAGGCCGGCGGGGGCATTGCCATCGGCGCTGACCTGTTGGGCCATCGATTGCAGCAACTGCATGCGGCTTTCCAGCCAGGTCTGGATGTTGCTGGTAGTCAGGCTGCCGAGTTCCTGCATCGAGGCTTCGGTACTGTTGCGCAGGGTTTCGCGCTGGCGATAGTCGTTGAACAGGATGAAACAAGCGAATGCGACGGCCACCACGAGGGCGGCAGCCAGCAAGATCTTGTGGCTGAACTTCATGTTTCTGGTCATGGGATGAGCTACCGCAGAGGGGCTGTTCTACAAAATGGGGGAGCAAATGCCACCGACGTGGCATTGCATTGCATCTATGTCGACTGAACGGCGCCAAAGATTAGGCGGATTATTCTGAAAAACGACGAAATGCTTGGTGAACGAGGAAAGTGGTTGATTTTCGGCAAAAGGCAGACGAGTGGCCCGATAAATAGCCTGCCGGGCAGGGAACCAGACAGGGGTTTTCTCTTCTAAGCTTCAGCTTGGCAGCCATGCCAATCCCCTACGCCCCTCGGAGTTTCACCATGTCGCTGCGTTCCATCGCCCTGCTTTCGTTCTGCGTATTGCTCGCTGCCTGCAGCAAGGTCAATCAGGAAAACTACTCGAAGCTCTCGGCCGGCATGGCCAAGGCCGATGTGGAGACCCTGTTGGGCAAACCCGCCGATTGTTCAGGCGCGCTCGGCATGTCCAGTTGCACCTGGGGCGACAAGAACAGCTTTATCAGCGTGCAGTTCGCCGGTGACAAAGTGCTGATGTTTTCCGGCCAAGGCCTGAAGTAAACCGGGGCGATCGCCCACGGGAGAAAAATAATGAAGCGGTTATTGATCATCCTTTTTGCCGGCCTGGTGTTGGCTGGCTGTGCCACGTCTGGCCCGGACCCTTTGGCGCCCAAGACGGCCAAAAACGTCAACCTCAAGCGCTACCAGGGCACCTGGTACGAGTTGGCCCGTCTGCCCATGTACTTCCAGCGAGACTGCGCGCAATCCGAGGCCCATTACACGCTGAAACCCGATGGCAACGTCGCGGTATTGAACCGCTGCCTGACAGCGCAGTGGCAATGGGAAGAGGTCAAGGGCACGGCTTATCCGGAGGTGCCGGGCAAGAACGACAAGCTGAAAGTCGAGTTCGATACCTGGTTTTCCAGGCTGATCCCGGGTACGGCGAAGGGCGATTACTGGGTGCTGTACGTCAGCGATGACTACAAGACCGCCATCGTCGGTGATCCGAGCCGGAAGTATTTGTGGCTGTTGTCGCGCACGCCGACCGTGAATGGAGTGGTGCGTGAGGATTTGCTGAGCAAGGCGCGTCAGCAGGGTTACGACACCACGCGGTTGATCTGGCGGGCGTCGGAACAGCAGATGGCCAAGACCTCGAACTAACCGTCAGCACATATCCAAATGTGGGAGCGGGCGTGCTCGCGAAGAGGGTGTCACATTCAATAGAGATGTTGACTGACAGTCCGCCTTCGCGAGCAAGCCCGCTCCCACATTTATGTTTGATGTCAGCCCAGCAATTCGCGCAGGACCTGGGTGAAGGCGCGATTGCTTTCTTCTTCATCAGCATGGCGCCCGTCACGCACTACCCACTGGCCGTTCACCAGCACATCCCGCACCTGACGATCGCCACCGGCAAACAGCCAGCGGTTGAGAATCCCGTCGCCGCTGGCTGTTGCCAGATACGGATCGTTGCCGTCCAGTACCAGCCAGTCGGCGCGCTTGCCGACTTCCAGCGCGCCAATCGGCTGGCCCAGTGCCTGGGCGCCGCCATCCAGCGCGGCATCAAACAGGGTGCGCCCGACCATCGGCTGCTCCGCGCCATACAAACGATTACGCCGCTGGTCGCGCAGTCGCTGGCCGTATTCCAGCCAGCGCAATTCTTCCACCACGCTCAATGACACATGGCTGTCGGAACCAATGCCCATGCGGCCGCCCTGAGCGAGGAAGTCCACCGCCGGGAAGATCCCGTCGCCGAGGTTGGCTTCGGTGGTCAGGCACAGGCCGGCGATGGCGCGGCTCTTGGCCATCGACGTGACTTCTTCCGGATTGGCGTGGGTCGCGTGGACCAGGCACCAGCGTTGATCGACGTCGAAGTTCTCGTACAGCCATTGCAGCGGACGACGGCCACTCCAGGTCAGGCAGTCGTCGACTTCTTTCTGCTGCTCGGCGATGTGGATGTGCACCGGGCACTGCTTGTCGCTGGCTGCCAGCACTTCACTGATCTGCTGCGGCGTGACCGCGCGCAATGAGTGGAAACACAGGCCCAGGGTTTGCACCGGTTGCTGCGTCAGGACCGGTTGCAGGCGCGATTGCAGCTTGAGGTAGTTTTCGGTGCTGTTGATGAAGCGGCGCTGGCCTTCGTTCGGGGTCTGTCCGCCGAAACCTGCGTGGCTGTAGAGCACCGGCAACAGGGTCAAACCGATGCCCGCGGAACCTGCGGCCTGGCTGATACGCAGGGCCAGTTCAGCCGGGTCGGCATAAGGCTGGCCGCTGATGTCGTGGTGTACGTAATGAAATTCCGCCACCGAGGTGTAACCGGCCTTGAGCATTTCGATGTACAGCTGACGGGCGATGACGCCGAGTTGCTCCGGGCTGATTTTTCCGACGAGGCGGTACATCAGATCGCGCCAGGTCCAGAAACTGTCGTTCGGATTGCCCGCCACTTCCGCCAGCCCGGCCATGGCCCGCTGGAAGGCGTGGGAGTGCAGGTTCGGCATGCCAGGCAGCAGCGGACCGCTCAGCCGCTCGGCGCCATCTGCATGAGAATCGGCCTGGATATGAGTCAATACGCCATCGGCGCTGACCTCAAGACGTACATTGTTGGCCCATCCACTAGGCAGCAGCGCGCGTTCGGCAAAGAAGGCGGACATGGTTCAGCACCCCATCGTGTGTTATTTGTATATACATATACAGACGTTTGCCTGCCCGGTAAACTCCGGCAAGCTAGCAACCCTATCCAAACGACCAAGGATTAACCGTGCCGACTCCGCCTCCAGTCTCACCGTTGGCCGCGAACATGGGCGACAGTCCGGCGCCCTTGTACGCCCGCGTCAAACAAATGATCACCCAGCAAATCGACAGCGGAAACTGGCCGCCGCACTACCGCGTTCCGTCGGAAAGCGAGCTGGTCAGCCAGTTGGGCTTCAGCCGCATGACCATCAACCGTGCCCTGCGCGAGATGACTGCCGACGGTCTGTTGGTGCGCATGCAAGGCGTCGGCACCTTCGTCGCCGAGCCGAAAAGCCAGTCCGCGCTGTTCGAAGTGCACAACATCGCCGATGAAATCGCCTCTCGCGGTCATCGCCACACCTGCAAGGTCATCACCCTTGAAGAAGAGGCTGCCGGCTCCGAGCGCGCCCTGGCCTTGGACATGCGCGAAGGGCAGAAGGTATTCCACTCGCTGATCGTGCATTTCGAGAACGATATTCCGGTGCAGATCGAAGACCGTTTCGTTAACGCGCTGGTGGCGCCGGATTACCTCAAGCAGGACTTCACCCTGCAAACGCCCTACGCCTACCTGAACCAGGTCGCGCCGCTGACCGAAGGCGAGCACGTGGTCGAGGCGATCCTGGCCGAGCCGTCCGAATGCAAATTGCTACAGATTGAAAAAGGCGAGCCGTGCCTGCTGATCCGTCGCCGCACCTGGTCCGGCCGCCAGCCGGTGACCGCCGCTCGCTTGATCCACCCCGGTTCCCGTCATCGCCTGGAAGGTCGGTTTCATAAATAGAGAGCCATAAATGAGTAACGCAAAGGTTTTACGCGCCAAGGATTACCCGCGCATGCCGTGGAAAAACGGCGGCGGCAGCACCGAAGAAATCACCCGCGATGCTGGCACTGGGCTGGATGGCTTCGGCTGGCGCCTGTCGATTGCCGACATTGGCGAGTCGGGCGGGTTTTCCACTTTTGCCGGTTACGAGCGGATCATCACCGTGTTGCAGGGCGACGGCATGACCCTGACGGTGGATGGCCAGAGCACACGGCCACTGTTACCGCTGGACCCGTTTGCCTTCAGCGGTGAAAGCAAGGTGTCCTGCACATTGGTCGGTGGTCCGATCCGCGATTTCAACCTGATTTACGCGCCGCAGCGTTATAGCGCGCGGTTGCAGTGGTTATCGGGCGAGCAGCGGTTTTTCAGTTCGGCGGGCACGGTGTTGGTGTTCAGCATGAGTGAGCAGGTTGAGGTGTCGGTCGATAACAACGACCAGCAATTGGGTCGTCATGATTGCCTGCAATTGGAGGCTGATGCCGGATTACTGGATGTCGCCATCAAAGGGCTGTGCTGCGTGATCGAACTGACCTCGCGCGACTGATCCTGGTCATTCCCGTTCGAGGGTAAAACCTCGAACGGTCGCCTCCAGCTCACTCGACATTTGCTTGAGTGCCTGGATGGTTTGTACCGCCTCTTGTTGCGCCGCGACATTCTCCTCGACCCGCTGCGCCACGCTTTCCACATTGCGCGCCACGTCTTCGCTGGCTTCACGCTGTTCCTGCAAGGCATTGGAGATCTGGCTGACTGCATTGAGTGACGCGCTGAGCGCGGTCTTGACATCACTCATCGACGCGCCGGCGCTGTCGATCAATTGTTGGCCCTGAAGTACGCGCTCGCGGCCAGTGTTCATGCTGCTGTTGGCCTTTCTCATGCCGCTTTGAATGGTGCTCACCAGCACCACAATCTCGGCGGTAGAGCGGGTCGTGCGGGTTGCCAGCTCCCGCACTTCGTCAGCCACCACGGCAAACCCGCGTCCTTGTTCACCGGCCCGCGCCGCTTCGATGGTGGCATTGAGTGCGAGCAGATTGGTCTGTTCGGCAATGCTGTGGATCATGCCGACAATTTTCCCGATGGCGTTGGAGTGCAGGGTCAATTGGTCGATTTCATCCGACGTCTGGGTCACCAGTTGGGCGATCTGCTGCATCTCGAGGATAGAGCGTTCCATGGTGGCAATGCCGAAAGCGGTGATCTGTTCGGCCTTTTGTGTGGTGTCGTGCGCCTGCGCGGCGTTCTCGGCGATGTGCGTAATGTTGGCTGACATCTGTTCCGCGGCGGCGGCAATGGAAGAGGCCGCGCCATTTTGCTCGGCAGCCTGTTTCAGGCCCTGTTCAGACGAGATGCTCAGGTTCAGGGTCGAGGACTCGATATGCTGCGAGGCCTCGCGCACCTTGCCGATCATGCTGGCCAGGCTGCGCCGCATGGCCTCGACCGATTGCATGACACCCGTTGACTTCGCGTTACTGTTCACCGGATCGCCGAGCCTGCCCTGGGCAATCCTTGTGCTGATACTGGCCAGTTCGTGAGGCTCGGCGCCCAGGTATCGCGCCAGCCTGGCGCTGAACAGCAGGGCATAAAGACTGCCAAACAACAGTGCCAGAGCCAGGACCACGGCCATCAGCCTCATATTGATCTCATAGAGTGCCTGGCTGTGCTCGAACTGACGGCGAGCTTCTTTCAGTTGAGCATCCGTCAGCTGCGAGAACAGTGAGGTCAGCGGGTCGATCAAGGGGTAAAGCTGGTGTGTTGCGAACTGCTCCAGGCTCTGACTGGCGGCGTTGTTGCGGTTCAAGACCGCCTGCAAACGCTGGAGCGGTACTTTGGTCGCCTGCATCAGCGGTGTGATTTCGTTGATCAGTTGCACCTCTTCATCAACCAGTCGGGTCGACAGGAAGGTGCGCCAGAGCGGTTCGATTTCAAGCATCGCTTGCCGTATCTGCTGCGCTGCATCGACGCCACTGAGGATGCCATCGCGGGCCTTGTGGATAGCGTCGACGATCCGGACTGAATACAGCTCGGAGATTTTCTTCAGGTCCTGTTGCGGAATGACCCGGTCCAGGTAAACCGTCTCCAGTCCCTGGACCGTAGCGCGCATGCCGTACAGGCCGAGTGCGCCGATGCCGGTCAGGCTGCTCAGGAGAATGCCGGCAAGCAGGAGCAGGTGGGTTTGGACCTTCCAGTGTTTCATTACGGGTTCCTCGCAGAAGTGACATCAGGGGGCTTGCTCGTGAAGTCGGCGAGGATTGATGGAGGTGGAGTCAGATGTTTCTGATGATGTTGTAGGGTGTTTCTGGAATGCGCTCATTTGGGTATCAGGTGTTACCGAACGCCCCAGCGTGGCGCAAAACCGCGCTCAAGTAACAAAGTCCCTCGCCACAAAAAATCCCCGGAAAATATTTCATCTTCGCCTGAGCCCTTATTCCAGGCGCTCTCCAGCCGTTTCAGAATTTTTCTTGAATGCTCATCCAACAAGTTGGCCGCTTGATTGCATATGCTTGTATGTACAAGTAAAGACGTATGTGTATGAGTCACGAGGACTCAACCATCGTCCACTGATTCGCCGGTGTGCACTGATGCCCATTGGCTTGCTCGCCCACTGCCTGGGTTGGTTTTGGATTGATTGCTGAGGAGTTCTTTTCGTGACTAAATTTCGTGACGTTGAAATCCGCGCTGCCCGCGGTAACAAGCTGACCGCCAAGAGCTGGCTGACCGAAGCGCCGCTGCGCATGCTGATGAACAACCTCGACCCGGAAGTCGCCGAGAACCCTAAGGAACTGGTGGTTTACGGTGGTATCGGTCGCGCTGCCCGTAACTGGGAATGCTACGACAAGATCGTCGAAAGCCTGACCAACCTCAACGAAGACGAAACCCTGCTGGTGCAATCCGGCAAGCCGGTCGGCGTGTTCAAGACCCACGCCAACGCCCCGCGCGTACTGATCGCCAACTCCAACCTGGTGCCGCACTGGGCGAGCTGGGAACACTTCAACGAACTCGACGCCAAAGGCCTGGCCATGTACGGCCAGATGACCGCCGGCAGCTGGATCTACATCGGCAGCCAGGGCATCGTCCAGGGCACCTACGAAACCTTCGTCGAAGCCGGTCGCCAGCACTACAACGACAACCTCAAGGGCAAGTGGGTCCTGACCGCTGGCCTGGGTGGCATGGGCGGTGCCCAGCCTCTGGCCGCGACACTGGCTGGTGCCTGCTCGCTGAACATCGAATGCCAGCAGGTCAGCATCGATTTCCGTCTGAAAAGCCGCTATGTCGATGAGCAAGCCAAAGACCTCGACGACGCGCTGGCGCGTATCGACAAGTACACCAAAGAAGGCAAGGCGATCTCCATCGCGCTGCTGGGTAACGCGGCTGAAATCCTGCCGGAACTGGTCAAGCGTGGCGTACGCCCGGACATGGTCACCGACCAGACCAGCGCCCACGACCCGCTCAACGGTTACCTGCCGGCCGGCTGGACCTGGGACCAGTACCGCGCTCGCGCCAAGACTGAACCTGCCGCTGTGATCAAGGCCGCCAAGCAATCGATGGCCGTGCACGTCAAAGCGATGCTGGACTTCCAGAAAATGGGCGTGCCGACCTTCGACTACGGCAACAACATCCGTCAGATGGCCCAGGAAGAAGGCGTGGAAAACGCATTCGACTTCCCAGGCTTCGTACCGGCCTACATCCGTCCGCTGTTCTGCCGCGGTATCGGCCCGTTCCGTTGGGCTGCGCTGTCGGGCAACGCTGAAGACATCTACAAGACCGACGCTAAAGTAAAAGAGCTGATCCCGGACGACGCCCACCTGCACAACTGGCTGGACATGGCGCGCGAGCGCATCAGCTTCCAGGGCCTGCCGGCACGTATCTGCTGGGTTGGCCTGGGCCTGCGCGCCAAGCTGGGCCTGGCGTTCAACGAAATGGTGCGCAGCGGTGAGCTGTCGGCGCCGATCGTGATCGGTCGTGACCACCTGGACTCCGGTTCGGTGTCGAGCCCGAACCGTGAAACCGAATCGATGCAAGACGGTTCCGACGCCGTGTCCGACTGGCCACTGCTCAACGCCCTGCTCAACACCGCGAGCGGCGCGACCTGGGTGTCCCTGCACCACGGCGGCGGCGTCGGCATGGGCTTCTCCCAGCACTCGGGCATGGTGATCGTCTGCGACGGTACCGACGAAGCGGCCGAGCGTATCGCTCGCGTGCTGCACAACGACCCGGCCACTGGCGTTATGCGTCATGCCGATGCCGGTTACCAGATCGCCATCGACTGCGCCAAGGAACAAGGGCTGAACCTGCCGATGATTACCGGCAAGTAACGCTGTACTGCTTTATGTGGGAGCGAGCTTGCTCGCGATGAGGCCGGCACATTCAACATCTTTGTTGACTGACAAACCGCTATCGCGAGCAAGCTCGCTCCCACAGAAGAGTAGCCACACATCAACTCAATGAATAATCAGAACAATCCACAGAGGTTGAACCATGGCTGTCACTGACGAACGTGCAGGCAACAAACCGTTGATCGAGAAACGCTCGATCGACTACATCCCGGAAGCGGAAAGACACGGTCGTCTGTTTAGCCAATTCACCCTGTGGATGGGTGCCAACCTGCAAATCACCGCGATTGTCACCGGGGCGCTCGCCGTGGTGCTGGGCGGTGACGTGTTCTGGTCGCTGATCGGCCTGCTGATCGGGCAATTGCTCGGTGGCGGCGTGATGGCGCTGCATGCGGCGCAAGGCCCCAAGCTTGGCCTGCCGCAGATGATTTCCAGCCGGGTACAGTTCGGCGTGTACGGCGCGGCCATCCCGATCGTGCTGGTCTGCTTGATGTACCTGGGCTTCACCGCTACGGGAACCGTGTTATCCGGCCAGGCGCTGGGCCAGTTGTTTGGCGTCAGCGACACCGTCGGTATCCTCCTTTTCGCCAGTGTCATCGTGCTGGTCACGGTGCTCGGTTATCGGGTGATCCATTGGATCGGCCGTGTGGCCAGCGTCATTGGCGTGATTGCCTTTGTTTATCTGTTCAGCCGTCTGATGAGCCAGGTTGACGTTGGCGCTCTGTTGCAAATCCGCCACTTCAGCTGGAGCAGTTTCTTGCTCGCGGTGTCGCTCGCGGCGTCCTGGCAGATCGCCTTCGGCCCTTATGTGGCTGACTATTCTCGCTACCTGCCGAGCAAGATTTCCTCGGTGAAAACCTTTTTCGCCGCAGGCGCAGGTTCGGTCATTGGTGCACAGGTGGCGATGGTCCTCGGCGTGTTCGCTGCCGCTTCGGCCAACGGGCAATTCGCCGGCCACGAAGTGGCGTACATCGTGGGTCTGGGCGGGACCGGTGCCACCGCCGCGCTGCTGTACTTCAGCATCGCGTTCGGCAAGGTCACCATTTCCACACTGAACTCCTACGGCAGCTTCATGTGCATCGCGACCATCATCAGCGGTTTCCGTGGTGACCTCAAAGTCACGCGCTTGCAGCGTCTGGTCTTCGTGCTGGTCATCGTCGGTGCTGCGACCCTGATGGCGTTGCTCGGCCAGCACTCGTTCCTCGGTGCGTTCAAGTCCTTCATCCTGTTCCTGCTGGCGTTCTTCACGCCATGGAGTGCGATCAACCTGGTGGACTACTACTGCATCACTCGCGAGCGCTATGACGTGCCGGCGCTGGGCGATCCGAACGGTCGCTACGGTCGTTGGAACCTTCTCGGTATCAGCGTCTATGTGTTCGGTGTGCTGGTGCAGCTGCCGTTCATCTCCACCAAGTTCTATACCGGTCCGCTGGTGGCGGCCCTGGGTGATGTGGATATTTCCTGGATCATCGGTCTGGTGATTCCCGCAGCCCTGTATTACCTGTGTGCGAAAAAATGGCACGGCACAGTGCCTGATCGTTTGATCCTGCCGGTCGAGCAGGACGCGGTCACCGAACAAAAGCTGAATGTCGGTCGCGCTGCGGCGCAGGCCTGATTGGACGTGGACAGGGCTGGATGCCTCTTGACTGCCGTAAGCCAATTCATGATTAGGAGCGTCACAACAATGAAATCGAACAAGACCCTGCTGACCACATTGCTTTCCATGGGCCTGCTGGCCAGCGCTGGCGCCACTCAGGCGGCGGGCTGGTGCGAGTCGGGCAAACCGGTGAAATTCGCCGGCTTGAACTGGGAAAGCGCCATGCTCCTGACCGACGTGATGCAAGTCGTGTTGGAGAAAGGCTACGACTGCAAGACCGACAGCCTGCCGGGCAACTCCATCACCATGGAAAACGCCCTGAGCAGCAACGATATTCAAGTGTTTGCCGAAGAGTGGGTCGGCCGCAGCGAAGTCTGGAACAAGGCTGAGAAGGCCGGCAAGGTCGTCGGTGTCGGCGCGCCGGTGGTGGGTGCTATCGAAGGCTGGTACGTGCCGCGCTACGTGATCGAAGGCGACGCCAAGCGCAAGCTGGAAGCCAAGGCGCCGGACCTGAAGAATATTGCCGACCTGGCCAAGTACTCGGCCGTTTTCAAGGACGCCGAAGAGCCATCCAAGGGCCGTTTCTACAATTGCCCGGCCGGCTGGACCTGTGAACTCGACAACAGCGAAATGCTGAAAAGCTACGGCCTGGAAAGCACCTACACCAACTTCCGCCCAGGCACCGGCCCGGCGCTGGATGCCGCCGTGCTGTCGAGCTACAAGCGTGGCGAGCCGATCCTGTTCTACTACTGGTCGCCAACCCCGCTGATGGGCCAGGTCGACGTGGTGAAACTCGAAGAGAAACCAGGCGTGAACAAGACGGTGACCATCAAGGTCGGCCTGTCCAAGACCTTCCACGACGAAGCCCCGGAACTGGTGGCCGTGCTGGAAAAGGTCAACGTGCCGATCGACCTGCTGAACCAGAACCTGGGACGCATGACCAAAGAGCGGATCGAGTCGCCAAAACTGGCCAAGATCTTCTTGAAGGAACATCCTGAAGTCTGGCACCAATGGGTGAGCGAAGACGCAGCCAAGAAAATCGACGCTGCGATTTGAAAACTACTGCGCTCGGCAATACTGCGTTGAAAGCAGACTCGAAATGCTCATTGACTAAAGTCAACTCCGCTTTCTCGCCTGCTTTCGCCTTGTCTTGCCTTCGCTCGCTACGTTTTCAAACAGCTTGTTTATAAGGGCAAGCTTTACAGCACTGCTTTGTGGTGCTGCGAAGCCCTTGATTGAGAGTCTCTTATGTTTCCCGAAAGCTTTACCTTTTCCATCGCCGACTGGGTCAACGGTTGGGTCGATTCGCTGGTCACCAACTACGGCGACGTGTTCCGGCACATCTCCGATACGCTGCTGTGGGCCATCGTCAATCTTGAAAGCCTGCTGCGTGCAGCGCCCTGGTGGCTGATGCTGGCGATCGTGGCGGGCGTGGCCTGGCACGCGACCCGTAAAGTCGTGACCACGGCGGTGATCGTCGGTCTGCTGTTCCTGGTGGGTGCGGTCGGCCTCTGGGACAAGCTGATGCAGACCCTGGCGCTGATGATGGTGGCGACGATCATTTCGGTGTTGATCGGCATTCCGCTGGGCATTCTCTCGGCACGCAGCAATCGCCTGCGTTCGGTGCTGATGCCGTTGCTGGACATCATGCAGACCATGCCGAGCTTCGTGTACCTGATCCCGGTGCTGATGCTGTTCGGCCTGGGCAAGGTCCCGGCGATTTTCGCCACCGTGATCTACGCCGCGCCACCGCTGATCCGTCTGACCGATCTGGGCATTCGCCAGGTCGACGGCGAAGTGATGGAAGCGATCAACGCCTTCGGTGCCAACCGCTGGCAGCAACTGTTCGGCGTGCAACTGCCGCTGGCCCTGCCGAGCATCATGGCGGGTATCAACCAGACCACCATGATGGCCCTGTCGATGGTAGTGATCGCTTCGATGATCGGTGCCCGTGGCCTGGGTGAAGACGTGCTGGTGGGGATTCAGACCCTGAACGTTGGACGTGGCCTCGAAGCCGGTCTGGCGATCGTGATTCTGGCTGTGGTGATCGACCGCATTACGCAGGCGTACGGTCGCGCACGGCATGAGGTGAGCAAATGAACAACGCAACCGTGAGCAAGATCGAAGTCAAGAACGTCTTCAAGATTTTCGGCAACCGTGCCAAGGACGCGCTGGCCATGGTCGGCCAGGGCAAGACCAAGGATCAGGTGCTGGCCGAAACCGGCTGCGTGGTCGGCGTGAACGACCTGTCGCTGAGTATCGGCAGCGGCGAGATTTTCGTGATCATGGGCCTGTCGGGTTCCGGCAAGTCGACCCTGGTACGCCACTTCAACCGCCTGATCGATCCGACCAGCGGCGCGATCCTGGTGGACGGCGTGGACATCCTGCAGTACGACATGGAAGCCTTGCGCGAATTTCGCCGGCGCAAGATCAGCATGGTGTTCCAGAGCTTCGGCCTGTTGCCGCACAAGAGCGTGCTGGACAACGTCGCCTACGGCCTGAAAATCCGTGGTGAAAGCAAAGCCATGTGCGCCGAGCGTGCGCTGCACTGGATCAACACCGTGGGCCTCAAGGGCTACGAAAACAAATACCCGCATCAGCTTTCCGGCGGCATGCGCCAGCGTGTGGGCCTGGCCCGCGCCCTGGCGGCGGACACCGACATCATCCTGATGGACGAAGCTTTCAGTGCCCTCGACCCGCTGATTCGTGCGGAGATGCAGGACCAGTTGCTGGAACTGCAAAAGACCCTGCACAAGACCATCGTCTTCATCACCCACGACCTCGACGAGGCCGTGCGCATCGGCAACCGCATCGCGATCCTCAAGGACGGCCGCCTGATCCAGGTGGGCACGCCGAGAGAGATCCTGCACTCGCCGGCGGATGAGTATGTCGACCGCTTTGTGCAGCGTCGGGCGGCGGTGGTTTAAGAGGTTTGTGCCGGCTGTGCTGGCCTCATCGCGAGCAAGCTCGCTCCCACAGGGATTTTGTGAACACCGGAGATCCATTGTGGGAGCGAGCTTGCTCGCGATGAGGCCGGTAAAGCTGCATCAATATTTGGGTTTGTACGCAGAGGTTGAAGATGTCCCAGGCTGAAAAAATCGTTATCACCCAAGCGCAGGTCACTTGGCAGGATGTGGTCGCCGTCGCTCGTCATGGCGCGCAGCTTGAGCTGTCGGCGTCGATCTGGGCGCGCATCGAAAACGCCCAGGCCATCGTCCAGCGCATCGTCACCAGCGGCGAACGTGCCTACGGCATCAACACCGGCCTGGGCGCGCTGTGCAACGTCTCGCTGCAGGACGAACAACTCAGCCAATTATCGCGCAATACCTTGCTCAGCCATGCCTGTGGTGTGGGTGCACCACTGGCCGACGAGCAGACTCGTTCGATCATGTGCGCCGCCATCGTCAACTACAGCCACGGCAAATCAGGCTTGCACCGTCAGGTCGTCGAAGCGCTGCTGGCGCTGCTCAACCGCGGCATCACCCCGCAGGTGCCGTCCCAGGGGTCCGTGGGCTACCTGACCCACATGGCCCACATCGGCATTGCGCTGCTGGGCGTGGGCAATGTCAGCTATCGCGGGCAGATCGTTGCCGCGCAACAGGCGCTGGCCGAAGAAGGCCTGCAGCCGGTCAAGCTTGGCGCCAAGGACGGTTTGTGCCTGGTCAACGGCACGCCGTGCATGACCGGGCTGAGCTGCCTGGCCATTGCCGACGCTACGCGCCTGCTGGAATGGGCCGACGTGATCGGCGCCATGAGCTTCGAAGCCCAGCGCGGGCAGATCGACGCGTTTGATGCCGAGATCATCGCACTCAAGCCGCACCCTGGCATGCAACAGGTCGGGATCAACCTGCGCGCCTTGCTCGACGGCAGTGAAGTGATCGCCCAGAGCAAAGGCATTCGCACGCAAGACGCCCTGAGCATTCGCTCGATCCCGCAAGTGCACGGCGCTGCGCGCGATCAACTGGTGCACGCGACCAAACAGATCGAAACCGAACTCAACGGCGCCACCGACAACCCGCTGGTGCTGGGCACTGCGGACAGCTACCGCGTGGTGTCCCAGGCCAACCCCCACGGACAGTCCGTGGCAATGGCCGCGGACCTGCTGGCGATTGCCATGGCGGAAATCGGCTCCATTGCCGAACGTCGCCTGGACCGCTTGATCAACCCGCACGTCAGCGGCTTGCCGGCGTTCCTGGTGGCCAACCCGGGGGTGAACTCCGGGATGATGATCGTGCAATACGTGGCCGCGTCCCTGTGTGCGGAAAACCGTCAGCTGGCACAACCGGCGGTGCTGGATAACTACGTGACGTCGGGCCTGCAGGAAGACCACCTGAGCCTGGGCACCAACGCTGCGCTGAAGCTGCATCGCGCGCTGGAAAACTGCGCGCAGATCCTCGCCATCGAGTACCTGTTGGCGGCCCAGGCGTTCGAATTCTTGAAAGAACAACGCTTCGGCGCGGGCACCGATGCCGCTTGGCGTCTGCTGCGTGAGCACGTTCCTGCCTATGACCAGGATCGCTGGCTGGCGCCGGATATTGCTGCCGCTGCCGGCGTTCTGAAAGACCCTGCTTTGCTGCAAAAAACCTTACCGAACTTGAACTGATTTCCAAACAAGACCAGCGTGCCAAGGCGCCAGCCCCCTTAAAAAGGGGGAAGCGACGGACAACGGATATTTCCGGAGCGTCTGGTAGTTAACAACAAACTCTCAAAAGGAGAATGAACATGACTGCGCTTAATTTGATTCCTGGCCAACTGAGCCTTGCCCAACTGCGTGATGTCTATCAGCAACCGGTCAAACTGACCCTCGACCACAGCGCTGCAGCCCAGATCGAAGCCAGCGTGGCCTGCGTGGAGCAGATCCTCGCCGAGAACCGCACCGCCTACGGCATCAACACCGGTTTCGGCCTGCTGGCCTCGACCCGCATCGCCAGCGAAGACCTGGAAAACCTGCAGCGCTCGCTGGTGCTGTCCCACGCCGCCGGTGTCGGCCAGCCGATCAGCGACGAACTGGTGCGGTTGATCATGGTGCTCAAGGTCAACAGCCTGAGCCGTGGTTTCTCTGGCATCCGCCGCGTGGTGATCGACGCGCTGATCGCCCTGATCAACGCCGAGGTGTATCCGCACATTCCCCTGAAAGGTTCGGTCGGTGCTTCCGGTGACCTGGCGCCTCTGGCCCACATGTCGCTGGTGCTGCTGGGCGAAGGCAAGGCGCGCTACAAGGGCGAGTGGATGGAAGCCACCGAAGCGCTGAAAGTCGCCGGCCTGACCCCGCTGACCCTGGCCGCGAAAGAAGGCCTGGCGCTGCTCAACGGCACCCAGGTGTCCACCGCTTTTGCCCTGCGCGGCCTGTTCGAAGGTGAAGACCTGTTTGCCGGTGCCCTGGCACTGGGCGGCCTGACCGTGGAAGCGGTACTGGGCTCGCGTTCGCCGTTCGACGCCCGCATCCACGCGGCCCGCGGCCAGAAAGGCCAGATCGACGCGGCCGCCGCTTATCGCGATCTGCTCGGCGAGCGCAGTGAAGTCTCCGACTCCCACGAGAACTGCGAGAAGGTCCAGGACCCGTACTCCCTGCGTTGCCAGCCACAAGTCATGGGCGCCTGCCTGACCCAGTTCCGTCAGGCCGCCGAAGTGCTGGCGATCGAGGCCAACGCCGTTTCCGACAACCCGCTGGTGTTCGCTGCCGAAGGTGACGTGATCTCCGGTGGCAACTTCCACGCCGAGCCGGTGGCCATGGCCGCCGACAACATGGCCCTGGCCATCGCCGAAATCGGCTCCCTGAGCGAGCGTCGCATCTCGCTGATGATGGACAAGCACATGTCGCAACTGCCGCCGTTCCTGGTGGCCAACGGCGGTGTGAACTCCGGCTTCATGATCGCCCAGGTGACCGCCGCGGCACTGGCCAGCGAGAACAAGGCGCTGTCCCATCCGCATTCGGTGGACAGCCTGCCGACCTCCGCCAACCAGGAAGACCACGTGTCCATGGCGCCGGCGGCTGGCAAGCGTCTGTGGGAAATGGCCGAGAACACCCGCGGGATTCTCGCCGTGGAATGGCTGGCCGCGGCTCAGGGCCTTGACCTGCGCAACGGCCTGAAGACTTCGCCGAAGCTGGAAAAGGCCCGCGCCATCCTGCGCAACGAGGTGCCGTTCTATGAGAAGGACCGCTTCTTCGCGCCGGACATCAACGCCGCGACCGAGCTGTTGGCTTCGCGTTGCCTGAACGAGCTGGTTTCGGCGAAGTTGCTGCCTAGCCTGTAAGGGCGCCTTCGCGAGCAGGCTCGCTCCCACATTGGAATACGTACTCCTGTGAGAGCGAGCTTGCTCGCGATTCGATTTTGCGTCGAATAACAACAATTAAGGACGAGCAATGCAACAGCCAGCAAAGGGTTTGAAACGCGGGCTCTCTGCCCGACATATTCGCTTCATGGCGCTGGGGTCGGCAATCGGCACCGGGCTGTTTTACGGTTCTGCCTCGGCCATTCAAATGGCCGGGCCTGCGGTGCTGCTCGCGTACCTGATTGGTGGCGCGGCGGTGTTCATGGTCATGCGCGCCCTCGGTGAGATGGCGGTGCACAATCCGGTGGCCGGCTCTTTCGGCCAGTACGCCAGCACCTATCTCGGGCCGATGGCGGGCTTCATCCTCGGTTGGACCTACGCATTCGAAATGGTCATCGTCGGCATGGCCGACGTCACTGCATTCGGTATCTACATGGGCTTCTGGTTCCCGGAGGTTTCCCGCTGGATCTGGGTGCTGGGCATCGTCTCCGTGGTAGGCGGCCTGAACCTGTGCAACGTCAAAGTCTTCGGTGAAATGGAGTTCTGGCTGTCGCTGCTCAAGGTCGGGGCCATTGTCGCGATGATCCTGGGTGGCTTCGGCATCATGTTGTTCGGCATCAGCACGGCGCCCGGCGCCCAGGCGACCGACATCAGCAATCTCTGGAACCATGGCGGCTTCATGCCCAATGGCGTGGGCGGTCTGATCGCTTCGTTCGCGGTGGTGATGTTCGCGTTCGGTGGGATTGAAATCATCGGTGTGACCGCCGGTGAAGCCAAAGACCCGCAGCATGTGCTGCCCCGGGCGATCAATGCCGTGCCGCTGCGCATCCTGTTGTTCTACGTCCTGACGATGCTGGTGCTGATGTCGATCTTTCCATGGCAGCAGATCGGCAGCCAGGGCAGCCCGTTCGTGCAGATTTTCGACAATCTGGGCATCGGCTCGGCGGCGACCATCCTCAATATCGTGGTGATCTCGGCGGCGATCTCGGCCATCAACAGTGACATCTTCGGTGCTGGCCGCATGATGTACGGCCTGGCTCAGCAGGGCCACGCACCCAAGGGCTTCGCGCGGTTGTCGCGCAACGGCGTGCCATGGATGACCGTTGTGGTGATGAGCGCCGCGCTGTTGCTGGGCGTGTTGCTGAACTACCTGATCCCGGAAAACGTGTTTCTGCTGATCGCCTCCATCGCGACCTTTGCCACGGTTTGGGTCTGGCTGATGATTCTGTTTACCCAAGTGGCCATGCGTCGTTCCATGAGCGCCGGGCAGGTCGCACAATTGAAATTCCCGGTACCGTTCTGGCCTTATGCACCGATAGCGGCGATTGCCTTCATGCTGTTCGTCTTCGGCGTGTTGGGCTACTTTCCGGACACCCAGGCGGCCCTGATAGTCGGCGTGGTGTGGATCGTGCTGCTGGTGCTGGCCTACCTGACCTGGGTGAAACCGGCGGCAGGCCAGGCTGCCCTGGTGACACCGGACCCGACTTTTTCTCATCGATAACCTAACGGAGGCCAAGGATGAAAACGCTCTGGCAACACTGTCACGTCGCAACCATGGCGCAAGGCGTCTACTCGATCATCGAGGATGCGGCCATCGTGACGTCAGGCGCGCTCATTGAGTGGATCGGCCCGCGCGCTGAACTGCCGGCGGGGGATTACCCGGCCGTCAACGATCTTGACGGCGCCTGGGTCACCCCGGGACTGATCGACTGCCACACCCACACGGTGTTCGGCGGTAACCGCAGCGGTGAATTCGAAAAGCGCCTGCAAGGCGTCAGCTACGCGGAAATCGCCGCCAGCGGTGGTGGCATCGCCAGCACCGTGCGCGCCACCCGCGCGGCCAGTGAAGACGAACTGTTCGTCAGTGCCGCCAAGCGCCTGAAAAGCCTGATGCGCGATGGCGTCACCAGCATCGAAATCAAGTCCGGCTACGGCCTGGACCTGGCCAACGAGCGCAAGATGCTGCGCGTGGCCCGTCGCCTCGGTGCCGAATTGCCCGTCAGCGTGCGCAGCACTTGTCTGGCCGCTCACGCCTTGCCGCCGGAATACACCGATCGCGCCGACGACTACATCGATCACATCTGCGCTGACATGCTGCCGGCCCTGGCGGCCGAAGGGCTGGTCGACGCGGTGGATGCATTCTGTGAATACCTGGCGTTCTCGCCGGCGCAGGTCGAGCGCGTATTCATCACCGCCCGGGAACTGGGCTTGCCGGTGAAGCTGCACGCCGAGCAATTGTCGTCGCTGCACGGCTCGAGCCTGGCGGCGCGTTACCACGCGTTGTCCGCCGATCACCTGGAGTTCATGACCGAAGACGACGCCATCGCCATGGCCGAGTCCGGTACCGTCGCGGTGTTGTTGCCCGGGGCCTTTTACTTCCTGCGCGAAACCCAATTGCCGCCGATGGATGCCCTGCGCAAGCACGGCGTGAAAATCGCCATCGCCAGCGACCTCAACCCGGGCACCTCACCGGGACTGTCGTTGCGCCTGATGCTGAACATGGCCTGCACCTGCTTCCGCATGACCCCGGAAGAAGCCTTGGCGGGTGCCACGATTCACGCCGCTACCGCGCTGGGTATGGCCGATACCCACGGCTCGCTGGAAGCCGGCAAGGTCGCGGATTTCGTCGCCTGGCAAATCGATCGTCCGGCCGACCTGTCGTACTGGCTGGGCGGCGACCTGGAAAAACGCGTCGTGCGCCACGGCGTCGAGACACATCTGTAGGAGAGCCGTTGTGGATAAGGTACTTAACTTCAAACAAGGCCGCGTACCGCTGCTGATCAGCATGCCTCACGCTGGCGTACGTCTGACGCCTGCGGTCGAGGCTGGATTGATCCCCGACGCGAAAAGCCTGCCGGACACCGACTGGCACATTCCGCAGTTGTATGACTTCGCCGCTGAACTGGGCGCCAGCACCCTGGCGGCCGAATACTCGCGGTTCGTCATCGACCTGAACCGTCCGTCCGACGACAAGCCGCTGTATGTGGGCGCGACCACCGGCCTGTATCCGGCCACGCTGTTCGACGGCGTGCCGTTGTTCCGTGAAGGGCTGGAGCCTTCGAAAGAAGAGCGTGCGACCTATCTGGAAAAGATCTGGACGCCGTACCACAGCACCCTGCAGCAGGAACTGGAACGACTGAAGGCCGAGTTCGGCTACGCGCTGCTGTTCGATGCACACTCGATCCGCTCGATCATCCCGCACCTGTTCGACGGCAAACTGCCGGACTTCAACCTCGGCACCTTCAATGGCGCCAGTTGCGATCCACAGTTGGCCAGTCAGCTGGAAGCGATCTGCGCGCGCCACGACAATTACACCCACGTGCTGAACGGACGCTTCAAGGGCGGCCACATCACCCGTCATTACGGCAACCCGGGCGAGAACATCCACGCTGTGCAACTGGAACTCGGGCAGTGCACGTACATGGAAGAGTTCGAGCCGTTCCGTTATCGCGCCGATCTGGCGGAGCCGACGCGGGTGGTGCTCAAGGAGTTGCTGCAAGGGCTGCTGGCCTGGGGTGAGAAGCACTACAACGCTTAATGCTTGGTATATAACCCTGTGGGAGCGAGCTTGCTCGCGATAGCTGTCTGTCAGTTACATCTATGTCGACTGATCCACCGCCATCGCGAGCAAGCTCGCTCCCACAGGTATGTGTTTATCTTGAAAGCGCGCCGGGACAGTCGCCACCGTGCAAAACACGGTCGCCACAGGTCGCTTTTACCGCTCGTCTGCTGCGTATTGTTCTGGCCACGGTGCACAAAGACACCGGCCCGATAACAATCCGCTGCCGCACGAGATCATCCTGATGAAAAGACTGTTCGCCCGCTGTCTCTCAATCCTCTGCGGCACCGCTCTCCTGAGCACCAGCGCCCTGGCCGCTGACGATCCCTCCTGCAAGGCCGTGCGCATGGGCGTGGTCAACTGGACCGATGTGATTGCCACCAGCGGCATGGCCGATGTGCTGCTCAATGGTCTGGGCTACGAAAGCAGGCAAACCAGCGCCGTGCAGCAAATCATCTTTGCCGGCATCCGCGACAAGCGGCTCGACATCTTCCTGGGTTACTGGAAACCGGCGATGGACAAGAACATCGCACCCTTCGTGGCTGCCAATCAGGTCAAGGTCATGGACAAGCCGAGCCTGGCCGATGCCCAGGCGACTCTTGCTGTGCCTGACTACGTCGCGGCTGCGGGCCTGAAAACTTTCGCCGATATTGCCAGGTTCAAAGACCAGCTCGGCGGCAAGATCTACGGCATCGAGCCGGGCAGCGGTGCCAACACCACGATCAAGACGATGATCGAGACCAATCACTTCGGCCTCAAGGACTTCAAACTGATCGAGTCCGGTGAGGCCGGGATGCTGGCGGCCGTGCAGCGGGCGGTGAATCGCAAGGAGTTCGTGGTGTTCGTCGGCTGGACCCCGCACCCGATGAACATCAACATGAAGATCGCCTACCTGACCGGCAGCGAAGACGTCTATGGGCCGAACGAAGGTGCGGCGACTGTATCCACCGTCACCGCCCCGGATTACGCCGAGCGCTGCCCGAACGTGAATCGGTTGCTGGAGAACCTGACGTTCACCGCTGCCCAGGAAAGCCAGCTGATGATGCCGATCATGGAGCGCCAAACGGCTCAGGATGTCGCTAGAAAATGGCTGCGCGAACATCCCGAAGACCTGCAACGCTGGCTGGCGGGTGTCAGCAGTTTCGATGGCAAGGACGGCGTGGCGACGGTTCAGGCCAGCCTGAAAAACTCACCCCAAAACCTGTAGGAGCGAGCTTGCTCGCGATAAACCTGAGAGCGCCGCGGGATATCAGACTTATCGCGTTATCGTTGACGATCATCGCGAGCAAGCTCGCTCCTACAAGGGGTGGGCGCCACACATACCTCTGAACGGGCATCCGGCTCATGGCTTCTTACCCGCTTTCCAGACAGATGACGGCATTCGTCGAGAAAACCGTCAGTTTCAACAGCACCGACAGCAGCCTCGCCGGATTGCGCCTGGCCTACAGCGAGATGTGCCGGGCGTTTACTCCGGCACGTCCCGCCGGGTTGTATGTGGTCGACTTCGTGTTGTCTGGCGTTGCTGTCCGTTCCTATCAGCCACCGGCCAGCAGTACGTCATGCATCGTTTACCTGCATGGCGGTGGCTGGGTGGTGGGGGACCTGGACTCCCACGATTTCATCTGCGCCGAATTGGCTTCGACACTCGGTGTGCTGGTGATCGCCGTCGATTATCGCCGGGCTCCGGAGCATCCGTTTCCTGCTGCGTTCGATGATTGCCTGAAGGTCTGGCGAGCGCTGCGCACCGGACCGTTTCAACTCGATCCGGAGCGCATGCTGGTGGCCGGTGACAGTGCCGGCGGCAATCTCGCAGCAGCGTTGTGCCTGGCACTGCGCGATGCCAGCGAGCCGTTGCCGTGCGCGCAGGTTCTGATCTATCCGGGGTTGGGCGGCGATCACCGGCTGCCATCGCGCAGTGAGTGCGCCGACGCGCCGTTACTCAGCAGCAGTGACGTCGATTGCTATCACGCCCTTTACCTGCGGGGCACCCGCCATCCGAGCGCCTACGCCATGCCATTGCTCGCCGCGGATTTCAGGGGATTGCCACCGGCCTGGATCGCCGTGGCACAGTTCGACCCGTTGCGTGATGACGGCCTGCGGTATGCCGAGCGACTGAACGCTGCGGGCGGGGCTGCCACGTTGTATGTCGGCGAGGGCCTGGTTCATGGCTGTTTGCGGGCCCGCGGGCAGGTAGCCGAGGTCGACGAGCTGTATCAGACCCTGTTCGGATACCTGGCAGCAAGAATCTGACTCCGCACGGGCATGCTCATTGACGTAATTCGGGTTTATGATGCCGGACGGCAGAATAATAGAAGTCCCCCCAGGGATGACCTCGACCCCTTACGGAGTGCGCAATGCAGACTTTGTACCCGCAGATCAAACCCTACGCCCGGCACGATCTGGCCGTCGACGAGACCCACACGCTGTATGTCGACGAAAGCGGTTCACCGGAAGGTTTGCCGGTGGTGTTCATCCACGGCGGCCCCGGTGCCGGATGTGATGCCCAGAGTCGTTGCTTCTTCGATCCCAACCTGTATCGCATTGTTACCTTCGACCAGCGCGGCTGCGGTCGCTCCACTCCCCACGCCAGCCTGGAAAACAACACGACCTGGGATCTGGTCGCCGACCTGGAGCGGATTCGCCAGCACCTGGGCATCGACAAATGGGTGCTGTTTGGCGGCTCCTGGGGTTCGACCCTGGCGCTGGCCTATGCGCAAACCCATCCTGAGCGTGTACACGGTCTGATCCTGCGCGGGATTTTTCTGTGCCGCCCGCAGGAAATCGAATGGTTCTACCAGGCTGGCGCGAGCCGTCTGTTCCCCGATTACTGGCAGGACTACATCGCGCCGATCCCGCTGGACGAGCGCGGCGATTTGCTCACCGCGTTCCACAAGCGTCTGGTCGGCAACGACCAGATTGCCCAGATGCACGCGGCCAAGGCCTGGTCCACCTGGGAGGGCCGTACTGCGACCCTGCGTCCGAACCCGCTGGTGGTCGATCGCTTCTCCGAGCCACAGCGTGCATTGTCGATTGCCCGCATCGAATGCCACTACTTCAGCAACCACGCCTTCCTGGAACCGAACCAGTTGATCCGCGACATGGGCAAGATCGCCCATTTGCCCGGCGTGATCATCCATGGCCGCTATGACGTGATCTGCCCGCTGGATAACGCCTGGGAATTGCATCAAGCCTGGCCGAACAGCGAACTGCAGGTCATCCGCGATGCCGGTCATGCCGCTTCCGAACCGGGCATCACCGACGCGCTGGTCCGTGCCGCCGATCAGATGGCCCGGCGTTTGCTCGACCTGGCGCCTGACGAGGCATGAAGGGCCTGCTGCAACGGGTGCGTGGCGCACGAGTCGAGGTTGCCGGCGAAGTCGTGGGTGCCGTTGATCAGGGACTGCTGGTCCTGGTGGCCGTTGAGCCAGACGATACGCGGGCCAGCGCCGACAAACTTCTTAATAAGCTGCTTAACTATCGGGTGTTCAGTGACGCTGAGGGCAAGATGAACCTGTCCTTGGCGGATGTGGGCGGCGGGCTGCTGCTGGTCTCTCAGTTCACCCTGGCTGCCGATACCAGAAGCGGGCTGCGTCCGGGTTTCTCGACTGCGGCCCCTCCGGCGTTGGGAGAGGAATTGTTCGACTATCTATTAAGCAAAGCGAAACAGGTGCATGGCACTGTGGCATCAGGTAGATTCGGCGCGGATATGCAGGTGCACCTGGTCAATGATGGCCCGGTAACCTTCCTGTTACAGACCTGAAAGCGCTTGAAACAAGTTTTTAAGCTCATTTCGACTGAAAACAGGGCTTTATCGCGATAAATACTTTGTTACCCCTGATGCGTTGTAACGCGGCCTACTAGATAATCGCGCGCTACGGGGATCAGCGTTCGTTGGTCCATTTTGACTTAGGTAGAGACTTGTCTGGATCCGATTGGGGAATCATTTCGCCCCAGCGGAGTCGGAACAATGCTCGCCAACTTGGCAAGAGTGGTTTGCAAGGGCGGTTTTTTCATACCGTACACCGTGCAGACCCTTTAACTGGCCGTTGGTTTTTTGATCTGTTTTCGGCGAGGGTTGCTCGTGATTGTTAGTCCCTGTAACGCACCAAAATTGTCTGCCAAACGGTTACGCAGCGCTCTGGTAGCGGGCTCTGCACTGCTCTGCCTGCTCAGCGCCGGCCAGCTTTGGGCATTCAGTCTGGATGATGTATCGGCCAAGGCAAAAGAGCTGGCCGCGCAGAAATACGAAGCGCCGCGCAGTAACCTGCCGAACGAGTTCCGCGAGATGAAATTCGCGGACTATCAGAAAATTCGTTTTCTGACGGAAAAAGCCGAATGGGCGGACCAGAAAACCCCGTTCAAGCTGTCGTTCTATCACCAGGGCATGCACTTCGATACGCCGGTGAAAATCAACGAAGTCACCGCGAACACCGTCGAAGAGATCAAATACGATCCAAGTCGTTTCGACTTCGGCGATGTGAAATTCGACCCGAAAGCCACCGAACAACTGGGCTACGCCGGTTTCCGTGTGCTGTACCCGGTCAACAAGGCCGACAAACAAGACGAAATCATGACCATGCTCGGCGCGAGCTACTTCCGCGTCGTCGGCAAGGGGCACGTCTATGGTTTGTCCGCTCGCGGCATGGCCATCGATACCGCCTTGCCATCCGGTGAAGAATTCCCTCGTTTCCGCGAATTCTGGATTCAACAGCCCAAACCGGGCGACAAGCACCTGGTGATCTTCGCCCTGCTGGACTCTCCGCGTGCCACCGGCGCCTATCGCCTGACCCTGCGTCCGGGCAGCGACACCATCGTCGACGTCAAGGCGCAGATGTTCCTGCGCGACAAAGTCGGCAAACTGGGTATTGCCCCGTTGACCAGCATGTACCTGTTCGGCGCCAACCAGCCGTCGAAAGTACTGAACTACCGCCGCGAACTGCACGACTCCAGCGGTCTGGCGATCCATGCCGGCAACGGCGAGTGGATCTGGCGTCCGCTGAACAACCCGAAACACCTGGCGGTGAGCAACTTCAGCGTGGAAAACCCGCGCGGCTTCGGTCTGCTGCAACGTGGCCGCGACTTCAGCCACTACGAAGACCTCGACGACCGCTACGACAAGCGCCCAAGCGCCTGGATCGAGCCGAAGGGTGACTGGGGCAAGGGCACCGTCGACCTGGTCGAGATTCCGACCGCCGACGAAACCAACGACAACATCGTGGCCTTCTGGAACCCGGAAAAATTGCCGGAACCTGGCCAGCCGCTCGATGTCGCTTATCGTATGCACTGGACCATGGACGAAGCGGCGATTCACGCGCCGGACAGCGCCTGGGTCAAGCAGACCCTGCGTTCGACCGGTGACGTCAAGCAGTCCAACCTGATTCGTCAGCCCGATGGCAGTGTTGCCTACCTGGTGGACTTCGAAGGCCCGTCCCTGGCGGCATTGCCGGCCGATGCCGAAGTTCGCAGCCAGGTCAGCGTCGGCGACAACGCCGAGCTGGTGGAAAACAGCGTGCGCTACAACCCTGAAACCAAGGGCTGGCGCCTGACCCTGCGGATGAAGATCAAGGATCCGGGCAAGGCTACCGAGATGCGTGCCGCGCTGGTGCAGAACATCGTGCCGGCGGACCTGGCCAAGACGTCGATCCCGTCGTCCAGCTCGTCGGTTGCCAAGGCGGACAAGGTTGCCGCCAAGCAACAAGAGAAAGCGGACAAGGAAGCCAAGCAAGCGGAGGCCAAGCAGGCTGAAGCGAAGCCTGTTGCAGATGCCAAGGACAAGGCCAATAAAGACGCCAAGCAGCCTGTCGCTGCCGACGCGGCCCCAGCCACACCGGAATCGGCGCCGACTGAAGAAGTCCTGACCGAGACCTGGAGCTATCAGTTGCCTGCCGATGAGTAACTCTCAAGTACGGCCAGAAACTCTTTCTGAGTACCTGGCGCATCTGCCGATGACCGACGAGCAGCGCGCGGAACTCGCGGGCTGCCAGTCTTTCAGCGAATTGCACGAACGCCTGTCGTCTTCGACGTTCGACGCCCCGACCGAAGCCGCCCAGGCATCGGTCGGCAAACGCCTGACCCTGAGCACTGCCGAAGAGCTGCAGGACGCGGAAATGCTGGTGCTCGACGCCAACGGCCGGGTCTGCCTCAAGGCGACCCCGCCGATCCGGCGGACCAAGGTCGTGCCGGAGCCGTGGCGCACCAATATTCTGGTGCGTGGCTGGCGGCGGATGACCGGTCGTACCAACCCGCCGAAGCCGCCGAAGGACGAGCGTGTACTGCCGGCTGCGCGCTGGCGGACCGTCGGTTCGATCCGTCGCTATATTCTGTTGTTGCTGATGCTCGGCCAGACCATCGTCGCCGGCTGGTACATGAAAGGCATCATGCCGTACCAGGGCTGGTCGTTCGTCGACCTCAACGAAGTGCTGCACCAACCGCTGCTGCAAACCGCCACGCAAGTGCTGCCTTACGCGTTGCAGACCAGCATCCTGATCCTGTTCGGGATTCTGTTCTGCTGGGTATCGGCCGGTTTCTGGACCGCGCTGATGGGCTTCCTCGAATTGCTGACCGGTCACGATAAATACCGTATCTCCGGTAAAAGTGCTGGTAACGAGCCGATTCCAAAGGATGCGCGCACCGCACTGGTGATGCCGATCTGCAACGAAGACGTGCCTCGGGTATTCGCCGGCCTGCGGGCGACCTTCGAGTCGGTTGCGGCCACGGGTGACCTGGACCGCTTCGATTTCTTCGTCCTCAGCGACAGTAACGACGCCGATATCTGTGTGGCCGAGCAACAGGCCTGGCTGGACGTCTGCCGCGAAGCCGGTGGCTTCGGCAAGATCTTCTATCGCCGCCGTCGTCGTCGCGTAAAACGCAAGAGCGGCAACCTCGACGACTTCTGCCGTCGCTGGGGCGGTGACTACAAGTACATGGTCGTACTCGACGCCGACTCGGTGATGAGCGGCGAGTGCCTGACCAGTCTGGTGCGCCTGATGGAAGCCACGCCGGATGCCGGGATCATCCAGACCGCGCCACGGGCGTCGGGCATGGACACCCTGTATGCACGCATGCAGCAGTTCGCTACTCGCGTGTATGGCCCGCTGTTCACCGCCGGCCTGCACTTCTGGCAACTGGGCGAGTCGCACTACTGGGGCCACAACGCAATCATCCGCATGAAGCCGTTCATCGACCACTGCGCCCTGGCGCCGTTGCCCGGTAAAGGCGCGTTCTCCGGCTCGATCCTGTCCCACGACTTCGTTGAAGCCGCGCTGATGCGCCGTGCCGGTTGGGGCGTGTGGATTGCCTACGACTTGCCGGGCAGCTATGAAGAACTGCCGCCGAACCTGCTGGACGAACTCAAGCGTGACCGTCGCTGGTGCCACGGCAACCTGATGAACTTCCGCCTGTTCCTGGTAAAGGGCATGCATCCGGTGCACCGCGCGGTGTTCCTGACCGGCGTGATGTCTTACCTGTCGGCGCCGTTGTGGTTCTTCTTCCTGGTGCTGTCGACCGCGCTGCTGGCGGTCAACACGCTGATGGAGCCGCAGTACTTCCTTGAGCCGCGCCAACTCTATCCGCTGTGGCCACAATGGCACCCGGACAAGGCGATTGCGCTGTTCTCGACCACCATCGTGCTGCTGTTCCTGCCGAAACTGCTGAGCATCATCCTGATCTGGGCCAAGGGTGCGAAAGAGTTCGGCGGCAAGTTCAAGGTGACCCTGTCGATGCTGCTGGAGATGCTGTTCTCCATGCTGCTGGCACCGGTGCGGATGATTTTCCACACCCGTTTCGTCCTCGCCGCGTTCCTCGGCTGGGCCGCGACCTGGAACTCGCCGCAGCGTGACGATGACTCCACCCCGTGGAGCGAAGCGATCAAGCGCCATGGTCCGCAAACCCTGCTGGGCTTCTTCTGGGCCATGCTGGTGATCTGGCTGAACCCGAGCTTCCTGTGGTGGCTGGTGCCGATCGTCGGTTCGTTGATGCTGTCGATTCCGGTGTCGGTGATCTCCAGTCGCGTCGGCCTGGGCCTGAAGTCCCGCGACGAGAGCCTGTTCCTGATCCCTGAGGAATACAATCCGCCGCAGGCCTTGCTGGCCACCGACCAGTACACCCATGAAAACCGCTGGCACGCGCTGAACGACGGCTTCGTCCGTTCGGTGGTCGATCCACAGCAGAACGCCCTGGCGTGCTCGCTGGCGACCTCGCGGCACAATCAGGCTGAGCCGATTGAGTGGTTGCGGATCGAGCGGGTACGGCACGCGATGAAGGTGGGTCCTGAAGGCCTGACCAACAACGAGCGTGTGCAACTGTTGAGCGACCCGGTGGCATTGGCTCGCTTGCACGAGCAGGTCTGGAACGAAGGTCACCCAGAGTGGCTGGGCGCCTGGCGCAAGTCGGTGAAGGCCGATCCCCATGCACCGTTGCTGCCGCTCAAGCCGATGAGCGAACAGCCTCAGTTGGCATGATAAAAAAACCCGCGAAAGCGGGTTTTTTTGGTTTGAAGTTGGTTCTTGAGCTTGCACCAGATTCTGTAACTGCGGTGTCTGGTCAATCGCTTTCGCGGGCAAGCCCGCTCCCACAGGGTTCAAGGTGAGGCACACATTGTGTGAACACCGAAAATACCTGTGGGAGCGGGCTTGCCCGCGAAGGCATCACCTCGGTCCTGAGTGAACCGAGGTACGCAGATCACCTCAAACCCTGAACTTGCCCACCAGCATCTGCAAATGCGTCCCCAGTCGTGCCAGCTCAACGCTGGAGGCTGCGGTCTCTTCACTGGCTGCCGAGGTCTGATCCGACACATCCCGCACGTTCAGCACGCTGCGGTTGATCTCTTCGGCCACGGCGCTTTGCTGTTCGGCGGCAGCGGCGATCTGCTGGTTCATCGCCTGAATCGCCGAGACGGTGCGGGTGATGCTTTCCAGCGAGCCACCGGCGCGGCGGGTCAGTTCGACACTGCTGTCGGTCAGGGTGCGGCTGTTGTCCATGATGGTCGCCACTTGCTGCGTGCCGCTTTGCAGGCCGACGATCAGCTCTTCGATCTCTTCGGTGGATTTCTGGGTGCGCTGGGCCAGGCTACGGACTTCGTCCGCGACCACGGCAAAACCCCGTCCGGCTTCACCGGCACGGGCGGCTTCAATCGCGGCGTTGAGCGCTAGCAGGTTGGTTTGCTGGGCTACGGACTTGATCACATCGAGCACGCTGCCGATCTTGTCGCTTTCGCGCTTGAGTTCGCCCATGGCCTCGGTGGAGTGGCCGACTTCCGCGGCCAGGCGCTCGATCTGGGCGATGGCTTCGCCCACCACTTTGTCGCCCTCACGGGCCTGCTGGTCGGCGGCGACGGCGGCTTCGGAGGCTTCTTCGGCGTTGCGCGCCACTTCCTGCACGGTGGTGGCCATTTCATTCATGGCGGTGGCGACCTGATCGGTCTCGACTTTCTGGCTGTTGACCCCGGCGCTGGTCTGCTCGGTGACCGCGGACAGCTCTTCAGCGGCGCTGGCGATCTGTGTGACGCCATCGCTGATGCCGCCGATCAGTTCGCGCAGGCCCTGGGTCATGCTCTGCATGGCGCGCTGCAACTGGCCGAGTTCGTCGCGACGCTGGGACGTCAGGTTGTGGGTCAGGTCGCCGCTGGCAACGCGCTCAGCCACGGCCAGGGTCTGGTTCAACGGAATGATGATCTGCCGGGTGATCGCCCACGCGGCCAACAGGCCGAAGGCGATGGCCAGAACGGTGGCGAGGGTCAGCATGTTCTTGGCGTGGGCGGCATCGCTGTCACGCACGACGGTTTGCGAGACGGTGAGTTTCTGACTCATGTCCAACAGGATGTCGCCTTGGGCGGACATGCGTACCAGGGCCTTGGCGCTGGCCACCTGGGAGTCGCGGAACTGGCTGACGGCGGCACGATAGGCCTTGAGTGAATCCGTCGCCTGTTGCAGGTTGGCGATGTGTTCTTCAGGCAGTTTGGCCGGCAGGCTCTCGAGGTTCTTCAGGGCGTTGTCGATCGCGTCGAGGGCTGGCTGTTCGGCTTCGCTCTTGCCGCTGTAGGTGTATCCGCGAACCTGGAAGCGCGCCTGCTGGATCAGTTTGCTCAGGTCGATCACGCTATTGAATGCTGCGACGCTGTCACCTTGCAGCATGGATTTTTCCACTTCGGCGACACGGGCCACGGCGTTGTCGGCGGTGGCGCCGAGTTTGCTGCGGGCTTCTTCACGCTGGGCACCCGCTTGGGTCATGTCGTTGAAGGCACGACGGTATTCGGCGACAGCGGCCAGTTGTTGATCGACCATGGCCGTGTCGGCTGGCTGTTCGATCAGGCCGCGGGCGGTCTGCAGGCCGCTTTCGAGTTTGCCCAGCAGATCGTTGACGGCACCGGGGCCTTGTTCACCGCGACGCATCTCGTAATCCAGGCGTGCAATGCGCAGGTCCTTGGTCAGGTCGTTGAGACTGGCGATGAACCCCAGTTTATCGCCTCGGCTGGTGACGCCGCTCAGGCCGGTCCAGCCGGTGAAGGTGATCAGCAGGGTCAGTAACAGCACCAGGCCGAAGCCGATCCCCAGCTTGCGTTTGACGCTGACGTTTCCCAGATTCTCGGCTAGCCATTGGTACATGCTGAATCTCCCCGGACCACAATTTGGTTTTATGGGGGATGTATCGGCAGAGCTGTGTGGATCTATAGGTGCACAGGATTTTTCAGATGTGTGGTGATCTGTGGCGAGGGGGCTTGCCCCCGCTCGGGTGCGCAGCAGCCGTAAAAAAGGAGCATGCGGTTTGGCTGGAGTAACAGCAGTGGCCGCTGCGCGACCAAACGGGGGCAAGCCCCCTCGCCACAGTGATCGCGTAGGGATTTAGAAAAGGCGGGCCAGCAGCGCGGTCACGGCGGTTTCGACGCGCAGGATGCGCTCGCCCAGTTGCACCGGTTGCAGGCCGGATTTGCCCAGCAGGTCGATCTCGTAGGGAATCCAGCCACCCTCGGGGCCGATGGCCAGGGTCACCGGTTCGCTGAGTGCGCGAGGGCAGGGCGGGTAATTGCCGGGATGCCCCACCAGGCCGAGGGTGCCGTCGGTGATCGCCGGCAAACGGTCCTCGACGAACGGCTTGAAACGCTTCTCGATGACGACTTCCGGCAGCACGCTGTCCCGGGCCTGTTCGAGGCCGAGGATCAATTGCTCGCGAATGGCCTCGGGCTCCAGGAAGGGGGTCTGCCAGAAGCTCTTCTCGACGCGATAGCTGTTGACCAGCACGATGCGTGGCACTCCCATGGCCGCCACAGTCTGGAACACCCTGCGCAGCATCTTGGGGCGTGGCAGGGCCAATACCAGGGTCAATGGCAGCTTGGCCGGTGGCGGCTGGTCCAGGGTGACGCGCAATTCCGCTTCGTCGGCGTCCAGGCGCAGCACTTCGGCCGAGCCCATCAGCCCGCCGATCCGCCCGACGCGCATGCTGTCGCCCACTTCACAGCGGTGGACTTCCTGCATGTGGGTCAACCGGCGATCACGCAGGATCGCTCGGTCGGCCGCAATGAAATCGGCCTCTTCGAGGAGCAGCAGGTTCACGCTTGGGTCGCTGGCGGCTGGTCGTTGTGATCGTCAGCCGGTTGGTCTTCCGGATGGTCGCCACGCTTGCTGATCAGGCTGCCGAACAGGATGCCGATTTCAAACAACAGCCACATCGGCACGGCCAGCAAGGTCTGCGAGAAGATGTCCGGCGGCGTCAGGATCATGCCGACCACAAAGCAGCCGATGATCACGTACGGGCGAATTTTCTTCAGGTATTTGACGTCGACCACACCGATCCACACCAGCAGCACCACGGCCACCGGGATTTCGAACGCCACGCCAAAGGCGAAGAACAGCGTCATGACGAAATCGAGGTAGCTGGTGATGTCGGTCATCATTTCCACACCGGCCGGGGTGGCGGCGGCGAAGAACTTGAAGATCAGCGGGAACACCAGGAAGTAGGCGAAGGCCATGCCGGCGTAGAACAGAAAGATGCTGGAGACCAGCAAGGGCACGGCAATACGCTTTTCATGCTTGTACAGGCCGGGGGCGATGAAGCCCCAGATCTGGTGCAGGATCACCGGGATCGCCAGGAACAGCGAGACCATCATCGTCAGCTTCAGCGGCGTCAGGAACGGCGACGACACGTCGGTGGCAATCATCGTCGCGCCGGCGGGCAGGTACGCACGCAGCGGCGTGGAGACAAAGGTGTAGATCTGCTGGGTAAAGGCAAACAGGCCGGCGAAGATGATGAAAATCGCCGCTACGCAGCGCAGCAGTCGGGTACGCAACTCGGTGAGGTGCGAAACCAGCGGCATGTGCTGGTCGTTTTCTGGGAGATCGCTCATGGGGCTCGCGGCGGCAGTGTTGGGTCATGAGGGGCTGGCGCAACAGGCGCAGCGGGTTCAACCGGAGCGGCTGCAACAACGGGCGCAGGTTCGACAGGCGCTACAACGGCAGCAGGTGTTGAGTCGACAGTAGCGGCAGGTGCTTGAATCGTCTGCGCACCCACATGCTCGACCGGCGTCGGCTCCTGCTGGGTCGGCGTGAAGATTTTCCGCGCCTCCTGCTCAAGCGACAGGATGTGTTCGTTGTGCAGTTGCCGACGAATCTCGTCGGCACCGATTTCACGCTCAACTTCCTGTTTGATTGCATTGAAGCTGCGCTTCAGGCGCCCGACCCACAGGCCAGCGGTGCGCGCAGCGCCCGGCAAGCGTTCGGGGCCCAGCACCAGCAGGGCAACGAGGCCGACGAGCAGCAGTTCAGAGAAGCTGATACCAAACATTAGTCAGTGCTCACACGTCTTTGCGGATCGGCTCTTCGACTTTCTGTGCCTGCACGTCGATGGTGTGCGGCTGGTTCACAGTGGTCTGTGGCTGGACCGGTGGAACCGGTTGGGCCGGGGTCGCATTCGGGTCGGCCGGTTTTTCGTCGTCGTTCATGGCTTTCTTGAAGCCCTTGATCGATTCGCCGACGTCAGTACCGAGGTTTTTCAGTTTCTTGGTGCCGAATACCAGTACCACGACAACCAGGATGACGATCCAGTGTTTCCAGTCAAAAATGCCCATGCTGCTGCTCCTCTCTAATAGTTATTCAGGCGGACGGGCGCGAGGCTTTCTCGGCGTGTCCGGAGAGACCGAAACGACGGTCAAGTTCATCGAGTACAGCCTGTGGATGCTGCCCCAATTGGGCGAGCATAACCATGCTGTGGAACCACAAATCGGCGGTTTCGTAGATCACATCGCTGCAGTCGCCGCTGACGGCGGCGTCCTTGGCGGCAATGATGGTCTCGACCGACTCTTCGCCGACTTTTTCCAGAATCTTGTTCAAGCCCTTGTGGTACAGGCTGGCGACATACGAGCTGTCGGCGGCGGCGCCTTTGCGCTCTTCCAGTACGGCGGCCAGACGGGTCAGAGTGTCACTCATGTTTGTGTCCTGCGGAATAGATGGCATGCGGATCTTTCAGGACCGGGTCGACCGTTGTCCAGTCACCGTTCTCGTAGACGCGGTAGAAGCAGCTCTGGCGGCCGGTATGACAGGCGATGTCGCCGATCTGCTCGACCATCAGGATGATGACGTCGGCGTCGCAATCCAGGCGCATCTCGTGCAGGGTTTGCACGTGGCCGGACTCTTCGCCCTTGCGCCACAGCTTGCCACGGGAGCGCGACCAGTAGATGGCGCGGTTCTCGGCAGCGGTCAGTTCCAGTGCTTCGCGGTTCATCCAGGCCATCATCAGGACGCGCCCGGTCTTGTGATCCTGGGCAATCGCCGGCACGAGGCCGTCAGCGTCCCACTTGATCTCGTCCAGCCAGTTTTTCATCTTTGACTCCGACAGCGGGCTCGACACTTCAATAGTCGAGCTCAGGCGTTGAAACAGTGTGCCAGTGCGCAACACAACTGGCTATCGGCGCACGACCAGATACAAACCGACGGCCATCATGATGCCGGCCGGCCAATAGGCCAACTGGTTCAGCGGACCGCCAGCGGCAAGGATGGCGCCACCGGCCAGGTGCGCCGTGCCGAGCAGGCGCAGGAACCATTCGTCCCGGCGTCGATGCCACGCGGGCGGCGGATCGTAGGCGTGTGGCTGGGACATGCGTTCGAGCAGGTCGCGGGCCATGTTCGCCAGGTGCGGGATCTGTTCGAACTGGCTCTGCACGTTGCCGAGCAGGGCTTTGGGGCTGACCCGCTCGCGCATCCAGCGCTCGAGGAACGGCTGCGCGGTGTTCCACAGGTCGAGGTCCGGGTACAGCTGACGGCCCAGGCCTTCGATGTTCAACAAGGTTTTTTGCAGCAGAACCAGCTGCGGTTGAACCTCCATGTTGAAGCGCCGAGCGGTCTGGAACAGGCGCATCAGCACCTGACCGAAGGAAATATCCTTTAACGGTTTTTCGAAGATCGGCTCGCACACGGTACGGATCGCCGCTTCGAATTCGTTGAGCTTGGTTTCCGCCGGCACCCAGCCCGAATCGATGTGCAATTGCGCCACGCGACGGTAATCGCGCTTGAAGAAGGCGAACAGGTTGCGCGCCAGGTAGTCCTGGTCTTCCGGGGTCAGGCTGCCGACGATGCCGCAGTCGATGGCAATGTACTGCGGGCTCCAGGGATTCACGGTGCTGACGAAGATGTTGCCGGGGTGCATGTCGGCGTGGAAGAAGCTGTCGCGGAATACCTGGGTGAAGAAAATCTCCACGCCACGTTCGGCGAGCATTTTCATGTCGGTGCGCTGGTCGGCCAAGGTCGCCAGATCGGTGACCTGGATCCCGTAGATGCGCTCCATCACCAGTACCTTCGGCCGGCACCAGTCCCAATAGACTTGCGGCACGTACAGCAGTGGCGAGCCGTCGAAATTGCGCTTCAACTGGCTGGCGTTGGCCGCCTCGCGCAGCAGGTCGAGTTCGTCGTAGATGGTTTTTTCATAATCGCTGACCACGTCCACCGGGTGCAGCAGGCGCGCATCGGCGGAGAGTTTTTCGGCGGCGCGGGCGAGGATGAACAGCCATGCCAGGTCCTGGGCGATCACCGGTTTGAGACCGGGGCGGATCACTTTGACCACCACTTCTTCGCCGGTTTTCAGTTGCGCGGCATGCACCTGCGCCACCGAAGCCGAGGCCAGCGGCTCGACATCGAAACGGCTGAACACGTCGCTGATTTTCTTGCCCAGCTGTTCTTCGATCAGCTTGACCGACACCTGCGAGTCGAACGGTGGCACGCGGTCCTGCAGTTTCATCAGCTCATCGGCGATGTCTTCTGGCAGCAGGTCGCGGCGAGTGGACAGGATCTGCCCGAACTTGATGAAGATCGGCCCCAGGTCCTGCAACGCCAGGCGCAGTCGCGCGCCACGGCTCAGGTCCAGGGTCTTGCGCGGGAACCAGCGCCACGGCAACGCGTAACGCAGCGCCCGCAGAAACCACGGCAGTGGCAGGGCGAACAGCAGGTCATCGAGGCGGTAGCGGATCACGACGCGCTGGATGCGCAACAAACGGCGGACGGCAAGCAGCTTCATGCGTTATCGCTTGGGTCGAGGGATCGGGAAAGGCGCTCGAAACGCGCCTCGAGACGTTCCAGATCGAGCTTGATCTGGTCCAGTTCACTGAATCGGGCTTCGGCTTCGCGCTGACCGACAAGGGTGCGCGATTCTTCGGCCAGGTATTCGCCCAGGTTCTGGCCCAGGCTGGCAAAGCCTTGCTGGTACCAGCGGGCGCGACTGCGCAGGTGGCCGCCGACCAGTTGTGTGGCGACCGGGCCGAGCCAGCGCGAGAGCTCGTACTCCCAGTCCAGCTCCAGGTCCTGGAGGATCGCCGCCAGCTCCAGCAGCACGCCGCTGTCGCCGTCGAGTTCGACTTCAGGGCTGTGCAGGATCGAGGTCTTGTCCTTGCTCATGGCCAGCTTCAACAGGCTTGAAGCCGGTGCACGCAAGGTGCAGTCGGCGCCGGTTTCCCACTGGGAGGCGAGCATCAGGCCTTCGTCGCTGGGCAGGATGAACAGGTGCAGCGCCGGGCTGCGGCAATCGACGGCAATCACTTTGCCGGTCAGATGCGCCAGCCGCGGCAGCGCCGTGCTGTCGAGGCGCAGCACCCGGTTCAGGCCGAGTTCAACGCTGGCGAGCAGGCCGGCGAGCAGCATCAGGGCTTGATGCCGCGGTGCAGGGCAACGATGCCTGCGGTCATGTTGTGATAGGTCACGCGGTCGAAACCGGCCTCGACCATCATCGACTTCAGGGTTTCCTGGTTCGGGTGCATGCGGATCGATTCGGCCAGGTAGCGATAGCTTTCCGAGTCGTTGGTGATCAGCTTGCCCATCAATGGCATGAAGGCGAACGAGTAAGCGTCGTAGGCCTTGGACATCAGCGCGTTGGTCGGCTTGGAGAACTCCAGCACCAGCAAGCGGCCACCCGGCTTGAGCACGCGCAGCATCGAGCGCAGGGCGTCTTCCTTGTGGGTCACGTTGCGCAGGCCGAAGGCGATGGTCACGCAGTCGAAATGGTTGTCCGGGAACGGCAGTTTTTCCGCATCGGCCTGAACGAATTCGACGTTGCCGGCCACACCCAGGTCCAGCAGGCGGTCACGGCCGACCTTGAGCATGGATTCGTTGATGTCGGCCAGTACGACCTGACCGGTCGGGCCTACCAGGTGCGAGAACTTCCTGGTCAGGTCGCCGGTGCCGCCGGCGATGTCGAGCACGCGATTGCCGGCACGAACGCCCGACAACTCGATCGCGAAACGCTTCCACAGACGGTGCATGCCGCCCGACAGAAGGTCGTTCATCAGGTCGTACTTGGCGGCTACCGAGTGGAAAACCTCAGCGACTTTTTCCGCTTTCTGGCTTTCCGGAACGTTTTTGAAGCCGAAGTGAGTGGTGGGTTCGGCATCGCTGCCTTTGCGCTGATCAGTCATATCGCTGTCACCAAAAGAGAATGCGCGACATTCTAATCCCCAAGGCATGCTTTGTCTTGGCAAGGCTGAAGGTAAGATGGGCAACCATCGGGACGTTTTGACGCAGCAGAGGTCAAGATGCCCCGGGAAAGCATCCATAAAGCAGGAGTCATTCGATGGCCCGTATTAGTGTTGAACGTGCCCACGGCCTGGGTAAGGAAGCGGCTCGCGAGAAGGCCGACAAGCTGGCGCAGAAACTTTCCGATCAGTATGGCCTGGAGCCGCAGTGGTCCGGTGACACCCTGAACCTCAAGCGCTCGGGTGTGAAGGGTGCGGTGCATGTCAGTGAAGATTCGATCAAGGTCGATGTGGAACTGGGCCTGATGATGTCGGCCATGAGCGGCATGATCAAAGCGGAAATCGAAAAGGCGCTGGACAAGGCCCTCGTCTGATTTTCTGGTTGAAATGAGATCCCCTGTGGGAGCGGGCTTGCTCGCGAAGGCAGTCTGTCAGTTGACCAGGATGTTGACTGACACGACGCCTTCGCGAGCAAGCCCGCTCCCACATTTAGTTTGCGGTGCTCTCAAAGGTTTATGTCATTTGTTAGGGTGCCGTTTCTAATTTTTCTCCCTACTTTGTGCCAGAGCCCGACACTTATCCGGGCAGTTCCTCAAACCTTCTGCGCGTGAGGTGCACCATGGCCAAAGTTATTTTGAAGAAAAAAATCGACGCATCGACCAGCACGCTGGGCGACGTCAAATCCTATGCCCGCAAGATCTGGCTGGCAGGCCTGGGCGCCTACGCCAAGGTCGGCCAAGAGGGCAGCGAATACTTTCAAGAGCTGATCAAGGCTGGTCAGGTTGTTGAAAAGAAAGGCAAAAAAGTAGTCGCTGAGAAACTTGAAGCGGCCAATGCCGAGATCGATGAAGTCAAGAGTGAAGTCAGCACTTTCAAAGGCCGTGTCGAAGTTCAACTCGACAAGGTCGAGAAGGCGTTCGACACGCGTGTCGCAAGTGCCTTGAATCGTATCGGCATTCCGTCTAAACATGACGTTGAGACACTCTCTGCTAAGCTCGATGAGCTGACGGCATTGCTCGAACGTGTCGCGCGTAAATCTTAAGGAGAACGGGATGGCTGTTAAAAAGAAAACCGAAAAAGAAGGCAGCTCGTGGATCGGGAAGGTTGAAGATTACTCCCGAAAAATCTGGCTGGCTGGTTTAGGCGTGTACTCGAAGATCGACACTGACGGCAGCAAACTCTTCGATGCATTGGTTAAGGACGGCGAGAAAGCCGAGAAGCTCACCAAGAGCGCTGTTGGCAAGACAGTCGACGCCGCCAAGGACTCCGCTTCTTCGGCCAAATCGCGCATCAGCGGCGTGAAAGATCGCGCACTGGGCAAGTGGGATGAGCTCGAAGGTGCTTTCGACAAGCGTCTGAACAGCGCCATCTCGCGTCTGGGCGTACCGAGCCGCAACGAAGTCAAGGCACTGCACAGCAAGGTCGAGACCCTGACCAAGCAAATCGAAAAACTGACCGGTGCCAAAGTCGCGCCTGTCGCGGCGAAAACCGCGGCAGCCAAGCCTGCTGCCAAGACTGCCGCCGCCAAGCCAGCCGCGAAAACGGCTGCCAAGCCACTGGCAAAAGCAGCGGCTAAACCTGCTGCCAAGCCTGCCGCTAAAACTGCAGCCGCCAAACCTGCAGCGGCCAAGCCAGCGGCCAAACCGGCTGCGGCGAAAGCTGTCGCCAAACCGGCGGCCAAGCCAGCAGCGGCCAAGCCTGCGGCTAAAACAGCTGCAGCAAAACCCGCCGCCGCCAAGCCTGCAGCCAAACCAGCTGCTGCGAAAAAACCTGCAGTGAAGAAGCCGGCAGCTCCAAAAGCCGCCGCGCCAAAACCAGCAGTAGCAGCTGCCAAGCCGGCAACCCCGGCAACCCCGGCAGCCGCTCCGGTCAGCGCCTCGAACTCCGCGACCGCACCGACCCCTGCTGTCACCCCGACTGCCGCGCCAGCTCCATCGACGCCAACCAGTCAGTCCTGATTTTCAGGGCTCAAAAAAACGCCCGGCCTGCCAAGGTCGGGCGTTTTTGTTTGTGCGCGGATTTCTGAGCGACACAAGCCCACTGTGGGAGCGAGCTTGCTCGCGATAGCGGTGTATCAGTCGACATCCAGGTTGGCTGAACAGACGCCATCGCGAGCAAGCTCGCTCCCACAGGGGTGGCGGGTGTCAGGCTTACTCGTGTGCTTCCAGGTACTGCATCGCCATTTGCTCCGTCGCCACTTTGATCGGTGGCAACAGATGCGGCGCCACCAGCATCATGATCTGGTAAACCACCAACCGTACCTCGCCTTCGCGATCGAGAATCCGCTGGTAATCCAGTGAAAACAGCAGGGTCATGGTGATCTGTTCCACCAGTTGCCCTAACGCCTGGGTGTCGCTGACCAATTGCCCTTGAGCCTTCAATCGTGCGAGCAACGACGCCAGTGTGCGCTTGAGTGCATTGAGCAGGTTGCGAATGCCCTTGGCCAGTTTCGGCAGGCGTCCGGCGAGGTTCGACAGGTCCTGGAACAGAAACCGGTAGTGGGACAGGCGCTCGACGATCAGATGCAGGAACAGCCAGTAATCTTCGGGGCCCAATTCGACGTCGGACGGTGGGTCGAGCAGCGGTTGCAGTTCACATTGAAAGCGCTCGAACAGCCCGAGTATCAGCGGTTCCTTGCCGTGAAAGTGGTAGTAGAGGTTGCCGGGGCTGATACCCATTTCATTGGCAACTTCCATGGTGGAGACATTCGGTTCGCCCTTCTGGTTGAACAACTGCAGGGCACATTCGAGGATCCGGTCGCGGGTTTTCATCCAGTCTTCTTAATGATCGGGTCTTGCCACGGCCGGCAGCGGCCGTGGCGCGTTGAACGTCAGCGCACGCGCACGTAAGTACCGGGTGCTGCCTCCATCGGTGGGTAGTTCTGGTTGCCGAGCGCCATGTGGGTTTCCTTCTGCGCGCCGGAGCGTTCCTGAATCCAGCCCAGCCATTGGGTCCACCAACTGCCGTCGACATGTTTGGCGTCGTAGTACCAGGCACGGGGATCGCTGCTCAGTTTGCCGTTCTCGACGTAGTTGGCTTTCGGGTTGCTCGGCGGGTTGAGGATGCTCTGCACATGACCGCTGTTGGACAGCACGAAGCGCCGTTCGCCACCGAGCAACAGCGTCGAGCGATACACCGCGTCCCACGGTGTGATGTGATCGTTGATGCCGGCGACGCTGAAACTGTCGACGGTGACCTTCTGCAAATCGATCGGCGTGCCACACACTTCCAGTCCGCCCGGGTGGGTCAGCGGGTTGTGCTTGAAGAAGTCCAGCAGGTCGCCATGCAGGGCGGCCGGCAGGCGCGTGTTGTCGTTGTTCCAGTAGAGGATGTCGAACGCCGGTGGCTCCTTGCCCAACAGGTAGTTGTTGACGAAGTAGCTCCAGATCAAATCGTTGGGGCGCATCCAGGCGAAGACCTTGGCCATGTCACGGCCGTCCAGCACACCTTTCTGATAGGAGCGGCGCTTGGCAGCCTCCAGCGTCTGTTCGTCGGCGAACAGCGTAGCGGGGCTGTCCAGCTGACTGTCGAGCAGGCTCACCAGATACGTCGCGCTGGACACCCTGCGCAGCTGCCGCTTGGCCTGCAAATGGCCTTGCAGCGCGGCAATGGTCAGCCCGCCGGCGCAGGCGCCCATCAGGTTGACCTCGCGTGCGCCGGTGATCGCCCGGCAGACATTCATCGCTTCTTCCACGGCTTCGACGTAGGTCGAGAGCCCCCATTCGCGGTGACGCACATCCGGGTTGCGCCAGCTGATCATGAAGGTTTGCAGGCCGTTTTTCAGGGCGTACTGGACGAAACTGTTGTGCGGGCTCAGGTCAAAAATGTAGTACTTGTTGATTTGCGGCGGCACCACCAGCAGGGGCTTGGAATACTGCTTTTCGCTCATCGGCTTGTACTGGATCAACTCCAGCAGCTCGTTGCGGAACACCACGGCTCCGGTGGTGGTGGCGACCGTCCTGCCGACCTCGAACGCTTGCTTGGTGACTTGCCGGGGCAGGCCGTCGTTATGCAGCAGGTCGTCCACCAGATGGCCGATGCCCCGCACCAGGCTGTTACCGCCGGAATTGAACAGCTCCTTGACCGCCAGTGGGTTGAGCAGGGTGTTGGAGGGCGATACGGCGTCGTTGAGCAAGGCGAAGGCGAAGTGGGCGCGGGCGCGGTCGTCCGGGCTCATGTTGCTCTCATCGATCCAGCTTTTGACCTGCTTCTGCCAGCTCAGATAGGCCTGCAGGCTACGGCGATAAAACGGGTTGAGGCTCCACGCCGGGTCGGCGAAGCGAGCGTCCTGCGGGTTGGTCGGGTGCAGGGTCTCGCCCAGCAGCACGCGGCCAAGCTGACCGCCGAGTTTGAGGGCATGCCGGGCGCTGTGCAGTGGGTTGCGCAAGCCATGGGCGGCCACACTGCGCAGGGTCGACAGCAGATCCCGGCCACGCAGACCGGTAATCGCACTCTGTGCATTGATGAACGCGGCGGGAGTCGCCAAGGACTCCCTCGCTGGTTTCTCGCGCATGATTCAACACTCCTTCGTCTTCAGGCCAAAAACAAACACACTGAACCAGAACACCATAGACGCTGTAACGGGTTGTTGCGCGGCGTGGCGTCCTGCCGACCGCTGAGGCAGCGCTTTAACTGCCCAATGGCGCCGGACGCGGATGCATCACCGCGCGCTGGCGCTCCTCCTCCAGGAATTTCATGATGATCGGGGCCACCGCTTCGGCCCGGGTAATCAGGAACAGATGACCGTCATCGATGATGTGCAACTGGGCGTTGGGAATCCGCCAGGCCAGCAAGCGCATGTTGACCAGCGGGATCAACGGGTCATCGTCACCGGCCAGCACCAGGGTCGGCTGGCGGATCTTGTGCAGCCAGTGGATGCTGGTCCAGCCGAGGCCGGCGAACAGTTGCCAGTAGTAACCGAGCTTGCCCGCCGAACGCACCTTGGCCGCATGGCTGGCGGCGAGCGTCGGGTCGCGACGGAACGCACCCCCGTAGATCATCGGCGCAATGCGGATCACGTGGGACGGCTGGATGTAGCGTCGCGGGCTGGCCATCATCCACAACACTTTCGGCTTGCCCGGCACCATCACCGCACCCGCCGCCGTGGCGGCCAGCACGAGTTTCTTGCAGCGCTCCGGGTAGTCATAAGCAAACTGCTGGGCCAGGGCGCCACCCCAGGACACGCCGATGACGTTGACCTGCCCGTAGTCGAGATAGTCGAGCATCCGCGCCGTGAGCTTGGCCAACCCCGGAAAACGATACGGCCGGTTTGGCGTCGACGAACCGCCGACACCGGGTACGTCGAAGGCGATGACTTCCAGGTCCGGGTCCAGCGCGGCAATGAACGGGAACACCAGCTCCAGGTTGGCGCCGATACCGTTGAAAATCAGCAGGGGCGTCAAGTGAGGCTTGCCGGGGCGTACCGCCGTGCGGAGCGTCTGGCCATCCAGGTCGACGGTACGGAATATGAAGGGTTGCGGCATGCTTCAGGCCCTGTGGGTCGCTTTTTCCAGTTCATCCCCGCCCCCTGTGGGAGCGAGCTTGCTCGCGATAGCGGAGTGTCAGTCGGCGCATATGCCAAACCAGCCACCGTCATCGCGAGCAAGCTCGCTCGCACAGGGAAGTCGAGGTGTGTCAGTTACCGCTCGTGTACATAAGTGCCCGGTGCGGCTTCGCCCGCCGGGTACGCCTTGTTGCCCAGTTTCAGCGGAGCTTTTTTCAGATTGCCCGAGCGCTGTGCCTGCCAGGCCTGCCAATGCAGCCACCACGAATCGGCGTGCTTGGTCGACTCTTCCTGCCAGTCATCGGCATTGGTGGGCATTTCAGTGCTGGTCATGTAGCGCGATTTCGGATTGCCCGGCGGATTCAGGATGCTCTGGATATGCCCGCTGCTGGACAGCACGAATTCAACATTGCCGCCGAACAGTTGCGCCGACTTGTAGCAGGAGCGCCACGGGGTGATGTGGTCGCTGGTCCCGGCCAAGGAAAAGATATCGGCAGTGACCTGCTTCAGGTCGATCGGTGTGCCGCACACTTCCAGTGCATTCGGACGAATCAATGGATTGCTTTTGAACATTTCGATCAGGTCGCCGTGGAACGCAGCAGGTAACCGGGTGGTGTCGTTGTTCCAGAACAGGATGTCGAACACCGGTGGCTCGTTGCCCAGCAGGTAGTTGTTGACCCAGTAGTTCCAGATCAGATCGTTGGGGCGCATCCAGGCAAAGACTTTCGCCATGTCGCGGCCTTCCAGCACGCCGGCCTGATAGGAGTGGCGCTTGGCGCTTTCGAGGGTTTGTTCGTCGACGAACAGCGCTACATCGCTGTCCAGGGTGGTGTCGAGCACACTGACCAGCAGGGTGAGGGCGTTGACCTTGTTCTCGCCAATCGCTGCGTAATGGCCCAGCAACGCGGTGCAGGTGATGCCGCCGGAGCAGGCACCGAGCATGTTCACGTCCTTGCTGCCGGTGATCGCAGTGACCACGTCGACCGCTTCCTTGAGCGCCTCGATGTAAGTCGACAGGCCCCACTCACGCTGCTCCTTGGTCGGGTTGCGCCAGCTGACGATGAAGGTCTGCACGTTGCTGCGCAGGCAGAACCGCGCCAGGCTTTTCTCCGGGCTGAGGTCGAAAACGTAGAATTTGTTGATTTGCGGTGGCACTACCAGCAAAGGGCGCTCGTGCACCTGTTCGGTGATGGGCTTGTACTGGATCAGCTCCAGCACGTCGTTGCGAAATACCACTGCACCTTCGGTCACGGCCAGGGTCTTGCCGACCTCGAATGCTCCCATGTTGACCTGGCTCGGCATGCCGCCGTTGTGTACCAGATCCTTGGCCAGATGCGAGAGGCCGTCGAGCAGGCTTTTACCGCCGGTCTCGAAGAAACGCTTGACCGCCGCCGGGTTGGCCGCCGTGTTGGTCGGGGCGAAGGCCTCGGTCATGAGGTTGATCACGAAGTGCCCGCGGTTGACGTCCTTGGCCGGCAGGTTGCTGTCATCGATCCAGTCGTGGAGTTCCTTGCGCCACGCCAGGTAGGTTTGCAAATAACGTTTGTAGAGCGGGTTCTGGCTCCAGGCCGGATCGGCGAAGCGACGGTCATCGCTAGTCGGAAGAAGCTCGGATTTGCCTAGCAGTACATTCTTGAGTTCAAGGCCGAAATGGGCGACATGCTTGGCGCTGTGAATCGGTTGCTTGATGGCCTGCCTGAGCACCATGCGAGCAGAAGCCAGTAGATCTTTTCCACGCAATCCAACGACAGGATTCAGCCCCAAGGTGTTTTCGGAGGCTTGTTGCTTCAAGTCATCGTTATTCTTGTTACTCATCTACGACGCTCCAATGTCCTGAGACGAGTACCCGGGGCCCGCTGTGCAGTCACACAACCAATGCCAGGTACTGCTGCTCGGGTGACCGTTAATACTGCATCGCTGCTTTTGTTCGCAGTGAGCACTGCAGGGAACTTGCCAGTTCCATTGGTTACCCGAGTTTAATTTTTTTCGCAAGCAGGCCAATCGACGGCCCTGGAGCGGAGCATTCAAACAGATGAAATTAGAAAATGCCCTCTAAAGAGCAAGAGGCTCGGATTAGAGCATCAGCTTGACGACGGATTCGTTCGGGTCGCGGGTTTTTCCAGCCGCTTTAAGCTCGGCCAGATAATCTTCCCACAGTGCGTCATAACGTCGCGCCAGTTCGTAGAGGTATTCCCAGGTGAACAGGCCGCTGTCGTGACCGTCATCGAAGGTCAGTTTCAGTGCGTACTGACCGGCCGGTTCTATCTTGGTCAGGCCTACGTTGATCTTGCCAAATTGCAGGATGGGTTTGCCGTGGCCCTGGACCTCGGCGGAAGGAGAGTGCACGCGCAGGAACTCGGCGGGCAGGGTGTATTCCTCGCCGGACGCGTATTTCAGCGACAGGGTTTTCGAGGCTTTGTGCAGCTTGATGTCGGTGGGGATCATGACCGGATGTCCGCTTTGTGGAGATCCTTGTGGGAGCGAGCTTGCTCGCGATTGCGGTATCACATTCAACATGAGTATCGAATGAGATGGCCTCATCGCGAGCAAGCTCGCTCCCACAGGTTCTCTATCGCTGTAAGAGTTGCTTACAGGATATAACGGGACAGGTCTTCGTTCTGCGCCAATTCGCCCAGGTGGCTGTTGACGTAGTCGGCGTCGATCTGGATCACCTTGCCATCATGGGCGCTGGCCAGGTCGCCGGCGCTGAACGACACCTCTTCGAGCAGGCGCTCGAGCAGGGTGTGCAGGCGACGGGCACCGATGTTTTCGGTTTTCTCGTTGACCTGCCAGGCGATCTCCGCGATGCGCTTGATGCCGCTCGGCTGGAACTCGATGCCCAGGCCTTCGGTTTTCAGCAGCGCGCAGTATTGCTCGGTGAGCGAGGCGTGAGGCTCGCTGAGGATACGTTCGAAGTCTTCCGGGCTCAGGGCCTTGAGTTCGACACGGATCGGCAGACGGCCTTGCAGCTCGGGCACCAGATCGCTTGGCTTGCTCAGGTGGAACGCACCGGATGCAATGAACAGGATGTGGTCGGTCTTGACCATGCCCAGCTTGGTGTTGACGGTGCAGCCTTCGATCAGCGGCAGCAAGTCGCGCTGCACGCCTTCGCGGGATACATCGACGCCACCGGAATTACCACGCTTGGCGACCTTGTCGATTTCGTCGATGAACACGATGCCGTGCTGCTCGACGGCTTCCAGTGCCTTGGCCTTCAACTCTTCATCGTTGACCAGACGGCTGGCTTCTTCGTCGCGCACCATCTTCAGCGCTTCTTTGACCTTGAGCTTGCGGGCTTTTTTCTTGCCCTTGCCCATGTTGGCAAACAGGCTTTGCAGCTGGTTGGTCATTTCTTCCATGCCCGGTGGCGCGGAGATGTCGACGCCGGCCATTTCGGCGACTTCGATTTCGATCTCCTTGTCGTCCAGCTGACCTTCGCGCAGGCGCTTGCGGAACAGCTGGCGGGTGTTTGAATCGGCAGTCGGGGCGTCGTCGTTGCTGAAGCCCATGCGTGCCGGTGGCAGCAGGGCGTCGAGGATGCGCTCTTCGGCGGCGTCTTCGGCGCGGTGGCGAACCTTGACGATTTCCTGCTCGCGCAGCAGCTTGATCGCGGCATCGGCCAGGTCACGAATGATCGATTCGACGTCACGGCCGACATAGCCGACTTCGGTGAACTTGGTTGCTTCGACCTTGATGAACGGCGCATTGGCCAGCTTTGCCAGGCGACGGGCGATCTCGGTTTTACCGACGCCGGTCGGGCCGATCATCAGGATGTTCTTTGGCGTGACTTCAACGCGCAGCTCTTCAGGCAGCTGCATGCGGCGCCAGCGGTTGCGCAGGGCAATGGCGACGGCGCGCTTGGCATCGTCCTGGCCGATGATGTGGCGGTTGAGTTCGTGGACGATTTCACGGGGAGTCATGGACATAATATTCAGTGGACCTCAAGCAAGAATGAGCCGTGGTGCGGTGGCTGCACGGGCTTACTCGGCGCAGTCCTGCTCCTCAATGGTCTGGGTGTGGTTGGTGAATACGCAGATGTCGCCGGCGATACCGAGGGCGGTTTCGACGATTTCCCGGGCTGACAGGTCGGTTTTTTTCAGCAGCGCGCTGGCTGCGGCCTGGGCGTAGGCGCCACCGGAACCCATGGCGATCAGGCCGTCTTCGGGTTCGACCACGTCACCGTTGCCGGTAATGATCAGGGAGGCGTCCTTGTTGGCAACCGCGAGCATGGCTTCAAGGCGGCTCAGGGAGCGGTCGGTGCGCCATTCTTTGGCGAGTTCGACGGCGGCGCGCACCAGGTGGCCCTGGTGTTTTTCAAGCTGGCCTTCGAAACGTTCGAAGAGGGTAAAGGCGTCGGCGGTGGCACCGGCAAAACCGGCAATGACCTGGCCGTGGTACAGGCGGCGAACTTTTTTCGCGTTGCCTTTCATCACGGTATTACCAAGGGAAACCTGGCCGTCGCCGCCCATGACGACTTTGCCGTGGCGGCGAACTGAAACGATGGTGGTCAAGGGAAGAGTCTCCACGCAGCGGGGCGAAAATGCCTTATGCCCATTCATATGGGGGTGGTGGAGGGTTTTTCAACTGTAAGGCGTGAGAGGGGACGAGTGGTGGCAGGCAGGGGAGGGATGTGTTGTCCGTTCGGACACCATCGCTGGCAAGCCAGCTCCCACAGGATAATCCCCAACCCTGTGGGAGCTGGCTTGCCAGCGATGAACGATGACTCGGTTGACCTTGGGGGGTCAGCGGCTCTGGCGTTGTTGTAACAACAGATTACTGAAGCCGGCGCCGGCCAGTTGTTTCTGGGCGGTCGTCAGTTGTTCGCGGTTGCTGAACGGTCCGACCAGTACCCGATACCAGGTTTCGTCCTTCACCGTACCGGACTCTACCGAAACGGCCTGGCCCAGCAGAATGATCTGCGCCCGAACCTTGTCCGCATCGGTTTCCTTGCGGAACGAACCCGCCTGCAGGAAAAACTTCGTCACAGGCGCAGCCTTGACCGGTGGCGCTGGCGGCGGCGTGATCCCGGCCAATGCAGCCTGGGCGCGAGCCGTGTCGATCTTCGCCGCTTCGGCCGGGGTGACAGGCGTAGTCGGGATGGCCGGCACTTGTGGCGTCGGCAGGGTTTTTTCCGGCACGGCATCCGGCGGCACGATGACTTCCGATTCCGGCAGCAAGGTGTAGAAGTCGTACTTCGGCTTCACCGGTTGCGTCGGGCTCGGCGGGGTCTTGTTGGCCTCGGCGATCTTGCTGGCTTTCTGCTGTTGCTGTTGCTCGACCTTTTCACGCTTGACCGTGTCGCTGCCCTTGCCCGGTTCCAGCTTCATCAGGAACACGATGAACGCGCCGACCGTCAGGCCGATGGCCATCCACAGCCAGCCCGGGATCGGTTGCTTTGCAGGAGCTTGGTAACGGCTGGCGCCACGCTTGGGTGCAGGTTTTTTCTTGGCAGCCAACTTACATACGCTCCAGAGTTTCCAGGCCCAAGAGTTCCAGGCCTTGCTTGAGGGTGCGTCCGGTCAGCGCGGCGAGGCGCAGGCGGCTCTGCATTTGTGCCGGGGTGTCGGCGGCGAGGATCGGGCAGTTCTCGTAGAAGCTGGAGAACAGGCCGGCGACGTCGTACAGGTAGGTGCAGAGGATGTGCGGGGTGCCTTTTTCGGACACGTTGTTCAGGATCTCGCCAAACTGCGCAAGCTTCGCTGCCAGTTCGAGTTCGTGTGTCGCTTCGAGGACGATCTGGCCGTCGACTTCGCTGAAGTCCTTGCCGAGTTTACGGAACACGCCGGCCACACGGGTGTAGGCGTACAGCAGGTAGGGCGCCGTGTTGCCTTCGAAATTGAGCATCAGGTCGAAGTTGAAGCTGTAGTCGCTGGTGCGGTGCTTGGACAGGTCGGCGTATTTCACTGCGCCGATGCCCACCACCTTGGCGATGTTGCGCAACTCGGCCTCGGCCAGCTCCGGGTTTTTGTCCTTGACCAGGGTGTAGGCACGTTCCTGGGCTTCGGTCAGCAGGTCGATCAGCTTCACGGTGCCGCCATCACGGGTCTTGAACGGACGGCCGTCAGCGCCGTTCATGGTGCCGAAGCCCATGTGTTCCATTTCCATCGGATGGGTCACGAAACCGGCCTTGCGCGCCACGGCAAACACTTGCTGGAAGTGCAGGGCCTGACGCTGGTCGACGAAGTACAGCGCGCGATCGGCCTTGAGCTTGCCGCTGCGGTAGCGCACGGCCGCCAGGTCGGTGGTGGCGTAGAGGTAGCCACCGTCAGCCTTGACGATGATCACCGGCAGCGGGTCGCCGTCGGCGTTCTTGAACTCGTCGAGGAACACGCACTGGGCGCCGTTGCTCTCGACCAGCATGCCAGCGGCCTTCAAATCGTTGACCACGTTGATCAGGTCGTCGTTGTAGGCGCTTTCGCCCATCACGTCGGCCATGGTCAGTTTGACGTTGAGCAGTTCGTAGATCTTCTGGCAGTGGGACAGCGAGATGTCCTTGAACTTGGTCCACAGGGCCAGGCAGTCGGCATCGCCGGCCTGCAGCTTGACCACCAGGCCGCGGGCGCGGTCGGCGAACTCTTCGGATTCGTCGAAGCGCTGCTTGGCGGCGCGGTAGAAATTTTCCAGGTCCGACAGCTCGTCGCTGGTGATCGGGTTTTCCTGCAGGTAAGCCATCAGCATGCCGAACTGGGTGCCCCAGTCGCCGACGTGGTTCTGACGGATCACGGTGTCGCCGAGGAATTCGAGAACGCGGGCCACGCCGTCGCCGATGATGGTCGAGCGCAGGTGGCCGACGTGCATCTCCTTGGCCAGGTTCGGTGCCGACAGGTCGACCACGGTGCGCTGTACCGGGCCGGCCTTGCGCACGCCAATGTGGTCATCGGCCAGGGCGGCGTCCAGGCGGGTCGCCAGGGCGTCGGTGTTCTGGAAGAAGTTCAGGAAGCCGGGACCTGCGATTTCGGTCTTGGCAACGTTTTCGTCAGCCGGCAGCGCGGCGATGATTTTTTCCGCCAGATCGCGGGGCTTCATGCCGGCCGGTTTGGCCAGCATCATGGCGATGTTGCTGGCGAAGTCGCCGTTCTTCTTGTCGCGGGAGTTTTCCACCTGGATCGCCGGCGACAGGCCTTCAGGCAACACACCTTCGTTGACGAGTTGGGTGATGGCTTGTTGGATCAGCTGGCGAATGGTGTCTTTCATGGTCTTCTCTTTCGACCGCAGGCGCGGCGGCGCATCATGCGCTGGTGGAAAAACTGGGCATTATCCGTTGCGAAGACGGGCTTGCCAACCTTAGCAGGCAGGTTGTGGATGTGTGGTGACAATTTGACCGCAATCGCGAGCAAGCTCGCTCCCACAGGTTCTGTGGTGGACACAAATTGTATTTCCACTGAAAAACCATTGTGGGAGCGAGCTTGCTCGCGATTACGGTTTTGAAATCAATACAAATCGACAGGATCGACATCCAAAGACCAGCGCACCGCCCGCCCACTCGGCATCTGCTCCAGCACCAACAGCCAACTGGCCAACAACCGATGCAACGGCGCCCGGGCCGTAGCCTGCAACAACAACTGCGCACGATAACGCCCCGCCCGTCGCTCCATTGGCGCCGGCACCGGCCCCAACAGTTCGATCCCGGTCAAACCCTGTTCAGCCAGCAAACGCTCGGCCTCACTGCACGCCTCATCGAGAAAACCTTCGGCTTGACCCGGTTTATGCGCTTCGGCCCGCAACAACGCCAAATGCGCAAACGGCGGCAAGCCAGCCGCGCGGCGTTCGCTCAGGGCCTGTTCGGCGAAGGCGAAATAGCCTTGTTCGGTCAGTTGCACCAGCAGCGGGTGGTCGGCCAGGTGCGTCTGGATAATCACCTTGCCCGGCTCTTCGGCCCGGCCTGCGCGACCGGCGACCTGGACGATCAGTTGCGCCATGCGTTCGCTGGCGCGGAAGTCGCCGGAGAACAGACCGCCGTCGGCGTCGAGGATCGACACCAGCGTCACCCGCGGGAAGTGGTGCCCTTTGGCAAGCATTTGCGTGCCGATCAAAATGCACGGCTGACCTTTTTGAATGGTCGCGAACAACTGGTTCATCGCGTCCTTGCGCGATGTGCTGTCGCGGTCGACCCGCAGCACCGGATAGTCCGGGAACAGAATCGCCAGGCGCTCCTCGGCCCGTTCGGTGCCGGCGCCGACGGGGCGCAGATCGACCTTGTTGCACTTCGGGCACTGGCGCGGCACGCGTTCGACGTAGCCGCAGTGGTGGCAGCGCAACTCGCCGTAACGCTGATGCACGGTCATTCGCGCATCGCAGCGCTGGCACTCGGACATCCAGCCGCAATCGTGACACAGCAGGGTCGGGGCGAAGCCGCGGCGGTTAAGGAATACCAGTACCTGCTGCCCGGCGGCCAGGGTCTGGCCGATGGCTTGTTGCATCGGCCCGGAAATGCCGCTGTCCAGCGGGCGGCTTTTGACATCCAGGCGCAGGAAGCGCGGCTGTTTGGCCCCGCCGGCGCGCTCATTCAGGCGCAGCAGTCCGTACCGGCCGGTGTAGGCGTTGTGCAGGCTTTCCAGCGAGGGGGTGGCGGAGCCGAGGACGATCGGGATGTTTTCCTGTCGCGCCCGTACCAGCGCCAAATCACGGGCGTGGTAGCGCAAGCCCTCCTGCTGTTTATAGGAGCCGTCGTGCTCTTCGTCGATGATGATCAGGCCGGGGTTCTTCATCGGCGTGAACAGGGCCGAACGGGTGCCGATAATGATGTCGGCCTCACCGTCCCGGGCAGCCAGCCAGGCATCGAGGCGTTCGCGGTCATTGACCGCCGAATGGATCAGCGCGATGCGGGCATTGAAGCGCTGTTCGAAGCGCGCCAGGGTCTGCGGGCCGAGGTTGATTTCCGGGATAAGCACCAGTGCCTGCTTGCCGGCCTCGAGGGTTTCGCGGATCAGCTGCAGATAGACTTCGGTCTTGCCGCTGCCGGTGACGCCGGCCAGCAGGAATGCGTGGTAACTGTCGAAGCCGGCGCGAATGGCCTCATAGGCGGCGCGCTGCTCCGGGTTCAGCGGCAGCTCCGGTTGCGCCAGCCAGTGTTCGTGGCGTGCACCGGGGGCGTGCCGGCGGATCTCGACCTGCACCAGTTCCTTGGCCAGCAGCAAGTCCAGGCTGTCCTTGCTCAGCATCAGTTTGCTCAGCAACTGATGGGCGACGCCGTGGGGATGCTGGGCCAGCGTGGCCAGGGCTTCGCGCTGGCGCGGGGCGCGGGCGATGCGCGGATCATCGAGGCTGGCGCCTGGCGCGGCAGACCAGAAGCGTTCCTGGCGCGCTTCGGCCAGCTCACCCTGGCGCAGCAGCACCGGCAACGCCCAGCTCAAGGTGTCGCCGAGGCTGTGTTGATAGTACTGAGAAGTCCACAGGCACAGCTTGAACAGCGCGGGCGGCAGCGGTGGCGTAGCGTCGAGCAAGGCCAGGGCCGGCTTGAGTTTCTCGGCCGGTACTTCGCTGGTGTCGGTGACTTCCACCAGAATCCCGATCATCTCGCGCCGGCCGAACGGTACCCGCAGGCGCATGCCGGGGTGCAGTTGGGCACGCAGGACGCCGGCCGGAGCGCGGTAGTCGAACAGGCGGCGCAGCGGCGAAGGCAGGGCGAGGCGCAGAATGGCGTCGGGCACGCGGGGATCTCGATCAGCGGAATAAACAGCAGGGCTACGACCTGTGGGAGCGGGCTTGCTCGCGAAGACGGCGTGTCAGTCAACATTCAAGTAGCCTGACACACCGCTTTCGCGAGCAAGCCCGCTCCCACAGGGGCGGCGATTTGGTCGGGAGCCTAGCAGACGACTGGTTTGAGCGACAGCTTGCGTGAACGGGATTGTCTGGTAGAATCCGCGGCCTAATTACGTGCGGTATTCAACAATAGTGTTGGGTGGCGGCACGCTAGCCTGAGGAAAACACCATGAAAGCTGATATCCATCCAGAATACCCGGCAGTTGCTGTTACCTGCAGCTGCGGCAACAAGTTCGAAACCCGTTCGACCTTCGGCAAAGCCCTGGCGATCGACGTTTGCAACGAATGCCACCCGTTCTACACCGGTAAGCAGAAGACTCTGGACACCGGTGGTCGCGTACAGAAGTTCGCCGACCGTTTCGGTGCTTTCGGCGCGAAAAAGGCCTAAGGCCGATCAACTTGGGAAGCCGCTACGGTTTTTCCATGCTGATGAAAAAGGCGTCCCTCGCGGGCGCCTTTTTTGTGTCCGCGATTTGGCTGTCTGGCGCGCAGGCCTTTTGTCCGACGCCAGGCGGCCTGACACCCGTCGCGGTGCAACGGGTGGTGGATGGCGATACCCTGCGCCTGAGCGATGGCCGCAATGTGCGCATGATCGGCTTGAACACGCCGGAGCTGGGCAAGCAGGGCCGTTCCGACGAACCCTTCGCCGTGGCCGCGCGCAAACGCCTTGAGGCCTTGGTGGCGGCCAGTGACGGGCGGGTCGGGTTGGTGCCTGGCAAAGAAAGCAAGGACCATTACGGCCGCACGCTGGCCCATGTCTATGGTGCAGATGGCGCCAACCTCGAAGCGCAGATGCTCGCCGAAGGCCTGGGTTTCCAGGTGGCCGTGGCGCCGAACGTCGATCTGGTCGCCTGTCAGCAAGCCGCAGAGCGCAACGCTCGACAGGCCGGGCTCGGTGTGTGGCGCCAGTCGCCTGTACTGAAAGCGGAACAGATCAGCACTTCCGGCTTTGCCGTGCTCAGCGGTCGTGTGAGCAAGGTGCAGCGCAATCGAGGTGGGGTTTGGATCGAGTTGCAGGACTCGGTTGTATTGCGCGTTGCACCCAATCTGCTGGCGCGTTTCGATGTGAACTTGCTGGAAAGCCTCAAGGGCAAGCAGATCGAGGCGCGTGGCTGGGTGCTGGATCGTTCGCGACGTGGCGGATTGAAAGAAGGGCAGGCGCGCTGGATGTTGCCCTTGTCCGACCCGGCGATGCTTCAAGCAGTGCAGTGATAAAAAATTGTAGACATTTTTTCTGTCGATTGTGAACAGTCTAGCCCTTGTGAGCCGTGGCTCTTGGCCCAAAGTCGTAGGGGCGGGCGCTTGACAGGGGTGACCAGTCAGTCTTGTGGGGACTTTGCGAGGCGCGTATCCTCGCTGACCAGTCTGTCCAACAGTAAAAAGCGGAATGCCAAAATGTCTGATCTGAAAACTGCCGCTCTCGAATATCACGCCAATCCTCGTCCAGGGAAGCTGAGTGTCGAGCTCACCAAGGCCACTGCTACCGCTCGCGACCTGTCGCTGGCCTACAGCCCGGGCGTAGCCGAGCCAGTACGCGAGATCGCCCGCGATCCCGAGCTGGCCTACAAGTACACCGGCAAAGGCAACCTGGTTGCAGTCATTTCCGATGGCACCGCGATTCTCGGCCTGGGTAACCTCGGCCCATTGGCTTCCAAGCCAGTGATGGAAGGTAAAGGCGTACTGTTCAAGCGCTTCGCCGGCATCGACGTTTTCGACATCGAAGTCGACTCCGAAAGCCCGCAGGCCTTCATCGACACCGTCAAGCGCATCTCCATCACCTTCGGTGGCATCAACCTGGAAGACATCAAGGCACCCGAGTGCTTTGAAATCGAACGCGCTCTGATCGAGCAGTGCGATATTCCGGTATTCCACGATGACCAGCACGGCACCGCTATCGTGACCGCGGCCGGCATGATCAACGCCCTGGAAATCGCTGGCAAAACCCTGTCTGAAGCCAAGATCGTCTGCCTGGGTGCCGGCGCTGCCGCCATCTCCTGCATGAAGTTGCTGGTGAGCATGGGTGCCAACATCGAAAACATCTACATGGTCGACCGTACCGGCGTGATCCACTCCGGCCGTGACGACCTGAACCAGTACAAGGCTGTGTTCGCTCACGCGACCGACAAGCGCACCCTGGCTGATGCCCTGCAAGGCGCTGACGTGTTCGTAGGCCTGTCCGGCCCGAACCTGCTGAGCCCTGAAGGCCTGCTGTCGATGGCGCCGAACCCGATCGTGTTCGCGTGCTCCAACCCTGATCCGGAAATCTCCCCGGAGCTGGCACACGCCACCCGTAGCGACGTGATCATGGCCACCGGTCGTTCCGACTACCCGAACCAGGTCAACAACGTACTGGGCTTCCCGTTCATCTTCCGTGGTGCCCTGGACGTTCGCGCCAAGCGCATCAACGAAGAGATGAAAGTGGCTGCGGCCAACGCCCTGCGCGAACTGGCCAAGCTGCCAGTGCCTCAGGAAGTGTGCGACGCCTATGGCGGCATCAAGTTGGAATTCGGCCGTGAGTACATCATTCCGAAGCCAATGGATGCCCGTCTGATCACCCTGATCTCCGATGCCGTAGCCAAAGCTGCCATCGAGACCGGCGTGGCGACCCTGCCGTATCCGAAGAACTACCCGCTGAAAAGCGTGGATGATGTGTTCAACGGCTAAGCCGTTGTAGTGCTTCAATCGATAGCCCCGGCTCATTTGAGTCGGGGCTTTTTATTGCCTGCTGCTTATGTGTTGTCTATACAGGCCTCTTCGCGGGCAAGCCCGCTCCCACAGGATTTTGTGTTGTTCGCAGACCTTGTGCACGCCAACGATCCACTGTGGGAGCGGGCTTGCCCGCGAAGGGGCCGGACCAGGCAACATCAAAACCGGCAGGCACAAAAAGCCCCGCTCTTCTTTCGAAGGCGGGGCTTTTCATCATTGCTGCAATCAGAACAAATCGATTGGCGCAGCTTCATCCGCTGGCAACGGACTGCCTGGCGCATTGCCATTGCCGAGCTCGTTGCCCGACGGCGGCGTATCTTCGGCCTTGAACAGCTCGAAGTAGGCGCCTGGCGTGCCCGGGCTGGCCGCGCGACCGCTGACCGGATCGACTCGCAGGCTGAGGAGGCCTTCCGGCTCCGCTTGCGTATGCGGCGGCTTGCCTTTGAGTGCAGCGCCCATGTAGTTCATCCAGATCGGCAGCGCGACGGTGCCGCCGAATTCCTTGCGGCCCAGGCTTTCCGGCTGGTCGAAACCGGTCCATACGGTGGTCACGTAATCGGCGTTGTAGCCGGAGAACCAGGCGTCCTTGGATTCGTTGGTCGTACCGGTCTTGCCGGCAATGTCCGGGCGGCCCAAGGCCAGTGCGCGACGACCGGTGCCGAGCTTGATCACGTCCTCAAGCATGCTGTTGAGGATGTACGTGGTGCGCCCGTCAACGATGCGTTCGGCCACGGCGGGTGCCTGTGGTGTCGGCGCAGCAGCGCCAGGGACTTCGCCCGGCGTTGCATTGACCGTGAAGGCTTGAGGGGCGGGTGCGGCAATGCCATCGCTGGCAGCGCCGCCCTGAGGCACGCTCGGCGGGTTGGCGACGAACAAAGTGTCGCCGTTGCGGCTTTCAATCCTGTCGATGATGTACGGGGTGATCTTGTAGCCCCCGTTGGCGAAGGTGCTCCAGCCGGTGGCGATCTCCATTGGCGTCAGGGTCGCGGTGCCCAGTGCCAGGGACAGGTTGGGTGGCAGGTCCTGTTTGTTGAAGCCGAAGCGAGCGATGTAGTCGATGGTCTTGCCAACACCCATCGCTTGCAGCAAACGGATCGACACCAGGTTGCGCGACTTGTACAGAGCTTCACGCAGGCGGATCGGGCCGAGGAACGTGTTGGTGTCGTTTTTCGGCCGCCAGACTTTGTCCAGGTACTCGTCGACGAATACGATCGGGGCATCGTTCACCAGGCTGGAGGCGGTGTAGCCGTTATCCAGTGCGGCGGCGTAGACGAACGGTTTGAAGCTCGAACCCGGCTGGCGCTTGGCCTGCAGTGCGCGGTTGTAGTTGCTCTGTTCAAAGGCGAAGCCGCCAACCAGGGCGCGAATGGCACCGTTCTGTGGGTCCAGGGACACCAGCGCGCCCTGGGCCTGCGGGATCTGGCTGAACTTCAGCGAGTTGTCCGGCTGACGCTGCACGCGAATCAGGTCACCGACCTGGGCCACGTCCGAAGGCTGCTTCGGGTTGGCGCCCATGCTGTTGGTGTTCAGGAACGGACGGGCCCACTTCATGGTGTCCCAGTTGACGTGTTCCTGGCCGGTGCGGGTCAGCACCTGCAGGCCGCTCTTGTCGACCTGGGTCACGATGGCCGGTTCCAGGCCGCTGATGGTGCGTTGCTTGGTCAGCTCGGTTACCCAGGCTTCACGCGTCTTGCCCGGAAGCCGCGACTCGGGGCCGCGATAGCCGTGGCGCTGATCGTAAGTCATCAGGCCTTCGTGGACTGCGGTGTTGGCCAGTTCCTGGAGGTCGCTCGGCACCGTGGTGGTGACGCGGAAGCCTTCGGTATACGCGTCGCTGCCATAACGCCCGACCATTTCGGCACGGGCCATTTCGGCGATGTACGGCGCGTTCACTTCCGGAGTCGGTACGTGATAGCTGGCGTTCAGCGGCTCGTTGATCGCGGCGGTGTAGTCGGCCTCGGTGATTTTGCCGAGCTTGTACATGCGCCCCAGGATCCAGTCGCGACGTTCCTTGCTGCGCGCCGGGTTGGCCAGCGGGTTGAAGCGCGACGGCGCCTTGGGCAGGCCGGCAATCATTGCCATCTGCGCCAGGCTGACATCGCGGATCGATTTGCCGTAATAGACCTGCGCCGCCGCCTCGATGCCGTAGGCACGGTTACCCAGGTAGATCTTGTTGACGTACAGCTCGAGGATCTCGTCCTTGGTCAACTGTCGTTCGATCTGCAGGGCCAGCAGGATTTCGGTGGTCTTGCGCGAAAAGCTGCGTTCGCTGGTCAGGAAGAAGTTCTTCGCCACCTGCATGGTGATCGTGCTGCCACCGGACTGGATGTGTCCGCTTTTGACCAACTGGGTCGCGGCACGCATCAGGCTGCTGGGATCGACGCCATAGTGGTTGGCGAAATTGTCGTCTTCAGCACTTAGTAACGCATTAATGAAATTGGGGGGAATGTCGGCGAAACGGATCGGTGTGCGGCGCATTTCGCCGAACTCTGCGATCAACTTGTTATCGCTGCTGTAGACCCGCAAAGGAATCTGCAACTGGATGCTTCTCAGCGCCTCCACGGACGGCAGCCCGGGACTAAGGTAGAGGTACGCCCCGCTCAGACCCAGAAGGAGTCCGCAGAAAACCGCGACGATGGACCAACCGAAAAACTTCAGCAGACGAATCAAGGCTTTTGGATATCCAGGGCAAAAATGAATTGGGCAACAGGGTTCAGGCTAAATGAGAACAACCCGCGCTTGAGCAAATGCGGAAAAAAACGCTGGGCATTATAAGCATTTTTCTGATCGGGAGCGCGGTTGGCGCTGCTGTCAAGACGGGCGGATTGAACGCAATGGACATTGCAGAGTCCGTAACTCACGGAAAGTCATAGGGAATTGGTAGTGCCGGGACTCTTCAACAAAAAATCCAGTACGCTCCTGGGAATCGATATCAGCTCTACCTCGGTAAAGCTTCTGGAATTGAGCCGCCAGGGCGAACGCTACCGGGTCGAAGCTTATGCGGTCGAGCCGTTGCCGGTCGGCGCGGTGATCGAAAAGAACATTGCTGACCTCGAAGGCGTGGGGCTGGCCCTTTCGCGCGCGCTGACCAGGGCCAGAACCGGCCTCAAGGGCGTGGCCGTGGCTGTGGCAGGCTCGGCAGTAATCACCAAGATCATCGAAATGGATGCCGCTCTTTCCGAAGACGAGTTGGAAAGCCAGCTGAAGATCGAGGCGGATCAATACATCCCTTATCCCCTGGATGAAGTCGCGATCGACTTTGAAGTCCAGGGTTCCTCCGCGCGCAATCCGGAGCGCGTCAACGTGCTGCTCGCGGCTTGCCGCAAGGAAAACGTCGAGGTCCGCGAGGCCGCCCTGGCCCTGGCTGGGCTGACCGCCCGCGTAGTCGATGTCGAGGCCTATGCACTGGAGCGCTCATTCGGGTTGCTGGCCAGTCGGCTAGCGGTCTCCGAGAAACCGTTGACGGTCGCAGTAGTGGATATCGGCGCCACCATGACCACTCTGAGCGTGCTGCACGACGGGCGAATTATCTACACCCGCGAGCAGCTGTTCGGCGGTCGGCAGTTGACCGGGGAAATCCAGCGTCGCTATGGCCTGACGCTGGAGCAGGCGAGTCTGGCGCAAAGGAAGGGCGGCCTGCCGGATGACTATGCCGGTGAGGTCTTGCAGCCATTTCAACAGGCACTGGTGCAGCAGGTTTCGCGCTCGTTGCAATTCTTCTTTGCCGCCGGCCAGTACAGCGCCGTCGACCATATCCTGCTGGCCGGCGGTACCGCGTCGGTCCCGGGGCTGGACGGTTTGGTCGAGCAGCAATTGGGCACGCCGACCCAGATCGCGAATCCTTTCTCCGCAATGACGCTGGGCAGCAAGGTCAATGGTGCTGCCCTGGCGAGTGATGCCCCGGCGTTGATGATCGCCTGTGGTCTTGCCCTCAGGAGCTTCGACTGATGGGGCGGATCAACCTTTTACCCTGGCGCGAGGAACGGCGTGAAGTCCGCCGCAAACGCTTTCTGCTGGTCCTGGTGGTTGCTATGGCGGGCACTATGGGCGCAGTGCTGGTTGCCAACCAGGCCATCAGTCGTGCCATCGACCGGCAAATCGTCCGTAACGATTACATTGGCAGGCAAATCGCCGTGGTCGATGAGCGGATCACACAGATCAATGATCTCAAGGAGCGCCGCCAGCAACTGGTCGAGCGCATGCGCATCATCCAGGACCTGCAAGACAACCGCCAAATCAGCGGGCGAATATTTGACCAGTTGGCGCGAGCACTGCCTGACGGCGTGTATTTCACCGAAGTGAGAATGGCCGCAAAGACCTTGTCCATCACCGGTGCCGCGCAATCCAACAGCCGTGTTTCAGACTTGATGCGCAACCTCGAGGCATCAGACTGGTTCGATGCGCCGAGCCTGACTGAAGTCAAGGCCGCCGCTGCCGGTCAGGTGGCGCAGGCCAACATCTTCCAGTTGACCGTTCGCCAGACTCAACCCGCAGCACCGGAGGGCGGCAAATGAGCCTGTCCGAATGGTTCGAAGAGTTGCGCAAGATCGACTTCAACGATCTGGACACCGGCAACATGGGGGCCTGGCCGCCGGTGATCAAGTGTCTGGTGGCCGGTTTGCTCATGCTTGTGGTGCTGGTCTTGGGCTACAACTTTTCCACTCGTGACCTCGAGAGCCAGCTCGATCTGAAGCGCGAGGAAGAGTCGACGCTCAAGGAGCAGTTCGCCGGCAAAGCCCGTATGGCGGCGAATCTCGATCTCTACACCCAGCAGTTGAAAGAGATGGAGAACGCTTTCGGCGTGCTGTTGCGGCAACTTCCCGGCGACACCGAAGTGCCCGGCTTGCTGGAAGACATCACGCGTACAGGCCTGGGCAGTGGCCTGGAGTTCGAGGAGATCAAGCTGCTGCCGGAGGTCGCCCAGCCGTTCTACGTCGAGTTGCCGATCCAGATCACGGTCACCGGCGGTTACCACGACCTGGCCACCTTCGTCAGTGGTGTGGCCGGGTTGCCGCGAATCGTCACCTTGCACGATTTCGACCTTGCCCCCGTCAGTCCCCAGGGTGCTCCGAAACTGCGCTTGAGTATCCTCGCCAAGACCTACCGCTACAGCGAAACGGGGCGACATCAATGACCCCGGCGCGTTGTTTTTCGATGGTGCTGTTGCTGTCTGTTCTGTCCGGCTGTGGCGCTGGCGATGACTACAGCGATCTGGACGCCTACCTGAGCGAAATACGCCTGCGCGGCCCGGGCAGTATTGAACCAACGCCGGTATTCCGGTCTTACCCGACATTCATCTACGACGCAGCGAACCTGCGCAGTCCGTTTTCACCACAGCTCAGCACTGATCTGGCGGCCCATCGGCGGGGTTCGCGCAACGTCAAACCCGACCCTGACCGGGTCAGGCAATACCTCGAAGGTTTCAACATCGAGCAGTTTGAAATGGTCGGCACCCTTTCCAATGCAAAGGGCTCTTTTGCCCTGTTGCGCGGGGCGGGTGGCGTGCACCGCCTGAAGGTCGGTGATTACCTGGGGCGTAACGACGGACGAGTCGTTGCGATCAGTGGTTCGCAAGTCGATGTGGTTGAAATTGTTCCTGATGGTCAGGGTGCGTGGCTGGAGCGTCCCCGGACCATCCCTTTGAAAGAGCCCTCATAGTGGAACCCGAATAATGAACAGGATTTTTTCCGCCTTCGGCCTTTCGCTATGGATAGCGATGTTGTCGCCGATGGTACAAGCGGCCAATCTCAAGGCGCTGGATGTCGCTGCGCTGCCGGGAGACCGGGTCGAGTTGAAGTTGTCGTTCGATGCGCCGCCCCCGTTGCCTCAGGGCTACATGACTGAGTCGCCGGCCCGGATTGCGCTGGATTTGCCGGGTGTCGCCAGTCAACTGGCCAGCAAGACTCGCGATCTCGGCAGTGGAAATGCCCGTAGTGCAACGGTGGTGGAGGCCGGGGACCGTACGCGATTGATCATCAACCTGGCTCAGTCGGCCCCGTACGACTCGCGAATCGAAGGCAACAATTTGCTGGTGGTAGTCGGGCAGGGGGGCAAGCCGTCGACACCCAGGCCGGCGGCTCCGGCAATGCCGGTTCCGGCGCGAGCCGCTACGACGCCGGGCAAGGCCATTCGGGGTGTGGATTTTCAGCGAGGCACACAGGGTGAGGGCAACGTGGTGATCGACTTGTCGGACCCATCGATTGCGCCCGACATACAACAGCGCGAGGGCAAGATTATTGTCGGGTTTGCCAAAACCCGATTGCCCGAGCCGCTGCGCGTGCGTCTGGATGTTAAGGATTTCGCCACGCCCGTGCGGTTCGTCAATGCCAGCGCAAGCGGCGATCGAGCCATCATCAGCATCGAGCCCGGTGGTGCGTTCGATTACTCGACCTATCAGACCGACAGCAAGCTCACGGTCAGCGTTCGCCCGGCGACGGTCGACGACCTGCAAAAGCGCAATGCCGGGCAACAGGCTTACAGCGGCGAGAAGCTTTCGCTGAATTTCCAGGACATCGATGTGCGTTCGGTGCTGCAATTGATCGCCGACTTCACCAACCTCAACCTGGTGGCCAGCGACACGGTGCAGGGTGGCATCACATTGCGCCTGCAGAACGTGCCGTGGGATCAGGCGCTGGATCTGGTGCTGAAAACCAAGGGGTTGGACAAGCGCAAGGTCGGCAATGTCCTGCTTGTTGCGCCGGCCGATGAAATTGCTGCCCGTGAGCGTCAGGAGCTGGAATCACAAAAGCAGATTGCCGATCTGGCGCCGTTGCGCCGGGAACTGTTGCAGGTGAATTACGCCAAGGCGGCGGACATCGCCAAGCTCTTCCAGTCGGTGACCAGTGCCGAAGCGAAACCCGACGAACGGGGGTCTATCACCGTCGACGAACGCACCAACAACATCATTGCCTACCAGACCCAGGACCGGCTTGATGAGCTGCGCAGGATCGTCACGCAGCTGGATATCCCTGTGCGTCAGGTCATGATCGAGGCGCGGATTGTCGAAGCCAACGTCGACTATGACAAAAGCCTCGGGGTGCGCTGGGGCGGATCGATACAGAACAGGGGCAACTGGAACACCTCCGGTGTCAGCAATGGACTCAACGGTTCATCGACCATCGGCACGCCCGGCAGTACCAGTACCAACTCACCGTTCGTCGACATGGGCGTCGCCAACAACACCTCGGGAATCGGCATCGCGTTCATCACCGATAACGTCTTGCTGGACCTGGAACTGACGGCCATGGAGAAAACCGGCAACGGGGAAATCGTCTCGCAACCCAAGGTGGTCACGTCCGACAAGGAAACCGCCAAAATCCTCAAGGGCACCGAGATTCCCTATCAGGAGGCCAGTTCCAGTGGCGCGACTTCGGTGTCGTTCAAGGAGGCCTCGCTGTCCTTGGAGGTGACGCCGCAGATCACGCCCGACAACCGGATCATCATGGAGGTCAAGGTGACCAAGGACGAACCGGACTACCTGAACAAGGTCCAGGATGTACCGCCGATCAAGAAAAACGAAGTCAACGCCAAGGTCCTGGTCAATGATGGCGAGACCATCGTCATTGGCGGCGTTTTCTCAAATACTCAGAGCAAGGTCGTAGATAAGGTGCCATTTCTTGGCGATGTGCCGTATCTTGGCCGCCTTTTCCGGCGTGATGTGGTTTCGGAGAAAAAATCCGAGCTGTTGGTATTCCTCACTCCGCGTATCATGAATAATCAGGCGATTGCTGTGAGTCATTGATTCTGTGCGAAATTTGATTCTTGTAGGACCGATGGGTGCTGGAAAAAGCACCATCGGCCGGTTGCTGGCCAAAGAGCTGCGCCTGCCATTCAAAGATTCCGATAAGGAAATTGAATTGCGCACGGGCGCCAATATCCCTTGGATCTTCGATAAAGAAGGCGAACCGGGCTTTCGTGATCGCGAGCAGGCAATGATTGCCGAGCTGTGCGACTACGACGGTGTGGTGCTGGCGACAGGTGGGGGCGCGGTCATGCGCGAAGCCAATCGTCGGGCACTGCATGCCGGTGGGCGGGTGGTTTATCTGCATGCGTCGGTCGAGCAGCAGGTCGGTCGCACGGCCCGTGACCGCAATCGGCCATTGTTGCGTACCGCCGATCCGGCCAAGACCCTTCGGGATCTGTTGGCGATCCGCGATCCGCTTTACCGGGAAATTGCCGACCTGGTGGTCGAAACCGATGAACGACCGCCGCGAATGGTCGTACTCGACATTCTAGAGCGCCTGCAGCAGTTGCCACCCCGTTAAAGCGCCGCGCGAAATGCGCTATCCTCGGCGTCTCGCCATGACCACTCAAGGTTGTGGCGGATGGCTACCGAACGGCGTCACACCAGCAGATGCCGTGGATATTCGTTAACTCAAGGCAGGACGCCTGATTCATCTTCACTGTGGGGACACATGCAGACACTCAAGGTCGATCTAGGCGAGCGCAGCTACCCGATTCATATTGGCGAAGGTTTGTTGGATCAGCCTGAGCTGCTGGCCCCGCACATTCGCGGACGGCAAGTGGCGATCGTCTCCAACGAGACTGTTGCACCGCTTTATCTCGAGCGTCTGACCCGCAGCCTGGCGCAGTATTCGGTGATTTCCGTGGTGCTGCCCGACGGTGAAGCCTTCAAGACCTGGGAAACCCTGCAACTGATTTTCGACGGTCTGCTGACCGCGCGGCATGACCGCCGCACCACGGTGATCGCTCTCGGTGGCGGTGTGATCGGTGACATGGCCGGCTTTGCCGCCGCCTGCTACCAGCGCGGCGTCGATTTCATCCAGGTTCCGACCACGCTGCTGTCGCAAGTCGACTCCTCGGTGGGCGGCAAGACCGGGATCAACCATCCGCTGGGCAAGAACATGGTCGGCGCCTTCTATCAGCCGAACGTGGTGCTGATCGATACCACCAGCCTCAATACCCTGCCGGCGCGCGAGCTGTCCGCCGGTCTGGCCGAAGTCATCAAGTACGGGCTGATCTGTGATGAGCCGTTCCTGACCTGGCTCGAAGACAATGTCGACCGCCTGCGCAACCTGGACCAGAAAGCCCTGACCTATGCCATCGAGCGCTCCTGCGCGGCCAAGGCCGCGGTGGTCGGTGCCGATGAGAAAGAGACGGGCGTTCGTGCCACGTTGAACCTGGGCCACACTTTTGGCCACGCCATCGAAACCCACATGGGCTATGGTGTCTGGCTACATGGAGAAGCGGTGGCTGCTGGCACCGTGATGGCGCTGGAAATGTCCGCGCGACTGGGCTGGATCAGCGAGCAGGAGCGTGATCGCGGCATTCGTCTGTTCCAGCGTGCAGGGCTGCCGGTCATTCCGCCAGATGAGATGACAGAAGCCGATTTCCTCGAACATATGTCCATTGATAAAAAAGTGATCGACGGTCGTTTGCGCCTGGTGCTGCTGCGCCACATGGGTGAAGCGGTGGTGGCCGACGATTATCCGAAAGAGGTTCTACAGGCCACGCTGGGGGCAGACTACCGCGCCCTGGCTCAGCTTAAAGGTTAATAAGAACGCGATGACTAGTTTGCATGCCGACGAGGCTTTCCTCGGCCATTACCAGTTGAGTCATGACCCTTTTGCTCCACGGGTGCCTGGCTTCAAATTTTTCCCGGCCCAGCGCAAACCCGTGCTGGGACAGTTGCATCACCTGGCCCGCTACAGTCAGTTGTTGCTGGTCGTCACTGGCCCCGAGGGCAGTGGCAAGACCCTGTTGCGTCAAGCCCTGGTCGCCAGCACCAACAAGCAGTCGGTACAAAGCGTGGTGGTGTCCGCCCGTGGCGCCGGCGACGCGGCCGGTGTGCTGCGTCAGGTGGCCCAGGCGCTGAATGTCGCCCAGGCGGATGCCGACGCTATCCTGGCCCAGGTTGTGCAGCTTGCGCTCACCGGCCAGGAAGTCTATTTGCTGGTCGATGACGCCGAACAGCTCGACGAGTCCGGCCTTGAGGTACTGATGGTCCTGGCGGCCGGTGCGCCTGAAGGTCGCCCGCATGTGTTCCTGTTCGGTGAAACCTCGCTGATCGCTCAGCTTGAGGCCTTGCATCTCGAGGAAGAGCGATTCCACGTCATCGAACTGCAGCCCTATACCGAGGACGAAACCCGCGAGTATCTGGAGCAGCGGCTCGAGGGCGCTGGCCGCGGCATCGAACTTTTCACCGCGAATCAGATCTCTGATATTCACGAAAGCTCCGAAGGTTGGCCTGGCAGCATCAATCAGGTCGCTCGCGATGCAATGATCGAAGCCATGATCGCCAGCCGCTCTGCGGTCAAGCGTCCAAAAATGGGGTTCAATATGCCGAAGAAACACGTATTGGCGATTTCCGCCGTTGTCGTGGTTGCGGTAGCTGCCGCCTGGATGATGCCGGGTCGCAACAAGGCGCCGAGCACCGGTGCGCCGGCCAATGAACAGGCGCAACTGCCGCTTGGCCAGGGCCAACCAACCGCGAATGGCGGTGCTCCGGCCGTCGAATTCGCCGGCAACACGCAGCCGATGCCATTGCCGTTGGTCGGCAACTCGCAACCGGTCATGCGCGCCCCGCTGGCCGAGGCCGCAGGCGGCATCACCGAAGGCGACGATGGCGTTCCGGTTGAAGGCTCCAGCGCCACACCGCCTACAGTGACCACCACTGCGCCGCCTGTGGGCGTTCCTGCCGGCCCTGCGCCGACACCAGCGGCCAAGCCTGCACCTGCGCCGACTCAGGTCGCCACGGCCAAGCCAGCGCCAGCTCCAGTGGCCAAGCCTGCTCCAGCGCCAGCCAAGCCAGCCGTTGCTGCGGCGGCCAAGCCTGCCGAGAAACCGGCTCCGGCAGCCAAGGCGGCGGGTGGCACCTGGTACGCCGGTCAGGCACCGGGCAACTACGTGGTGCAAATCCTCGGCACCAGCTCCGAGACCGCCGCACAAAGCTTCGTCAAGGAGCAGGGCGGCGAGTACCGTTATTTCAAGAAAGTCCTCAATGGCAAGCCGCTCTACGTGATCACCTACGGCAACTTCGCCAATCGTGATGCAGCCGTTTCCGCCATCAAGGCCTTGCCAGCGAAGGTTCAGGCTGGTAAACCTTGGCCTCGCACTGTCGCCAGCGTCCAACAGGAACTGGCAACAACTCGCTGAAGATTCGGCGGCCTTACCCAGGCCGCCTCTCCAAGCACCTCAAAATTTCTACAAGTGCGCGCCGCCTTCCGGGCTGCGTGCCTTGTGGTGTCTGCGTCACAGTAGTCTTTGAGTCGTTGCGGTCAAAATTAAAAAAGTTTTGACTAGCACAGCATATCGCTTTAAACCTTTCACAAATGCGACATGGATTTGCGACATTTCGTCGTCAAATTTGTGAGGCCAAGTGTCGGTGTGTACAATGACCTCCCTTTTGTCCCCGCAAAGCTGGCGTACGTTCGGCGCGGATGGCAAGTGGTTGAATTGAAAAGAAATTTGCCTCGTAAAGAGGCAGCCTGGTGAGAAAGTGTCTATGAAAGCAGGTCTGTACCAACCAGATGAATTCAAGGATAACTGCGGTTTCGGCCTGATAGCCCATATGCAGGGCGAGCCCAGTCATACCCTTTTGCAAACGGCCATCGAGGCCCTGACCTGCATGACCCACCGCGGTGGGATTAATGCCGACGGCAAGACCGGTGACGGTTGCGGTCTGCTGATTCAAAAGCCGGACGTGTTCCTGCGAGCGATCGCCCAGGAAACCTTCGGCGTCGAAATGCCCAAGCAATATGCGGTGGGCATGGTCTTCTTCAACCAGGACCCGGTCAAAGCCGAAGCCGCTCGCGAGAACATGAACCGCGAGATCCTGGCCGCCGGCCTGCAACTGGTCGGCTGGCGCAAAGTGCCGATCGACACCAGCGTCCTCGGCCGCCTGGCCCTTGAGCGTCTGCCGCAGATCGAGCAAGTGTTCATCGGTGGTGAAGGCCTGAGCGACCAGGACATGGCCGTCAAGCTGTTCACCTCCCGTCGTCGCTCGTCCGTGGCCAACGCCGCCGACACCGACCACTACGTCTGCAGCTTTTCGCACAAGACCATCATTTACAAAGGCCTGATGATGCCGGCGGACTTGACCGCCTTCTATCCGGACCTGAGCGATGAGCGCCTGCAAACTTCGATTTGCGTGTTCCACCAGCGCTTCTCCACCAACACCCTGCCGAAATGGCCGCTGGCTCAACCGTTCCGCTTCCTGGCGCACAACGGCGAGATCAACACCATCACCGGTAACCGCAACTGGGCCGTGGCCCGTCGCACCAAGTTCACCAACGACCTGATGGACCTGGAAGAACTCGGCCCGCTGGTCAACCGCGTGGGTTCCGACTCCTCGAGCATGGACAACATGCTGGAGCTGATGGTCACCGGCGGCATCGACCTGTTCCGTGGCGTGCGGATGATCATTCCGCCAGCGTGGCAGAACGTCGAGACCATGGACCCGGATCTGCGTGCGTTCTACGAATACAACTCGATGCACATGGAGCCGTGGGACGGCCCGGCCGGCGTGGTAATGACCGACGGTCGCTACGCGGTGTGCCTGCTCGACCGTAACGGTCTGCGTCCGGCGCGTTGGGTCACCACCAAGAACGGCTTCATCACCCTGGCCTCGGAAATCGGTGTCTGGAACTACCAGCCTGAAGACGTGATCGCCAAGGGTCGTGTGGGACCTGGCCAGATCTTTGCCGTGGACACCGAGACCGGTCAGATCCTCGACACCGATGCGATCGACAACCGTCTGAAGTCCCGTCATCCGTACAAGCAATGGCTGCGCAAGAATGCCCTGCGCATCCAGGCGACCATGGAAGACAACGACCACGGTTCGGCGTTCTACGACGTCGACCAGCTCAAGCAATACATGAAGATGTACCAGGTCACGTTCGAAGAGCGCGATCAGGTGCTGCGTCCGCTCGGCGAACAGGGCTACGAAGCCGTGGGCTCGATGGGCGACGATACGCCGATGGCCGTGCTGTCCCAGCGCGTGCGCACGCCGTACGACTATTTCCGCCAGCAGTTCGCGCAGGTCACCAACCCGCCGATCGACCCGCTGCGCGAAGCCATCGTCATGTCGCTGGAAATCTGCCTCGGTGCCGAGCGCAACATTTTCCAGGAGTCGCCGGAACACGCCTCGCGCGTGATCCTCAGCTCGCCGGTCATTTCCCCGGCCAAGTGGCGCTCGCTGATGAACCTCGATCGTCCGGGCTTCGAGCGCGCGATCATCGATCTGAACTACGACGAAAGCGTCGGCCTCGAAGCGGCCATCCGCAACGTCGCCGATCAGGCTGAAGAAGCCGTGCGCGCCGGTCGTACCCAGGTCGTGCTGAGCGACCGTCACATTGCCCCGGGCAAGTTGCCGATCCACGCGTCCCTGGCTACCGGCGCGGTGCACCACCGCCTGACCGAAAAAGGCCTGCGTTGCGACTCCAACATCCTGGTGGAAACTGCGACCGCTCGCGATCCGCATCACTTCGCCGTGTTGATCGGTTTCGGTGCCTCTGCCGTTTATCCGTTCCTGGCTTACGAAGTGCTCGGTGACCTGATCCGTACCGGTGAAGTACTGGGCGACCTCTACGAGGTGTTCAAGAACTACCGTAAAGGCATCACCAAGGGCCTGCTGAAAATCCTGTCGAAGATGGGTATCTCGACCATCACTTCGTATCGCGGTGCGCAGTTGTTCGAGGCCATCGGCCTGTCCGAGGAAGTCTGCAACCTGAGCTTCCGTGGCGTGCCAAGCCGCATCAAGGGCGCGCGTTTCGTCGACATCGAGGCCGAGCAGAAAGCCTTGGCCACCGAAGCCTGGAGCCCGCGCAAGCCGATCCAACAAGGCGGTCTGCTGAAGTTCGTCCACGGTGGCGAATACCACGCGTACAACCCGGACGTGGTCAACACTCTGCAAGCCGCTGTGCAGCAGGGCGACTACAGCAAGTTCAAGGAATACACCTCGCTGGTGGATAACCGCCCGGTGTCGATGATCCGCGACCTGCTGAAAGTCAAAACCCTCGACACTCCGTTGGATATCAGCGAGATCGAACCGCTGGAATCGGTGCTCAAGCGCTTCGACTCCGCCGGTATCTCCCTGGGCGCGCTGTCGCCGGAAGCTCACGAAGCCCTGGCCGAAGCCATGAACCGCCTCGGTGCGCGTTCCAACTCCGGCGAAGGCGGCGAAGACCCGGCGCGCTACGGCACCATCAAGAGCTCGAAAATCAAGCAGGTTGCGACTGGCCGCTTCGGTGTGACCCCGGAATACCTCGTCAACGCCGAAGTGCTGCAGATCAAGGTCGCCCAGGGCGCCAAGCCGGGCGAGGGCGGTCAACTGCCGGGCGGTAAAGTGAACGGTCTGATCGCCAAACTGCGTTACGCAGTGCCCGGCGTGACCCTGATTTCGCCACCGCCGCACCACGACATCTACTCGATCGAAGACTTGTCGCAGCTGATTTTCGACCTGAAACAAGTCAACCCGAAGGCGCTGGTTTCGGTGAAGCTGGTAGCGGAAGCCGGCGTCGGCACCATTGCCGCCGGTGTGGCCAAGGCCTACGCGGACTTGATCACCATCTCCGGCTACGACGGCGGCACCGGTGCATCGCCGCTGACCTCGATCAAGTACGCGGGCGCACCGTGGGAACTCGGCCTGGCCGAAACCCACCAGACCCTGCGCGGCAACGACCTGCGTGGCAAAGTCCGGGTACAGACCGACGGCGGCCTGAAAACCGGCCTCGACGTGATCAAGGCGGCCATCCTCGGCGCTGAAAGCTTCGGCTTCGGCACCGCACCGATGATCGCCCTGGGCTGCAAATACCTGCGTATCTGCCACCTGAACAACTGCGCCACCGGCGTTGCGACCCAGAACGAGAAGCTGCGCAAGGACCACTACATCGGTACCGTCGACATGGTGGTGAACTTCTTCACCTACGTCGCCGAAGAAACCCGTGAGTGGCTGGCCAAGCTGGGCGTGCGTTCCCTCGAGGAACTGATCGGCCGTACCGATCTGCTGGAGGTCCTCGAAGGCCAGACCGCCAAGCAGCATCACCTGGACCTGACTCCGTTGCTGGGCAGCGACCACGTGCCGGCGGACAAGCCGCAGTTCTGTGGCGTAGACCGCAACCCGCCGTTCGACAAAGGCCTGCTGGCCGAGAAGATGGTCGACATGGCCACCTCGGCGATCAACGACCTGAGCGGCGCTGAATTCGCTCTGGATATCTGCAACTGCGACCGTTCCATCGGTGCACGGATCTCCGGCGAAATCGCGCGCAAGCACGGCAACCAGGGCATGGCCAACGCGCCGATCACCTTCCGCTTCAAGGGCACAGCGGGCCAGAGCTTCGGCGTGTGGAACGCCGGCGGCTTGAACATGTACCTGGAAGGCGACGCCAACGACTACGTCGGCAAGGGCATGACCGGCGGCAAGCTGGTGATCGTTCCGCCGAAGGGCAGCGTCTACCGCACCCAGGACAGTGCCATCATCGGCAACACCTGCCTGTACGGCGCTACCGGCGGCAAGCTGTTCGCCGCTGGCACCGCGGGCGAGCGCTTCGCCGTGCGTAACTCCGGTGCCCACACGGTGGTGGAAGGCACTGGCGATCACTGCTGCGAGTACATGACCGGTGGTTTCGTCTGCGTGTTGGGCAAGACCGGTTACAACTTCGGCTCTGGCATGACCGGCGGTTTCGCCTACGTGCTCGACCAGGACAACACCTTCGTTGACCGGGTCAACCACGAACTGGTGGAAATCCAGCGGATCAGCGGCGAGGCGATGGAAGCCTACCGTAGCCACCTGCAACGCGTGCTGAACGAGTACGTCGAGGAAACCGACAGCGAGTGGGGTCGTGAACTCGCCGAGAACCTCGATGATTACGTGCGCCGTTTCTGGCTGGTCAAGCCCAAGGCTGCCAACCTGAAGTCGTTGCTTTCCAGCACCCGTGCCAACCCGCAGTGATATGCGCCTGAAGAGTTTGATGAGGTTTTAAAATGGCTGAACGTCTGAATAATGACTTCCAGTTCATCGAGGTCGGGCGCAAGGATCCGAAGAAGAAACTGTTGCGTCAACGCAAGAAAGAGTTCGTGGAAATCTACGAGCCCTTCAAACCCCAGCAGTCGGCCGACCAGGCCCACCGCTGTCTGGGTTGCGGTAACCCGTATTGCGAATGGAAGTGCCCGGTGCACAACTTCATTCCCAACTGGCTGAAGCTGGTGGCCGAGGGCAACATCCTCCAGGCCGCCGAGTTGTCGCACCAGACCAACACCCTGCCGGAAGTCTGCGGTCGGGTGTGCCCGCAGGATCGTCTGTGCGAGGGTGCCTGCACCCTCAACGACGGCTTCGGCGCGGTGACCATCGGTTCGGTGGAGAAGTACATCACCGACACCGCGTTCGCCATGGGCTGGCGCCCGGACATGTCCAAGGTCAAGCCGACCGGCAAGCGTGTCGCGATCATCGGTGCCGGGCCTGCGGGCCTGGGCTGTGCCGACGTGCTGGTGCGCGGCGGTGTGACCCCGGTGGTGTTCGACAAGAACCCGGAAATCGGCGGTCTGCTGACCTTCGGCATTCCCGAGTTCAAGCTGGAAAAGACCGTGCTGAGCAATCGCCGCGAAGTCTTCACCGGCATGGGCATCGAGTTCCGCCTCAACACCGAGGTGGGCAAGGACGTGACCATGGAGCAACTGCTCGAAGAATACGATGCCGTGTTCATGGGCATGGGCACCTACACCTACATGAAAGGCGGCTTTGCCGGAGAGGACCTGCCGGGCGTGTACGACGCGCTGGACTTCCTGATCGCCAACGTCAACCGCAACCTGGGCTTTGAAAAGTCGCCGGAAGATTTCGTCGACATGAAAGGCAAGAAGGTCGTGGTCCTGGGCGGTGGCGACACGGCGATGGACTGCAACCGTACCTCGATCCGCCAGGGCGCCAAGTCGGTGACCTGCGCCTATCGTCGTGACGAAGCGAACATGCCTGGCTCGCGCAAAGAGGTGAAGAACGCCAAGGAAGAAGGCGTGAAATTCCTCTACAACCGCCAGCCGATTGCGATTGTCGGCGAAGACAAGGTCGAAGGCGTGAAAGTGGTCGAGACCCGTCTCGGCGAGCCGGACGCCCGTGGCCGTCGTAGCCCCGAGCCGATCCCGGGTTCCGAAGAGATCATCCCGGCCGACGCCGTGGTCATCGCCTTCGGTTTCCGTCCGAGCCCGGCGCCGTGGTTCGAGCAGTTCGAGATCCAGACCGACAGCCAGGGCCGCGTCGTGGCACCGGAACAAGGCCAGTACAAGCACCAGACCAGCAACCCGAAAATCTTCGCCGGTGGCGACATGGTGCGGGGTTCGGACCTGGTGGTGACGGCGATCTTCGAAGGCCGTAATGCCGCCGAAGGGATCCTGGATTACCTGGGCGTCTAAACCTCGTTCGAAACAGCAATGCGATACCTGTGGGAGCTGGCTTGCCAGCGATAGCATCACCTCGGTCTACCTGACCACCGAGGTGCCTGCATCGCTGGCAAGCCAGCTCCCACAGTGTTTTGTGGTGCTGCAAAAATGCGACAAATTGACCCGATAGACAAAAGGCTGACCTGCATCCGTGCCTTTTGCGCCCGGCTCTGAGAAAATGCCCGCACTTTTTTTCCGGATGCCGACATGACTGCCCTGAAGAACGACCGTTTCCTGCGCGCCCTGCTCAAGCAACCCGTAGACGTCACTCCCGTGTGGATGATGCGTCAGGCCGGTCGCTACCTGCCTGAATACCGCGCCAGCCGCGCCAAGGCCGGCGATTTCATGAGCCTGTGCATGAACCCGGCGTTCGCTTGCGAAGTCACGATGCAACCGCTCGACCGCTATCCGCAACTGGACGCGGCGATCCTCTTCTCCGACATCCTGACCATCCCCGATGCCATGGGCCAGGGCCTTTACTTCGAAACCGGCGAAGGTCCGCGATTCAAGAAAGTCGTCAGCACCCTGGCCGACATCGAAGCCCTGCCGATTCCCGATCCGCAGAAAGACCTCGGCTACGTGATGGATGCGGTCAGCACCATCCGTCGTGAGCTAAACGGACGTGTACCGTTGATCGGTTTCTCCGGCAGCCCATGGACCCTGGCGACCTACATGGTCGAAGGCGGCTCGTCGAAAGACTTCCGCAAGACCAAGGCCATGCTCTACGACAACCCGCAAGCCATGCACCTGTTGCTGGACAAGCTTGCGCAGTCGGTCACCAGCTACCTCAATGGCCAGATCATGGCCGGTGCGCAAGCGGTGCAGATCTTCGATACCTGGGGCGGCAACCTGTCGGCAGCGGCGTACCAGGAGTTCTCCCTGGCCTACATGCGCAAAATCGTCAGCGGCCTGATTCGCGAGCACGAAGGCCGCAAGGTGCCGGTCATCCTGTTCACCAAAAACGGCGGCCTGTGGCTGGAAAGCATCGCCGATGCCGGTGCTGATGCATTGGGCCTGGACTGGACCTGCGACATCGGCAACGCCCGTGCCCGTGTTGGCGACAAGGTCGCACTGCAAGGCAACATGGACCCGACCGTGCTCTACGCCAAACCGGAAGCCATTCGCGCTGAAGTCGGGCGCATTCTCGCCAGCTACGGCAAAGGCAGCGGCCACGTGTTCAACCTCGGTCATGGCATTACGCCGGAAGTCGATCCGGAACACGCGGGTGCATTCCTGCGGGCCGTGCATGAATTGTCGGCGCAGTATCACGAGTAACGGCCAGCGCCGATTTCCAGAAGCCTGTTCCGCCTTGTGCCGGACAGGTTTTTTTATGCCCTGCAGAAATGCTGTCCGGATGAAGCCTTTCTGTCGGTAAGGGTGTTTTTTTCCTGAGTGAACATTGGATGAGCAGACCATTCCTGCCCGGCTAGATGATTACTCCTACATAGAATTCCTCGTCATCCCCGTAAGGTTCCAGACCCCTGTTCAGCACAACGCTGAACGGTAACGAAGCAAACATCGCCGCCTGCAAGGCGCCTTGTTTTCGATAAGCAGTCTGGAACACATCATGAAAATTACATTTGATAAAAGAAGTGCATTAACGGCCTGCACCTCTTCGATGATCCTGTTATCGGCAATGCTGGCCTCTCAAACCGTATCCGCCCACGGCTATCTGGATGTGCCGCCGTCGCGCGCACTGGCCTGCCAGAAAGGCTTGAACACCAACTGTGGCGGCGCGCAGTACGAGCCGCAGAGCGTCGGTGAAACCTTCAAGGGCTTTCCGGCAGGTGTCGGCGGTGCCCCCTTGCAGGGGCCGGTCGATGGCAAGATCGCCAGCGGCGGTCACGCGCTGTTCTCCGCACTGGACGCGCAGTCCGCCACCCGCTGGCACCTGACGGAAATCAAGGATCGCAACATCGATTTCCAATGGCGTTACACCGCCGTTCACCCGGCTACCAAGCACGAGTATTTCATCTCCAGCGACGGTTGGAACCCGAACGAGTCGCTCAAGCGCGCCACCTTCGAAAGCACACCGTTCTGCACCATCGATGGCGGCAACCAGTTGCCGGTGTCGGGTGCCAGGCACAGTTGCACCCTCCCGTCTGACAAGTCCGGGCACCACGTCATCCTGGCCATCTGGACCGTCGGTGATACCGACGCCGCGTTTTACAATGTCGCAGACGTGAACATCCTCGCCGAACCTGACTTGCCGGGCGGTTGGTCGCCAGTAGGCAGCATTGCGTCATCGACCCCGTTGCTGGTGGGTGACAAGGTCAAGGCCCGCGCGTTTACCGCCAAGGGCGAGAGTGCGCAATACAGCGTGGAAATCAGCATCGATAACGCTGAAGAAGGCACACCGCAAAACTGGTCGTACAAGCTGGCGGAAAAAATCAACCAGACTCACACCCTGGTTCGCGCCGGTATCCGCGACGAGAGCGGCAATGTTGCCCCGGTCAAAGGCACCAATCGCCTCTACGTGCAAAGAGAAAGCGGCGTAGTCCGCTATGAAGTGCAGTTGGCCATGAAGGAAGACGCCGCTGCGCACATGGCGGTGACCTCTCAGCAAGCCGAATACGTTCTGGATAAAGGCCGGGCCAAAGTCGAATTCAGCATGACTGCGAACCGCGCGATGGACGTCGAAGCGACCTTGTTCGATCAGAACAACAAACCGGTCGGCACCACATCGGCACAAGTGGCCACCGGCTCCACCTCGTTGTCCCTGGATGTGCGCAGCAATCCTGGTGCGCACACGCTGACCCTGGTCGGCACCACCCTGGATGGCCGCACCACCCGTCAGGACACCAAGACCACCCAACTGACCGGTGAAGGCGCGGTCATCGAATACGACTTCGTATTCCCTGAAGGCCTCAGCGACTACACCGCCGGCACCAAGGTGCTGCAACCGAAGACCGACGAAGTCTTCGAGTGCAAGCCGTTCCCTGCGTCGGGTTATTGCAAGCAGTACACCCCTACCGCCAACGGCTTCGAGCCAGGTGTCGGTGCTCACTCGCACATGGCGTGGGACAAGTTGTAAGTCCCCGCAACTGGCTTCAGGCGACCTCAAAAAAGGTCGCCTGAAGCCAGGCACTTCTGCTGAGTACCGAGTTGAAAATGAAGGTTTCGAATTTTTCCGGACAACGCTTTCGGGCATGCCTGAGCAGCATTTGTTGGCTCGCGTTGCCAGCGGGCGCGGCGGTGTTTCTGGCGTGGCAGGAACGGACGTTTCGCGAGCATCTGGTTTCACCGTTGCCCGACATCGCAGCTCTGGAGACGGTGCCGGCACGTGAACCACTCGAAACAACATCGATTGCCATTGTGTTCGGCCTGACGACGGAGGCCACACCGCGGCCCAGCGCCGAACCGCTGACCTTGCAAGCGAGCTTTGTCAGCAGCGGACTATCCAAGGCGCTGCTGGCCAATGCTCAAGGTTCTCGTCTCTATCAGGTGGGCGAGCGTTTGCCCGGCGGCAGTGTCCTGCGTCGTATCGAGACCCACCAGGTTGTGCTGTGGAACAAGGGCCGGGAAGAGCTGCTAACGCTCGTCCCCTCTGGCGCACGGTTCCTGACGGGACTCGAATCATCCCTCGATGCTCAACCGGTCACCACCACGCATTTTTTACGCCCGCTCTCCGGGCAACCAGAGTGATGAATTTCATGAACAGCTTCGTCGGCGCGCATTGGTTGCGTTCCATGCTTTTGCTTGCCGTTTTGGCAGTTGCAGCCTTCCCGGGGACGCTTCGAGGCGCCGAAGAAAAATGGCAACTGGCGATGAACAACGCAGAGCTGCGCGACATCGTCGAAGAGATCTCCAGCATACTCGGGACCACGGTAGTGCTGGACCCCAAGGTCTCCGGTCGTATCACCGTCATGTCCCGGCAGGCCCTCGATCGTGAAGGGGTGCGCCGGTTGTTCTATTCAGTGCTCGACGCCCACAATTTTACGGTGATCGATGAGGGCGACCGGATTCTCATCACCCCGGTTGCCGAGGCCAGGACCCGGGCCGGTCAGGGCACGGTAAAAACCACCACGGCGTCGCAGTTCGTGACCGAAGTCATCGGGTTGAACACCGGTAGCGCCACCGACATCGCCGGGCTGGTGCGGCCGTTGGTTTCTGCCAACGGTTATGTCGGCCCCTCGGTGTCGGCCAACGCTTTGGTGCTGACCGATACGGCCGCCAATGTGAAGCGCATCGCCCGGGTGATCCGCGAACTGGACTCCGGGCAGAACACCCTGCACGCGGTGTTTCAGCTCAAGCATGCCCAGGCGGGCGATGTCGCGCCGGTGATCGAGGCCTCCATGGGCAAGCGCAATGCCGAGTCGGCGATACAGGTACTGGCAGACACCCGGACCAATCGCCTGATTTTCATTGGTCCGCCGGTCGTTCGCCAGCGTTTGATCGAACTGGCCCGCGGGCTCGATACACCGGCCACCACGACCCTCGACAACGCCCGGGTGATTCGCCTGCGTCACAGCGATGCCAAGCAGTTGGCCGAGATTCTGGAGTCGATGGGGCAGGGCAGGAAACAGGCGTCCGCCGTCGGCAACGCCAAGGACATGTCGGGCGGCGCAACCTTCATGATCAAGGCCGACGAAAGCCAGAACGCACTGGTGCTGATTGCCGAGCCGGCACAGGTGCGGACCATCGAAAGCATCGTGCGCCAGCTGGACCAGCCGCGGGCCCAGGTGTTGATCCATGCCGCCATCGTCGAAATCTCCGGCGACATCGCCGAGGCCGTCGGTGTGCAGTGGAACCTCAACACCGGCGACGCCAAGGGCTTCATCAACTTTCCCGGCACCGACATTCCGATTGTCGGCGGGCTGAAGTTCGACGAGAAACGATCGGCGCCGGAAGGGGCGATCCTGCAACTGGGCAGCGACCGCTTCGGTGCGCTGATTTCGGCCCTGGCCAGCAACACCCACAGCAACCTGCTGTCCACCCCGAGTCTGTTGACCCTGGACAATCAGGAAGCGGAAATCATCGTCGGCCAGAACGTGCCGTTCAAGACCGGTTCCTACGCCACCAACAGCAACGGCGCGGAGAATCCGTTCACCACCGTCGAGCGCAAGGACGTCGGCATCAGCCTGAAGATCAAGCCTTACATCAACGAAGGCTCGACGTTGCGCCTGGAGGTCGAGCAGGAAGTATCGGACATCGCCCCCTCGGTGTCGGGCATCGACTCCTCGGACCTGATCACCAACAAGCGAGCGCTCAAAAGCACCATCCTCGCCGACGATGGCGAAATCATCGTGATCGGCGGCCTGATCCGCGACAGCGTGCGCACACAGAAAAGCGGCGTGCCGCTGCTGCGTGACATTCCCTACCTTGGCGCGTTGTTCCGCTGGAGCCGCGACACCCAGACCAAAAGCAATCTGATGGTGTTCTTGCGCCCGACCATCGTGCGCAGCAAGGAGGACCTGTCCCAGGTCAGCCAGCAGCGTTACAACGCGCTGCGTGACCTGAGCAAGACAGGGGCGGGGGAAAACAACTCGTTGCTGCTGCCATCCGAGGCACGCGGGTTGTTTGAACCAGCCAGCGACGCGCCAGTGTTCGACTTGCGCGGCAAGGCGCAGTAACCCATGGGCGAATTCAGCGAGCAATTGCCCTTCGGCTTCGCCCGGCGTTTTGGTGTGTTGCTGGAGCGTGACGGCGACGATCTGCGCCTTGCCCTGCGCAGCGATGCACCGCTCAGCGCACTGTCAGAGGCGCGCCGGGTGTGCGGGTCGACGCTGCCGTTCGTCATCGTCGACGCCGAAGAATATGCCTCACGCCTGGCGGCAGCCTATCGCGAGGGACAAAGCGCGATGGAGCAGGTAGCCCAAGGGCTGGACGAAGAGCTGGACTTGCTCAGCCTGGTCGATCAGGTGCCGCAGACCGCCGACCTGCTGGAGCAACAGGGCGATGCGCCGATCATCCGCCTGATCAACGCACTGCTCGGTGAAGCCGTGCGCGAGCACGCCTCGGACGTGCACCTGGAAACCTTCGAGCAGTACCTCTCGGTGCGCATGCGGGTGGATGGCCAACTGCGTGAAATGCTCAGGCCCAAGCGCGAACTGGCGACGCTGCTGGTATCGCGGATCAAGGTCATGGCGCGCCTGGACATCGCGGAAAAACGCGTGCCCCAGGATGGGCGAATGGCCTTGCGTCTGGCCGGGCATGAAGTCGATGTGCGGGTCTCGACGCTGCCTTCGGCCCACGGTGAACGGGTGGTGCTGCGCCTGCTCGACAAGCAGGCCGGGCGCCTTGACCTGCATCGGCTGGGCATGCCGGACGATACCCTCGCGGCCCTGCGCCAGTTATTGGGCAAACCCCACGGCATCCTGCTGGTGACCGGGCCGACCGGCTCCGGCAAGACCACCAGCCTGTACGCCGCGTTGAGCAGCCTGAATGACCAGACCCGCAACATCCTCACGGTCGAAGATCCGATCGAGTATCACCTGCCGGGTGTGGGCCAGATGCCGGTCAATCCGAAAGTCGACATGACCTTTGCCCGCGGCCTGCGGGCGATTCTGCGCCAGGACCCGGACGTGGTGATGGTCGGCGAAATCCGCGACCGCGAAACCGCCGAGATCGCCGTGCAGGCGTCTTTGACCGGGCATCTGGTGCTGTCGACCTTGCACACCAACAGTGCGGTTGGCGCCGTCACGCGGCTGGTCGACATGGGCGTCGATGCCTACCTACTGGCGTCCTCGCTGGTGGGCATTGTGGCCCAGCGCCTGCTGCGCACCCTGTGCCCCCATTGCAAGGTTTCCTACACCGCCGATGCGGCGGCCTGTGAGCGCCTGGGGCTCGACACGGCCACGTCGCACACCCTGTGCAAAGCCTCGGGCTGCGCGCAGTGCCAGCACGGCTATCGCGGGCGCATCGGCATCTACGAACTGATCAGCGTGACGCCCGCCGTCTCGGCGCTGATCCTTCAGGGCGCCAGCGAGCAAATCCTCGTCGACGCAACGCGCAAGGTCTCGCGCAGCCTGTTCCAGGACGGGCGTCAGCGGGTGCTGGAAGGCTTGACCAGCCTCGATGAGTTGCTGCGCGTGACCCAGGAGCACTGACGGATGCCGACCTTCGACTACCGCGCCCTTGATGCCCAAGGCCGATCCTGCAAGGGGCGCCTGGAGGCCGATGGACCCCGTCATGCGCGACAGCTGTTGCGCGAGCGTGGCGTGTGGCCGCGTGTGTTGATCGAGGTCCGGGTGGGCAGCGATACAGGCAAGCAACCTCGCGGCGCAGGCCTGAGCGCGGCTGATCTGGCCTTGTTGACCTTGCAGCTGGCAACGCTGGTTCAGGCCGGGCTGCCTCTGGAAGAAGCACTCGAGGCGGTGGCGAAACAGAGCTCGAAGCGCAAGGTCGCAGGCCTGCTCTCGGCGGTCAGGAGCCGGGTGATGGAAGGCCACGCCCTGGCCTCGGCCCTGGGACAATTTCCCAGGGCCTTCCCCGAATTGTTTCGCGCCACCGTGGCCGCCGGCGAACGCTCGGGGCATCTGGGTCACGTGCTGGAGCAACTGGCGGCCTACACACAGGCTCGCCAGGCCTCGCGGCAAAAGATCCAGATGGCCCTGGTGTACCCCTTGATCCTGATGCTGGCCAGCGCAGCAATCGTCGGTTTTCTGCTCGGCTACGTGGTGCCGGATGTGGTGAAGATCTTCGTCGACAGCGGCCAGCCGTTGCCCTGGCTGACCCAGGCACTGATCGGCGTGAGCAACGGCCTGCGCAACCATTTCCTGTTGTTGATAGGCGTCCTGGTGACGCTGTTCGGCCTGTGGCGCTGGAGCTGGCAGCAGCCGCAGTGGCGTCTGCGCTGGCATCGTTGGCTCTTGAGTGCGCCCGTCATCGGCGAAGTGCTGCGGGCCATGGAAGCCGCGCGGTTTGCCAGCACCCTGGCGATCCTCGGTAAAAGTGCCGTGCCCTTGGTGGACGCACTGGAAATTTCTGCCTCGGTCATCGGCAACCTGACCATTCGCGCGCGGATGGTCGATGTCGCCCGTTCCGTGCGCGAAGGCGGAACGCTCACCCGCGGCCTGGAACTGAGCGGCGACATCCCGCCGATGATGCTGCACATGATCGCCAGCGGTGAACGTGCCGGCGAACTCGACCGCATGCTGGCCCGGGCCGCCGAACAACAGGAAAGCAGCCTCGCCGCGCGCATTGCGCTGGTGGTGAGCCTGTTCGAGCCGGCCATGCTGGTGCTGATGGGCGGCGTTGTGCTGCTGATCGTCATGGCCATCCTGCTCCCGATTCTCAGCCTCAACCAATTGGTGAATTGATCCATGCAACCTGTCCGCAAAAGCCTTTCCCGCGTGCAACGCGGTTTTACCCTGATCGAAATCATGGTGGTGGTGGTCATCATCGGCGTGTTGGGGGCCATTGTGGTGCCGCAGTTCATGAGCCGCCCCGATCAGGCCAAGGTCACCGCCGCCAGAATCGATATCCAGGCCATCGCCACCGCCCTGGAAATGTATCGCCTCGACAACGCCCATTACCCCTCGACCCAGCAAGGCCTGGAAGCGTTGGTCAAACGTCCCTCTGGCCTGCCCGCGCCGCGTGGCTGGAACCCTCAGGGTTATCTCAAGAGCATGCCGGTCGACCCGTGGAACACGCCTTATCAGTACCTCAATCCGGGTGTGAGATCGACGGATGGCACGTACGACCTGTATTCCCTGGGTGCCGATGGCGTAGCCGGCGGTGAAGGGTTTGCAGCGGAAATCGGCAATTGGGGTCATTGAACCGTGGGCTACCGTTGCCGGGGATTTACGTTGTTGGAGTTGATGATCGTGATTGTCATGGTCGGCTTTTTGCTGGGCATGGTGAGCTTCGCCGGTGGGGGCAGTCCCGCACGCCAGGTCAGGCAGGAGGCTGAGGCTATGGTGCAGGTGATCCATCAGTTGCGCGAGCGAGCGGTATTCGAGGGGCAGGACTATGGCTTGCGGCTGAGTACCGATGGCCACCGGGCGATGCGCCAGGGTGCTCACGGATGGGAGCCGGTGGCGGAGCTTACTGATTGGCCCCTGAGCGTGCGGGTACGTTTTCGGCATGACGGCTATGCGGTAGACCTGGACGCCGATGAAGGACCGCCGCAGTTGTTGATATTCAGCAACGATGAGACCAGCGTCTTCACCCTGACATTCGAGTCCACCAACCGGACCTGGCTGAGCCTGTCCGGCGATGGCCTTGGCGAGGTGGCGATCGATGGCTAACCCGCGATCCCGACCCGCCATGGGCGGTTTCACACTGCTGGAAATCATGGTGGCCCTGGCGGTCTTCGCGACACTGGCGGCTGCCGTGCTGTCAGCCAGTCAATACGTGGTCAAACAGCGTGGCGCCGTTGAGGCGCGACTGTTCGCGGCGTGGCTGGCGGACAACCGGTTGAACGAATTGCGCCTGCAACCCGGGTTGGCGGTTGGGCAGCAACAACAGGTGGTGTCCATGGAACAGCGCGACTGGGTGTTGCAGCAATACATCAGCGCCACCAGTGATCCACGTTTGCTCCAGGTCGACATTCGAGTCAGCCCCGCAAACAGTACACACACCTTGCATCGTGCCAGCGGTTGGATACTCGCGGTTCATGAATAAGCAGCGCGGGTTCACCTTGTTGGAGCTGGTCATCGCCCTGGCGATCTTCGCCGTGTTGGGGCTGGCCAGTTGGGGCTTGTTCGATAGCGTGGTGCGGGTGCAACGGGGCGTGACGACCCACGAGCGAGAACTCAGGAGCCTGCAGCGTGCGGTGGCGGTGATCGAGCGGGATCTGCTGCATGTCACTGCGCAGCCGATGGTGCTCGCACCGCCGCTTTTGCAGTTCCAGCGCAGTCACTGGCGCAATCCGCTGGACCAGCCGCGCAGTGAGCTTCAGGCACTGACCTATCGACTCGATGGCGACGTGCTGTGGCGCGAAAGCCAGGGCGAAGGCACAGAGCTCGTGCAGCGGCAAAAACTGCTGGAGGACGTTCGCGAGTTGAACTGGCGCCTGTTCGACAGCCAGTCCGGCTGGGTCGCTCATGGGGCGTCCGGGCCGGACGCGAAGGCGCCCCTGGCGCTGGAGGTGCAGGTCTCGGTCGGTCGCTTCGAATCGATTCGTCGGGTGTTGCCGATGCCGGGTGCATTGCCATGAACGGGCACCAACGCGGCATGGCGTTGATCAGTGTTTTGCTGGTCCTGAGCCTGGCGTTGCTGATCACCGCTGGCTTGTTGCGCAGCCATCACTTGTCGCTGCAAAGCAGCGGGCAACAGTTGCAGCAGATACACCTGCGCCAACTCGCATCGGGCGGAGAAAGCTGGGCGTTGCTGCTGTTGCGCGACGCGCTACAGGCCACGGAAAAACCCGTCGAGCGGATTCAGGGCTGGAGGGCCATGGCGCCGGGTTTCGAGGTTGAGGATGCGCAGATCCGCATCGATATCGATGACCTCGCCGGGCGTTTCAATCTCAACGCTTTGTTACGCCAGGGCCAGGTGTATCAGGTCACCCTCAACCGGTGGGCGCGCCTGCTTGAGCTGCTCGATCTCCCTCCTGTGCAACTGAGCCAGGTCGGGCCGCTGCGGGAACTGAGCCAGCTGCGCTTGCTTCCCGGCATTGACGCTCGCCTGCTGCAACGACTGGGGCCCTGGGTGGCACTGCTGCCCACCGACGTCACCCTGAACATCAACACCGCACCGGCGCTGGTGTTGAGAACGCTCGGCGAGGTGGACGCCGCGACCGCCGATGCGCTGGCGCTTCAGGCCGCAACAACGCCCTGGGCGAGTGTCCAGGCGTTTACGCAGGACCCCTTGCTCTCCGGGCAGGGGTTGAGCAGTCACGGCCTTGGCACCCATAGCCGCTGGTATCGGATCGGCGTGCAGGTGATCCGGGACGGGCGCCAATTGCATCTGGCCACGGATGTCGGGTACGACCCCAAGACTCAACAGCTGACGGTGCTGCAACGACGTTTTCTTCCCACCAGTAGCCACGAGAGACCGCGATGAACACTTGGCTTTACCTGACCGCCGAGGGCCGGGATGCGCCATCCGCACTCTGGCCTTGCGTGTTGTGGTCCCCCACCGGTCAACGCCAGCCGATGCCACTGAGTCAGGCGACCTCGGCATTGCAGGGGAAGTCGGTCGATGTGCTGTTGCCCATGGAAATGTGCAGTTGGGTACGCAGCGAGCCATGGCCGGCGCGGCGTCAACCCGAGGCCCAGGCCATCGCCTTCGCCGTGGAAGATCAACTGAGCGAGGCGCTGGACGTTGTGCATCCGTGTGTCGGCGCTCGTGATCGCGACGGCTGCTACCCGGCCATGGTCATCGGCCGGGAACGGTTGGCCGCCGTGCTCGCCCTGCTGCGCGAGACGGGTATCGAGGTGCGCGGGGTGTTCGTCGATGCCGATGTATTGTCAGGTGATCAGCCGTGCGGCGCATGGTGGTTCGGTCGTTGGCTGTTGGGTGGAAGCCTGTCGGCACGCTTGGCGTTGTCGCAAGAGCACCTGGCGCTGCTCACCCCATTATTGCCCAGGGACATGCAATGGCTGGACGAACGTGAGGACCCCACGGTCATCGACCAATGCCTGACCCACCGCCCGATCCGGGCCATCAACCTGTTGCAAGGCGCATTCGCCCCGCGCGGCAAGCGTCTGCCCTGGCGTGCCGGCGGGTGGGTGATGGTGATGCTGGCGCTGTTGATCTGGGGGGCCAGCGAGACGCGGATTCGCTTCATCGACGGCGAAGCCCGCCGCCTCGCCAGTCAAAATGAACGGCGATTCAAGGCGCTTTACCCGGAACAAGGCCGTATCGTCGACATCGCAGCGCAGCTCAAGGCCCTGCACAACCAGCCTGTCGAATCGCAAAACACCCGCATTGCGGGGCTGGTCCGATTGATTGAGCAGGTGATCGGCGCCAGCCCGGTCGAGGTCCGGCGCATCGAATTCAGGGCCGGGGAAGGCTGGAAAATCCAGCTGACCGCCAGCGGCTTTGCCGAGCTGGAGCAATTGCGTGAGCGCGGACGCCAACAAGGCATGCCCATCCGGCTCGATAGTGCGAACAAAGCCGCAGACCGGGTGCACGCCACCCTCACCGTGGAGGACGAGGCATGATCCAGGCATGGCGGCGCATTTCTGTGCGCGAACAACGGCTGTTGCAGGTGTTGGGCGCTTTTCTGTTGGCGGTTGTGGCTTTCAGCCTGATCTGGCAACCGAACCGGCAGCGCCTGGAAACTGTCGAGCGCCAGTATCAACAGCAGGCGAGTCTGGCCGCGCAACTGCAACGGGCGTCACCGCGCAGCCATGTCCCCGCCGACACTGGTCAGCCGCTATCGCTGCGCATCAGTGAGAGCGCAGCGGCAGCGGGGCTGGAAATCCGACAGATGGAGAGCGACAGCGACCTGCTGCGCCTGACCCTCAATGGCAACGCGCAGCCGTTGATACAGTGGCTCGACGCTATGGAGCGCAACGGTGTCGCGTTGCAGTCGCTGACCCTGGAAAAACGTGACGATGCCCTGGAGGCGCAGCTGGTGCTCAGGTAGCCGAGGTGTGTTGTGGCAACAGCGGCAACTTCGCCAGTTTCAACGCGATCAGCAGCGCAATCACCAGCAGCGTGCCGATGAACAGCCCGATCCCGTTCCAGCCACCCAGATGCCAGAACACGCCACCCGCCGTGCCCGCAATGCTCGACCCGGCGTAGTAGCTGAACAGGTACAGCGACGACGCCTGGCCCTTGGCCTTGGTGGCGCGGCGGCCGATCCAGCTGCTGGCCACCGAATGGGCACCGAAGAAGCCGAAGGTGAACACCAGCATGCCGATGATCACCAGCGACAGCGGCGTGAACATCGTCAGCGCCAGGCCGGCGATCATCAGTGCAATGGTGCTCCAGAGCATTTTGCGTCGACCGAGCTTGTCGGCCAGGGCACCGATTTTCGCCGAGCTGTAGATACCCGACAGGTACACCACCGAAAGCATCCCGACGAACGCCTGTTCCATGTGATACGGCTCGGCCAGCAGGCGATAGCCGATGTAGTTGAACAGCGTGACGAACGCCCCCATCAGCACGAAGGCCTCGAGGAACAGCAGCGGCAAGCCGGCGTCGCGAAAGTGCATGGTGAAGCCATCGAGCAGGCTGCGCGGGTGCAGCGAGCGGGAGCGGAAGTTGCGCGATTCGGGGAGGATTTTCCAGAACACCGCCGCCGCAATCAGGGCCAGGCCGCCGATCACCAGCATTGCCGTGTGCCAACTGACGAAGTCGATCAATACCCCGGTGATCAAGCGCCCGCTCATCCCGCCAATCGCGTTGCCGCCGATGTACAGGCCCATCGCCAGACCGATGTGCTGCGGATGGATCTCTTCGCTCAGGTAGGTCATGGCGACCGCCGCCAGCCCGCTCAAAGACAGGCCCACCAACGCCCGCATCGCCAGCACCGCGTGCCAGCTCGGCAGCATGGCGCTGGCAAGGGTGCACAGGGCGGCGGCGAACAGCGCGGCGACCATCACCGGTTTGCGCCCGACGCGGTCGGAGATCGGCCCCGTGATCAGCAAGCCGAAAGCGAGCATGCCGGTGGCCACCGAGAGGATCAGGCTGCTTTGCGCCGCGTTGATGGAATATTCGTCGGACAGCAGCGGCATCATCGGTTGCACGCAGTAGAGCAGGGCGAAGGTCGCGAAGCCGCCGCAGAACAGCGCCAGCACCGTGCGCATGAACGCCGGCGTGCCTTTTTCGATGTAGATCTCCGCCAGCTCAACGGCGATATCGTCCTTTGCGGCGGGAGGAACTTCATGGGCGAGTGGGGCGACAGCAGTTTTCACGGGGGACCTCGGAGGACGCAGCCGGTCAGGCAATGAAAAAAGCATATAGCTGGCTAATGATTCAATCCAATATATTGTTCGACCTGTTTGATAGCTTTTACGACCTAATGGGGTTTCCATGGAATTGCGTCATCTGCGCTACTTCATCGCCGTCGCCGAAGAACTGCACTTCGGCCGCGCCGCACAGGTGCTGGGCATCTCCCAGCCGCCGCTGAGCCAGCAAATCCAGGCACTGGAACAGGAAGTCGGCGCGCGGCTGTTCGAGCGTACCAATCGTCGGGTCGAGCTGAGCGAGGCCGGTCGGCTGTTCCTGGAAGAGGCGCGGCTGGTGCTGGCGCAGGTCGACAAAGCGGCGGATGTCGCGCGACGGGCGCAACTGGGTGAGTTGGGTGAACTGAAGATTGGCTTCACCTCATCCGCCCCGTTCAACTCGACCATTCCCCAGGCGATTTTCTCTTTTCGCCAGCGCTTCCCGGCGGTGCACCTGAATCTGCGGGAAATGAGCAGCACCCAGGTGGCCGATGCGCTGGTGGATGAGTCGATTGAAGTCGGCATCATGCGCCCGCTCGGGCTGCCGGACTGCCTCAGCGTGGTCGAGCTGATGCGTGAGCCGCTGGTCGCGGTGCTCAGCTCCAAGCACCCGTTGGTAGAGGGCAGCGAAGAGGGCCTGTTTCTGTCAGCCCTGGCGCTTGAGCCTTTCGTGTTCTTTCCGCGCAGCTATGGCAGTGGCCTGTATGCCCAACTGCTCAGCCTGGCCCGGGACGCCGGCTTCAGCCCGCACTTCGCCCAAGAGGCCGGCGAGGCGATGACCATCATCGGCCTGGTGGCGGCGGGGCTCGGTGTTTCGGTGTTGCCGGCGTCGTATCAGCGGATGCGTATTGATGGTGTGGTCTATCGGCCGTTGCTTGATCCGGCGGCTGTGTCGGCGGTGTGGCTGGTGCAGCGCAAGGATCAGAAGTCGGCGATGGCGCGGGCATTTGTGGAGTTGTTGACGCGCAAGGTTGAGCCGTCGAAGGCGTGACTGTCTGCGATGGTTTGCTCTGACTACCGAACATCGAATGATCAGAACTCGGTATTGAGTGGGTGTAGCTCAAGCGCTACACTTCGCGCATGACGGAGATCCTTCGAAGTTCTACATTTTCAGGCTGGCTAACAAAGCTGGCCGATAGCCGCGCCAGGATGCGTATTCAGGTGCGGATTGACCGCATGGCTGACGGGCATTTTGGAGATGTCAAAGCTATCGGAGATGGATTGAGTGAAGCACGAATCGACTATGGTCCTGGGTATCGGATCTACTTCATGCAACAAGGCCGTCAGTTGATCATTCTCCTGTGTGGTGGAGATAAAAGCAGCCAACCTCGTGATATCAAACAAGCCAGGCTTATTGCGAAATCCTGGCAGGAGCAAAACCCATGACCGAACAATTCACTCGCTGGGACTCTGCTGAGTACCTCAAGACCGAAGAGGACATGGCTAACTATCTGGACGCTTGCATGGAGGAGGCGGGAGATGATCCAGCATTCATCGCCAAAGCTCTCGGGACTATTGCACGAGCTCGCGGCATGACTCAGGTCGCCCGTGATGCGGGACTTTCTCGAGAAAACCTCTACCGCGCATTATCGGGTGATGGGAATCCGGAGTTCGGCACCATTCTGAAAGTCATCAAGGCTTTGGGGCTCAAGTTGCATGCCAGTACGTGAGGGATTGAATCAAGTACCAAGACAATCAATCTGCGAATGGGCGCCCAAACGGCGCCTTTTTCATTTCACTTGGCCACACCAATTGGCATTGGTGAGCGTTTTGTTCGAGTGGATTTTGAATGATGGCCTTTAGCCTTGTTCGGGTCTGCCGATAATGGTTTCTGCATTCATCAAACTATGGAGAAACAGGATGTTCAAGCAGTTAACCTTCACCGCTTTGCTGGCACTGACCGCTCTGACTGGTGGTTGTGCTTCGGTAAAAATGGCGGATGAAAGCCAGGACGCTCAGGCCAAAACATTCCAGGTTGCCCCGGATAAAGCCCATATCTACGTGTATCGCAACGAAAGCATGGGCGCTGGCGTGAAAATGCCGGTGGCGCTGAACGGCAAGCCTGTAGGCCAGACCGTCGCCAAGTCTTATCTGATGCTTTCGGTCCCGGCCGGTCAGCAGACCTTGGTATCTTCCGCAGAAAACGATTCGGTACTGAAACTCACCGCAGAAGCGGGCAAAAATTACTTTGTCTGGCAGGAAGTGAAAGTGGGTTTCATCAAGGCACGTAACAGCCTGCAAGTAGTCGACGACCAGACCGGCCGCGCCGGCGTCGCTGAAAGCAAACTGATTCAGGCTCAGTAAGCGTTCCGACAACCCCCGCACTCAGCGCGGGGGTTGATTCGCTTTGTCCGAGAGAGCACAAAAAAGCCCACCTGTACGGACCTGGAATGTCCAATCCAGCAGGACGCCTCACCACCTACTGTAGGACATTTCCGAAATCCCTCGGAGAGGCTACAGCGCCTTGCGGCGTTGCCTACAACTACCCCAGAATCCGCCGGCTTGTGCGCTTTGAGTGCCATCGCTAACTTGATTCGCGTCACTGATGGTCAGTGATCGGGTTTAGTAGCCCGTGTTCTCGCTAAGTGCATTTGCGCTCCTGATAGGCAGGTATGTCGATACCTGCCCTTGACGGTAGCTGTGCGCAGGGCGCCTTCGGGCGCGCCGGTTTGGCGAAAACCCGGTCTACTAACCTGCGTACAGCTGCCACCCTTTTGATTCGTAGCGACTCGGTGTCGGCTCCACTTTTCTGGGCACTGAATCATGACCAATAAAGCAAAAAACCGGTCGGACACTGATCCTGATACCTCACGCCAACCCAGCAAAATCTTCCTCGTCGCTCCTGAGGTCGACAACCACACTCTGCTGGAGTACGCATGTGTGTCACTGGCATCAGCCAATGCCATGGCGAGCGACTTCGCGCGGAGTCTGAACGGAGCGCAAAGCAACACCCTGCTGGGCATTCAGCAGTCGATCATGCTGGGTGAACTGGCGGTGAATCGGGTGTTGGATAACCTTGATCCGCGCTAGTAAATCACTGGTAACTGATCGTTCCCGAAAGGGGCTTGTGAGACTCTGAGAATCCTGGGCTACCAGCCATTGCAGAGCCAGACAGGGCGCGGCGATGACAAGCCGACCTGTTTGTGAGGGGCGCCGCAAGGCGCCCTTTGTCGTGTCGGGTGTACGAGCTAAGCCGAAATTTGCTTTTGCAATCGTCGCCCGATGACATCCATCAAATCACAGCCATCACGCAATGAAGTGACCAGCACCCGAGCCAGTTCGCTGTAAATGCCTTCGTCAAACGCAAGGCTTTCCAGCAGTTGAGTTGCGGTGCGAATGCGGTAAGCCGCTGTTTCGTGCAGGACGTCCAGCGGTGCTTCTGTGTCGATCACCAACGATGCAATGGTGCAGTCGATGCCGGTGATAGGCATATATCGATCCATGACAAAAAACCTCCAGTGGTAAGAACGCGAACACATTGTGCTCGCGGTTTGGCGAACTTCAGGCGATCCCTAAGGTGGGTCCAAATTGTCTAGCGCTCGGTTTACCAATAACTCGCCCAGCACCGCGAGTTGCTGAATGGCCAACGCCACATTGCGACGCGAACCTTCCAGTTCGCAGGCAAGATCGGTGGCCATGACATTCAGCGAGGCGAGGGTTTCGCAGGCGTGACAAAGCAAAGACTCGGTGTCGACATTCGGGACGATAGTGAACACGTGGCTGACCGGGTCGGGCCGATCCGGGTTGCGCAGTCGAGCACTGACGAGACGTTCGGTGATCTCCGAGAGTTTGGACAGTTCCACGAAGTCAGCGGGTGGAAGGTCTGGCGATTGCGAAGGATTGGGGGTGGTCTTTTTCATCATGGAGCTCCCTGCAGGGTTTAAGAAAAAACCAAATCAACGCTGCTCAACAGCAGTTTTTAGTAGTTGGATTCGGGTGGGGTGCAGGTGGATTTATTACCAGAAAATTCAAATTAATTAATCAAAAAAATGTACATTTGTCTAATTAAATGATTCGAAATTTGTAGTATGTAGGAATCGTCTTACATTGTTTTTTGAGTGTTGTTGTTTTTCTGTTTGTGTAAGTTTTTTCTGTGGGTTAATTCCGCTGTGGATTGTGGTGGACCTATTGTGGGCGTCTTCAGATTGGGATGTCGGAAATGTCCCAGTTGAAATATTATTTAATGGTTGTTATGCGTATTTTTATATTTGCTTTTGTACCATGCTCCGTTATGTAGGATGCTGGCCTCACAAGAAGCCCCTGTAGCGGTCAAGCCCAGTGGCTACCTGATGTATTCGGAAATGTGAGTGGTAGGTTTTATGTACAAAAAAGAAAAGACGGAAAATCTGAAAAACAATATCAAATATTTAATAAAAAGCCGTGGGGAGACGCAGCTGTCGCTGTGTAATTCCAGTGGTTTGACCAGAACTACGATATACAACATTCTCGAAGGGAGGGTTGTAAACGTTCAGCAGTCGACGATTCGGAAAATTTCTGATTTTTTTGGTGTGTCATATAAAGAGATAGAAACGGTTGATTTTGAAGAACGAGAAATAGTTGAAAGCGATGTGTCTCCGGAAGGGAATATGAATCCGGCCGCTGTTCCTGTGATCAAGGAAAGCGATTTGATTCGGTGTTTGGATAAAAGAATTGGCGAGCTCTGCACGATTTATCCATTGACATACTATTTTGGAACGGCTTCTAACTTAATAGGCGTTCTTCTGGAAAATGAGATTGCTGGTGTGAATGACTCGGGAGATTTGTTAATCGTAAAGAAAGGTCTGTCGATATGCGGTAAAGAGCAGTTGGTGTACGACATTGAGGCGAAGAGGCTATATATAACGACTGAGTGTTGTGTTGGGTCGGATGTTGTTCGGGTTGTAGGTGAAGTCATCGAGGAAAGATTTAATGGGTAGTGAGTGTGAGAATAGTAAGTATAAGCTGTTAGGTTTTGATGCGAATAAAAATCTCGCTTTGATCATGGTTATTTCTACTGGAAAAGTCATTAGGGTTAAACTTGGTGAAGTGCTGAAGAGCGAAATTATTGATGATTTGAACAAGTCTGAAGTTAAAGATCTGTACAAAAAATATTACTCGGCTGGAGCAGCATTGACCACCTATGAGCTGCATGATCGCCACGAGCGCTCGTGGATGATTTATGTTGTTTTGAATCTTCTCCTGCTTGCCTTGTACATTTTTTCGAATATTGGTGCCACAAAGCTTATTTATTTAGAGGCGTTTGATCTGGTTGTCACTCCAGGGGTGTTTTTATTTCCGCTGACGTTTTTGATAGTCGATATGTTGAATGAGTTTTATGGGCTTCGCCTTGCAAGGAAGGCTATATTGTTTGCATTTGCAGGCAATGCCTTAATTATCGTTTTGTTGAGTGCTGTGGCGCACCTTCCAGGATTGCCTGGGTGGGAATTGGATGTTCCTTATGGTGCGGTTATAGCTCAGGTTTCGTCAGTGTTGGTGGCATCCTCTGTTTCATTTCTTTTTTCTGAGTATGTGAACTCATATCTCTTGTCTAAAATAAAAGAACTGACAAGCTCTCGGTTTTTGTTTTTGCGGGTGTTTTTTAGTACTTTTTTTGCGGTGATAATAGATAGTTTTATTTTTTGCTATATTGCATTTTATGGAGTCATGACAAATGCTGAAGTGCTTTCAATTATTTCTGTTCAAGTCTCTATAAAAATGTTTTTTGCTTTCTTTAATGTTTTGCCTGCTTATGGTGCGCGATCATTGTTTAAACGATTTGTGGCTGAAGGGCAGGTATCGTAAAAAGGGTCATTTGTAATGGCCCTTTTTTGACGGCAGGAAAACTAGTTTAGATTCAGTTTGTGTTTTAGGCTGCTCAGTATTTCTGTTTTGTTTTCACAATAAGTGTTGAGTCCTGTTGCACGAAGGCTGCATGCGTCGCAGTCCCCGCATCCGTTTCCTTTAACGCCGTTATAGCAAGTTAGCGTGTTGACACGAATCAGGTCGAATTGCTTGTGGTGGTCAGCCAGCGCCCAGGTTTCTGCCTTGTTCAGGTACATGAGTGGAGTTTCAATGCGCAGCTTGTAATCCATGCCCAATTCAACTGCGTTGTTCAGGGTTGTGACAAAGTTATTCCGACAATCCGGATAGCCGGAGAAATCTGTTTCGCTGATACCCGTAATCACAGCCTCAGCGCCTACCTGATAGGCATAAATAGATGCCAAGGTTAAAAACAGAATATTCCTGCCTGGCACGAAGGTGTTCGGTACGCCGCCGTCGGCGCTGTTTGCGCCAGGCACTGGGGTGTTGTCGCGTGTCAGGCTACTGATAGCTAGCTCATTGAGCACTGACACGTCCAGCACTTTATGGGCGGTCACGCCAAGCTGCTTTGCAAGTTCTTGCGCCACTTCAATTTCTGCGCGATGGCGCTGGCCATAGTCAAACGTAATGCAGTGAATTTCGTCGTACATGGGTAACGCATGGATCAAGCAGGTCGTTGAGTCTTGCCCGCCACTGAAAACGATAACGGCCTTTTTTGTCATGGTTCGTTCTTCCCTGGGATGCCCTGACGGGGTGTCTGGGGGGCATTGACCCTACCGGGAAGCTCGAACGCTGGCTGTGGGACGTTTCCGAATTTACGTACTCCGGTTTCCGGTTATGTCATTTCTTTACGGGGAAGTGTTTGTGGCGAAGGAGCTTGCTCCCGCGGGGCCGGGCTGGCGCTCTAGTGCGCAGGGGCCCCAAAAGGGGGCTGCTTCGCAGCCCAACGGGGGCAAGCCCCCTCGCCACATTTGTAGCGTGGGGCTCAAGGCCAGCGCTTGAAAATCAGCGAAGTATTCACCCCGCCAAACGCAAAGTTGTTGTTCATCACGTACCGATTGCTCATCTGTCGAAACTCGCCGCGCAGGTAGTCGAGCTTGCCGCAATGCGGGTCGACTTCGTCGAGGTTGAAGGTGTGGGCGTAGAGGTCGCGGTTCATCATTTCGATGCTGAACCAGGATTCCAGTGCACCGCAGGCGCCGAGGGTGTGGCCGAGGAAGCTTTTCTGCGAGCTGATCGGCATGTGTTCGCCGAACAGGCTGCTGGTGGCCAGGGTTTCGGCGATGTCGCCCTGTTCGGTGGCGGTGCCGTGGCCGTTGACGTAGCCGATGTCCGAAGGTTTCAGCCCGGCATCGTCCAGGGCCAGTTCCATGGCCCGGCGCATGGTGACTTGCTCCGGACGGGTGGTGTGCTGACCGTCGGCGTTGCTGCCGAAACCGACGATCTCGGCATGGATGCGGGCGCCACGGGCCAGGGCGTGCTCCAGCTCTTCGAGCACCAGCATGCCGCCGCCTTCGCCGATCACCAGGCCGTCGCGTGCGCTGTCGTAAGGGCGCGGGCTGCGTTGTGGGGTGTCGTTTTTCAGGCTGGTGGCGTAGAGCGCGTCGAAGACCATGGCTTCGGTCGGGCATAGTTCCTCGGCGCCGCCGGCGAGCATCAGCGGCAGGCGGCCGAACTTGATCGCCTCGTAGGCATAGCCGATGCCCTGGCTGCCGCTGGTGCAGGCGCTGGACGTGGGAATCAGTCGGCCGGTGAGGCCGAAGAAGATGCTGATGTTCGCCGCGGTGGTGTGCGGCATCATCCGCACGTAGGAGTTGGCGTTCAGGCCCTCGGCCACCGAGTTGAGCAGCATGTTGCCGAACGCCTTGATCTCGTCGGTGCTGCCGGTCGAGGAACCGCAGGCGACGCCCATGCGCCCGTCCTTGATCGATTCGTCGCCCAACAGGCCGGCATCGGCCAGCGCCATCTCCGCCGCGCCCACCGCCAGCCGCGAGACCCGGCCCATGCTGCGCAGTTGCTTGCGGGTCCAGTGGCTTGGCACTGTGAAGTCATCGATGGGGGCTGCCAGGCGTGTGTTGAGTTCGGTAAAACGATCCCACTCGTCCATCCGGCGGATGCCGCTGCGGTTGGCCGCGAAGTTGCTGGCGATGGTGTCCCAGTCGCTGCCCAGTGAAGTGATGCCGGCCATGCCGGTGACGACGACGCGCTTCATCAGCACAGGCCTCCGTTGACGGCCAGAACCTGCCGGGTGATGTACGAGGCTTCCGCCGACATCAGGAAATTCACCGCGCCGGCCACCTCTTCAGGGGTGCCCATGCGTTGTGCGGGGATCATTTTCATCAGTTCTTCCACCGGCACGTTTTCGTCGAGCATGGCTGTGTCGATCAGGCCGGGGGCGACACAGTTAACGGTGATTTTGCGCTTGCCCAGCTCGATCGCCAATGCCTTGGCCGCGCCGATCAGCCCGGCCTTGGAAGCGCTGTAGTTGACCTGGCCACGGTTGCCGATCAGCCCGGACACCGAGGTGATGCAGACAATTCGCCCGGCGGCGCGACGCCGGATCATCGGCATCATTACCGGGTGCAGCACGTTGTAGAAACCATCGAGGTTGGTGCGCATCACCACATCCCAATCGTCCTCGCTCAGGGCCGGAAAGGCGCCGTCGCGGGTCAGGCCGGCATTGAGCACTACGCCGTAATAGGCACCGTGGGTTTCCACGTCGGCTTCGAGAATTTCCTTGCAACGGGCGCGGTCGGCCACGTCGAACTGCAGGATGCGCGCGCGGCGGCCCAAGGCCTCGACTTCGGCCTTGACGGCTTCGGCGTCGGCCAGGCCGCTACGGCAATGCAGCACGATGTCGTGCCCGGCCAGGGCCAGGCGCAAGGCGATGGCGCGGCCGATGCCACGGCTGGAACCGGTGACCAGTACGGATTCAGTCATGACTGGACTCCTTCGGGTTCATGAAGATATTGAGCGGCCTGGGGGGGGCGGAACACGTTCAGACGGGCAGTGGCGTGGATACCGTTGCCGTTGATGTGGCACTCGAACACGCCCATGCCGTTGTCGTCCTCCAGGGAGCGAATCCCGTGGAGGGTCAACTCGGTACCGGCCGGGAAGCTTTCCACGTTGCATTCGAATTTGCGGCTGCCGAGCAGGAAGCCCAATTCCACCGCATCGCCGCGCTGACGCGCATGGCAACCGGCAAAGGCGGCAACACTTTGCGCCATCAGTTCGATGCCGACCCAGGCCGGCAGGCTGCCGTCGGGGAGGTTGAACAGGCCATCGGGCTTGACGGTCAGGCGGGTGTGAATCTGCTCTTCATCGAACCCCAGGACCTGATCGATCAGGATCATGTCGCCAGCGTGGGGCAGCAGTTCGGCGAGCGGCCAGTCAATCATGGGGCGTCTCCGATAATCAGGCTGACGTTGTTGCCACCGAAGGCAAAGGAATTGCTCATCAGGTAACGGGGTGCAATGGACGTCAGGCGAGTGGCCGGGGTCACCCATTGCAGCGGCGGCAGTTCGGGATCGGGCTGTCCGTCCCAGATGTGCGGCGGCAGGGCATGCCCGCGATTGTCGGCGCTCAGGCTCAACCAGCAGAACGCCGCTTCCAGCGCCCCGGCTGCACCGAGGGTGTGGCCGGTCATGGGTTTGCTCGATGAGCAGGGCACGCCGGCCGGGAACAGCGTTGCCACGGCCAGGCTTTCCATGGCGTCGTTGTGCTGGGTGGCGGTACCGTGCAGGTTCAGGTAAGCGATCTGCTCCGGTTGCAGGTTGGCGCGGCCCAAGGCTTTGCGCATGGCCTGCAGGGCACCTCGACCGGTCGGCTCGGGGGCGGAAATGTGATGCGCATCGGAGCTGGCGCCGCTGCCGAGCAAGGCAATCGGCTGGCTGTCGCCTGCGTCTCTGGTCATCAGGAACAGCACCGCCGCTTCGCCAATGTTGATGCCATTGCGGTTCAGCGAAAACGGATTGCAACGCTGGTCCGAGACCGCTTCCAGTGCCGAGAAACCGTTGAGGGTCAGCTTGCACAGGGTATCGACACCGCCACACAGCACCGCGTCGCAGACGCCCAGGTCCAACAGGCGCTGGGCACTCATCAGGGCTCGGGCACTGGAGGTGCAAGCCGTGGAAATGACATAGGCCGGCCCGCTCAGTTGCAGCCACTCTGCGAGGAAGTTTGCCGGCGCACCCAGCTCCTGTTGCTGGTAGTCGTACTCGGGCGGGAACTGCTTTTCGCGCAGGTAGTGCGCCAGGCCCTGGCTGGCCTCGTCGATGCCCGAAGTGCTGGTGCCGAGCACGACGCCGATGCGATCGCGGCCGTAAGTCTGGATGGCGCTGTCGATGTCCGCGCGGATTTGCAGCGTGGCTTCCAGCAACAGCTGATTGTTGCGACTGTGATGGCGCGACATGTCGGCTGGAAGGGGTGCCAGGTTGCCCTGGACTGCGCCGACCGGCAGCGTGCGTTGCGGCACCCACCCGGCTTGTTCGCGCATGCCGCCGCAGTCGCCGGCAAACAGGTGGCGGGCAACCTCCTGCTTGTCGCGGCCCAGCGCGCAGACCAGTCCGAGGGCATTGAGGTAAGCCGTCATGGTGCTTCACCGCTCAGGGGCGTGACTTGATAGGTCGCACCGTTCGCAGTCATCAATTCAAAATTCTGCGGTTGTGTGTAGCGGACGTCCCAGCGCTCGGGCAGGGACCGTTGTCTGCCGTGCTGCCAGGCGCCGGGATAGTTGGCCGCCAGTTCATCATTCGGCGTCAGCGCAAACAGTAGCGCCGCGAATAGTTCCCGGGCTTGCGGGTTGGGTGGCAACAGGCCGTCGGCGTGCCAGGTTTTATCGTTCAATAGCTGGCGGGCCTGGGGAATGCCCAGCAGGTCCATCATCGACCAGCGAATGCCCGTCTCTTCGCGCTGGATCACCACGACCCAGTCCAGGCGGTCGTCGGGTTTCAATAGCTGGATATGCAATTGCAGCGGCAACGGCAGATCCGGATTTTTTTCGGGCAATGGCGCCCGGCTGGTGCAGGCGCTTAGCAGCAGGGCCACGGCAAATAGCAGAAATCGCAACACACCGACTACCCCTGTGGGAGCGAGCTTGCTCGCGATGGCGGCGATACATTCAGCATTGATATTGGCTGACCCACCGCTATCGCGAGCAAGCTCGCTCCCACAGGTTGAGTATTCCAGGCGACGGGTAATCGACATCACACAGTTCCTTCAAAAGGTTTGCGCGCCACCACATTGACCAGGGTTTCTTCCCGTTGGCCAAAGGGTTTTGGCTTGCACACACCCAAGTATTCGAGCAGGCCGAAATCTTTGGCGCGACTCCACCACAGGTACGGATAAGACACGTTTTGCGCGGTAAATTCGAAACCCTGTTGTCGGATCATTTGCAGGTATTGCGCCGCGCTTTTCTGCACGTGCATGGGGTGGCGGAACAACCAGCGGATCACCCAAGTATCAATGTAGGCCTCGGTGGACTCGGCGAACAGCAGATAACCGCCCGGCTTGAGCACGCGGTAGAACTCGGCCAGGGCCTGTTCCTGCTGCACCAGGTGATGGAACGTCTGGTGACAGAACAGCAGGTCGATACTGGCGTCCGCCAGCTTGAGGTTCGCGCAGTCGCTGCCGATCAGCTCCACGTCCATGCCCTGGCGGGCTGCTTCTTCGGCGCTCTGGGTGAGGCTCTGCGGGTCGGCATCGATGCCGATCAGGCGAGCGGGCGCAAAGGCCTGGCGCAGCAGCGCGAATGACTTGCCCTGACCACAGCCGGCATCCAGCAGTACCGGGTCGGCAGGCGGCGCTTCGCTGAACAGGCCGCGCAAATCGTTGACCGCCAGCCGCAGCACATAGTGTTGCCAGATCCGGCTGCGCAGGAACCACAAACCGAAACGGGTTTCTTCGACGTAATGGTCGCTCAAATGGTTCATGACGCATCCCTTGCGCAGAACTCCGAAATCACCTTCAACCGGCGCCGGGCTTCGCTGACGAACGGGTTGCGTGGGTCCCAGGCATACCCTGCAAGGATGGAGCTGATCATTCCGCGAATTTCCGGTGAACTGCTCTCATGGAAAATCACATCCTGGAAAGTCCCGGCGTACCAGCCTTCGACGTAGCAACGGAAGGTGTCGACGCCGCGCTTGAGCGGCTCGGCGAATTCGGTTTGCCAGTCGACGGCTTCGCCTTGCAGCTGGCGGTGCAATACCCCGGCCGCCATGCTCGCCGAACGCATGGCGATGGTCACGCCGGAGGAAAACACCGGGTCGAGGAATTCCGCGGCATTGCCCAGCAGCGCGAAGCCCGGACCGTGCAGGGTTTTGACGTTGGCCGAGTAACCGCCGATGGTGCGGGCCGGGGTGTCCCAGCGCGCGTTGGTCAACACGCCGGCCAGGCTTGGCGTCTCGCCGATAAAGCCGCGCAGGCACTCGTCCAGATTGTCGCTGCGGCCGGCGAAACGTTCCTCGGCGGCGACCACGCCGACCGAGCAGCGTCCGTTGCTGAACGGAATGGTCCAGAACCACAGGTCTCGTTGGGTCGGATGAGTGGTCACGAGGATCTTGCTGCGGTCGAAGGCCGGGTGGTCGATACGGTCTTCGATATGGGTGAACACGGCCTGGCGCACCGGGAAGTTCGACGGCGCCTCGAGGTCGAGCAAGCGCGGCAGCACGCGGCCGTAGCCACTGGCATCGAGCATGAAACCGGCCTCGATGCGGTATTCGCTGCCGTCCTCGCGGCGCACGCCGAGCTGTGGTTTTTCCGGTTCGATGTCGACGCTGACGATCGTTTCGCCATAGCGGATCTCCACGCCTTGCAGCGCGGCCTGATCGGCCAGCAGCTTGTCGAAATCGGCGCGCTGGACCTGAAATGTCGTTGATTTGCCGTGGCTGAACGTCTCGCCGAAATCGAACGCGCTGTAACGTTCGCCCCAGGCAAAGGCGGCACCGGTTTTCACCTGGAAGCCGGCCGCGTTGACGGCGTCGAGCATGCCCGCTTCTTCGACGAAATCCAGGCAATGGGCCAACAGGCTTTCACCGATGGAAAAACGTGGAAAATGCTGACGCTCGATCACCAGCACATCGTGTCCCTTGCGCTTGAGCAACGCGGCGGCGATGGCACCCGAAGGACCGGCACCGATGACCACGACCTGGCGGCATTCCATTTCAACGGTTGGCATGAGGGCTCCTTGCCGGGACAGCGGCTTTCAGGGGGATTCGGTGCATACCGGTCAGGGCTGGCAGCAGTGTAGCGATCAGACCCATCAGCATCAGCGCAAAGTACAGCGGCGGGCTGATGAGTTGCTGTTGCAGCAACAGGTTGAGAAAGACGATCTCGCTCAAGCCGCGGATGTTCAGCAGCACACTTTCCCGCCAGCGGCTGGCGCCCTTGAACGACGCCCCGGCCCAGCCGAGGCCGAGCCAGTTGCCCAGCAGTTTGCTCAGCATCGGCAACAGCAGCAGGGCGACCAGTTGCACCCAGCCGAGGCTGTCCATCGCGCTGTGCACGTTGATCTGCACGATGCCGAACGTGAGGATCAACGGGATGGCGATGTACGTCTGCAAACGGCTCATCCAGATGGCCGGCAACGGCAGCACCAGCGGCGCTTTCAACGCAGCCATGATCAACACATAGCCGATGCCGAAAATCAGTGCATTGAGCTTGTAGTGCTCGGCGACGACCAGCAGGGCGAAAAAACACAGGCTGTAAAGCCAGGTCTGGCGCAAGCCAAGCAGCCGCAGCAGCACCGGCAGGCAGGCGCCGGCCAGAGGCAGCAACAGGCTGCTCAGGTGCAGGCTGCCCTGGGCGAGGCCGAACACAGTCCAGCAGGCGAGGTCGATGAGGATCGCGGTTTGCACCAGGCGCCGGGTGGCGGCGGGCGGGTAATCGATGTGTCGCAGGTACAGGTACAGCACCGGAATCGCGGTGATGGCGAACAACAGGCCGACGGCCAGCGAGCTGATCCAGGGTTGCGCCGGCAACAGCCAGACGGCCGTGGCCAAGCCGCAGGCAAACGGAATGCAAAAGCTCGGCAGGGCGATTTTCAGGCTCTGGCGATCCAGTTGCAGGTCGATCACATCGCTGAGGATGTAGCCCAGTAACAGGGCAAAACTCAGGCTGTAGAGGTTCTTCAGCCAGCCCGGCGACACCAGTTGCGCACCGCTCAGATGCCATTGCGGCTCGACCCAGAAATACATCAGCAGCGGCAAACCGAGGGTTGCCAGCAACAACTGGCTGACGATGGGAATCAGGCCGAAATGCCGGCCGACACGGGTCGCCAGTGCGAACAACGCCAGGGCCATCGCCCAGAACAGAACGATCATCACGTTGCATGCTCCGCGGCTGTGGGCTCGTGCACCTGTCGACCGGCCCAGGGTGCCAGCAGGAAGCTGAAGACCAGGCCGAGGCTCACCGACAATCCGAAGTTGCTCACCGCCGGGGTGCTCGACACCGCCAGCAGACCGAACGACAACCAGGTGGTCAACGCTGCCAGCAGGGTGCCCAACAGGCTCACGGCCGCGCCGCCGACCTGTTCGCGCATCAGGATCGCGTAATCGACGCTGATCGCCGTCACCAGCAGCAGGCCGAACAGGCTGAACAGGGTCAACGGCTGCCCCAGCCAACCGAGGCTGGCCAGGCTGCACAACGCCGCCAGCAGCGGCAGGGAGACGATGCGCAACGCACCGCCGAGACCGAACGGCAGGATCAGCACCAGCACGATCAGCACGCAGGAGGCGAGTTTCAGTTCGGCGGCACTGATTTGGGTGGCGGCGAAGACAGTGTTCAATTCACCCAGTCGATCCACCAGTGTCACGCCGGGTAAGTCCTCGCCCTGGAGCCGCAGCAGGGCCGGGTTGTTGATGCCTTGCAGGCTGACCATCGCGGCCACGCCGTCTTCGGTCGGCCCCAGCCACAGGGGCCGGTAGGGTTCTGCCAGCGGGCCGCTGAGCGCTGCGTCGATGTCCACGGCCGGCAGTGCCTGTAGCTTCGTCAGCTCGGCTTGCAGCGCCTCGGCCGGTACACCGATGTCGAGCAACGGCTGCCAGAACGCCGGCAGTCTGCTCAACGCTTCGCGCACCTGCTGCTGTGCGTTCGGCGGGCTGACCAGTTGATTGAGCGACAGATACCCCTGGAGTTTTTCCAGGCCAATCAATTGATCCAGTCGTTCGCTCAGAGCGGTCTGGCGTTCAAGCAATTGCTGCTGATTGGCGGCGCGTATCAGGAAGAACTGGCTGGTGGGTTGATAGCCGGTGATCTGTGCAATGGTCCGGGCTTCGTCGGTCAATTGTTGCGGTGCGCTGATCCACTGGCGGATGTCGTTTTTGCTGCTCAGCTGCAACAGCCCGCCCACGCAAAAGGCGATCAGCAGCGCCAGCAGGACTGGCGTTTTTACTTGATTGAGCAGTGCTTCACGACAGCCCAGCAAAAGCTCGCAAACGCGCAATGTCCACTGCGCCGGACGTAGCTCCACGCCCTTGAGCAAGGCCGGCAGTAGGCACACGGCGGACAAATAGGCGCCGAGCAAACCGGCGGCAGAGAACACGGCAATCTGGGTCAGCGCCGGGAAGGGTGTCCAGGCCAGGGCCAGGTAGCCGATACCGCTGGTGATCAGGCTCAGGGTCAACCCTGGCAGGGTCAGGCGCAGGGCAGGCCAGCTGTGCCAGGGTTTCAGGCTCCAGCTTTTGGACAGGTAGTGCAGCGGGTAGTCGACCGCCACACCGATCAGGCTCGAACCCAGTACCAGGGTCATCACGTGCATATGGCCGAACAGCGCCACGCAGGCCACCGCTCCGAAGAGCATGCCCACCAGCACCGGCACGAACGCCAGCAACACACGCCAGCGCCGGAAGGCCAACAGCAGCAGCAACAGAATCCCGACGGTGGCACCGCCACCGACCCAGGTCATCTCCCGGGCGGCCTGCTGTTGCCCGTGGGCCGCGTACAGCAAGCCGCTGGCGGCGAGCAGTTGCACCTCGTGCTGCGCAGCTTGTTCGCGGCTGTGCTCGAGCAGGTCGGCCACTTGCAGCGGCAGGTTCATGTCGAAGGCGTTGCCGGTGGTGCGCGCGCGCAGCAGCACCCAGCTTTTGCCATCGGCATCGGCGACCAGGGTGCCACTGCCGATGTCCAGTTGCACCGAACCGCGTTGCGGCTGGCTGTTCTGGATACGCCCGGTCAGGCCCAGCCAGTCATCCTGGCTCGGCACCAGGCTGTAACCGTTGAACGGATCGAACAAGGCTTGCACGCGCTGCTGGATAAAGGTGTCGGGGTGCTCGATCAGCAGTTGTCGGTCCACCGCCGAGAGCATCGCCAGGCGACCTTGCAGCAATTGCGTGCGCAGCGCCGGCAAGTCGGCTTGCAGGGTCCACTGGACCTTTTCGAACAGTCCGCTGGCCTGCCATTGCTCGCCGAGGGTTTGCGCCATGGCAACGGCTTGCTGGCGATCGGTGTGGCCCACCAGCACCAGCATTTCGCGGTTCAGCGGTTCTTGCATGCGTTGTTCTGCGCGCAGTTCCAGGGCGTCGGGCGCCGTGCCGGGCACCAGTTCCATCAGGTTCGCCGACAGTGGCGCGCCGTCACGCCATTGCCAACCCGCGAGCGCCAGCACTGCCAGCAGCAGGATCAGAAACAGGCGTGGCAGTAACCGTTCACTCGGCAAAGTCATGTTGCTCCGCGTCGCTCAACGGTTGCGCGCTGGTGCTGTCCTGCATGCGCAACAACGTACTGTCGCCCTGGGTTTCGAGCAGTTCGATGCTCTGCACCAGTGCTGCGCCGGTAATGTTGATCTGGTTGAACACCTGCTTGAGCAGCATCGAGCGCGGCACCAGCGTGAGCTTCCAGTTCTGTGCGTCGCCGCTCAGGGACAGCTCGAAATCCCGTTGCAGGCCGCTGCTGTCGCCTTGCAGCACAGCGAGGAACAAACGGTTCTGCTCGGCACCGGCGCTTTTGCCCGGCAGCATTTGCCAAACAATGCCGTCACGCCGGGCAATGCCTTTGGCGGTGATGCGATAGTCCTGCTGCAACGGCGTTTTCAGCAGCCACAACAAACCGTGGTTTTTTGCCAGCACGAACGAGCCCTTGCTGGTCAGCGGCTGGGGCAGGGCGCGCAGGTGTTTCTCCTGGATGAAGTTGCCGTGGATCACCTCGGGTTTGGCCAGTTGCTCGCTGAGTTGTTGCAGGTCGAAGGCATGGGCCAGTCCAGGAATACCCAGTAGCACGCAGAACACCGTAGGAGCGAGCTTGCTCGCGAAAAACCTGAGAAAGCCGCGGGGTGTCAGGGGCCCGGTGTCATCGTTAGCGACCATCGCGAGCAGGCTCGCTCCTACAGGGGGGCGGGGGTGGCAGAACATCATGGCAGGGCCCTTTCAACGGCGTCGGTGAACACCTTGGGCGAGGCCAGCTGCATCTCGCGGCTGGCGAGGTCGACGGCGACCTGTACCGTCATGGCCCGGGTCAGGCGTTCACCGGTCTGCAGATCGCTGATCAGGTAGTTGATCTTCAAGCGGTTCTCCCACTCCACCAGGTTGGCGCGCACGTTGAGTTTCTGGCCGAACACCGCGCCGCGTACGTAGCGCAATTGCAGGTCGATCACCGGCCACGCGTAGCCGGATTCGTTCATCGCCGTGTAGTTGTGGCCGATCGTGTCCAGCAGCGCGCAGCGGGCGACTTCCAGGTATTTGACATAATGGCCGTGCCAGACCACGTGCATGCTGTCGACGTCAAAGAAGGGCACGACGATTTCCGTGTCGGTGTGCAGAAGTCCCTTGCTACGCATGCAGCCTCCAGTGTTGTTCAGCGATGCGCTGCAGGCACAGGCGCAACTCGCCTTCCAGCGCGCGGTCTTCGATGACCGGTGGGAAGTCCCCGGTCAAGGCTTCGTGCATGGCGGCCAGTGCGGGTGGCAGTGGTCGCGCATCTTCGGCCTGGCCGCGCAGCCAGACGCCCTGATTGGCCGCCAGCAGGGTGGCGGCTGCCACTTGTTCGGTGAGTTCCAATACGCGGATCGCATCCCGGGCGGCGATGGTGCCCATGCTGACTTTGTCCTGGTTGTGGCATTCGGTGGAGCGCGAGAAGACGCTGGCCGGCATGGTGTTTTTCAGCGCTTCGGCGGTCCAGGCGCTGGTACCGATCTGCACGGCCTTGAAGCCGTGGTTGAGCATGGCGCGGTCAGCCGTGGCGCCGGACAGGTTGCTCGGCAAGCCATGGTTGTAGCGCTCGTCCACCAGCAGCGCGAGTTGCCGGTCCAGCAGGTCGGCGACGTTGGCCACGAGGTTTTTCAGGCTGTCCATGGCGAACGCGATGTGCCCGCCGTAGAAGTGCCCGCCGTGCAGCACGCGCTCGGCTTCGGCGTCGATGATCGGGTTGTCGTTGGCGCTGTTGAGTTCAATCTCGATGAACGAACGCAGCCAGTTCAGGCTGTCGGCCAGCACGCCCAGCACATGGGGCGCGCAGCGCAGGGAATAGCGGTCTTGCAGGCGATGCAAGGGGGCGGTCGGCGCGTCGATGGCCAGATCCTTGCGCAGCCACGCGGCGACCTGCATCTGCCCCGGATGTGGCTTGGCGGCGAACAGGCGCTCGTCGAAGTGCTCCGGGTTGCCCTGCAGGGCGACCACGTTCAGCGCGGTGATGCGCGTGGCCAGTTGCAGCAGGTAATCGGCACGGGCGAAGGCCAGGCAGGCGAGGCCGGTCATTACGGCGGTGCCGTTCATCAGCGCCAGGGCTTCTTTCGGCCGCAACACCAGTGGTTGCCAGCCGAGTTCGCGGTGCACATCGGCAGCCTGCCGGCGTTCGCCGCGGAACATCACTTCGCGTTCGCCGGACAGCGTGGCGGCAACGTACGAAAGCGGCGTCAGGTCACCGCTGGCGCCGACCGAACCTTCCTCCGGAATCAGCGGCAGGATGTCGTGTTCAAGGAACGCCTGCAGGCGTTCCAGCAGCTCCACGCGCACCCCGGAAACACCGTGGCACAGCGACTGCAGACGCGCCGCCAATACCGCGCGGGTGGCCTGGGCGTCGAGCAGTCTGCCCAGCCCGCAGCCGTGGAAGGTGTACAGATGCTGCGGCAGCGCTTCGACGTGATGCAGCGGCACCGCGACCACGCAGGAATCGCCATAACCGGTGGTCACGCCGTAGATCACGCCTTCCTTGTCCAGCAGCGAGTCGAGAAAACGCGCGCCCTTGGCGATGCGCTCGCGGTAGGCGGGATCGCTTTGCAACTGCGCCGGCACCTTGCGGTTGGCCAGTGCCAGCACATCTTCAATGCGCAGAGGGCGTTCGCCGAAGGTTACCGGCTCAAGCGTTGGCGTCGTCATCGGTCTTCCAGAAAGGGTAAAAGTTGAACCATTGTTGGGGCGCTTCGAGGCAATAGTGACTCAGGCGCTCGGCGTAGCGGGACGCCCACTGATGAATGACCTGTTCACGGTCGCTGCGTATCCAGGTGATTGCCTCAGCGAAGGGTTCAATGGTCAGTCGATAGTCGCCATCGGGCTTTTTCAGGCACAGCAGCAGATTGATCGGGCATTTCAGCAGGCCGGCCAGCAACCACGGGCCTTGAGGGAATCTGGCCGGATGGCCGAGAAAGTCCACGGTCACGCTGCGCCCGCCATGCAGTGGCACGCGGTCGCCGGCAATCGCCAGCCACTCGCCGCGCTCCAGGCGCTCGCTCAATTGCAGCATGATCCCCGGGTCCAGTTCGCTGACCTGAATCAGGCGCAAGTTGGTCGCCCCGGCTTCACCCAGCAAACGGTTGAACTGTTCGGCGTGCTTGGTGTGCACCAGCACGTTCATCGTGACCTTTTCGCCGATTTCCGCCAGTGCGCGGCAGACTTCCAGGTTGCCCAGGTGTGCGCCGACCAGCATCTGGCCGCGGGCAGCGCGCAACTGGTCGCGCAGCAGCGCCGGGTCGATGATTTCGATCTGCTCGATGCTCAGCCTGCCGTTCCATACGTCGAGTTTGTCGAGCATGGAGTCGGCGAACGCCATGAACTGGCCGAATACCCGCCAATGGCTTGGGCGCAGTTCGTTGCGCCCGCTCCAGTCGGCCAGGCGTTGCTGGTATTGCCAGGCACTGTGTCGCGCACTGCGCCCGAACAGGAAGAAGTACAGGACGATGCCGTACAACACCGGACTCAGTACTCGACGGCCCAGCACTTTGGCGCCGAATGCGGTGAGCTTCATCAGCCAGAAACTGCCGCGCTCTTCGCGGTCGGCCCAATGTTGTTTGTCGGCACTCATGACCGCCACCGTCGCCAGAGGATCATGGGTGAGCGCAGCAACATGCCGAAGAACAGCCGCGTGTGCATGCTGGAAATCAGCACGTTGTCGTGGAACATCCGAAAATGCGAAACGCCGTCCAGCGGGTAACGGACTTTGGTTTGCAGCCATAACATCGGCTGATTGCGCCAGGCCAGGCGCACCAGGATGTCCGAATCGAAGTCCATGCGCTTGCCGATTTTCGCCGACTCGATCAACGCCAGAACCGGTGGCAACGGGTAAACCCGGAAACCGCACATGGAGTCGCGAATCCGCAACGACAGGGTGTTGATCCAGACCATGACGTGGGTGAGGTAGCGCGCATACAAACGGCCTTTCGGTACGCTGGCGTCATATTGCGGATAACCGCAGATCACCGCCCGTGGGTGGCGGCGTGATTGTTCGATGAAGCGTTTGACGTCCTGCAAATCGTGCTGGCCATCGGCGTCCACCTGCAAGGCATGGCTGAAACCCAGGCGTGAGGCTTCGCGCAAGCCGGTCATGACCGCGCCGCCCTTGCCCTGATTTTCGGCGAGGCGGATCAGGTAAACCATTTCACGCTGGGCCAGGCGGTCCAGAACCCGGGCGCAGCGCGGGCTGCTGGCATCGTCCACCAGGATGCACGGCAGATGGTTGGCGATCAGCGCATCGACCACTGTGGTGATGGCGCCTTCGTGGTTGTACACCGGGACAATGGCGCAGGGGCTATGCATGTTGGTGTACACCTGAGGGACCGTGGTGTCTGTTTCGCGAGCAAGCCCGCTCCCACAGGGGGGCTGTGTCGTTCACCAATCCAGTGTGGGAGCGGGCTTGCTCGCGAATGAGTGCGCAGCACTCACCAAACTTACACATGCGCCGCCTCCAGCAAGATCCGCCCGCTGGAGCAGGTGGCGGTTTCGTTGCGGTAGGCGAAATAGAGTTTGCCGCGCGCCGGGTCGAAGCGCAGGTGCAGCTGGATTTCATCGCCCGGGCGCACCAGTTGCTGGAACTTCAAGACTTCCATGCCGGCGAATTTTTCCGGCAGGTTCATCAGTTGCCGGCCCAGGCTCAGCGCCCAGTCCACCTGCACCACGCCAGGCAATACCGGCGCCTTGGGGAAATGACCGCTGAAATAGGCCAGGTCCGGTGGCACGGCCAGTTGCAGGCTCCACTCGCCATCGCTTTCGACTTGCTCCAGCACCTCCGGGGCTTTGGGGCGCGACGCCAACAGCAGGGCGTCGACGTCGGCTTGGGGCAGTTTGCCCTGAGCGTTCAGTGGCAGTTGTCGCAGCAGGCGCCAGCGTCTCGGCAGAGCCAGGGTTTCGCAGTGTTGGCTCAGGTGTTGGCGCAATTGCTCGGTGAGGCTGCGTCGGCCCAGATTACGCAGAGCATGCAAACCGGCTTCGCTCGGGACCACTAACGCCCCCAGGGAAGCGCGGTTTTCCTGAACCACGCCGAGCCGCGCTTCGCTGACCCAGTCATGGGCCATCAGCGCCTGTTCCAGCATCGGCAGCGAGATGCGTTTCTCTTCCAGTTTGACGATCCGGTCCAGTCGCCCGAGCAATTCGAAGCGACCATCGACGGCGATGCGTGCTGAGTCGGCAGTCTGTTCGACATGACCGTCAGGCAAGTAGGGCGAAGCGATCAGCAGCGCACCCTCACTGTCTTGAGTCAGTGTGACATCGGCAAAGGGTTGCCAGAGTTCGGCGCCCTGACGCCAGGCGATGCCGCCGGTTTCCGAGCTGCCGAAAATTTCCGTTGGCCATTGCCCGAGACGCTCATGCAGGCTCTGTGCGGCCTCGACCGGCAATGCGCCGCCGGAGGAAAACACCCGGCGTACGCAGCTCAAGGCAGGCCAGTCGAGGTTGTCGCCCATGCGCTTGAGCAGCGCCGGGCTGGCCACCCAGGCAAAGGCCGGGTGCTCGCGGCTGGCACGTTGCAGGTCTTCCGGGAACGCCAATTGCTTGCGTACGAACGGACGTCCGGCGCACAACGGCCACAGTACCCGAAACAACAAACCGTAGATGTGCTGGGTGGCGACGCTGCCAATGATGCACGCCGGGCCCAGGCCAGAGCCCCACAGCTGTTCCAGGGCTTCGATTTCATTGGCCAGTTGACGCAGGTTTTTTTCGATGCGCTTGGGTTCGCCACTGGAACCGGATGTGCACAGGCTCAGCCGACAGTGATCCAGGTCCAGTACAGCGGCACTGAGCGGTGGCTGTTGGAAATCGCCAAGGTGCATGTCGCCCGGTTGATCGGTCAGCCACAGATCGACGTCATTCGACCAGCGTTGGCGGGTCTGCGGTTGCAGGTCCGAAGGCAGCAGCACGCTGACCCCGGCACGCCAGGCACCAAGCAGGGCAATCGCCAGGTCAGCGGCATCCTCAAGGTGCACGGCCATCTGCCGTACACCCCGGGCTTGCAGGCCGGCGGCCAGGCTCAGCGACAGTTCGCAGAGTCGGGCGTGATCCAGTGCCGGACCGGTCGTGATGGCACGGTCCGGCCGGGCCTTGAGCAGCAGGTGCTCAAGTTTTATCCAATTCATGGGTGGCCTCGTACCCTTAGTCGTATCAGCCATTCAATGGCAAACATCAGGCCTATCAATCCGTAGGAGATCAGGCCGGTGTACAGCGTCCACCAGCTCAGCGGCGCCCAGAGGGTCAGGGCGGCGGCACACAAACCGTTGCATAGAAAAAAGACGCTCCAGGCGATGGTCACCTGGCGGGTATAGCGAATGCCCTCGGCCGGCAATTGCGGCTCGCGTACCCGGGCCAGGCGTTCAACGATCGGTGGGCCGAATGTCAGGCTCGAGCCGAACAGCACCAACATGAAGACGCTGATCAACACCGGATACCAGCGCAACAGCGCCGGGCTGTCGAACAGTGCCAGCAACAGGCAGAACACCATGGCCACCGTCGCCATCCACAGGCTGCCGGGCCGACGTTTGCCGGTCAGCGCCCGGGCCAGCCACAGTCCGCCCAGCAGCAGGCCGAACTGCCAGGGGGCGAAGTGCTCCATGCCGAAATACACCGCAAAGGGATACAAAAGGCCCGCCAGCAGCAGGCCGAGGCCGATCACTCGACTCATGCGGCCGGTTGAACCAGACGGTAGACCGCCTCGACCACGTCACTGACGGTACGCACCGATTTGAATTCTTCGGCGGCGATTTTCTTGCCCGTCTGACGTTTGATGTGATCGATCAGGTCGACCGCGTCGATGCTGTCGATTTCCAGGTCCTGATACAGGTTGGATTCCAGACTCACACGCCCGGGGTCCAGTTCGAAGAGTTCGACCAGGGCATCGCGCAGGGTGTTGAAAATGTCGTCACGAGTTTGCATGGTCCGCTCTCAAGCTGCCTGTTTTGCGGTGACGAACGCCGCAAGGCTCGCCACGTTACTGAAGTGATTACGAGTGTCTTTGGCATCGGCATCGATTTTGATGCCGTACTTTTTCTGGATGGCCAGGCCCAGTTCCAGGGCGTCCACCGAGTCCAGGCCCAGGCCTTCGCCGAACAGCGTCTGCTCGTTGCCGATGTCTTCGGCGCTGATGTCCTCGAGGCCCAGGGCTTCGATGATCAGCTCTTTGATTTCCAGCACCAGGCTATGGGTGTTCCGATCGCTCATCTTCGGCGAGCTCCTTGATGAAGTAAGAATGCAAATAATCGTTGAGCTTGCGCGAGGCTTGCGGAGCCGGCCCCAGCGAGGCGAAGACCTGTGGGTCTATATCGGCCCCAACCCGAAAACTGAAGTGCACGCGGCGTTTGGGGATGCGATACCAGGGCTCGGCCTTGGTCAATGTGGTCGGGTTGACCTTGATAATGACCGGGGTGAGGATTTTCGCACCCCGCACGGCGATTGCCGCCCCGCCCCGATGAAAGGCCGGTGCCTGCCCGGGCCGGGTGCGCGTGCCTTCGGGGAAAATGATCAGGGTCTGGCCGTCTTTCAGCGCATCGGCAGCCGTGTCGAGCATGTCCATGCTGCCGTCGTTGCTGATGTAATCGGTGCAACGCAGCGGTCCGCGGGTGAACGGATTTTCCCAGAGGCTTTGCTTGACCACGCAGTTGGCGTGACGCACCAGGCCGATCAGAAACACCACGTCGATCAGCGAGGGGTGATTGGCAAGGATCATTTGCCCGGGACGACCGAGTTTTTCCGCGCCTTCAATGTCGTAGGTCAGCACCCCGGTACGGGCCATGAAGCGCACAAAAATCCAGAAACAGCGGCTGACGGTTTGCCGGGCCCGCAGCCGATGGGTGCGGGCGTCGCCGGGCAGGCAGTTCAGCACAGGAAAAACCACCAGGCGCAGGCACAGGCCGCCCAACCCGAACAGGGCAAAGCTCGCGGCGGTGGCCAGCAAGCGCCAGTAATAGGCGTCGCGGTTTTTCTCGGTCACGGGTTGCGTTGCCAGGTCCATACACGATTTTTCCAGGCATGTTGGCAGGTGGTTTGCTGGCCGAGCAGCATACGCAACAGATTCAGCGCGTGGGGCCAGCGGGATTTGGACAACGCATCCGAGGGGCTGTTCAGGGACAACTGCCAGTCGGTGCCTGGTGTGATCAGCAGGCCGACGGCATAAGGGAACGGCACGTCGTCGATCCAGGTCGAGTAAGCCTCGGGCGGCCGCTCTTCGGTCACCACCAGCAGTACCGCGCCAGCGCCTTCGGCCAGCAGCGCGGCCGCTTCGAGCATGCCGTGCTCCAGGCCATCGCCTGCGGCAGCCAGGGCCGTCATTTCGCTGGTTTCACCGCGCATGATCGACCACAAGCCAATAATCGCGTTATGCACAGACAAGCTGAACCGGGTCGGCGACAGCGGCTGATCGGCGGCCAGATCACTGAGAATGTCGACGGTGTGCGGGGTTTCGCCGTGACGGGAAACAAAGACCAATGGCAGATCCTGCCGGCCTTCGGCCAATGGCCAGCCGACACTGAATGCCATCCGTGCCAGGCGGCTGAGCCTGCGGCGCTGCATGGCCGGCAGAAAGGAAACGTCGGGAGCGGCATCGCTGTCCGGCAGCACGACGGGTTGCCGGCTCCAGGCCTGCCAATCGTTCACGCTCTCAAGCCCCGGGGCCCAGGCGCGCCATTGGGCGATGTTGAAGTTGATCACAGACATTCATCCCGCCCTCACGGGCTTACTTGACGCGGGGAGTGGCCGAGAGCCGAGACTCACCCTGCGCGGCGTTTGCCGCCGAGTGGCGCGCATTATCCCGGTGCCGGGAACGTGTAGCAAATGCTGGTTACATTTTGCTCAACAAGATGCAGCGACTGGCTCGCAAAAACTGAGCGATTGGTAATTATTCACACAATCACTACTCCGTCTGTCGGCTCCTGCGTCAAACCATCGGGCCGTTCACGGCTTTTCATGCAAGAGAAGGCAACTGACTGTGTAGTCCCTGTGCCGACAAGGTAGCGAAGCAACGCCGTGCACCACTACACTCGGTCATTCTTTGATACACGGAGGTTTTGACATGCGGCGCGTGGTGTTCAATCAGAAAGGTGGCGTTGGCAAATCCAGCATTGCCTGCAATCTGGCGGCGGTCAGTGCCAGCGAGGGTTTTCGCACCTTATTGGTGGATCTCGATGCCCAGGCCAACTCCACTCAGTACCTGACGGGTCTCACCGGTAGCGACATCCCGATGGGCATCGCCGATTTCTTCAAGCAGACGCTGTCTTCCGGGCCGTTCTCCAAAAAGAATCAGGTCGACATCTACGAAACCCCCTTCGATAACCTCCACGTTATTACCGCCACCGCCGAACTGGCGGACTTGCAGCCAAAGCTTGAAGCAAAGCACAAGATCAACAAGCTGCGTAAGTTGCTTGAGGAACTGAGCGAAGACTACGACCGGATTTACCTCGATACCCCGCCAGCGCTGAATTTTTATGCGGTTTCTGCATTGATTGCCGCCGATCGCGTGCTGATTCCCTTCGATTGCGACAGTTTTTCACGCCAGGCACTCTACGGTCTGATGGCGGAAATCGAAGAGTTGAAGGACGACCATAACGAAGGCCTGGAAGTCGAAGGCATCGTCGTCAACCAGTTCCAGGCCCGCGCAAGCCTGCCCCAGCAAATCCTCGACGAACTGATCGCCGAAGGCCTTCCGGTGCTGCCGGTGTACCTGGCCAGCTCGGTACGCATGCGCGAATCCCACCAGGCCAACACGCCGCTGATCCATCTCGACCCGCGACACAAGCTGACCCAGCAGTTTGTCGAGCTGCATAACCTGCTGGAAAACGCCTGATCTTCCAGGCGAAACAAAACACTGTGGGAGCGAGCTTGCTCGCGATAGCGGACTGACAGTCAACATTATCTTCGACTGACACATCGTCATCGCGAGCAAGCTCGCTCCCACAGGGGCTGTGTTGCTTCAGATACCCTGGCTACGCAGCCAGGCCATCAACTGCGGCAACGGAAAAGCCCCGCTCTGCCGGGCGATCTCCCGGCCGTTCTTGAACAGGATCAGGCTCGGGATCGAGCGAATCCCCAGCTGCGCCGACAACTGCTGGTTTGCCTCGCTGTCCAGTTTGGCCAACCGGCACTTGCCCGCCAGTTGCCCGGCCGCCTGCTCGAACACCGGAGCAAACGACTTGCACGGCCCGCACCAGTCCGCCCACACGTCTACCAGCAGCGGCAGATCGCCCTTGATCTGGCTGGCGTAGTCGCCTTGTTTCAATTCAAACGGCTTGTTCAGCAGGACTTCGGCCTTGCAGCGTCCGCATTTCGGGTGGTCGTTGAGGCGCTCGGCGGGGATGCGGTTGAGGCCGTTGCAATGGGGGCAGGGGATGAGGAGAGGGTCGGTCATGAGCAAGATCCAATGGGGAGCTGATAACACCTAGTTGGAGACGTTTGCTCATGTTTTCAATCGCGCAGTGTCCGACGATAAAACTAGGCTGAATGGTGCTGAGCCAGACCGCTGGTCTGTCTAGGATTATCGCAACTTGCGATATTTTTGATCTGTGATTTACTCACCATAGCAAAATGCGATAAGGATGTTGCATGCGAGTGTTTTCCGAAAAACGAATTTGGGACGCCAAGGAAAAGTGGCCGCAGGTAGCCAGCGCACTGGACCAGTGGTATCGAATGGTAAAGCGCGTCAAACCAAGTGATTTTGCGGCAATGAAATCGTCATTTCCCGCAACCGACAAGGTCGGTGAGTTTCACGTTTTCGATATCGGCGGTAACAAATTACGGCTGATTGCCTATGTTCGGTATCAGCATCAAAAGATCTACATCAAGCATGTGCTGGATCACCGCGAATATGACCGCGGTAAATGGAAGGAGGGAAGAGCATGAGCGTTCTGATCAAAAACGCGGCCGAGCATTGGGAATTCGTATCGCCATTGCTACGCAAACCCAAAAACGAAGACGACTATGACACGCTGGTGCAGGCACTCGACGAGTTACTCGAGATGACCGGAGTTGACGAGTCGCATCCTCTGATGAGTCTGGTGGACATCATCGGTGACTGGATTGAGGAATGGGATCACAAACATCACCCTATGCCCGAAGCCACAGGTGCCGAAGTGCTTGGTTACATGATGCGCGAACATGGATTGACTCAAAGCGACCTGCCTGGCGTCGGCCCTCAGTCGGTCGTTTCCGAAATCCTGAGCGGCAAGCGCCAGCTCAACCTGCGGCAGATCCGCTGGTTGGCCGAGCGATTCAATGTGCCAGTAGACGTTTTTATCTGACCCGCCTCACGACGAACAACTGATCTCCAGATGCTTACCCCATTCCGGCGGCCTCTCGGCGTAGCTTTCCATCCCCGGTTGTTCCTCGAACGGATTGCTCAGCACCGCATGCAGTCGTCGAACTTCTGAATAGTCGCCGCTCTCTGCCGCATCGATGGCCTTTTGCGCCAGGTAATTGCGCAGGATGTACAGGGGGTTGACCGCGTGCATCCGATGGCGGCGCTGCTCTTGATCAAGCGCGCCTTCACGGGCGACCCGGGCGACGTAGCGCTCGCCCCAGGCATCAAAGCCCTTGAGGTCGACGAAGTCGTCGCGCAAGCGGGTGATGGCCTGTTCCGGTGCTTCATCACCCAAACGGCGGAAAAACAGGCTGTAGTCGACGCCGCTGTTTTGCATCAGTTGCAGCAGGTTCTCCAGCAGTTTCTGGTCGTCATCCTCCGCGGTGGTCAGGCCGAGGCGGCGGCGCATCAGGTCCAGGTAATGAGCCTGGAACAGCGGCAGGTAGAGGCCGAGGGTTTCGCGCAGGGCTTCGACGCTGATGAATGGCGTCAGGGCCTGCGCCAAGGCGCTGAGGTTCCACTGGCCAACCGGCACCTGGTTGCTGAAGGAGTAACGGCCCTGGTCGTCGGAGTGGTTGCAGATGAAGTTGGCGTCGAAGTCGTCGAGGAAGGCGAACGGGCCGAAGTCGAATGTAATCCCGAGGATCGACATGTTGTCGGTGTTCATCACCCCGTGGCAGAAGCCATAGGCCTGCCATTTGGCGATCAGTTCGGCGTTGCGCTCGACCACTTCGCGGAACATCGCCAGGTACGGCTCCGGTTGTTCCAGGCACTGCGGGAAGTGCATGGCCAGCACGTGATCACCCAGCACTTTCTGCTGCTCGGGGCGTTTGGTGTAGTAGAAGTATTCGAAGTGGCCGAAGCGCACATGGCTTGGCGCCAGGCGCAGGACCATGGCCGCGCGCTCCTGCTTTTCGCGCCACACCGGGGTGTCGGAGCCGATCACGCACAGGGCGCGGGTGGTCGGGATATTCAGGGCGTTCAGGGCTTCGGAAGCGAGGAACTCGCGGATTGACGAGCGCAGTACCGCCCGGCCATCGCCCATGCGTGAAAACGGCGTCTGGCCGGCGCCCTTGAGGTGCAGGTCCCAGTGTTCGCCGGCCTCGTTGTACACCTCGCCGAGCAACAGGCCGCGGCCATCGCCCAGTTGCGGGTTGTAGGAACCGAACTGATGTCCGGAATAGACCATCGCCCTCGGAATCGCATCGGCCCAGAGCTTGTGGCCGCTGAACAGTTCGGCGAACTCCGGGGTTTCGGCCACGGCCGGGTCGAGGTCCAGCAGGGCCATGGCGGCGGGGCTGGCCACGACCAGGCGTGGATTGTCGATGGGCTCGGGCAGCACATGGGCGGAAAACGCGTCGCCCAGGCGGTCGAAGCGATTATCGAAGGTGAGTTCGTCGAGGGCTTTCAAGGGCCGGCTCCAGCAGAATGTCCGAGCATTCTGCTGGGGAAAGGCCGGTTAGTCGAGTTTGGCGGCGGGCGGTTCTTGCGCCGGCTTGCCGTCGACGATCGGCACGATGGTTTTTGCTTCCGGCTCGATCGGCACCATCTTGTATTCCTGGCCGTGCAGGTTCTTGAGGTAAACCTCCATCTGCCGGAACGAGATGTTGATGTGCTGCTTCTTGAACTCGCGGTTGATGAAGCGGTTGACCTCGTCGAGCACCGGGTTGCGGTCGCCGAGGTCGCGCACGTGCATACGCAACTCGTGGTCGAGGGTGCTTTCGCCGAAATTCAGGAAGTACACATGCGGCTCCGGGTCTTTCAGGACGCGCGGGTTATCCCGTGCAGCCTTGAGCAGCAGCTCTTTCACCAGGTCCAGGTCCGAGCCGTAGTCGACGCCGAGCTTGAGGGTCACCCGGGTGATGGTGTCGGTCAGCGACCAGTTGATCAGTTGCCCGGTAATGAACGTCTTGTTCGGGACGATGATGTCCTTGCGGTCGAAGTCGGTGATGGTCGTGGCGCGGATGCGGATCTTGCTCACCGTACCCGACAGGTTGCCGATGGTGATGGTGTCACCGATCCGCACCGGACGTTCGAACAGGATCATGATGCCGGAAATGAAGTTGGCGAAGATTTCCTGCATGCCGAAACCGAGGCCGACCGACAGCGCCGCCACCAGCCATTGCAACTTGTCCCAGCTCACGCCCAGGGTCGACAGGGTCGAGACGAAGCCGACGCCGGCGATCACGTACGAGAGCAACGTGGTGGTCGCGTAGGCGCTGCCCTGGGCCAGGTTGAGCTTGGACAGGACGAAGACTTCCAGCAGGCCGGGCAAGTTGCGCGCCAGGGCAAAGGTGATGCCGATGATGATCAGCGCACCGAGCATGTCGCCGATGCTGATCGGCACCATGCTCATATTGGCGCCGGTACCGCTGGTGTATTCGTAGAGGGTGATGTTGTCCAGGTACGAGAACACGGTGATCAGGTCGGCCCAGACCCAATACAGCGCCGCCATGAAGCCGCCGAGCAGCGCCAGGCGGATCAGGCGCAGGGACTGTTCGTTGACCTTCTCGATGTCCATGGTCGGCTCTTCGATCACCGCTTCGCCGTCGCCGGCCTCTTTGGCGGCCAGGCGCTTGGCCAGGGCGCGCTGGTAGGCCAGTCGCCGGGCCGCCACGCTGAGGCCGCGCACGAAGGTGGCTTCGATCACCAGCCAGAACATCAACAGGTACAGGGTATTGATCAAGCGGTCGCTGAGCTTCAGCGCGGTGTAGTAGTAGCCGAAGCACACCGCCACGAACAGCGCGACAGGCAGGGCGGTGAACAGGATCCCCACCAGTTTGCGGAACAGCGAGGCATTCTCGTGGGTCGGGCTGCTGCTGAGCAAGCGGCTGAGCAGCAAGGTCATCAAGGCGTAGCAGATCAGCACCACCGGCATGCCGAGCACGTCATCGGCCAGTGCCGCCGGTTGCAGTTCGGCAACGGCGACAACGGTCACCAGGGCCATGACCACGATGCCGAGGCGGCGGATCCATCTGCGCAGGAACTCTACCTGGGGCTTTTCCCAGCGGAAATGCAGTTCTGCCACGCCACCCGGCGCGAGGATCCGGTAGGCGGTGTAGAACACCAGCCAGGCCCCGGCCATTTGCAGCAGCGCCGCGCCCATATTGGCGTTCTGCCCACGGGCGTCGATTTGCAGGGCCAGCCCGCACAAGGCGAGGCCCAGGGAAACCGGCATCGCCAGCAGGACATTGATCAGAATCGCCTGCGGGGTGTGCCACTGGCTATCGCGCTTGAAGTGACCGATGTCCTGGTGAACCTTGTTCAGTCGTGCGTACAGACTCTTGCGCCGCCACAGCAGCGCACCGATCAGCAGCGCCAATGGCAGGAACAGCAGCGGGCGCTGGGTCAGGCCATCGGTCAGTTCGCTCAGGCTTGACAGTACCGGCAGCGAATCGAGCTGACGCTGCAGGCGGTCCGGCACGCTGTGAATCCACTCCAGGTCCAGCGGCTTGTTGCTGGGAATCCAGAACATCTGTTCATCGAGCGTCGCCCGCAGGCTTTGCGCGGTGCTGAGCAGTTGCTTCTGGTTCAGTTGCAGGGTGATGGATTCATTGAGCACTGCGCTCAGTTCGCGATTGAGCCGCTCCAGCAGGTCGGCGCGGGTGGTGGCCAGTTCCATCAGGCTTTTGCGCAACTGCGGCGTGACTTGCTCGGGGGGCTGGGTCGACAGCAGGTTTTCAACGTAGGTGGTCGGGTTGCTCAGCAGTTCCCGTTGCTGGCTGACTTCGAACTGATACAGGCGAATGTCAGCGATCTGGTCGGCCAGGTTGCGGTCGAGCCGCAGGCGCGGCAACGCCTGTTTCTGTTTGTAGAGAATCTTCGAGAGCAGCAGGCTGCCTTTGAGCACGTTGATTTGCTCGTCCAGCGCCGCATCGCTCTGGGTCAGGCTATCCAGCTGTTGCTTGGTCTGCAGATTCTGCTGGGTGACTTCGTTGAGGCGGTCGGTGCTTTTGAGCAAGTAGTCCGAGAGCTTCAGGTTGGCCGCGCTTTCGGTGGCCAGCAGGCTGCTGCCGCCAGCCTTCTGCGCTTCGATGGATTGCTGGGTGACTGTTTCCTGGGACAACGCCAGACGCTTCTGATTGATCAGGGTTTGCAGGTCCTGGATTTCCTTGTCCAGGCGGTCGGATCGCTCCGACAACAGGTCATGCTGGCTGTTGCCGAGGTCTTGCAATTGGGTATTGCCGGCCAGTTCCTGGCGACGCAGCGGGATCAGGGCGTTCAGTGCCGCCAGTTCGGCATTGAGCTGGTCGCGCTGCTCGGCGCTCAGGGTCTTGCCGGCGTCCTTGCCGTTCTTGAGGATATTGTTGATCTGCTGAATGCGCGTCTGGCTGCTGGATATCTCCGCCTGGGCGCGCTCGGGGCGGGTCTGGGCAGTGATGGTCAGGCTGTTGGCATCACCCAGGGCTTTTTGCAGGTCGCTTTGCTGGGTGGAGCGCTCAGTGAGCATTTGCTCCAGCTGCTGGATCGACTCTTTGGCGAAGCGCTGCGCCACCGGCACCACAGGGCTGGCCTTGAGGCGGGTCAGTTCGCGCTGGTTCTCGATCGTCTGCTTGGGTGCAGAACTCAACGTTTGCTTGAGCTCGATCAGCTTCTGCTCGTAGTCACGCTTGTTGTTGAGCTGGTTCAGCGTGCCTTGCAGGACGGATTGCAAAGCCTTCTGATCGGCTTCCGGCAGTTTGCGGTCGGCAATCTTGTCCAGGCTCGCTTGCACGGCTTCGCTGGAGGGCGGTTCGGCCGCTTGCGCCGCTTGTGAAAAACCAAGGGGGCCGACAGAGAGACTCAAGCCCAGAAGGGCAATGGCGAAAAGGGAGCGCAGGTTAGGCATAAAGACCGGTCAAGCAAGTGAGAGTGGAAGCAGTTTAGAGGAAGAGTCCGGGACCCGGGCGACTTCCTTCGGGGAATCTGACGCCCACTTTGCCGATCTTGTTCCCGTCCATGACCGCCACGGTCCAGATGGTGTTGTTCCATTCCACCTGGTCACCCACCACCGGCGCGCCGCCGACTTTCTGGGCAATGAAGCGGCCAAGGGACATGTCCGGATCGATGCCTTCGACCTTCAGCCCATACAGGGCCGCAACCGCGGCCAGCTGGGCGTCTCCTTCGAGTACGAAGTCGCCGAAGAAGCGCAGATCGAGGCCCCGTTGTGGCGCCTGGCTGAAGAGTTTTCCGAGGGCCGGCAGGTTGTGTTCGTGGCCGATAACACACAGCAAATCATCGACTTCCAGCACCGTACTACCCGACGGATGGAGCAATTGTTGACCACGAAACAGGGCGGCAATACGGGTGCCTTCGGGCATTTTCAGCTCACGCAGGGGTGAACCGATGCACCATTTTTCCGCGCCGAGGCGATAAACGAACAGCTCCCACTCGCTGGTGACATGCACTTCCAGGGCTGAGCGCGAGATGGGTGCAGGCTCCGGGGGCACCGTCACCTTCAGCAGCTTGGCGACCCACGGCAGGCTCGTGCCCTGAACCAGCAGCGACACCAACACGATAAAGAAGGCGAGGTTGAAGTACAGCTGGGCGTTGGGCAGGCCGGCCATCAGCGGGAACACCGCGAGAATGATCGGGACCGCGCCACGCAGGCCGACCCAGGAAATGAACGCTTTCTCACGACCATGGAATGCCTTGAACGGCAGCAGGCCGACCACCACCGACAGTGGCCGGGCAAACAGAATCATCCACAGCGCCAGGGCCAGTGCCGGCAAGGCGATTGGCAGCAGGTCGTGAGGTGTGACCAACAGCCCCAGCACCAGGAACATGCCGATCTGCGCCAGCCAGGCCATGCCGTCGAGCATGTGCAAAATGCCGTGGCGGCTGCGCACCGGACGGTTGCCGATCACCAGGCCGCACAGGTACACGGCAAGGAAGCCGCTGCCGTGCAGGGCGTTGGTCAGGGCAAACACCACCAGGCCGCCGGCAATGACCAGGATTGGATAAAGACCGGTGGCCAGGTTGATGCGGTTGACCAGTTGCAGCATGAGCCAGCCTCCGCCCAGGCCGATGACGCCACCGATGCCGAACTCGCGCAGCAGGTGGGTCAGCAGACTCCAGTGCAGGCCGGTCTGGCCGCTGGCGAGCATGTCGATCAGGGTGACGGTGAGGAACACCGCCATCGGGTCGTTGCTGCCGGATTCGATTTCAAGGCTGGCGGTTACCCGTTCGTTCAGGCCTTTGCCACCCAATAGCGAGAACACCGCCGCGGCGTCGGTGGAGCCGACGATGGCGCCGATCAGCAGGCCCTGGATCAGGTTCAGGTCGAACAGCCAGGCGGCCGCCATGCCGGTCAGCCCGGTGGTAATCAGCACCCCGACCGTGGCCAATGAGAGCGCCGGCCATAACGCCACGCGGAAACTCGAGACCCGGGTACGCAAGCCGCCATCGAGCAGGATCACTGCCAGTGCGAGGTTGCCGACCAGGTAAGCCGTAGGGTAGTTGTCGAAGATAATGCCGCCGCCATCGACACCGGCCGCCATGCCGACGGCCAGGATGATCACCAGAATCGGGATGCCGAGGCGCGATGAAAGGGAACTCACCAGAATGCTCGCACCTACCAGCAACGCGCCGATCAAGAACAGGCTGTTGATGGTCGTCGCATTCAAAGGCAGTACTCCAGAAAGCTGAAAGGCGGGCACAAACTGACCATGCAGTCTGCGTGCCAGCGATTCTAACCTGTTGAAATGTGATGCTGTCAAAAAGGTTTTGCAGATCAAAAGATCGCAGCCTGCGGCAGCTCCTACATTAGGGAAATGGGAGATCTGCGTGTAGGAGCTGCCGCAGGCTGCGATCTTTTCGGCACCACTCTGTTACAGAGCAAAGGATTCGGCGACGAATTGCAGGAACCAGATTGGCTTATCACAGTCTTTAAAACTCGCGAGGAAGGTCACCCGTCAGCAAAATCAAGGCTTTGCGCCTGTATAACCCTGGCATCCACGGTGACTTTTCTTTATCGTACGCGCCCTTTGAAAAAGCCCGGAAAATCAAAATGTTGGAAGCATCCCTAAGCCAATTGGAACAACTGGTCAGCGACCTGGTGCAGCAGAACCAGACCCTGCTCGGCACCAACCAGACCCTGACTGCAGAACTGGCCCAGGCCAAGGATGAAAACGAAAGCCTGCAACTGAGCCTGATGGAGCAGGAAGAGAAACAAGGCGCCACGGCGGCTCGCATCCAGGCCCTGGTTGAGCGCGTCAGCGCAGGCCCTGTCAGCGCATGAGTTACAACGCCGCAGGGGTAAAAGTCGTCTCGATCCTGGGGGAGGACTATTCGATCAAGGCACCGGCCGGGGAAGAACAGACCCTGCTGGACGCCGCGATGATGTTGAAGGCAGCCCTGGCCGAAACCAAGAGAAAGTACCCGACACTGATCGGTGACCGACTGCTGGTGCTGGCGGCGATGAATCTGTGCTCCCAGCAGATTGAAATGCAGAAGCAGCACAAGCTCGAACTCGACCGTTACCAAGAGCAAGTCAGCGCCACGGTTGAAGTGATCTCCAAGACGATCAATCAGGCCTGATCGGCTTTGCGCACAACCAAAGAATAGATTGTCGGTTGGTTTGTATACAATCGGCACGGCTGTTGCAGTGTTTCAGCCTCTTATTCTTTGGGGGTGCTCCATGCAGTTTTGGCGACGCAGTATTCAATGGCAGTTGATCCTGAGCATGGGCACCGCCCTTCTGGTCAGTATCCTGATCGTGGTTGGCATTTATACCCTCGTGGTCAACCGTCTCGCCCAGAGCTATCTGGTCGAGCAAGCCTTGCCTTCGAGCATCGAAGCGATGCGCAACGACATCGAGCGGATCCTCGTGCAGCCCCTCACCGCCGCCAAGGACATCGCCAGCAACAGCATGGTGCGCGACTGGTTGGCCGGGGGTGAAGACAGTGCCCAGGCCGGCACGTTTACTACCTATCTCGAAGGCATTCGCGCCGAGCACAAAGCCTTTACCGCGCTGATTGTCGGCACCGCGACCAACCACTACTTCACCGAAAAAGGCCTGGACCGCACCCTCAGCCGATCCAATCCGAAAGATGCCTGGTTCTACGCGTTCCTCGACAGCAATCAGCCGCGCACCCTCAATATCGATAACGACACAGCCACCGGAGAATTGGCGCTGTTCATCGACCTCAAGGTCGAACAGGCCGGCAAAGTCGTGGGCGTTGCCGGGCTTGGCCTGAGCATGAAAGAGCTGTCGGAGCTGATTCACAACTTCAGTTTCGGGGAGCGCGGCAAGGTCTATCTCGTGCGTTCCGACGGTTTGATCCAGGTCCATCCCGAGGCGCAGTTCAGCGGCAAACGCACCTTGGCTGAGCAGATTGGTGCTACGGCGGCGCAAGCGCTGATGAGTCAAAAAGCCGCCACCAGCAGCGGCTTCCAGCGCGACGGCGAAGACTTCCTCGCCTTGAGCTTACCCCTGCGCGATCTCGGCTGGACCCTCGTGGCCGAAGTGCCGCAATCGCAGATCTACGCCGAAGCCCGCCGCGCCATGTGGATGAGCAGCGGCATCGGCCTGGCGGTGGCGCTGGTGTGCCTGTTGCTGGTGGTGTTGCTGGCCCGAGGGCTGGTGCGACCGATTCGCCAGGTAACAGCGGCGCTGGTGGCCATCGGTAGCGGTGGTGGAGATTTGACCCACCGGTTAGATTCCAGTCGCGCCGATGAGTTGGGTGATCTGGCGCGTGGCTTCAATCGCTTCCTGGATAGCCAGCGCGACATGATCGGCGAAGTGCTGACCACCAGCGAGCGCCTGCGCACCGCTGTCGACCAGGTGGCGCGGGTGGTGGACAACACCGCAGAACGCTCTGGTCGTCAGCAGGAAATGACTGACATGGTCGCCACCGCTGTTCACGAAATGGGCCTGACCGTGCAAGACATCGCGCAGAATGCCGGCAACGCGGCGTTCGCGTCACAAACCGCCCGTGACGAAGCGATGCAGGCGCGGGAAGTGGTGGGTGGTTCGATCCGCCATATTGAAAGCATGTCCCGGGAAATCGGCGTCGCGGCCACGGCGGTGGCCGAGCTGGCTCATCAAGTGGCATCCATCGATCAGGTGCTGGCGGTGATTCGCGGGATTTCCGAGCAGACCAACCTGCTGGCGCTCAACGCGGCTATCGAAGCGGCGCGCGCTGGCGACATGGGGCGTGGATTCGCCGTGGTGGCCGATGAAGTGCGCACCCTGGCGCGGCGTACGCAATCGTCCACCGATGAAATCCAGCAGATGATCGGCAGTCTCAAACAAGGCGCGGAGAACGCGGTGTCGTCGATGCATTCCGGGCAAGCTGCGACCGGCACAGGTGTCGAATCGAGCCAGCGTACCGGCACCTCGTTGACCGCGATTACCGGGCAAGTGGAGCGCATCAGCGACATGAACCATCAGGTGGCGACGGCGACGGAAGAGCAGTCGGCAGTCACCGAGGAAATCAATCGCAACGTGCAGGGCATTTCCGATCTGGCGCGGGCGACGGCGGGGGAGGTCAGGGCTTGTCGTGAGGATTGCCAGACGTTGCAGCGGTTGGCGGATGATCTGGCGCGGCAGATGGGTGGGTTCAAGCTGGGGTGATGTGCTGTCTGTGCTGACGCTATCGCGGGCAAGCCCGCTCCCACAGGGTTTGGTGTTGAACACTGGATTAGTGAACAACAGAGACTCCTGTGGGAGCTGGCTTGCCAGCGATTGGATTTCAAAGGCTACACAAGGCCGGGATCAAAACCACTCATCCTGCATCCCCAGGCAAACATCATCCCGTGCCTCAAGAATCGCCAACTCATGGTGACACCCTGGCACTTCCCATGTCAGGAAGTAGCGGGCTGCCTGCAACTTGCCTTTATAGAAGCTCACATCCGCTGCATTGCCCTTGCTCAACCCTTCCTCAGCGCGAATCGCCTGTTCTAGCCAGCGCCAGCCAATGACGGTGTGTCCGAACACCTTCAGGTACAGCGCCGAGTTCGCCAGGCTGCTGTTGACCTTGCCCTGGGCCAGGTCGGTCAGCAGGCCGATGGTCACCGTTTGCAGGCGCGCCACCAGTTTCTCCAGCGGCTCGCGTAGCGCCGTCAGCGACTCGAACGTCTGGGCACGTTCAGCGGTGTCGGCGATCAGGCGGATCAGTTGCTTGAGCCCCGCGCCACCGTTCTGCGCCAGTTTGCGGCCCAGCAGGTCCAGCGATTGAATGCCGTGGGTGCCTTCGTGGATCGGGTTCAGGCGGTTGTCACGGTAGTACTGCTCCACCGGGTATTCACGGGTGTAGCCGTGGCCGCCGAGGATCTGGATCGCCAGTTCGTTGGCCTTCAGGCAGAACTCCGAGGGCCAGGATTTGACGATCGGCGTCAGCAGGTCCAGCAGTTCATGGGCCTGCTTGCGTTCGGCTTCGGTCTCAAGGGTGGTGGTGTCATCGAACAGTCGCGCCGCGTACAGGCCGAGGTCGAACGAGCCTTCGACGTAGGCCTTTTGCGTCAACAGCATGCGTTTGACGTCGGCGTGCTGAATGATCGCCACCGGCGCGGTGTTCGGGTCCTTGCTGTCCGGCACGCGGCCCTGCGGACGCTCGCGGGCGTACTCCAGTGAATACAGATAGCCCGCGTAGCCAAGCATCACCGCGCCCATGCCGACGCCAATCCGCGCTTCGTTCATCATCTGGAACATGTAGCTCAAGCCATGGTGCGGCTTGCCCACCAGATAGCCGACGCACTCGCCGTTATCGCCGAAATTCAGTGCGGTAGAGGTGGTGCCACGCCAGCCCATCTTGTGGAATAGCCCGGCCAGCAGTACGTCGTTGCGCTGGCCGAGGCTGCCGTCGTCGTTGACCAGGAACTTGGGCACGATAAATAGCGAAATGCCCTTCACACCGGCCGGTGCGTCCGGCAGCTTGGCCAGGACCATGTGCACGATGTTTTCCGACAGCGGATGATCGCCACCGGAAATGAAGATCTTGTTGCCCTTGAGGCGATAAGTGCCGTCGGACGCTGGCTCGGCGCGGGTACGAATATCCGACAACGACGAACCGGCGTGGGGTTCGGTCAGGGCCATGGTGCCGAAGAAGCGGCCATCGATCATCGGTTGCAGGAAACGGCGCTTCTGCTCCTCGGTACCAAAGCTTTCGATCAGGTTGGCCGCGCCCATGGTCAGGAACGGATAAGAGGTCGAGGCGGCGTTGGCCGACTGGAAGTGTGCAAAGCAAGCCTGGGACAACAGTGTAGGAAGTTGCATGCCGCCGGCGTCGAAACTGCGCGCGGCGTTGAGGAAGCCGGCTTCGAGGAAAGCATCCACCGCCGGTTTCACTTCCGGAATCAGAATCGCCTGACCGTTCTCGTAGCGCGGCTCGTTCTCGTCGCCCTTGCGGTTGTGCGGGGCGAAGAACTTCTCGGCGATGCTGCGGGCGGTGCCTATGGCCGCATCGAAGGTTTCGCGATTGTGCTCGGCGAAACGTTCACGCTGAGTCAGGCCCTCGGCATCGAGGACTTCATACAGCTCGAAAGCCAGATTGCGGGAACTGAGCAGCGTCTCGGACATGGCGGCCTACCTTTTGTTGGGATGGGCCGAGTCTAGTCTTGCGAATAGAAGCTGAACAGGATGATTGATAAGGGTGATGTTGGAGCCGCGCAGAAACTTAGCAAGCGCCACAAACCACTGTGGGAGCGAGCTTGCTCGCGATGGCGGCAGATCAGTCAATATTAAAGGTGACTGACAGACCGCTATCGCGAGCAAGCTCGCTCCCACAGGGATTGTTGCTGAACCGGGCACCTGTTGCAGGTGCCCGGATTGTCGGGTTTAGCCGATCGTCATCAAACTGGCATTACCACCCGCCGCAGCGGTGTTGACGCTCAACGCACGCTCGATCACCAATCGCTCCAGCGCAATGTTGGTCTCGCCCTGCGACAGGCCCTGAACCCCGACAATCGCACCGGCACGTTTGGCAACCTGCTGGCAAACCGCGCGCAACTGGTCGGAATGGCCGTGATGCACAACCGCGTCAAACACCACTTCGTCCTTGTTCCAGTCGGAAACCAGCTTGATGCGCGCCTGAATCTCCTTCGGCAGGCGTGCGAACAGCGCCTTGGTCAGTTCACCTTCCGGCCACACCGCCGAACCGCCGACAGCCAGTACCGCCGCCAGTTGAGTCAGCAGGTCGCCTTCGACTTCCGCCAGGCACAGCACGTGTTCCCGTGGCAGGATCGCGTAGCTGTTGCGCTCGCCGGTTGGGCCGGCCAGAACGCGGGTGATGCCGCTTTGCGATTGTGCAGCGAATTGCACGCACAGGGTGCTCAGGTCGGCGAACTTGTGGCTGTCGGCCCAGGCTTTCAGGGCGGTCAGCGGCTTGCTCATGGCGTCGCGCAGACGAACGTCCGGTGCTGCGGCCGCGTCACCGCGAGCGAAGGATTGTTCGATCGCATCCGCAGGGCGGGTCGACAGCAGGCGGTACAGGTACAGCGGACCACCGGCTTTCGGGCCGGTACCCGACAGGCCTTCGCCACCGAACGGTTGCACGCCAACGACAGCGCCAACGATGTTGCGGTTCACATAGACGTTACCGGCATTGACGTTGTCGATCACCTTGGCGATGGTCTCGTCGATGCGGGTGTGCACGCCCAGGGTCAGGCCGTAGCCGGAAGCGTTGATCTGGCCGATCAGTTGATCGATGTCTTTGCGCTTGTAGCGAACCACGTGCAGCACCGGGCCGAAGATCTCCCGCTGCAGTTCGTCGAAGCTTTCCAGTTCGATCAGGGTCGGCATCACGAAGGTGCCGCGTTTGACTTCTTCGGCGTCGGCGATGGCCACCTGGTACACGCTGCGACCTTTGTCGCGCATGGCCTGGATGTGCTTCTCGATGCCAGCCTTGGCTTCGGCGTCGATCACCGGACCGATGTCCACGGACAGGCGCTCAGGGTTGCCGAGACGGCTTTCGGCCATCGCACCCTTGAGCATTTCGATGACGCGGTCGGCGGAGTCTTCCTGCAGGCACAGGACGCGCAGGGCCGAGCAACGCTGACCGGCGCTGTCGAACGCCGACGAAACCACGTCGATCACCACTTGTTCGGTCAGTGCCGAAGAGTCGACGATCATCGCGTTCTGGCCACCGGTTTCGGCGATCAGCGGGATCGGACGACCCTGGCTGTCCAGGCGACCGGCGATGTTGCGTTGCAGCAAGCGCGCAACTTCGGTGGAGCCAGTGAACATCACGCCTTTGACGCGATCGTCGCCGACCAGGCCGGCACCCACGGTTTCACCGCGACCCGGCAGCAGTTGCAGCACGCCCTCGGGAATGCCGGCTTCGAGCAGCAGGCGCACGGCTTGAGCGGCGACCAGTGGAGTCTGTTCCGCAGGCTTGGCCAATACCGGGTTACCGGCGGCCAGCGCAGCAGCCACTTGACCACTGAAGATCGCCAGCGGGAAGTTCCACGGGCTGATGCACACCACTGGACCCAGCGGACGGTGAGCGTCGTTGGTGAAGTCGTTGCGTGCCTGCACCGCGTAATAACGCAGGAAGTCCACGGCCTCGCGGACTTCAGCGATGGCGTTGGCGAAGGTCTTGCCGGCTTCGCGGGCGAGCAGGCCCATCAGCGGCTGGATCTCGGCTTCCATCAGGTCGGCGGCACGTTCCAGGATCGCGGCGCGTTCGGCGGGCGGGGTGGCCTGCCAGATCGGTGCGGCATTGAGGGCGCACTGGATCGCGTTGTCGACGTCTTCGACGGTGGCTTCCTGCACATGGCCGACCACGTCACGCAGATCGGACGGGTTCAGCACGGGAGCCGGGGCTTCGTTGCTGGACGCGCAGCCGAGTATCGGTGCGGCTTTCCAGTGGTTGTGTGCGGTAGCAAGAAGCGCGCAGGACAGGGAGGCCAGGCGATGTTCGTTGGCCATGTCGATGCCGCTGGAGTTGGCGCGTTCGGAGCCATACAGGTCGCGCGGCAATGGAATGCGCGGGTGCGGCAGGCCGAAACCGCCTTCCACGGTCGCCATCTGCTCGATGCTCGCCACCGGATCGGCCACCAGTTCCTGAATCGAGATCGACTGGTCGGCGATACGGTTGACGAACGAAGTGTTCGCGCCGTTTTCCAGCAGGCGACGCACCAGGTAAGCCAGCAGGGTTTCGTGGGTGCCGACCGGTGCGTACACGCGGCACGGACGGTTCAGCTTGCCTTCGGAAACTTTACCTACAACCTGTTCGTACAGCGGTTCACCCATGCCGTGCAGGCATTGGAACTCGTACTGGCCCGGGTAATAGTTCTGACCGGCGATGTGGTAAATGGCCGACAGGGTGTGGGCGTTGTGCGTGGCGAACTGCGGGTAGATGACTTCCGGCACCGACAGCAGCTTGCGCGCGCAAGCGATGTAGGACACGTCGGTGTACACCTTGCGGGTATAGACCGGGTAGCCTTCCAGGCCTTCGACCTGGGCGCGCTTGATTTCGCTGTCCCAGTACGCGCCTTTTACCAAACGGATCATCAGGCGATGACGGCTGCGACGAGCCAGGTCGATCACGTAGTCGATCACGTACGGGCAACGCTTCTGATAAGCCTGGATCACGAAACCGATGCCGTTCCAGCCGGTCAGTTGAGGCTCGAAGCACAGGCGCTCGAGCAGATCCAGGGACAGCTCGAGGCGGTCGGCTTCTTCGGCGTCGATGTTCAGGCCGATGTCGTATTGCTTGGCCAGCAAGGTCAGCGACAGCAGGCGCGGGTACAGCTCATCCATCACGCGCTCGTACTGGGCGCGGCTGTAGCGAGGGTGCAGGGCCGACAGCTTGATGGAAATGCCCGGGCCTTCATAAATCCCGCGACCGTGGGACGCCTTGCCGATCGAGTGGATGGCTTGTTCGTACGAGGCCAGGTACTTCTGGGCGTCGTGCTCGGTGAGTGCGGCTTCACCCAGCATGTCGTAGGAATAGCGGAAGCCCTTGGCTTCGAACTTGCTGGCGTTGGCCAGGGCTTCGGCGATGGTTTCGCCCGTCACGAACTGCTCGCCCATCAGGCGCATGGCCATGTCGACGCCCTTGCGGATCATCGGCTCGCCGCTCTTGCCGATGATGCGGCTCAGGGACGAAGTCAGGCCGGCTTCGTTGTGCGTGGATACAAGCTTGCCGGTCAGCAGCAAGCCCCAGGTGGCGGCGTTGACGAACAGCGAAGGGCTGTTGCCCAGGTGCGGCTGCCAGTTGCCGGTGCTGATCTTGTCGCGGATCAGGGCGTCACGGGTGCCTTTGTCCGGGATGCGCAGCAGCGCTTCGGCCAGGCACATCAGCGCCACGCCTTCCTGGGACGACAGGGAGAATTCCTGCAACAGGCCCTGAACGATGCCGGCACGGCCGCCAGCACTCTTCTGATTGCGCAGCTTTTCAGCAATCGAGGCGGCGAGTTTGTTGGTGGCTTCGGCCATAGGGGCCGGCAGGCGAGCCTGCTCGATCAGCATCGGCACGACTTCCGGCTCAGGGCGGCGGTAGGCGGCAGTGATCGAGGCGCGCAGTACCGACTGCGGCAGGATGCTTTCGGCGAATTCGAGGAAGCACTGGTGGGCGTGATCCAGAGGCGCGTCGACGCTGTCGTCGGAGTCCTTGGTCAAACCGCTCAGCTCGGTCAGGGTTGCACCACCCTCGAGTTTTTCCAGGTAATTGAAGATTGCCTGCTTGATCAACCAGTGCGGCGTGCGATCAATCGAGGTCGCGGCGGCCTTGAGGCGTTCGCGGGTCGGGTCGTCAAGTTTGACCCCAAGGGTGGTGGTAGCCATGTTTTTATCCTCATGTTTGCCACGACTGCGTGGCATCAGCTGGCGGCAAGATTAGCCGTGCGACTGTTGAGGTGCAACCGGGTGCAACCCTTTTTTTGTCGGAATATTAAGCAGCTCGTCAGGAAATAAATTCTGGTACGGGTGTGCCGTATCTGCTTGGTGCTTTTTAACGCGGTTGGCTCTGTTTCTTGCTCCGAAAAGGAGCAAAAACCGGTGTTTGATATTTATTTCCGACTAGGTGCAACTTATTCTCGCGAAACTGGTTGCACCTTATTTGCTTTGTTGAATAGCATTCGCGCCCAAGGTGCAACCCGGAAAAAACCGGGTGCTCCGGCTGATGGCTTTCCTGGGGAAACATCAGTCATAAATGCGCGGGAATCCGGATCGTCTGTCAAACGTATGCGTTTGCGAGCGGTTCACCAGCCGCCGCTACATAAAAACAAAGCCAGGGCGTAACTTAATGAGCGTAAGCAATCCAACCCTGATCACGTTCGTGATCTACATCGCAGCAATGGTGCTGATCGGCTTGATGGCCTATCGCTCCACCAACAACCTTTCCGACTACATCCTGGGCGGTCGCAGCCTGGGTAGCGTCGTGACGGCACTGTCCGCCGGTGCCTCCGACATGAGCGGCTGGTTGTTGATGGGCTTGCCCGGCGCAATCTACATGTCCGGTCTTTCCGAAAGCTGGATCGCCATCGGCCTGATCGTCGGCGCCTACTTGAACTGGCTGTTCGTCGCCGGCCGTCTGCGCGTGCAAACCGAGCACAACGGTGATGCACTGACCCTGCCGGACTACTTCGCCAGCCGTTTCGAAGACAAGAGCGGCCTGCTGCGGATCATCTCCGCCGTCGTGATCCTGGTGTTCTTCACCATCTACTGCGCTTCCGGCATCGTGGCCGGTGCCCGTCTGTTCGAAAGCACCTTCGGCATGTCCTACGAGACGGCGCTGTGGGCCGGTGCTGCGGCGACGATTGCCTACACCTTTATCGGCGGATTCCTGGCCGTGAGCTGGACCGATACCGTACAAGCCACCCTGATGATCTTCGCGTTGATCCTGACGCCGGTCATCGTGCTGCTGGCCACTGGCGGCGTCGACACCACCTTCCTGGCCATCGAAGCGCAAGATCCAAGCAACTTCGACATGCTCAAGGGCACCACTTTCATCGGCATCATCTCGCTGATGGGTTGGGGTCTGGGCTACTTCGGCCAGCCGCATATCCTGGCGCGTTTCATGGCTGCCGACTCGGTTAAATCGATCGCCAACGCTCGCCGCATCTCCATGACCTGGATGATCCTGTGCCTGGGCGGCACCGTGGCTGTGGGCTTCTTCGGTATCGCCTACTTCTCGGCGCACCCGGACGTGGCTGGCGCGGTCTCCGAGAACCACGAACGTGTGTTCATCGAGCTGGCCAAGATCCTCTTCAACCCATGGATCGCCGGCGTCCTGCTGTCGGCCATTCTGGCTGCAGTCATGAGCACCCTGAGCTGCCAGTTGCTGGTGTGCTCGAGCGCCCTGACCGAAGACTTCTACAAGACCTTCCTGCGTAAATCCGCTTCGCAGCTGGAACTGGTCTGGGTCGGTCGTGCCATGGTGCTGCTGGTTGCCCTGATTGCTATCGCACTGGCAGCCAACCCGGAAAACCGTGTACTGGGTCTGGTGAGCTACGCCTGGGCCGGCTTCGGTGCCGCATTCGGTCCGGTCGTACTGATCTCCGTGATCTGGAAAGACATGACCCGCAACGGCGCACTGGCCGGCATCCTGGTCGGCGCGATCACCGTGATCGTGTGGAAACACTTCGAACTGCTGGGGCTGTACGAAATCATCCCGGGCTTCATCTTCGCCAGCCTGGCGATCTACATCGTCAGCAAAATGGGCACGCCGACTGCCGGCATGTTCCAGCGTTTTGCGGCTGCAGAGAATGATTACCGCCTGAACAAGTGATGAGTGATGGGGGGAACGCTTCCCGTCCCTGATAAAAGAACGGCTCGCAGCTTTATGGTGCGGGCCGTTTTTTATTGGGGATCAGTCAAGATCGGCATCAGGCTGATTCAGAAAGATCAGCACGCCCAGTATTGCCATGTAGAACCTGAAGGCTGCGTCCTGACCATTCCAAATGTCGGATTGCCACATCAGAAACCACTCACCTCCAACAACCATGAAGCCGAAAAACCACACGAAAAACCCGGTCGTCAAACCCGCTACGGCCCACTTCCTGGCCTGTCTGAACTCATGCCCACCGGCTGACCGTGAGCGCCAGAGTTGCAGTGCGCCGTAGCCAAGAAGTCCGCAGGTAATGGCTTCGCCAAGGATGATCAGCCAGTAAGCCCCATGCCACACCCAAGGAAGATCAATTGCGCGATACCGGGCGGCGTTGTCAGGGAAGGTGGTATCCATGCTCAGCACATGCCGGACGAAGTTGAAGTTGGAAGCGTAGTCGGTGATGTTGTTGAACACGGTCATGAAGGCGAATGCGGCGAGCGCCAGGGTCATTGCAATCTTTGCGTAGCGAATGGTCATTTGTGCGTCCTTTGCTTTTTTCGACAAAGAACGCTATCACACCGGTTTGCAGGTTCGGGAGTCTTCCTGTTGTGAGGCGTTTCTGAATTTGTCGAGTGATGGTGCGTGCTTATTGCCGCTATGAATGCTCGAAGTGTCCGCTCAGTCGCCAACCCCTGACTTGCCGGCCGGTAAAAGGTAAACTTCCCGGCCTTCGCAGGAGCAACCATGAATTATCGTCACGCCTTCCATGCCGGCAATCACGCCGATGTGTTCAAACACCTGACCTTGACCCGCCTCATCGCCCTGATGTCGCGCAAGGAGCAGCCGTTTGCCTATCTCGACACTCACGCCGGCATCGGTCTGTATGACCTTCAGGGTGACCAGGCCAACCGTACCGGTGAGTACCTGGAAGGCATTGCGCGTTTGTGGGATCAGCCGGATCTGCCGATCCTGACCGCCGATTACATGCAGGTGCTGCACGAGATGAACCCGGATGGCCAGTTGCGCTATTACCCGGGGTCGCCAGAGTTGGCGCGACGTTTGACCCGCCCGCAGGACCGCGTGTTGCTCAACGAGAAGCACCCGGAAGACGGCGTTTTGCTCAAGGACAACATGGCCGGCGATCGTCGGGTCAAGGTGCACCTGGGCGAAGGCTGGCATGTGTCGCGGGCCTTGCTGCCGGTGCCGGAGAAGCGTGCGGTGATGTTGATCGATCCGCCGTTTGAGAAGCTCGACGAGATGCAGCGTTGTGCCGCGTCGCTCAAGGAAGCGATTGGCCGGATGCGCCAGACCGTGGCGGCGATCTGGTACCCGGTGAAGGATCAGCGCGCGCTGCGTCGTTTTTACCAGGACCTGGCCGGTACCGGTGCGCCGAAGTTGTTGCGGGTGGAGTTGCTGGTGCATCCGCTGGATACGCCGAACAGCCTGAACGGCTCCGGGCTGGCGATTGCCAATCCGCCGTGGGGGCTGGAGGAAGAGTTGCGTGAGCTGCTGCCGTGGTTGTCCGAGAAGCTTGGGCAGACCCAGGGTGGGTGGCGGATGGATTGGTTGATTGCCGAGTAATGCTCGGCCTGTAGGAGCCGGCTTGCCGGCGATGGCGGCCTGGAGGTCACCGCTGGACCCACTGCCGCCATCGCTGGCAAGCCAGCTCCAAGTGATTTTGCGTCAGATCAGATCGGGCAGGTCACGCCCGTACCGCCGATCCCGCAGTAGCCTTCCGGATTCTTGGCCAGGTACTGCTGGTGATACGTCTCTGCAAAGTAGACGGTCGGGGCCTGGTCGATTTCGGTGCTGATTTCACCGATGCCTGCCTTGGACAGTTCAGCCTGGTACGCTTCCTTGCTCTTGAGCGCGGCTTCCAGTTGTTCAGGCGAAGTGGCGTAGATCACCGAGCGGTACTGGGTGCCGATGTCGTTGCCCTGACGCATGCCCTGAGTCGGGTTGTGCAGTTCCCAGAACATCGCCAGCAGTTCCTGGTAGCTGACTTTGGCCTTGTCATACACCACCAGCACCACTTCGGCGTGGCCGGTCAGGCCCGAGCAGACTTCTTCGTAGGTCGGGTTCGGCGTGAAGCCGCCGGCGTAACCCACCACGGTGCTGACGACGCCTTCACGCTGCCAGAAGCGGCGTTCCGCGCCCCAGAAGCAGCCGAGGCCGAAGATCGCGAAGTCGACGTCTTCGAAGAACGGGCCGAGCAAGGGGGTGTCTTTAAACACAAAGTGCTTTTCAGGCAGGGTCATTGCGGTTTCGCGACCGGGCAGAGCTTGTTCTTTAGTAGGGAGCACGTTTTTGTTCACCAGAATTTCCGAGCGCAGAACCATGATCAGTCCTCTCAGTCAGGATGGGTTGTAAATAAACAGGCTGTCAGTGTGCCCAATGCCGGCCAGATACGCACTACCCTTGTGGGAGCGAGCTTGCTCGCGATGAGGGCATAACTTTCAGCATCAATGTCGACTGATCCACCGCTATCGCGAGCAAGCTCGCTCCCACAGGTTTTGTGTCTGTCAGGCGATTGGGCCACGCGGGTAGCGTTTGAGCTTTTCGATCAGCTCATTGCCCGGGATCGGACGGTCGAACAGGTAGCCCTGGCCGACGTCGCAGCGGTGACGGCGCAAGAACGACAACTGATCGGCGGTTTCGATGCCCTCAGCCACGACCTTGAGCTTCAGGTTATGGGCCATGGCGATCACCGCGGAGGTGATTTCCATGTCGTCCTGGTTGTCCGGGATTTCGTGGATGAAGCTTCGATCGATCTTGATGATGTCGATGGGGAATTTTTTCAAGTAGCTGAGCGACGAGTAACCGGTGCCGAAGTCGTCCATGGCCAGGGTCAGGCCCAGGCGCTTGAGCTGGTCGAGTTGCAAGTGGGTGTCTTCGGTGGCCTCCAGCAGCAGGCCTTCGGTCAGCTCCAGCTCCAGCAAATGAGCGGGCAGGGCTTCTTCCTTGAGGATGTTGGCGATGGAGGCCACCAGGTCCGGATCGGAGAATTGCTTGGGCGACAGGTTGATCGCCACTTGCAGGTTGCCCAGGCCGGCGGCGGTCAGCGCTTTGCTCATGCGGCAGGCCTGGCGGGCGATCCATTTGCCGATCGGGATGATCAGTCCGGTTTCTTCGGCGACGCTGATGAACTGATCCGGGCGGATCATGCCCTTTTCCGGATGATCCCAGCGCAGCAATGCTTCCATGCCCAGCAAGCGACCGCTGCGCAGGCACAGCTTGGGCTGGTAGAACACGTCGAGTTCGTTCTGGGTCAGGGCGCGGCGCAGGTTGTTTTCGACGAACAGCTTGTAGCTGGCTTCGGCATTCAATGCTTCGGTGAACACTTGCACCTGATGTTTGCCATTGGCCTTGGCCTTGTGCAGCGCCAGCCCGGCGTTGCGCATCAGGGTTTGCGGGTCGCGCCCGTGCAGTGGCGCGCAGGCCAGGCCCACGGAACCCGTGACACTGATCAACTGGTTGTCGACGAACATCGGTTTGTCGAGGGTTGCCAGCAACTGATTGGCCACTTGCTGACCCATCGTGAGGTCACTGTTGTCCAGCAACACGGCGAATTCGTTACTGGCGAATCGCGCCAGGCTGCCGCTCGGGATCAGGCTGTTGCGCAGGCGTCGGGCCAGACTGATCAGCAATTTGTCGCCAGTCTGGTGGCCGAGGCTGTCGTTGATCCGCTTGAAATTGTCGATGTCCACCAGCAACAGGCTGATCGGCGCGTCGCTGTCGCGGGCGAAGCGTTCATCGAGGTTGCGGATGAACGCCGGGCGGTTGCCGAGATTGGTCAGGTTGTCGGTGTAGGCCAGGCGCTCGATACGCTGCTGAGCGAGCTTGGTCTGGGTGATGTCTTCGTAGATGCCGATGTAGTGGGTCAGCTCGCGGTTGTCGCCGTACACCTTGGAGATCGACAACTGGCCCCAGTAAGGTTCGAGGTTTTTCCGGCGGCTCTTGAATTCGCCCTGCCAACTGTTGCTCTTGGCCAGTGCCGAAGGCGCGTCGAACAGCAGTTCGCTGAGGTTCTCCAGGGCCGGCAGTTCCGACAGGCGCTGACCGTGCACTTCTTCGGTGGAGTACTGGGTGATGGCGGTGAAGCTCGGGTTGACGTACTCCACCACGCCGTCGCAGTTGACCAGCAGAAAGGCGTTGGCACTTTGCTCGACCGCACGCTGGAACAGGTGCAGGGCGCTGGTTGCGGTGCGCCGGTTGTGGTTGCTGATGACCTGGGCGAACTGGTCGGCCAGTTCGCCGGCGAAGGCGATTTCATCGGACTGCCAGGCACGGGTCGCACCGATTTGTTCCAGGCACAAAACGCCCACCACCTGGCCATCGACACGGATACTGGCGTCGAGCATCGCGTTGACGTCGCGCGGGCGCAGGCTTTCGGCCATCTCCCGGGTGCGCGGGTCGTGCATGGCGTTATGTGCGTCGATGGCGCGACCGGTGTGCAGGGCGTCGAGGTAATCGGGGAACACGCTGACGTCGATCGGCTGCGGCAGCAGGTATTCCTGATTCGTGCGGTGATAGGCCGAGATCGGCACCAGCATCGAGCCTTCGAGGCTCCACAGGCTGGCGCAGTCGATTTGGTAAATGTCGCAGGCGCTGCGGGTGATCAACTCGGCGGCTTCGCGCAAGGAGTTGTTGCTGCTGTAGCGCTGACGGGTAAGCAGCAAGATCAGGTCCTGCTGGGCACGCACCCGGTCCAGATGCAGCAGTTGCTCCTGTTGGGCGCGCTGATTGAGCTCCAGGGCGATTTGCAGGCGCGAGTTCTGGGTTTCCAGGTCCAGGGCCGGTTGCAGCGGGTCATCCTCGAACAGGCCGTCAATGACCAACAGGTAGCCGCGCAACAGGTGACGATTGTGTTGTTTGTAGGCTTCGCCCAGTTCCAGCAGATTCAGGGAACCCGAGGCCGTGTGCAGGGTGTAGCGGATCAGGTAATGCGTGCTTTCAGTCAGCTGTTGCTGGATCGCATCATGAAGTTGATAGCGCGCTTCCGGCTCCATCAGGCTGGCGTAGGGCGAGCCCACCAGTGCGCACAGCTCCACAGCCGGCAGGCCGAACTGGCGTTCGCAATTGGGATCGAGAAACAGGAGCGCCCAGCTGGGTTCATTAAGCCGTTCGAAACGCAGCATGCCGAGCCGCGAGGGCACAGGCAACTGCGTCACTACCTCGGCCACCATACGGCTGGCGGCATCGGGTTGGCTTTTCATGGAGGGAAACTCGCTTCGAATATGCTGAACGCGCTGGGCTCACGCCCTCTTTACTGTTGCCTGCGGCAAGGTTGCATCATTGCGACACCGACTGACAAGAGAGATGAAGGCTAAGTGCTATAAGAATATGTCGGCAGGCTCGAAGATTTCTGCAGTTTCCGGAAAAAGTATGGCTATTGATCAGATCACGGGCTTGGAGGGCGCCTCGAAGACCGCGATTTTTCTCCATCAGCGCAAATGAATGCCTGTCGATTGCAGCCACTTGCCATCTCGATCGTGGTAATTCACCTGAATGCGTTCTGCATCGATGACCAGGTGCGCGAAGTTATCCTGGCTGATGACTTTGCCGGTCAATTCCTGGCGATATTCGCCAGCAGCGTTCCGTGCCAGCGACCGGTCGAGGATAAAGCTGGATTGACTGGCATAGGGCAGCAGTTTGGTGTTGCACAAAGGTGACGACACGATGGTGTGCACTTCGAAGTCCGGGTCTTCGCTGTGGGTCAGTCGACTGGTCAAGGAGGCGTGGACGTCACCGGAAACGAAAATGACATTCTTCAGTCGGTGCGAACGAATGGTCTCCAGCAACCGCAGTCGTTGCCCGGGAAAACCGGCCCAGGCGTCATTCCCATCCTGTTTGGCGTCGGGAAAGAACATCACGCTGGTAACCACCAGCTTGACTCGGGCGGTACTGTGGATCAGCCATCGGCACAAGGCATGTTCCTGTTCGACATCAAGCATGCGTCGATCATCGGCGGACAAGTTGCGCCGGGTGCGACTGTCGGTGACGAACCATTCGATATCGCCATCAGCGAACTGATACCAGTAGTGATTCGGAATCCGGCCGATCCGGCCATCGTCAAGTAGTTCAAATACCGGGCTGTGGCTGGCTTGATATAACTCATATGCAGTGATGGCGTTTTTGTATAGCGCCTCATCGGCCGATTTTTTCTTGTTCGGCCAGTTATCTTCAATTTCATGATCGTCGAGGATCATGTAAGTCGATATGTTGGCCATTAACCTGGAAATATATGGCTGTGAGAAAGCGGCACGATACTTTGCGAGTATTTGCTGATATTCGCGATCAGGTGCAAAAAAATTCAAGTCGTCGACATAGATCTGGTCGCCAGTCATCAGCATGGCGCTGACCGGTGGGTTGGCTTGCCTTGCCAGTTGAGCCATAGAGGCAAATATCCGGTCACCCTGTTGGGGGGCCGACGGGATGCCGGCGGTCATCCGCAGGTAACGGCATGAGCCGACAAAATAGGCTCGTGGGGTACCGGCCGCACCGGACCGGGTGCGCAAGCGATAGAGCTCTTGCGGCCATTGCAGCGGCAGTTCCTGCAGCGAATCCGCGGTGTGTTCGGTACTCTGGGTGCTGAACCAGCCGGCCTGGTATTCGTATTCGGTATCGGCTGACAGGTTTTTGAGAACAATGACATCGGACATGTCCTGCAGGTTTGTCAGCCTTGCAAAGACACTGTCAAGCCATTGTTCATGCCCGGACTTCCGATAACGAATGCCGGCAAATACGGGGGCATTGTTTTGCGCTTCGCCGCGCACAAAAATACGTGCGTGATCAGTTGTTGTGTGGCCAATAATCGGGCCGACAGTGGGCTTTAGCATGTTTGAGTCCATTCGCTGCCAGTTAATCAGGAAGTTGCTTGTTTCGGATCTAATAGGTATTCAGCCAAGACTAATTATTTGGCCTGAATAAATACTTGGCAGAAATGGATTCAAGTTGTGGGCGATATCAGCCACAAATGTAGGAAGGTGTTCAAACAAGAACTTCAGGCAAAAAAAAGCCCCGCCAAATTGGCGGGGTTGAGGTACGAGCGTGGCGCTCGGAAACGTGGAACGCGATCGGCCCTCCGGTGAAGGAGGGCCGGTCGGTATTACAGGAGCATGGTGCGGATGTCGCCCAGCAGGTCGCTCAGACGCTTGGTGAAGCGTGCAGCAGCGGCGCCGTTGATCACACGGTGATCGTAGGACAACGACAGTGGCAGCATCAGTTTCGGCTGGAAGGCTTTGCCGTCCCAGACTGGCTGGATGGTGGCCTTGGAAACACCGAGGATCGCCACTTCCGGCGCGTTGACGATCGGCGTGAAGCCGGTGCCGCCAATGTGGCCGAGGCTGGAAATGGTGAAGCAGGCGCCTTGCATCTCGTCCGACGAGAGCTTCTTGGTCCGGGCTTTTTCAGCCAGGGAAGCGGCTTCGGCAGCCAGTTGCAGCAGGCTCTTCTGGTCGACGTTCTTGATGACCGGTACCAGCAGGCCATCCGGGGTGTCGACGGCGAAGCCGATGTTCACGTATTTCTTGCGGATGATCGCTTTGCCGCTTGGCGCCAGCGAGCTGTTGAAGTCCGGCAGTTCCTTGAGCAGGTGTGCGCAGGACTTGAGCAGCAACGGCAGGACGGTCAGCTTGACGCCGGCCTTCTCTGCAACGGCTTTCTGGGCAACACGGAACGCTTCGAGTTCGGTGATATCCGCCGAATCGAATTGCGTCACGTGCGGCACGTTCAGCCAGCTGCGGTGCAGGTTGGCAGCACCGACCTGCATCAGGCGGGTCATCGGCACTTCTTCGATTTCACCGAAGCGGCTGAAGTCCACGACCGGAATCGGCGGGATGCCCGCGCCACCGGTTGCGCCAGCAGCAGCGGCCGGCGCTTCCTTGGCCTTCTGCATCATGGCCTTGACGTAAACCTGCACGTCTTCTTTCAGGATTCGGCCGTGCGGACCGCTGGCGCCGACGGCGCTCAGCTCGACGCCGAATTCGCGGGCCAGTTGACGCACGGCAGGGCCGGCGTGAACTTTTGCACCCGGCTTGGCAGGAGCGGCAACCGGGGCAGCAACAGGTGCGGCCGCGGCAGGAGCAGTAGCAGTAGCGGCTGGAGCAGGTGCGCTCGGAGCAGCAGCGGCAGGTGCCGGTGCAGCAGCCGGGGCAGCGCCTTTGACTTTCAGCTTGAGGATCAGGTCGCCGGTGCCGACTTCGTCATCAAGCTTGATGGAAACGCTTTCCACCACGCCAGCGGCTGGCGATGGAATTTCCATGCTGGCCTTGTCGGATTCCAGGGTGATCAGCGACTGGTCGGCCTCAACGGTGTCGCCGGCCTTGACCAGGACTTCGATGATCTTGGCCTTGCCCGCCGAACCGATGTCCGGAACGTGGATGTCCTGGACGCTGTCGGCAACCGGTGCAGCCGGAGCTGCTGCAGGTGCAGGCGCGGCGGCAGCAGCTGGAGCGGCAGCCTGGGCCGGGGCGGCAGCCGGTGCCGCAGCACCTGCCACTTCCAGATCCAGGATCAGGTCGCCGGTGCCGACTTCGTCGTTGAGCTTGACGCTGATGGCCTTGACCACGCCAGCGGCAGGCGACGGGATTTCCATGCTCGCCTTGTCGGATTCCAGGGTGATCAGCGACTGATCAGCCGCGACGGTGTCGCCGACCTTGACCTGGATCTCGATGATCTGGGCCTTGCCCGACGAACCGATGTCCGGCACGTGCACTTGCTGAACGCTGGCGGCAGCCGGCGCAGCAGCAGGAGCGGCGGCAGGGGCAGCAGCCGGTTTGGCTTCAGCCTTGGCAGCCGGCGCAGCGGCAGCCGCAGGGGCTGGCGCAGCGGCACCTTCGACTTCCAGCTCCAGCAGTTCGTCGCCTTCTTTCAGGCGATCGCCCAGCTTCACTTTCAGGCTCTTGATGATGCCGGCCTTCGGCGCAGGCACTTCCATGCTCGCCTTGTCCGACTCAAGTGTCAGGATGCTCTGGTCGGCTTCGATACGGTCGCCGACCTTCACAAACAGTTCAATTACTTCACCTTCACCGCTGCCGATGTCAGGTACGCGAATGAGTTCGCTCACAGAATCTCTCCTCAGCAGTCCAGTGGGTTGCGTTTTTCCGGGTTGATACCGAACTTGGCGATGGCCTCGGCCACAACCTTAGGTTCGATGTCACCACGGTCAGCCAGTGCTTCCAGGGCTGCCAACACCACGAATTGACGGTCGACTTCGAAGAAATGACGCAGTTTCTTGCGGCTGTCGCTGCGGCCGAAACCGTCGGTGCCCAGGACTTTGAATTCCTTGGACGGTACCCACTGACGGATCTGCTCGGCGAACAGTTTCATGTAGTCGGTAGAGGCAATGACCGGACCCTTACGGCCGTTCAGGCACTCTTCGACATAGCTCAGCTTAGGCTTTTGGCCAGGGTGCAGACGGTTGCTGCGCTCAACGGCCAGGCCGTCGCGACGCAGTTCGTTGAAGCTGGTAACGCTCCACACGTCGGCGCCGACGTTGAACTCTTCACGCAGGATCTTCGCGGCTTCACGGACTTCACGCAGGATGGTGCCGGAGCCCATCAGCTGAACGTGGTGCGCCGCTTCGCGGTTGTCTTCCTCGAGCAGGTACATGCCTTTCTTGATGCCTTCTTCGGCACCGGCCGGCATGGCTGGCTGCTGGTACGACTCGTTCATCACGGTGATGTAGTAGAAGACGTCCTGTTGCTCTTCGGTCATCTTCTTCATGCCGTCCTGAATGATCACCGCCAGCTCGTAGCCGTAGGTTGGATCGTAGGTGCGGCAGTTCGGGATGGTGGCAGCCAGCAGGTGGCTGTGACCGTCTTCGTGTTGCAGGCCTTCACCGTTCAGGGTGGTACGGCCGGCGGTGCCGCCGATCAGGAAGCCACGGGTGCGGCTGTCGCCAGCGGCCCAGGCCAGGTCGCCGATACGCTGGAAGCCGAACATCGAGTAGAAGATGTAGAACGGCAGCATCGGCTGGTTGTGGCTGGAGTACGAAGTACCGGCAGCGATGAAGGAGCTCATGGCGCCCGCTTCGTTGATGCCTTCTTCGAGGATCTGGCCCTTCTGGTCTTCCTTGTAGAACATCACCTGGTCTTTATCGACTGGCTCGTAGAGCTGGCCGACGGAGGAGTAGATGCCCAACTGACGGAACATGCCTTCCATACCGAAGGTACGGGCTTCGTCCGGGATGATCGGTACGATGCGCGGACCGATTTCCTTGTCCTTGACCAGTTGCGCGAGGATCCGCACAAAGGCCATGGTGGTGGAGATTTCACGGTCGCCCGAGCCGTCCAGGATCGCCTTGAGGGTGTCCAGCGGCGGAGTCGGGATGTTGAAGCTGTGAGCGCGACGCTGTGGCACGAAACCGCCCAGTGCGGTACGGCGCTCGCTCAGGTAACGGGCTTCGGCGCTACCTTCTTCCGGTTTGAAGAACGGCAGGTTTTCCAGCTCGTCGTCCTTGACCGGGATGTCGAAGCGATCGCGGAACAATTTCAGGCTTTCGACGTCGACTTTCTTGGTGTTGTGCGCGGTGTTCTTCGCTTCGCCGGCACCGGTGCCATAACCCTTGATGGTCTTGGCCAGGATGACGGTCGGTTGTTCCTTGTGGTTGACCGCTTCGTGGTACGCCGCGTAGACCTTGTACGGGTCGTGGCCGCCACGGTTGAGTTTCCAGATCTCGTCGTCGGACAGGTCTTCAACCATCGCCTTGAGTTCCGGCGTGTTGAAGAAGTGTTCACGCACGAACGCGCCGTCTTTGGCTTTGTAGTTCTGGTACTCGCCGTCGATGACTTCGTCCATGCGGCGTTGCAGGATGCCGTCGACGTCCTTGGCCAGCAGTGGGTCCCAGAAACGGCCCCAGATGACTTTGGTCACGTTCCACTGAGCACCGCGGAACACGCCTTCGAGTTCCTGGATGATCTTGCCGTTGCCGCGAACCGGGCCGTCGAGGCGCTGCAGGTTGCAGTTGATGACGAAGATCAGGTTGTCCAGCTTCTCGCGGCCGGCCAGGGAGATCGCGCCCAGGGATTCCGGCTCGTCGCACTCGCCGTCGCCCAGGAAGCACCAGACTTTCTGTTTGCCTGGCTGGATGAAGCCGCGGTGTTCCAGGTACTTCATGAAGCGTGCCTGGTAGATCGCCTGGATCGGGCCCAGACCCATGGATACGGTCGGGAACTGCCAGAAGTCAGGCATCAGCCAAGGGTGCGGGTAGGACGACAGGCCCTGACCGTCGACTTCCTGGCGGAAGTTGTTCATCTGGTCTTCGGTGATGCGGCCTTCCATGAATGCGCGGGCGTAAACGCCTGGCGAGGTGTGGCCCTGGAAGTAGATCAGGTCGCCGCCGTGTTCGTCGGTCGGGGCCTGGAAGAAGTAGTTGAAGCCGATGTCATACAGGGTCGCACTGGAAGCGAAGCTGGAGATGTGACCGCCGAGGTCAGAATCTTTCAGGTTCGTACGCATCACCATGGCCATCGCGTTCCAGCGTACCAGCGAGCGAATGCGGCGTTCCATGAACAGGTCGCCAGGCATGCGTGCTTCGTGGGTAACGGGGATCGTGTTGCGGTAAGGCGTGGTGATGGCGTAAGGCAACTGCGAACCGCTGCGGGTCGCCAGTTCACCCATACGGGTCATCAGATAGTGAGCACGGTCTTCGCCTTCTTTGTCGAGAACCGATTCCAGGGCGTCCAGCCATTCCTGGGTTTCGACGGGATCGAGGTCTTGCATGGCTTGCTCCAGGGCGGAAAGGCTACCAGAATCGGTTGCCTGAGTTAGCGACTGGCCTTGTGGGCAGACGTTATGAATTCTTGGATTGCCGACAGGTTGTTCCGGCGGCGTGTAGTTTTACTACAAATCTTCCGGCATTTCAGCCCGTCTAATGTATATACGAGTAGTAAAACTACAGATGAGCGGCTTGTGGCCCCCGGCTGCGTTGTGAGAATAATCGTTAAGGTTGGTCTTTTTCCAACTACAAAAGGTAAAAGCTTGATGCTGGCTGCCAAAATAAAAGAAATTTCAGCTATTTCTAACTTTTGTTCGACACTCCTTCAGGTAGTGGGTTTTCGCAAACCACTACATGCAGTCCGTTGTACGCCGATCAAGGATAGACCATGAGCCTCCCTTCGCTTGCCGAACTGCCTGCCATTCTCCAGCCGTTTGTCACCCGCGCCGAGCAGTCGTTCCGGGCTGCCGTCGCCACTCTGGACGATGATCACGGGCTGTCTGCCTGGTCGCCAGAGCGCTGGGCGCAATTTGCCCGCGTCACCGCCGCCAGCGATTTCGTGATTGAACAGTCTGTTCGTGACCCTTTGATGTTGCTGCAGCTGGTGCAGTCCGGTGAGCTGGACCGCAGCTACGCGCCCGGTGAATTGTGCGCGCAGATCGCGGCCGCCGTGAGCACGGCCGAGACCGACGATCTGCTGGGCCGTGCCCTGCGCCGCCAGCGCGCGCGCCATCAGGTGCGGATCATCTGGCGCGACCTGACCCGCCAGGCCGATTTGATCCAGACCTGCCGCGACCTCTCGGACATGGCCGATGCCAGCATCGATCAGGCCTATCAGTGGTTGTACGTGCGGCATTGCCAGCAGTTCGGCGTGCCGACCGGGCGGCGCAGTGGCGAGCCGCAGCAGATGGTCATCCTCGGCATGGGCAAGCTTGGCGCTGTGGAGTTGAACCTGTCGTCGGACATCGACTTGATTTTCGCCTATCCGGAGGGCGGCGAAACCGTCGGTGTGAAACGCGCGCTGGATAACCAGGAGTTCTTCATTCGTCTGGGCCAGCGGCTGATCAAGGCCCTGGACCCGATGACCGTCGACGGCTTTGTGTTCCGCGTCGACATGCGCTTGCGCCCCTACGGTTCGGCGGGCGCGCTGGTGCTGAGCTTCAATGCGCTGGAGCAGTATTACCAGGACCAGGGTCGCGACTGGGAACGCTACGCGATGATCAAGTCGCGGGTGGTGGCCGGCGACCAGATGGCTGGCGCGCAACTGCAAGAGATGCTGCGGCCGTTCGTTTACCGGCGTTACCTGGACTTCTCGGCCATCGAAGCGCTGCGCACCATGAAGCAGTTGATCCAGCAGGAAGTGCGGCGCAAGGGTATGGCCGACAACATCAAGCTCGGCTCTGGCGGCATTCGTGAAGTCGAGTTCATTGCCCAGGCGTTCCAGCTGATCCACGGCGGCCGCGACCTGAGCTTGCAGCAGCGCCCACTATTAAAGGTGCTGAGCACTCTGGAAGGTCAGGGTTATCTGCCGCCGGCCGTGATCAGCGAGCTGCGTGAAGGCTACGAATTCCTGCGTTACACCGAACACGCGATTCAGGCGATCGCTGACCGCCAGACGCAAATGTTGCCCGATGGCGAGCAGGATCAGGCGCGCATTGCCTTTATGCTGGGCTTCGCCAACTGGACGGCGTTCCACGAACAACTGATGTACTGGCGTGGCCGCGTAGCCTGGCACTTCGGGCAGGTGATCGCCGATCCCGACGAAGAGCAGGGTGCCGAAAGCGAAGTGGTGGTCGGCGGCGAGTGGTTGCCGCTGTGGGAAGAGGCTCAGGACGATGAGGCCGCTTGCCGTCAACTGGAAGAGGGTGGTTTCAAGGACGCGCCCAAGGCCCTGAAAGCCTTGGCCGGCTTGCGCAGCAGTCCGCAATTGCGGGCGATGCAGCGTCTGGGGCGCGAACGTCTCGATGCGTTTATTCCGCGTTTGCTGGCGCAGGCCGTGGAGCATGCCAATCCGGATCTGGTGCTGGAACGCGTGTTGCCGCTGGTTGAAGCCGTGGCCCGTCGCTCCGCGTACCTGGTGCTGCTGACCGAGAACCCTGGCGCCTTGCGGCGTTTGCTGACGCTGTGCGCCGCGAGCCCGTGGATCGCCGAGCAAATCACCCGTTTCCCGCTGCTGCTCGATGAATTGCTCAACGAAGGTCGACTGTTCAAGCCGCCACTGGCACCAGAACTGGCCGCCGAGTTGCGCGAGCGCCTGACGCGGATTCCCGAGGACGACCTCGAACAGCAAATGGAAGCGCTGCGTCACTTCAAACTGGCGCACCGCTTGCGGGTGGCCGCTTCGGAAATCGCCGGCAGCCTGCCGCTGATGAAAGTCAGCGACTACCTGACCTGGCTCGCCGAAGCGATTCTGGAACAGGTGCTCGCACTGGCCTGGCGACAGACCGTGGCCAAGTACGGCACGCCCCTGCGCACCGATGGCACCTTGTGCGATCCCGGCTTCATCATTGTCGGTTATGGGAAAGTCGGCGGCCTGGAACTCGGGCATGGTTCGGACCTGGACCTGGTGTTCATCCACGACGGTGATCCGCAAGCTGAAACCGATGGGCCAAAACCCATCGACGGCGCGCAATTTTTCACCCGGCTGGGGCAGCGGATCATTCACCTGCTGACGGCGCAGACCAACTCCGGGCAGTTGTATGAAGTGGATATGCGTCTGCGGCCGTCCGGTGCGTCAGGTTTGCTGGTGAGTTCTTTGGGGGCGTTTGCCCGTTATCAGGAGAACGAAGCCTGGACCTGGGAGCATCAGGCGCTGGTGCGGGCGCGGGTGTTGGTGGGCAGTCAGGACGTCGGCCAGGCCTTCGAGAAAGTCCGCGCCGCGATATTGGGCAAGACGCGTGATTTGCCGACTCTGCGCCAGGAGGTCAGCGAGATGCGCGCCAAGATGCGCGATAACCTCGGCAGCAAGAGCACGGCGGCCGGCACCGGGGCAAATGCCTTCGAAGCCACGGCGCCGTTCGATATCAAGCAGGACGCCGGAGGTATCGTCGATATTGAATTTATGGTGCAATACGCGGCCCTGGCGTGGTCCGAAACACACCCGCCATTGCTGCGCTGGACCGATAACATCCGCATTCTGGAAGAGCTGGAGCACGAAGGGCTGATGCCCGTCGAAGATGCCAGCCTGTTGCGTGAAGCGTATAAAGCGTACCGTTCCGCCGCCCACCGACAGGCTCTGCAGAAGAACCCGGGGGTGATACCGGCCGACCAGTTCACGGACGAACGGCAGCAGGTCATGCGGATCTGGCGTGAGCTGGGGCTAAACTGACACGGGATTTTTGATACGCCCGATACCCCTGTGGGAGCGAGCTTGCTCGCGATAGCGGAGGCACAGTCACCATTGATGTTCGGATGTGACGCCCTCATCGCGGGCAAGCCCGCTCCCACAGTAGATCTGCAGTGTCATGCCGATCGAAGTACACCAATACCCAATGTGGGAGCGAGCCTGCTCGCGATAGCGGAGTGACAGTCGACAGCAATGTTGAAGGTGATGACCCATCGCAAGCCAGCATGCTCCCGCAGAGATTCTCGAGGCGGGGAGGCGTAGGCCTCCCCGGTTCGTTTATGGAAACCACATGAAAATTCTGATCGTTGGGCCCAGTTGGGTCGGTGACATGGTGATGGCGCAGACACTTTTCCAGTGTCTCAAGCAACGCCACCCGCAGTGCGAAATCGACGTGCTGGCCCCCGAGTGGAGCCGGCCGATTCTTGAGCGCATGCCCGAAGTTCGCCAGGCCTTGAGCTTTCCGCTCGGTCATGGCGTACTGGAGTTGGCGACGCGCCGGCGCATCGGCAAATCCCTGGCCGGCCAGTACGACCAGGCGATCCTGTTGCCCAATTCCCTGAAGTCGGCGCTGGTGCCGTTCTTTGCCGGCATCCCGAAACGCACCGGCTGGCGTGGCGAATTTCGCTATGGCCTGCTCAATGACGTGCGCACGCTGGATAAGGATCGTTATCCGCTGATGATCGAGCGCTTCATGGCCCTGGCCTTCGAGCCGGGCGTCGAGTTGCCGAAACCCTATCCGTGTCCGACGCTGCAGATCGACCCGGTCACCCGCGAGGCGGCACTGGCCAAGTTCGGCCTGACCCTCGACCGTCCGGTGTTGGCCCTGTGCCCCGGCGCCGAGTTTGGCGAGTCCAAGCGCTGGCCGTCCGAGCATTACGCCAAGGTCGCCGAAACGAAGATCCGTGAAGGCTGGCAAGTCTGGCTGTTCGGTTCGAAAAACGACCACGCCGTGGGTGAAGACATCCGCGCGCGGCTGATTCCCGGTCTGCGTGAAGAGTCAGTGAACCTCAGTGGCGGCACCTCGCTGGCCGAAGCCATCGACCTGCTGTCCTGTGCCGATTCGGTGGTGTCCAACGACTCCGGCCTGATGCACGTCGCCGCCGCGCTGAACCGCCCGCTGGTCGCGGTCTACGGCTCGACGTCGCCGGGTTTCACGCCACCGTTGGCCGAGCACGTGGAAATCGTACGCCTGGGCATCGAGTGCAGCCCGTGCTTCGATCGCACCTGCCGTTTCGGCCATTACAACTGCCTGCGCCAACTCATGCCGCAGGCCGTGAACGAAGCCTTGCAGCGGTTGCAAGGCACTGTGGTCGAGGTCAAATAGCTTGCGGGTTCTGTTGATCAAGACATCTTCGCTGGGCGACGTCATTCATGCGTTGCCGGCGTTGACCGATGCGGCGCGGGCGATTCCCGGCATCAAATTCGACTGGGTGGTGGAAGAAGGCTTTGCCGAAATCCCGACCTGGCATCCGGCGGTGGGCAAGGTGATTCCGGTGGCGATCCGTCGCTGGCGCAATAACATCTGGCAGACCATCAAGAGCGGTGAGTGGAAGCGCTTCAAGCAAAGCGTTCGCGCCACGAAGTACGACTTGGTGATCGACGCCCAGGGCTTGCTGAAAAGCGCCTGGCTGACCCGTTACGTCAAGGCGCCGGTGGCCGGCCTCGATAAAAGCTCGGCGCGCGAACCCATCGCTGCGCGCTTTTACAATCGACGTCTGGCCGTTGCCCGCGGGCAGCACGCGGTGGAGCGAGTGCGTCAGTTGTTCGCCATCGCGTTGGGCTATGACTTGCCCAAAGGCATGGGTGACTACGGTCTGAATGTCGAGCGCCTGGTGGAATTGCCGCGCAAGAATCCGTACGTGGTGTTTCTGCATGGTACTACCTGGGACACCAAGCACTGGCCTGAAGCTTACTGGCGCGAGCTGACCGAACGGGTCGGCTACCTTGGCGTCGGGGTCAAGTTGCCTTGGGGCAATGCGCAGGAGAAAGCCCGGGCCGAGCGCATCGCTGCCGGTTTCAAACACGCCGAAGTGTTGCCCAAATTGAACCTGGCCGGTGTCGGCAAGGTGCTGGCCGGCGCGCAAGCCTGCGTGGCGGTGGATACCGGCCTGGGCCATCTGGCCGCCGCGCTGGATGTGCCGACGCTATCGCTGTTTGGTCCGACCAATCCGGGCCTGACCGGCGCCTACGGCAAAGTGCAGATTCACCTGGCCAGCGACTTCCCGTGTGCGCCGTGCCTGCAAAAGAAATGCACCTATCAACCGACGGCCGAAGATGCCCGTCAATTTGACCTGAAACGCGAGTGGCCGTTGTGCTTCACGCGTCTGAACCCCGAGCGTGTCGCCAGCCGACTGAGCACGTTGTTAATGGCTGAGGAGCTGCGCTGATGCAATTGGCATTTGTCCTGTACAAATATTTTCCGTTTGGCGGCTTGCAGCGCGACTTCATGCGCATTGCCCTGGAGTGCCAGAAGCGCGGCCATCAGATTCGCGTCTACACGCTGATCTGGGAGGGCGACGTTCCGCCGGGCTTCGAAGTGCTGGTGGCGCCGGTCAAGGCGTTCTTCAACCATCGACGCAACGAAAAGCTCAGCGAGTGGATGGAGGCCGACCTGGCCAAGCGCCCGGTCGACCGCCTGATCGGCTTCAACAAGATGCCGGGCCTGGACGTCTACTACGCCGCCGACGGCTGCTTCGAAGACAAGGCGCAGAACCTGCGCAACTCGCTGTATCGCCGTTGGGGTCGCTATCGCCACTTCGCCGAATACGAGCGCGCGGTGTTCGCCAAAGAGGCGAAGACCGAAGTGTTGATGATTTCCGAAGTCCAGCAACCGCTGTTCATCAAGCATTACGGCACGCCGCTGGAGCGTTTCCACCTGCTGCCACCGGGTATCGCCCAGGACCGTCGCCGGCCGGCCGATGCCGATGACATTCGCGCCGGGTTCCGTGCCGAATTCGACCTCAAGGACGACGAACTGCTGCTGGTGCAGATCGGCTCCGGGTTCAAGACCAAGGGCGTCGACCGCAGCCTCAAGGCACTGGCGGCATTGCCTGCCGAGCTGAGGAAGCGCACCCGGCTGTTTGTAATTGGCCAGGATGACCCCAAGTTATTCCAGATGCAGAGTGCGACATTGGGGTTGGGTGACAACGTTACGTTCCTCAAGGGGCGCAGCGATATCCCGCGCTTCCTGTTGGGTGCCGATCTGTTGATCCACCCGGCGTACAACGAAAATACCGGCACCGTGCTGCTCGAAGCACTGGTGGCCGGCTTGCCGGTGTTGGTGAGCGCGGTGTGCGGTTACGCCCATTACATCGCTGAGGCCGATGCGGGCCTGGTGCTGGACGAGCCCTTCGATCAGGCGCAGCTGACGCAATACCTGACCGGCATGTTGAACGACGCTCAAGCAAGGGCGGCCTGGAGCCGCAATGGTCTGGCCTTCGCCGAAACGGCCGACCTCTACAGCATGCCGCAACACGCGGCCGATGTGATTCTGGCGGAGCACGCTAAATGAAGTTGATGCTGGCTGAACCGTTCAAGAGCCTCTGGGCCGGACGCGACCCGTTCGCCGAAGTCGAGGGGCTCAAGGGCGAGGTGTACCGCGAGCTGGAAGCACGCCGGACATTGCGCACGGAAGTCGACGGCAACGGGTTTTTCGTGAAAATCCACCGTGGCATCGGCTGGGGCGAAATCTTCAAGAACCTGCTTACTGCCAAGCTCCCGGTACTGGGAGCTGGCCAGGAATGGAAGGCGATTCAGCGCCTGCAGGAAGCCGGCGTGCCGACCATGACCGCCGTCGCGTATGGCGAGAAGGGCAGTAACCCGGCCGACCAGCACTCGTTCATCGTTACCGAAGAGTTGGCGCCCACCGTCAGCCTCGAAGACTTCAGCATCAACTGGGTCAAGCAGCCGCCCGAGCCAAAACTCAAGCGCGCGCTGATCGCCGAAGTCGCACGTATGACCGGCATGATGCACCGCGCCGGGGTCAATCACCGCGACTGCTACATCTGCCATTTCCTGCTGCACACCGACAAACCGGTGACCGCTGACGACTTCAAGCTTTCGGTGATCGACCTGCACCGCGCCCAGACCCGTCCGGCGATCACCTCGCGCTGGCGCAACAAGGATCTGGCCGCCCTGTACTTTTCTGCCCTGGACATCGGCCTGACCCGCCGCGACAAACTGCGTTTTCTCAAGGGCTATTTCCAGCAGCCGCTGCGGCAGATCCTGAGCGAAGAAGCCGGGCTGCTGAGCTGGCTCGATGGCAAGGCCAACAAGCTCTACGAGCGTAAACAGCGATACGGGGATGCGCTCTGATGTCGGGTTGGAAACTGGAGCCGGCCTACAGCGATCTGGCAAAGGACTTTGGCAGCCTTGAGGCGGTGTTTGCACTTCAGGGCGAGCAGTTGACCAAGGACCTGCTCTCCGAGGTCATTCGCGTTCAGCGCAATGGCGTCAACTATTACGTCAAGCGCTACGTGGGTGCCGGCAAAGGCTTGCGGCGTTACCTCGGTAAGCCTCGGGTGAAGATGGAGTGGCAGAACCTCAAGCGCTTCGCCAAGTGGGGCATCCCCACGGCCGAAGTAGTGGCCTGGGGGCTGGAACGTCGCGGTGCGGCCTACGCTCGCGGCGCGATGATTACCCGGGAACTACCGCGTACCGAAGACTTGTCGGCACTGGCCGAGCGCCGCGATCCGAAACTGTCGGATCGCGCCTGGGTCGATGCCGTCAGTCGTCAGTTGGCCCAGTACACCCGGACCATGCACGACCACCGCTTCACCCATAATGATCTGAAGTGGCGCAACCTGCTGATCGACGACGAGGCCCGACTGTTTCTGATCGATTGCCCCAATGGCGATTTCTGGCGCGGTTTCTGGCTCAAGTACCGTATCACCAAGGATCTGGCGTGCCTGGACAAGGTCGCCAAGTATCAATTGTCGGCTACCCAGCGCCTGCGCTTTTACCTGCAATACCGCAACCGGACCCGGCTCAACGCTGCGGACAAGAAACGCATCCGGCACGTGGTGAGATTTTTCGAGGGACGCGAATGACTGATTTCCTGGCCGCTGAAGATCGTGCGCTGCTTGAGCGCCATGGTCTCGGCACGTTCGAGGCGCTCTGGGCCAAACAGCTCGATGCGGTGGACGAACCCAACACCGGTCGCGGCGGCTGGAGCAGTGTGTTTCGGCTGGATCTGGAAGGTCATGGCTACTACCTCAAGCGGCAAAGCAACTACCTGACCCGCACCTTGCGCGCGCCGTTCGGTGAGCCGAGTTTTGCCCGCGAGTTTCGCAACATCTCCCGTTACCGGAAGATGGGCATTCCAGCGCTGGAAGCGGTGTTCTACGGTCAGCGCAAGGTCAATGGCGAAGTCCGCGCGATCCTGCTGACCCGCGCCCTGGACGGTTGGGACGACCTCGACTCGCTGTTGCGGCGCTGGGCTCAATTGAGCCCTGAGCAGCACTCGGAGATCCTCAAGGCCAGTGGCGAACTGGCCCGGCAACTGCACGCGGCACGCCAGGTGCACGGGTGTTTCTATCCCAAACACATTTTCATGCGTGCCACCGGCCACGGCTACCAGGCTCAATTGATCGACCTGGAAAAGACCCGGCCGCTGCTGTACGGGCAGCGTGACCGCATCAAGGACCTGGAACCGCTGACGCGCCGCGCGCCCGAGTGGGGCGAATCGCAGCTGCGGCAATTGCTGGCGGCCTATCTGGATCAGCCGCAGGACAGCTCGCTGATCGACAGCTGGCTGCAGCGCTTGACCGCACGGCGCAGCCAAAAGGGGCCACGTTAATGCGTTTGTCCGAATTGAAATCCGCTGGCCGCCATCCGGCGTTGCCGCTGAGCGTTTCGCTGGCCGATGCCGCCGGCCCCGCCGATTTGCAACTGTTGAGCCTGTTGCGGGTATTGCCGGGGCAGCGTTATGTCGGTGCCGGTGTCTGGCGTGGCCGGCCGGTGTTGGCCAAGTTGCTGGTCGGCAGCAAGGCTGCACGACATTTTCAGCGTGAACTGGACGGCGTGCGCCTGCTCTCCGCCCAGGGCCTGACCACGCCGCAGTTGTTGGCCGACGGCCTGAAAGACGGCGAGGGTGGCTGGCTGCTGTTTGATTTCCTTGAGCATGCCGAAAGCCTGGGCGACACCTGGAAGCAGGTTGAGCAGCAGCCCGTACTGTCCGATGGACAAGGGGCGGTGCTGGCCGAGGCGTTGGGGGCGATCGGTCAGATGCATCGCAGGGGCCTGTGGCAGGAAGACCTGCACCTGGACAATCTGCTGCGCCAGGGTGGCCGCCTGTACCTGATCGATGGTGCCGGTATCTGCAGCGAGACGCCTGGCCAGCCGCTGTCGCGGCAGAAAGTCCTGGAAAACCTCGGGGTGTTCTTCGCCCAGTTGCCGAAGTCGATCGAGCCCTTCATTGAAGAGTTGCTGGTGTATTACCTGCTCAGTAACGGCGAGCACGCCTTGCCCATGGAGGCGCTGCAGAAGCAGATCGACAAGGTCCGCAACTGGCGTCTCAAGGACTACCTGATCAAGGTCGGCCGCGAGTGCACGCTGTTCAGCGTCCAGCGCGGGGCCTTCGGACTGCGGGCGATTCGCCGCGAGGAAGAGGCGTCGATGGTACCGGTGCTGGAGCAGGCCGATGCCTTGCTCGACCAGGGGCATCTGTACAAGACCGGCGGTGCGGCGAGTGTTGGCAAAGTCGAGGTGGATGGCCGCACGCTGGTGATCAAACGCTACAACATCAAGGGTTTTGCCCACTGGCTCAAGCGTTTCTGGCGCCCGAGCCGGGCCTGGCATTCATGGCGCGAAGGCAATCGCCTGGCGTTCCTCGGGATTGCCACGCCCAAGCCGCTGGCGTTGCTGGAGAAGCGTTTCCTGTGGCTGCGCAGCCGGGCGTACCTGATCACCGAGTATCTGCCGGGGCCGGACATCATCGAGCGTTTTGCGCCCTATGTTGAAAGCGGTGACGCACCGCAGGCCGAGCTGGCGGCGCTGGATCATCTGTTTGCCGAGCTGATTCGTTTGCGTATCAGTCATGGCGATTTCAAGGGCCATAACCTGTTCTGGCAGCAGGATCGTTGGGCGTTGATCGACCTCGACTCGATGTGCCAGCACGGCTCGCTCGGCAGTTATGCACCGGCATATGCGCGGGATCGCGCGCGGTTCATGCGTAACTGGCCTGAAGGCAGTGCTCTTTACCAGGTCATCGATCAGCGTCTTCCCAAAGATATCTCCAGCGCGGCCTGAATCGGACCTTCGGTCCTTTCGCGGGCAAGCCCGCTCCCACAGGGATTTCTGAGTGACCGGAACCTCTGTGGGAGCGGGCTTGCTCGCGAAGGGGCCGTAACAGCCAACCGAGAAAGCAGACAGGTTCTTGTGAACCGTCCTACGCGATCTTGGGAAGCCATGAACTGTGGCCGAAATCGCCCCGATGCTAGTTTGCCTGACGTTCTCGGAGGGCAGGCTGTGTCGATCAAAATGGCAGTTTCATCAGGTGTTTTATCCGTGTCGCTAATGGGCTGCGGGACCGCCGCTACGGTCCTCCAGGATGAAGCCGACGCCGCGCACGGGCTGCGCAGGCAAAAAACCTATTGTCAGTCCATTCCCCGGGTCTATAGCGGCCTCGCTTATGACTTCTGCGTACTGAACGCACCGCCCGACCCCACGGGTGTCCTCGTACCGCTCATTTTGCTCGACCTGGCCCTGTCCGGCGCACTGGACACCGCCGCTTTGCCCTACACGATTTACCGGCAGAGCGTGGACGGCAATATCCTTGTCTACTGGCGCCCTTCGAGCGGCTGAAAATACCCTGAGGTCCCCGCTGCAGTTGCTCGCCGCTTGCGGCTAGAGGCTAGCCGCCGCTTTTACGCTATAATCCCGCCCTTTAGCTGTCTCTCGCCCCTTGCGAGGGCACATTAATTTTTGAGGCGCTTGCGCCTGCATGCAGACTAAAGAGGCTAGACCCCTGTGGCATTGACGATTCTTGGCCTGTCCGGCGCCCTTAGCCATGATCCTTCCGCAGCCCTGTACATCGACGGCAAGCTGGTCGCGGCGGCTGAAGAGGAACGCTTCGTACGCGATAAACATGCAAAGAACCGCATGCCCTACGAATCGGCGAAATTCTGCCTGGAACAGGCTGGCATCAAGCCGTCCGATGTCGACGTGGTAGCGATCCCGTTCGCCCCGATCAGCCTGTTCGGCAAGGCCCGCTGGCAGTACGCCAAGCGCTACTGGTACGCCCCGGACCGTGCACTCGACGCGATCCTGATGGGCAACCGTCGCTACAAGCGCTATCGCAACAAGATCGTCTGGTGCCTGGAGCAACTGGGCTTTGATCCGAAGAAGATCAAGATCGAGCCGGTCGAACACCACCTGGCTCACGCCTCCAGCGCCTACCACTGCTCCGGTTTCAAAGAGAAAACCGCGATCCTGGGCATCGACGGCAAGGGCGAGTACGCCACGACCTTCTTCGGTTACGGCGAAAACGGCAAGATCCACAAGATCAAGGAGTTCTTCGATCCGGACTCCCTCGGCGGCCTGTACGGCGCGATCACCGAGTTTCTTGGTTTCGACATGCTCGACGGTGAGTTCAAGGTCATGGGCATGGCGCCGTACGGCGACGCCAGCAAATACGATTTCTCGCGCCTGGCTTCGTTCGAAAACGGCGAGCTGGTGATCAATACCGACTACGCCAACGTCATCGGCCTGCGTCGCTATAAAGAGAAGGGCAAGGGTTACTACTTCTCGCCGAAGCTGATCGAGTGGCTGGGTCCCAAGCGCGAAGGCGACATCGCCGACGAGCCTTACATCCACTACGCCGCCAGCATTCAAGCGCTGTTCGAGAAAATTGCGCTGCAGATGATCGACTACTACCTGGGCGACGTGCTTAAGGAAACCGGTAAGCTGGCCTACGCCGGTGGCTGTGCGTTGAACGTCAAGCTCAACCAGAAAATCATCGCTCGCGACGACGTCAAGGAGCTGTTCGTACAGCCGGCGTCCGGCGATGCCGGTACCGCAGTGGGCGCCGCAGCCTACGTGTCCCACGCCCGTGGCGTACCGGTGGAGAAGATGGAACACGTCTACCTCGGCCCGTCGTACAGCAACGAAGACGTGATTGCCGCCTGCGCCCGTCACGAGAACAAGCCGACCTGGCGCAAGCTCGACAACATGCCGGAGCAGATCGCCAAGATCATGGTCGATGGCAACCCGGTGGCCTGGTTCCAGGGCCGCATGGAGTTCGGTCCGCGTGCACTGGGCGGTCGTTCGATCATCGGTTGCCCGAGCGTGCCCGGCGTGGCCGATCGCATCAACCACCAGATCAAGTTCCGCGAGCGCTGGAGGCCTTTCTGCCCGTCGATGCTCGACACAGTGGCGCCGCAGATGATCAAGATCGATCACCCGGCTCCGTTCATGACCTTCACCTTCGAAGTGGCGGAAGAATGGAAGACCCGCGTGCCGGAAGTCGTCCACGAAGACGGCACCTCCCGCGCCCAGGTGCTCAAGCGCGAATACAACCCGCGCTACTACGACATGATGAAAGCGCTGGAAGTGCTCACCGGCAACGGCGTGTCGCTCAACACCTCGCTCAACCGTCGCGGTGAACCGATGATCTGCTCGCCGACTGACGCGCTGAACATGTTCTTCGGTTCGGATCTACAGTATCTGATCATGGAAGACATCCTGGTGGTCAAAGAGGGCGCAAACGCCTATGACACGTTCGGCTGAACGTCATGTGCTGCAGTTCTGCCACGGCTATGACGGGCCGTTCCTGGACTGCGCACGGCAGTACGCCAGCCTGTTCGCGGGGACTGGCTATCGCGTGACCACGGTGTTTCTCACCGGGGTTGCCGATGCCGAAGTCGCCGCGGGCTGCGCCTCCGACGAGGTGCTGTTCATGGAGTACAGTTCCAAGGCCATTCGTGGCCTGAAACTGGGCGCCATCGGCGATCTGCGCAAGATCGCCGCGTCGCGCAACTTCAGTTTCTGCATCGCTCATCGCTTCAAGCCTATCTATATCGCCCTGCTCGGTACGTCGTTGCCGGTCATTGGCGTGCACCACGGGTTTGAAGACTACAAGCGCGGTAGCCGCAAACTGTTCGCCCATATATTCCGCAAGCGTTTGAGCCTGCTCGGTGTGTCCGACGCGGTGCGCGACGACATGCGCAGTTGCCTGCCGAAGTGGCCGGCCTCGCGAATTCAGACGTTGTACAACCGCATCGACGTCGATGCCTTGCAAGCCACCCAGGTGTCGGCTCGCGAGGCCCGGGAAACCCTCGGGCTGGCGGCGGATGCCTGGATTGTCGGCAACGTCGGACGCCTGCATCCGGACAAGGACCAGGCCACGCTGCTCGATGGTTTCGCCGAAGCATTGCCGCAGTTGCCGGCCAACAGCCAGTTGGTGATTCTCGGCAAGGGGCGCCTGGAGGAGGACCTCAAGGCTCAGGCCCGCGAGCTGGGTATCGGTGACCGGGTGCTGTTCCTCGGCCAGGTACCGGATGCGCGCAATTATTTCCGGGCCTTCGATGTGTTTGCCCTGAGTTCCGATCACGAACCGTTCGGCATGGTGCTGCTGGAGGCCATGGCCGCCGGCGTACCCTTGCTCGCCACGGCGTGCGGCGGAGCGAAAGAAGTGGTCGAGGGCGTGGGCATCCTGTTCCCGTTGGGCGATGCCGGACATCTGGCCCAAGGACTGCAACACCTGGCTGCCATGGATGATCAGCAACGCCGGCAGTGTGCCGAGATGATGCTCGAGCGCTTGCGCGAACGCTTTTCCGACCGCGCGGTGCGCGATGCTTTCTGGCACTTGCCGCACGTTACCGAACTGGCACAGAGGGGCTGATGCTCAACCGATTTCAAGGCTGGCGCGAGCGTGGCTGGGCGGTAGTCGACGCCTCGATTTACGCCGAAACCTGGCAGCGTTATGGCGGCAGCGTCGCGACTCATCCCATGGTGGTCGAGCGCCTGGCGCAACTGGCCGACATCCCGGTGCGTTACCTGGCCTGGATACAGGGTGATGAGGTCAAGGCGGCGATCCCGACCTGGGGGCGCGACCTGGCCTTGTCCAAGGACGTGCTCAAGCGTCGCGGCAAGAAAGGCCTGTTCGACCTGGGCAACGCCGAGATCATCCTGCCGGCCGCGGCCGATGCCCAGGCGGCTTTGCGCCATCGCGGGCGCTATCTGTCGGCGTTGAACGAGGGGCGCTTCACCGGCATCCGGTTGCAGACCGAGCAACTGGCCATGGCTCGTACCCCCGAAGAGCTGTCGAAGAAGTTTCGCTACAACCAGCGCCGCGAATTGCGCCTGCTGGAAGAGGCCGGGGGCGTGGTGCGGCCGGTGTCCGAATTTTCCAGCTTTGATCTGTCAGCGATTTATTGCGACCTGTTCCAGCGCCGCTGGGGTTTCCCGGCGACAGGTGCCGAACGCATGGCCGAGGTCATCGAGTTGCTGCGCGAGTTGCTGATCGGTTCGGTAATTTTCCTCAACGATGCGCCGATTGCGATTCAATTGGTGTACCGCGTCGAAACCCCGCAGTGGATCAGCGTCGAGTACATCAACGGCGGGGTCGATCCCGAGACTCGCGAGTTCAGCCCCGGCAGTGTGCTGAGTTTTCTCAATACGCAAAGCGCTTGGGAGCATGCCCGGGCGCAGGACAAGCCGTTGCGTTTTTCTTTCGGTCGCGCCGACCGTGAATACAAGGATCGCTGGTGCAACCCTGTGCCGGTCTTCACCGTATGAGCCAAGCCATGAGCCGCAAACAGCAACTGCTCAAGCGCCATCGGCGCACTAAACGCATCGGCCTGTTGATCGCGCTGGTGCTGTTGATCGTCATCGGTGTACTGGTGGCCTGGTGGTTGCCGCTGGTGCTGGCGGTACTGGGCTGGATTGCCCATGAAGCCTGGTTTGCCGACCATCTGTTCTACTCGCCGAAAGACGATTATCAGTACAGCTTTCCCCCGTACACGCCACAGCCCAAGGTGCACCTGAGCGGTGAACACTTGCGGCTGGACGAGGGTGTGATGCTGGTCGACGACGCGACGCTGGTACTGGCCCTGCGGGTAAAAAGCACCTGGCTGGGTCGTTTTTTCGATCCGGTGGTCGAGTTGGCGGGGGGCGAAAACCCTGACCGACAAACCTTCGAACGGGGCGTAAACGGCCTGCGTTACCTCAATCTCAGTGGTCAGGCTCAGGCCCTGTCCCGTGGTGACCTGCGCTTGCGCGGGCGTTTCTGTCGGGTGTTCGGCGAGCCGGTGCTGTGGGCGCTGGAACATCCGGATTACCGGCGTCAGCGGGTGATGGTCATCGCGCCCCACGCCGATGACGCCGAGCTGGCAGCCTACGGTTTGTACAGCCAGGCCGACGAAACCTGGATCGTCACGCTGACTGCCGGTGAAATCGAAGCCGAACACTATCGGCAGATGGGCCTGAACAAGGTCGATGCGGCCCGCTTGAAAGGCCGCCTGCGCACATGGGACAGCATTGCCGTACCGCGTTGGGCCGGTGTGCCCGAGGCCCGCTGCGTACAACTGGGTTATTTCTGCCTGCAACTGGCGAGCATGCAGGCCGCGCCTGGCGTGCCGGCGGGATCGCGGGAAGCCGACCTGAGTGATACCCGACTATTTCGCCAGCTGAATCCGTTCACGCTGCCAGGCGATGCCGATGGCGCGCCGACCTGGAACAATCTGCTGGCCGATCTGCGCGAATTGCTGCTACGGGCCCGGCCCGAGGTCATCGTGCTGCCGCATCCGACGCTGGATCCGCACCCCGATCATATCTGCGCCCAGGCGGCAGTCCTCGAGGCCTTGCAAGGCCTGGACTGGCAACCGACCACGCTGTTGGGCTACGCCAACCACCTGCACGACAACGACCGTTGGCCGATGGGCGATAGCGGTGACGGCATCGCCTTGCCGCCGGCCTTCGATTCCGTCCAGCCGATGCAGCCTTATTGCCTGCCGATGCCGCTGGAGCAACAGCGGGACAAGGCCATGGCGTTGGGCATGATGCACGACCTGCAGCCGCCGATGCCGTTCAAGCGCCGCTTGCGTCGCGTGATCCAGCGGTTGTTGGCCGGTCGGGTGCCGCCCACTTATGGCGAGAACGAATTCTTTCGCAAGGCCGTGCGGCGCCACGAGCTTTTGTGGTCGATCAAGCACACACCAGGCAATGTTTCTCAGCGGGGAGAGTTATGAGTCAGCGGTCAAAGGTCCTGCAACTGCAGCCTGACTACAACGTCAAAGCCCATGATTTCGCCGACCTCGCGGAGCAAATCGTCAAGGCCCTGCCCACCGATCGATATGAAGTGACCGCCGCGTTTCTGCGGGGCAAACCCGGGCCGGGCGAAGCGGTGAGCCGGGCCGATCGTTCGGTGTACTTCGAGTTTTCCGACAAGTCCCTCAAGGGCATGCGCCTGCGGGCGATGTGGCAGCTGTACAAGTTCTGCCGCCGGGAAAAATTCGATGTGGTGATCTGCAACCGCTTCAAGCCGGTGAACATGATGCTGGCGCTCAACCGCTGGTTGAAAGTGCCGTTGTGCATTGGCATTTCCCACGGCTTCGGCGAGTACGACCGTTTTTACCGACGCCGCCAGACCCAGCGCCTCATCGATCGTCACTGGCGTTTCGTCGGCGTGTCGCCAGCGGTCAAGCAGTATCTGCTGGACTGCGACTGTGGCTTCACCGGCCAGAATACCTATGCCATCACCAACGCCATCGACATCGAGCAGGCCGAGGCTTTGCAGCACAGCCGCGAGAAGGCCCGTGAAATGCTCGGCATCGATCCGTCGGTACGGCTGATCGGTGCACTGGGGCGGCTGGTGCCGGTCAAGGGTCATATCTATTTGTTGCAGGCCTTTGCCGCGCTCAAGGACAAATACCCGAATACCCAGCTGGCGATCATCGGTGCCGGTCGCGAAGAGTCGCGCCTGGCCGCGGAGATCGACCGTCTCGGCCTCGGCGGTCGCGCCCATTTGCTGGGGTTCAAGGACATTGCCCTGCAGTACATTCGCGCTTTCGACATCTGGACCATGCCGTCCCTGGCCGAGGGCCTCGGGTTGGCGCTGCTGGAAGGCATGAGCGGGCATTTGCCGGTGATTGCCTCGAACGTGCCGGCCATGTTGCCGCTCATCGAGGGGGCCGGTGGCCTGGCGATTACGCCCAAGGATGTGCCGACGCTGCAGGCTGCGCTGGACACTTACCTCGGGCTGTCGGATGACGAACTCAAGGCCAAGGGCGAGCAGTCTTTCCGTTATCTGCAACAACACCATGACATCGAGGAGTTCCGTCGCGAATACCTCAATCTGATCGACTCCGGCCTGGAACAGGCCCGCAAGGAACAGCCATGAACGACGCGCAACCCATCGTCACGGTCATTATCGCGTCGTACAACCACGGCCCCTACATCGAGCAGAGCATTCTCAGCGTCCTCAACCAGACCTATCGGAACATTGAGTTGCTGGTGGTCGACGATGGTTCGAAGGATGACAGCGTCGAGCGGATCAAGGCGTTGCAGGCCACCCATGGCTTCGACTTTCGGGTCCAGGAAAACCAGGGGCTGACCAACACCCTCAATGGAGCGATTGCCCGGGCAAAGGGCAGCCTGATCGTGCCGTTCGGTTCGGATGACATCATGTTGCCGGAGCGAATCGCCATCCAGGTCGCGCATATGGACGGCAAGCCCGAGGTCGGCATTTGCGCCGGCAACATCGAGCTGATCGATGCCGACGGCAACCTCTACCCGGAGAAGCGCCAGCGCCGGGATGTGCCGTTCCGTCGCCTGGATTTCGATGACATGTTCCTGGAGCGCAAGCCCTATCCTCCGGCACCCACCCTGATGATCCGGCGTGAAGCACTGGAGAAGGTGGGCGGTTTCGACCCGACCATTCGCCTGGAAGATTTGCTGATCGAGTTGAAGGTGACCCATGCCGGTTACTTCATCGATGGTCTGAACGTGTTGATGGCGCGCTATCGCAAGCACGCCACCAACTCCTACAAGAACCACCGCTTCATGATCGACAGCATCCTGCGCACCTACGCGCTCTTCAGCGATCACCCGCTGTATGACGAGGTGCGCTACAAGTTTCTCAATTCCATGTTCCTCAAGACCGCCAACCGTGATCGCAAGCTGGCGCGTGAGTTGCTGGCGCAGATTCCCTTCAAGGCCTGGAACAAGAAAACCTGGCGTGGGTTGGGGCGGATGTATTTCTCTCGGCTGGAGAAAGACTGAGACAGGGGCTGGAGGCTTTGCCCGGCGCGATCGCGATAACCGGCCGGTAGGCCGTCATCGCGATCAGCGGGCTGGTTTGCGTCATCGGTGAGCCTGGGCCGAGGGGCTCCCGGCCAGCACTTGCCTGTGCAAATTATCCACGTCGGCTTTCGAGGCCACCGCGGCGTATCCCTGTAGCAGGGCTTCGAAGTGATCCTCGAACAGCCAATGCCGATCTACTGTGTAGCGCTGCATGTGGCGCAGATTGCGCCGACGCAGGGAAGGGCTCAATGATGACGGGTAGATTCGCAGGTCGGCCAGGTCGATCAGGCCGAACTCGCCGTCCTGCAGCACCAGCACATTGCCCAGGTGCAGGGAGCGGAAGTAGATCCCTTTGTGATGCAGTTGAGCCATGAACTTGCCGAAGCGCTCCACCAGTGCCTGGCGTACCGCCGGGGCGGTGATGCCTTGCAGGATCTGGCGTAGCGTGTTGCCCGGCAACGGCGAGTAGTGCACTGCGGTGCTGCCGTCTTCGAACCGGTAGAGATTGAGGATTTGCGGGGTCGGAATACCCATGCCGCGCAGTTGCACACTGTTGACGGCAAAACGATCGGAATAGGGCGTGAAACTGCCCGAGGTATACCAGCGGCGACGGCGGAACAGCTTGAGAAAGCTGCCGTCGGTCAGGCGCAGGACTTTGGGACCCAAACCGTCTTCTTCGATGACCCGGGCATCGGTAATCAGTTGCTGCAGGGCACTCGGCGTCACGGCCATGATCGGTGTGTCCAGCAGGCGTCTGGCGCGCTGATTGATGCTCAATGCGGCAACCAGCGCCAGGGGGATCCACAGCAGGAACCAGTGCTCCTTGGGGCGCGAGATAATCCCGCCACCTTCAGTCAGGCCCGCGCCGATACCGAAGGCCAGCCAGGCCGAGGCAATGATGAACAGCGGTTGCACGCGATGACGCCAGCTTCTGATGAGGCCCCACGCGTGGAAAAACAGCCATGGCAGCAGACCGATAATGCCGACGTAGTAAAGCACGCCGAGGGCAAAGCTATGGGGCTCCTCAAGGGTGTAGCCGACGCCTGGGTCCAGGGCCAGATCGGCGTTGTAGCCATGTCCGATCCACGGATGTTCAGCGATCCGGTCCAGGGTCAATTGCCAGAGCTCGATACGGAAGGAGCTGCCTCGCTCAATGATTTTGTCCGCAAACAGCGCGAACGTCGCCGTTCCGGCAATGAACAGGGAGCCAAGCAGAACGACCGAGCGTCGGTTCCAGGAGATGAGGCACAGCCATAGCGCCGCCAGCGTCAATGCAACCAATGGGGTCCTGGAACCGGTGGCCAGCACGGCGGCGAACATGATCGCCATCGCCGGTATGCTCAACCAGAGTACCTGGCGTCGCTTGCAGGTCATGCTCAGGCTCAGCCAATAGGTACAGAAAAAGCCGAAGACGTGGGAGCTGAGCAGTGGATTGTCGAACGCGCCGACTCCGATCATGCGCATTTCCGGCTGGTAGATCAGGCCGAACCGGTACAGGTTGTAGGCCGAGGTGATCAGCGCCACCGTTGCGGCGCAGAACAGCAGCGGCTGGATGATTTCGCTGCGATAGCGCACCAGCAGGTAGCAGCCAACGAACAGCATCAGGGTATGCAGTGGCGGTTTGAACTGACCGAAGTCTATTTCGTCGCCCGGGCCCCAGCCCAGGCTGAGCATCGCCCAAGCGACAAACAGCAGGACTGCGATGATGATCGGTTCGTACAGCAGTTCCTTGGCGAGCCGCGGACGCAAGCACAGTGCAATCAGTGCCGGAATGCTGAACAGGCCATAGTAGAGCTTGTGGAGCACGCTGCGTCCGGGCAGGAAAAACAGGGCGCAAAGCAACAATAAGTAACCGAGTGGAAGGATCCACAAACAAATGAAATCGAAGGTTCTATTGGACGTGCTGTTCAAAGCGTTTAATTGCATGCTGAGTAACTTATTCCTGAATTGAGCGACCGTACCCAGGCAGGGGCAGCGGGTGGCTATTTGACGCGCCACAATACACAGACTTTATGCGATTGCCAGAACCCTGGGGAAGCTGTGCTAAAGTCAGCGTCCTTTTCATCGACATTCGCGTGATATGACCGACTCCAGTCTCTCCGCAAGCCCATCAAGCTTGAAAATCTACTTCCGTCTGCTCGGCTATGTCCGGCCGTATATCAGCCTGTTCCTGATCAGCATCGTCGGTTTTCTGATTTTCGCTTCGACGCAGCCAATGCTGGGCTACATCCTCAAGTACTTCGTCGACGGTCTATCCAATCCTGAAGCGGCGCTGTTTCCAACCGTGCCTTACCTGCGCGACCTGCAACTGCTGCAGGCGGTGCCGTTGCTGATCATCCTGATCGCCGCGTGGCAGGGGCTGGGGTCGTACCTGGGCAACTACTTCCTGGCCAAGGTTTCCCTGGGCCTGGTCCATGACTTGCGGGTCCAGCTGTTCAACAACCTGCTGGTGTTGCCGAACCGTTATTTCGACAAGCATAACTCGGGGCACCTGATTTCACGTATCACCTTCAACGTGACCATGGTCACGGGGGCGGCAACAGATGCGATCAAGGTCGTAATTCGTGAAGGCATGACGGTGGTCTTCCTGTTTGCCTCGCTGTTGTTCATGAACTGGCGCCTGACGCTAGTGATGGTCGCCATCCTTCCGCTGATTGCCATCATGGTGCGCACGGCCAGCAAGAAATTCCGCAAGCAGAGCAAGAAAATCCAGCTGGCCATGGGCGACGTGACGCACGTGGCGTCCGAAACGATTCAGGGCTATCGCGTGGTGCGCAGCTTCGGCGGTGAAAAGTACGAAGAGAAACGCTTCTTCGACGCCAGCCAGGGCAATACCGACAAGCAATTGCGCATGACCCGCACCGGTGCCATCTATACGCCGCTGCTGCAACTGGTGATCTACACCGCCATGGCCGTGCTGATGTTCCTGGTGCTGTTCCTGCGTGGTGATGCGTCCGCCGGCGACATGGTGGCCTACATCACCCTGGCCGGCCTGCTGCCCAAGCCGATTCGCCAGCTGTCTGAAGTCAGCTCGACCATCCAGAAAGGTGTGGCCGGTGCTGAAAGTATCTTCGAGCAACTGGATGTCGAGCCTGAAGTCGATACCGGTACCGTCGAGCGTGATGTCGTCAGCGGTCGCCTGGAAGTGCGCAACCTCAGCTTTACCTACCCTGACACCGAGCGTCAGGTGCTCAATGACATCAGTTTCTCGGTCGAACCCGGGCAAATGGTGGCGCTGGTGGGGCGTTCGGGCAGCGGCAAGTCGACCCTGGCCAACCTGATTCCGCGTTTCTATCACCACGACAAGGGCGAAATCCTCATCGATGGCGTCGAAGTGGAACAGTACAAGCTGTTGAACCTGCGTCGGCATATCGCCCAGGTGACTCAACACGTGACACTGTTCAGCGACACGGTGGCCAACAACATCGCCTATGGCGACCTGGCCGGGGCGCCCCGTGAAGACATCGAAAAAGCGGCCAAAGATGCCTACGCGATGGACTTCATTGCTCAATTGCCCGAAGGCCTGGATACCCAGGTCGGGGAAAACGGCGTGTTGCTCTCCGGTGGCCAGCGTCAGCGCCTGGCGATTGCCCGGGCGCTGTTGAAGAATGCCCCGCTGCTGATTCTCGACGAGGCGACTTCGGCACTCGATACCGAGTCAGAGCGGCATATCCAGGCTGCCCTGGATCAGGTCATGAAAGGTCGCACCACGCTGGTGATCGCTCACCGCTTGTCGACCATTGAGAAGGCCGACCTGATCCTGGTCATGGATCAGGGGAAAATCGTCGAGCGCGGCACCCACGAGCAACTGCTGGCGCAAAACGGCTACTACTCGCGCCTCAACGCGATGGGCCTCGACGCCCCGGCCGAAGACATCGCCTGACCCTGAAAGGGCGAGCCTGGCTCGCCCTTTCGTGCCGGTGCCGTCGCCTGACGGTTTTTTTTGCTCGAAAAATGAGCAAAAACACCCGGCAAATCATCCCGTTGCAGCCACCGCACAAGCCGACGCCAACCCTGTGTTAATATCGCGCCCCTGTTCATTCTGTATGTGGGTTGCACCATGAAGTTGTCCATGCCGCGATTCGATCAAGCCCCTGTCTTGGTGGTCGGCGATGTCATGCTCGACCGTTACTGGCATGGTGGTACCTCACGGATTTCCCCTGAGGCGCCGGTGCCGGTGGTCAAGGTCGATCACATCGAGGACCGTCCGGGTGGCGCTGCCAACGTTGCCTTGAACATTGCCGCCCTGGGGGCTCCCGCCTCGCTGGTCGGTGTAACCGGCGACGATGAAGCTGCCAATAGCCTGGTCAACAGCCTCAAGGGCGCTGGCGTGCGAGCCATCTTCCAGCGCATTGCGCACCAGCCGACCATCGTCAAGCTGCGAGTCATGAGTCGTCACCAGCAACTGCTGCGTATCGACTTCGAAGAACCTTTCGCCACCGACGCGCTGGCGCTGGCCGCGCAGGTCGACGAGTTGCTCGAAGGCATCAAGGTGCTGGTGCTGTCCGACTACGGCAAAGGCGCACTGAAAAATCATCAGGCACTGATCCAGGCCGCCCGTGCCCGCGGCATTCCGGTGCTGGCCGATCCAAAGGGCAAGGATTTTTCGATCTACCGTGGCGCAAGCCTGATCACGCCAAACCTCAACGAATTCGAAACCATCGTCGGTGGTTGCGCCGATGAACACGAGCTGGTCAACAAGGGCGCGCAACTGATGCACGACCTGGACCTCGGTGCCTTGCTGGTGACCCGTGGCGAGCACGGCATGACCTTGCTGCGTCCGGATCATCCGGCGCTGCACTTGCCGGCCCGTGCCCGCGAAGTGTTCGACGTGACCGGTGCCGGCGATACAGTGATTTCCACCCTGGCAGCAGCGATTGCCGCGGGTGAAGAACTGCCTCACGCCGTGGCCCTGGCCAACCTGGCGGCCGGTATCGTGGTCGGCAAGCTCGGTACGGCGGCCATCAGTGCGCCGGAACTGCGTCGCGCGATTCAACGCGCGGAGGGTTCCGAACGCGGTGTGCTGGGTCTTGAGCAACTGCTGCTTGCGGTCGATGATGCCCGCGCGCATAACGAGCGGATTGTCTTCACCAACGGTTGCTTCGACATCCTGCATGCCGGCCACGTGACCTATCTGGAACAGGCGCGGGCCCAGGGCGATCGCCTGATCGTCGCGATCAACGACGACGCATCGGTCAGCCGCCTGAAAGGGCCGGGCCGTCCAATCAATAGTGTCGACCGGCGCATGGCGGTGCTGGCCGGGTTGGGCGCGGTGGACTGGGTCATCAGTTTCCCGGAAGGTACCCCGGAAAACCTGCTGAGCGCGATCAAGCCGGACGTGCTGGTCAAGGGTGGCGACTACGGGATCGACCAGGTAGTCGGCGCGGACATCGTGACGGCCTACGGCGGTACCGTGAAAGTGCTGGGCCTGGTGGAAAACAGCTCGACCACGGCGATTGTCGAGAAGATCCGCAAGTCTGAATAAGGCTCGGGCTTGTTGTGGCGAGGGGGCTTTCTGTGGCGAGGGGGCTTGCCCCCGTTCGGCTGCGCAGCAGCCGTAAAATGGCTGGATGCGATAAACCTGAAAAACCGCGCTGTATGGTTTTGGGGGCGCTTCGCGCCCCAACGGGGGCAAGCCCCCTCGCCACAAAAGCCCGCCAGTCTTTGCTATCGTGCCGCCTTGCGCGGCACGATTTTCTTCAGCAGCAGCTTGGCCTTCCCGCGCAACCGCGCCAAACCCGAATCCTTCCCCGGCGGGGTCAACCCCTGCTGCCTCACCCAGTCCTTCCAGCGGATTCGCTCATCGCGCACCAGCCAGCCTTCCTGTCGGGCAAAGCTCTCGGCCAGGTACAGGCCGCGCGTGCTGGCCGGGTACAGTTGATCCTTTTTCAGGGTGTAGAGCTCAGCCATCGGGTGGCCGTCCTGCAAGGGCATCAAGTACAGGTCGGGGCGCTTGCGATCGAGACGGGCGACGAGTTGATCGCCTTCCAACCTTTCATCGACATGGAACAGACTCAGGGATTTGGCTTCCTTGGGAACGTCCAGGCGCAGGTCGTAAATCAATTGCAGCGACGCCGTCGGCAAATGCACGTAAGCCCGCGGACGCTCCATCAACGTCAGGTTGGCGCAACGCACTGGCCGCGCCGAGCCGGACAATGGCGACAAGCGAAACGGCAAGGCTTCGCGGTAATGCAGGGCGGCCGAGTAGGGCGCCGGCAGCCAGGTGTCATTGAACCGGCCACCGAGCCAGCCTTCCGGGGTTTCCAGCAGGCATTCTTCGGCAATCTCCTGGATCGCCGTGTGCAGGGGGAGGTTCAGTTCGTGGGCCGGCACGTAACCGGAGATCAGCTTGAGCACCACGTCGCCACGGTCCTGCCGACGCTGACGCACCAGCACCCAGTAGTCGCGATTCTGCCAATGCAGGGTCAGGCGCACCGAGACCCCGAGATTGGCCAGTTCCAGGGCAAATCGTTCGCTGTCGCCGACCGTGACCGGCCGACGACGTTGCAGGGTCTGGGAGAAATTCAGCGGCCTGCCGACGCTCTGGTAGCTCAGGCCTTCAGGAGTCGCTTCGACGAATAACGGCAGGGTCTTGAAGTTGCTCGGGTTCTTTCTGATGAGCGTGCGCGACATGTCGGCTCCTGCTTAAGGCCGCGTGAGCGGCGTCAGTGGCTACGTAGGACCTGGGCAACGGTCGCGACATTGTGGGCGAGGTGCAGCGGATTGATGGTCCCGACAATAGCACTGGCAACACCCGGATGTTCAAACAGCAACTCGAAACTGGCGCGCACCGGGTCCACGCCCGGACTCAGGCATACGTGACCGCTGGCGAGGGCTTTCTTGACCAGAATGGCTTTGCCGTGTGCAGCAGCATAGTCAATGACGGCCTTCTCGTTTTGTTCGTTCAGATTGTAGGTGACCATCGCGCAGTCGCCTTGCTCCAGCGCCTTCAATCCGCCTTCGACGGTCTTGCCGGAAAACCCGAAGCCGCCAATCTTGCCTTCGGCCTTGAGTTCGGCGAGGGTTTCGTAGACTTCGCAGTCATTGAGGATCGCCAGGTCGTTGCCATCGGAGTGCACCAGCACCAAGTCGATGAAGTCCGTTTCCAGGCGTTGCAGGCTGCGCTCTACCGACATGCGCGTGTGTGCCGCGCTGAAATCGTGACGAGACTGGCCGTCGGCAAATTCTTCACCCACCTTGCTGACAATTACCCAATCCTGACGCTGGCCGCGCAGCAACGGGCCGAGGCGTTCTTCGCTGCGGCCATAGGCCGGGGCCGTGTCGATCAGGTTGATGCCCAGGTCGCGAGCAAGCTTGAGCAGCATGCGCGCTTCATCGTCATCGGGAATCCGGAAGCCGCTGGGGTATTTCACGCCTTGGTCGCGGCCCAGTTTCACTGTGCCCAGGCCCAAGGGTGAAACCAGCAGGCCGCTGCTGCCCAGGGGGCGATGCAAGTCATGCAGGGTCGGTTGGCTCATGGCAACAGTTGCTCCCAGGCCGGTACGCCCATCGGCGGCCTCGGCAGTTCAGGCAGCGCTGCCGGGTGGCCTGGCTGGATGCCGTCGCGGGTCAGGCTGGCGATGACCCGGTCAGCGAAGTCCGGCGCCAGGGCGAGTTTGGTTGGCCAGCCCACCAGCAGCCGGCCTTCTTCTGCGAGAAACGCATTGTCGGGGCGGGTCAGGCCCGATTGCAGGGGTTCGGCGCGATCCACGCGCAGGGTGGCCCACTGCACCGTGCTCAAGTCGATCCACGGCAGCAACTGGCCGAGTTCTTTCTGTGCGGTGGCGATTTGCTCCGCAGGCTCACGGAGCACGCCTTCGCTTTCGGCGATGTCGCCACCCATGTACCAGACCCATTGACCGTCGGCGGCCGGGTGGGTGGTGACGGTAATGCGCGGTTTGGTGCCGCCGCCCAGGCAATGGGCGTACAGCGGTTTGAGGCTCGGCCCCTTGGCGATGATCATGTGCAGCGGTCGACGCTGCATCGCCGGCTCGCTGAGGCCCAATGCTTCGAGCAGTTGCGCCGTGCCTGCACCGGCGCTCAAGACGATGCGCTGGGCGCGGATCTCGCGCTCATCGACGATCAGGCCGACCAGCTTGCCACCCTCCAGCAGCGGTTCGATCTTCTGCCCGGCGAGCAAGCCGTCACCGGCGAGGTCGGCGAGGCGCTGGATCAGGCTCGGCACATCGATCACCAGTTCCGCCAGGCGATAGACCTTGCCCTTGAAGCGCTTGTCCTGCAGCGCGGGCGGCAACTGGTCGCCCTTGACCTGATCGACGCGCCCGCGCACGGCCTTGCTGGCGAAGAAGCTGGTCAGGTTGCCGGCGAGGGTGCCAGGGGACCACAGGTAATGGGCTTCAGAGAGCAGACGTACACCAGACAGGTCCAGCTCGCCGTCACCGGCCAGGGCTTCACGCCAGCGGCGCGGCATATCGGCGATGGCTTCCGAAGCGCCGGTCAGGGCGCCGTGCAATGCGTACTTGGCACCACCGTGGATAATGCCCTGGGACTTCACGGTCTGCCCGCCGCCGAGGCTGGCGCTTTCCACCAGCACGGTCGAAAAACCCTGGCGGCGCAGGCGCGCGTTCAGCCAGAGGCCGGCGACACCAGCGCCGACAATCAGAACGTCGGTGGAAATAACGGATGGCATGCAGCGACCTCTGTGTTCAAGACGAGGGCGCAGTATACAGACTCGAAGATTGGAGGGGCTGACGCCAGTGCTCTCGAGCCAACGAGTAACCCTGTGGGAGCGAGCTTGCTCGCGATAGCGGTGGGTCAGTCAACATTGATGTTGAATTCCATGCCGTCATCGCGAGCAAGCTCGCTCCCACAGGGGGTCGCGTTTCGAGTTCTAATGCCCTGCAGTCTTGGAGAAGAGCTGGATGACCACAACCCCCAGCACAATCAACGCCATCCCCAGCATCGCCGGCACGTCCAGCTTCTGCCCGTAGATAAACAGCGCCGCGACGCTGACCATCACGATCCCCATGCCGGCCCACACGGCATACGCCACACCCACCGGAACGCTGCGCACCACCAGGGTCAGCATCCAGAAAGCAATGCCGTAGCCAACGATGACCAGCACCAGTGGCAGCGGGGTGCTGAGGCCTTTGACGGCTTTCATCGAAACAGTGGCAACCACTTCGGCGCAGATGGCAATGGCCAGGTAGTAGTAAGCGGTCATGGGTCAATCCTCGTGTGAAGTGTTGCTCTCTGAGGTCGGCATTCTAGTGATTTGCCAGATGCGGTAAAGTCATTACCTATCTGTTTTGAAGATGGGTTGAACCATGAGCATGCAATGGAATCTGGAGCAGTTGCGGTTGTTTGTCAGCGTAGCGGAGCAGCGATCGTTTTCTGCCGTGGCGCGGGATCAGCGCAAGGCGCAGTCGGCGGTCAGCAGTGCGATAGCGCTGCTGGAGGATGACCTGGGCGTCAGCCTGTTCGACCGCAGCAGCGGCCGTCAGCCGAAGCTCACTGAAGCCGGTACCGCGTTGCTGGACGAAGCACGGGAAGTGTTGCGTCAGTGTGAGCGACTCAATGGCCGGGCGTTGGCGATGATGCGCGGTCAGGAGGCCCGACTGCGTGTGGCGCAGGATGAGGCGATGCCTTATCAGCCGATCATCGAAAGCTTCGAGGCCCTGGCGGAAAAATTCCCCAGCCTTGAAGTGCAACTGACCAGCGCCGCCCAAGGCGATGTCGCGCGCAAGCTGGTGGAGCGGCGCGCCGATCTGGGGCTGCTGTTCTTTCACGATCAGATTCCCGAGGCGCTTGAGCGTCGCGTGCTGGGCAGCGTGGAAATGGTCACGGTGTGCGGCAAGGATCATCCGTTGGCGGGCAAAGGCACGGTGGACGGCCAGCAATTGGCGCAGCATCGGCAGTTGCTGATGTCCACGGAGTCGAGCATTTATCCGGGCAGTGATCCCGCCAGCCCGCAAGTCTGGCGCGCCGACAGTTTCTATGTGATGGCCGAATGGCTGGTGCGCGGCCTCGGCTGGGCGTGGTTGCCGCGCCACGTGGTGCAATACCCGACCTATCAGAACCAGATGGTCGAACTGGTCAGCGAATGGACCCCGCCGGCCCTGGTGGTGGAGCTGGTTTGGCGTCGGGACGAGCCGCTTGGTCCGGCCGCGCGCTGGCTCGCCGAACGTTTTGCCGTGCACTTGCAGACGATTGGTGAAAAAAGCCGATAAACTCCGCCGCCATGAATAGAACTCTCTACACCGCGCTGTTTTATCTGGGGCTGCCATTGGTAGCGATTCGGCTTTGGCTGCGCGCGCGCAAGGCGCCAGCTTATGCCCGGCGCATCAGTGAACGCTTCTCCTATGGGATGCCGGCGATGAAGCCGGGCGGTATCTGGGTGCATGCCGTGTCGGTGGGCGAAAGCATTGCTGCCGCGCCGATGATCCGCGCCTTGCTGGCGCGTTACCCGAATCTGCCGATCACAGTGACCTGCATGACGCCGACCGGTTCGGAACGCATCCTGGCCCTGTTTGCCAATGAGCCACGCATCCAGCACTGCTATCTGCCGTACGATTTGCCGTGCGCTGCCCGGCGCTTCCTTGATCGGGTCCGGCCAAAACTGGCGGTGATCATGGAAACCGAGCTGTGGCCCAACCATATCCATCAATGTGCCAAACGCGGGATTCCCGTAGCGCTGGCCAATGCACGACTGTCCGAGCGTTCGGCCAGGGGCTATGGCCGCTTCCGTAAATTGACCCAGCCGATGCTGGCCGAGATGAGCCTGTTCGCGGTGCAGACCGAGGCCGAAGCCCAGCGCTTCCGTGATCTGGGTGCGCGACCGGAAACCGTCGAGGTCACCGGTTCGATCAAGTTCGACCTGACCATCGACCCGCAACTGCTCGAGCGCGCCAGCCAGTTGCGCGGGCAATGGCAGGCGCTGGAGCGACCGGTGTGGATCGCGGCCAGTACCCATGACGGCGAAGACGAGGTCGTGCTGGCGGCTCATCGTCAATTGCTGGCCAGTCACCCCGATGCGTTGCTGATTCTGGTACCGCGTCATCCGGAACGCTTCAATTCGGTGTACGGGCTGTGCCAGCAACAAGGGTTTGCCACCGTCCGGCGCTCCAGTGGCGACGCGGTCAGTGCCGATACTTCAGTGTTGCTGGGCGACACCATGGGCGAGTTGCTGTTTCTCTACGCCCTGGCTGACAGTGCTTTCGTCGGCGGCAGCCTGGTGCCGAACGGCGGGCATAACCTGCTGGAGCCGGCGGCCCTGGCCAAACCGGTGCTGAGCGGGCCGCATCTTTTCAACTTCCTCGAAATCGCTGCGCAGTTGCGCAGTGCCGGGGCGTTGCAGGAAGTGGAGGATGCCGAAGGGTTGGCGGTGGCGGTGCAGCGGCTGTTCGAACTGCCCCGTGATGCACAGCGCATGGCAGAGGCCGGGTTGAAGGTGATGCGCGCCAACCAGGGGGCGTTGCAGCGCTTGCTGGACGGGTTGGGGCGGTTGATCGAGCGGTAGACCGCGCTGCCTTCATTCGCGAGCAAGTCGAATCGTCGCACCGCCGCTCCCACATTGGGCTACTGTCGTACACAAAACCTGTGCTCGCAGAAGATCCAATGTGGGAGCGGGCTTGCTCGCGAAGCTTTTGCTTTTACTGCTCCGGTCGCGCTTTCAACTGCTCCGCTGCCGCCTTGGCCAGATCCGGTGGCAGGAAATCCTTGTCCGGGTTGTAGTTGGGATTGAGCCAGCGTGCCAGGTTTTGCAGGTCTCCCGGATTCAACGTGCCAGCCTGTTGCTTCAGGCGCAGGTTGTCGAGGATGTAGTCGTAGCGGGTGTTGTTGTAGTCGCGCACCGAGTTGTAGAGCGAGCGCTGCGCATCCAGCACGTCGACGATGTTTCGCGTCCCCACCTGATAGCCGATTTCAGTCGCTTCCACCGCACTCTGGTTGGAGATGATCGATTGCTTGCGCGCCTGTACCTGCTCGACATCGGTGTTCACCGCGCGGTGCAGGTCGCGGGTGTTTTCCACGATGCTGCGGCGCAAGGATTCGCGTTGCTGCTCGGTCTGGTCCAGTTGTGCATACGACTGACGCACCTGGGAGTTGATCAGGCCGCCGCTGTAGATCGGGATGTTCAGCTGCAGGCCGACGGTGGTTTGATCGACGTCGCCACCGTACGCCTGGGGCAGGTTGTTCGGGTTGCTGAAGCCCAGTGCATCGTTGTCGCCTTTCTCGTACTTGGCGATCGCGTCAACCGTTGGCAAGTGCCCGGACTTGCGTTGCTTGAGGGTTTGCTCGGCGGCGCTGACGGCATAGTTGCTGGCCAGCAGATTGAGGTTCTGCCTGCCCGCGGTTTCGACCCAGGCCTTGGCGTCGTTCGGTACCGGCGGCAGGATTGGCAGGTTATGGCTGATGCCCCAGATCGAGTTGTACTGACGGTTGGTCAGGGTGATCAATGCTTCAAAGGCGTCGTCCACCTGGCGCTGCGCAACGATGCGGTTGGCGCGTGCGGTGTCGTAGCTGGCCTGTGAGTTCAACACGTCGGTCTTGTCCGAGAGGCCGACATCGAAACGCTCGTTGGATTGATCGAGCTGGCGCTTGAACGCCGCTTCTTCGGCCTTGGTCGAGGCCAGGTTGTCCTGGGTGCGCAGGACGTTGAAATAGCTGTCGGCGGTTTGCAGGATCAGGTTCTGCTCGGTCGCCGAGAGTTGCAGGGCGGCCTGTTCATTGACTTCCTTGGCGGCCTGGAACTGGAACCAGCGGTCAGCCCGGAACAGCGGCTGCGCCAAAGTTGCCTGGTAGGAATGAGCATCGCGGTTGGACGTGCCCGAAGGTTGATCGAGCGAGGTCCGCACCTCGGAAACATTCGCACCGCCCGAGAGGTTCGGCAGCAGCCCGGCGCGGGCCTGGGGCACGACTTCCTTCTGCGCGCCGTATTGGGCGATGGCCGCCGCCAGATCGGCGTTGTTGTTGACGGCTTCCTGATAAACGCTGACGAGGTCGTTCTTGTTCGATAAGGGCGCATCTGCTGCCCAGGCCAATCCGTTGGACGCACAAGACACGGCAAGGGCCAGTGAGAGTTTGCGCAGCATAGACGATCCCTAGAATTGATATTACAAAGGTAATTTGAGCGCCAAGGCTAAGGCCCTGCTTCGATAGCGTCAATGCGCGGCTCAGCGTAGCGAGTGTAGTTGCGCATTGGGGGGGCAACAATCCTGATACTGCGTGTTATTACGCCATTCATCATGGTATTTGCCGGGGGGTTGGCGTTCTTTGCCAGTTGTGTCTAGACTGGCCGGGTTCTTGTCGGGGTGCCTTGCTATGAGGCTGAGATCGAATAATTTCGGATCCCGTTGAACCTGATCAGGTTAGCGCCTGCGTAGGGAACAAGATTTCTCGTCACCCGGCGAGTCCTCTTGTGCTTCGTCCGGGAAATTGTTCGACAATCGAACGCTCCCCGTGTGACGACGCACAGCACCAGTCCTGGTGCGTCCGTGCCTTTCAGGTTCTGCTCCGACAATCCACTGCCTGGATGCTGTCTGGAGAGCCCGTGATGACCATAAAAGCAAAAAACGCGATCAACCTCAGTGAGTCGGCCAAGGTCGATGAGCAGTCGGTTCAACCGTTCACCCGTTCGCAAAAAATCTACGTCCAGGGCTCTCGCCCGGACATCCGCGTGCCGATGCGCGAAATCACCCTGGACGTGACGCCGACTGACTTCGGCGGCGAAATCAACGCCCCGGTGACTGTCTACGATACCTCGGGCCCTTACACCGATCCCAACGTGGTGATTGACGTGCGTAAAGGCCTGGGTGACGTGCGTTCGGCGTGGATCGACGACCGTGGTGACACCGAACGCCTGAGTGGCCTGAGCTCGAACTTCGGGCAGGAGCGCCTTGCCGATCCAGAGCTGACCAAACTGCGCTTTGCCCACGTGAACAACCCGCGCCGTGCCAAGGCCGGGGCCAACGTCAGCCAGATGCACTACGCGCGCAAAGGCATCATCACCGCCGAGATGGAATACGTCGCCATCCGCGAAAACATGAAGCTGCAAGAGGCCCGCGCCGCCGGCCTGTTGAAGCAACAGCACGCTGGCCACAGTTTCGGCGCGAGTATCCCGAAAGAAATCACCCCTGAATTCGTCCGCGAGGAAATCGCCCGCGGCCGCGCGATCATTCCGGCCAACATCAACCACACCGAACTGGAACCGATGATCATCGGCCGTAACTTCCTGGTGAAGATCAACGGCAACATCGGCAACAGCGCCCTGGGTTCGTCCATCGAAGAAGAAGTGGCGAAACTGACCTGGGGCATTCGCTGGGGTTCGGACACGGTCATGGACCTGTCCACCGGCAAGCACATCCACGAAACCCGTGAGTGGATCATCCGCAACTCGCCGGTGCCGATCGGTACGGTGCCGATCTACCAGGCGCTGGAGAAGGTCAACGGTGTGGCCGAAGATCTGACCTGGGAGCTGTTCCGCGACACGCTGATCGAGCAGGCCGAGCAGGGCGTCGACTACTTCACCATCCACGCCGGCGTGCTGCTGCGCTACGTACCGATGACCGCCAAGCGCGTGACCGGCATCGTGTCCCGTGGCGGTTCGATCATGGCCAAGTGGTGCCTGGCGCACCACAAAGAGAACTTCCTCTACACCCATTTCGACGAAATCTGCGAAATCATGAAGGCCTACGACGTCAGCTTCTCGCTGGGCGACGGCCTGCGTCCGGGCTCGATTGCCGACGCCAACGACGAAGCGCAGTTCGGCGAGCTGGAAACCCTCGGCGAGCTGACCAAGATTGCCTGGAAACACGACGTGCAGTGCATGATCGAAGGCCCGGGCCACGTGCCGATGCAGTTGATCAAGGAGAACATGGACAAGCAGCTGGAGTGCTGCGATGAGGCGCCGTTCTACACCCTCGGCCCGCTGACCACCGACATCGCGCCGGGCTACGACCACATCACCTCGGGCATCGGTGCGGCAATGATCGGCTGGTTCGGTTGCGCCATGCTCTGCTACGTGACGCCGAAGGAGCACCTGGGGCTGCCGAACAAGGATGACGTGAAGACCGGGATCATCACCTACAAGATCGCCGCGCACGCCGCCGATCTGGCGAAGGGGCACCCGGGCGCACAGATCCGCGACAATGCCTTGAGCAAGGCGCGTTTCGAGTTCCGCTGGGAAGACCAGTTCAACCTGGGCCTCGATCCGGACACCGCGCGTTCGTATCACGACGAAACCCTGCCGAAGGATTCGGCCAAGGTCGCGCACTTCTGCTCGATGTGCGGGCCGAAGTTCTGCTCGATGAAAATCACCCAGGAAGTCCGCGAGTATGCGGCCAACCAACGGATCGAAGCGGTCGACGTGGACGTCGCCCAAGGCATGGCCGAACAGGCCGAGCGCTTCAAGCAGGAAGGCAGTCAGCTGTACAAGAAGGTTTGATCTGACCTGGGATTGACGGTGCCTTTGGTGCCGTCTTCGCGAGCAAGCCCGCTCCCACATTTGACCTGTGTACGCAGGACCAATGTGGGAGCGGGCTTGCTCGCGAAAGCGCCAGTTCAGACACCGAAACTCCCAAAAACAAAATGTGTCCCTCTGAGATAACACCCTTGAGCATTCAACCCAGCACTTACTCCCCCGACATCGCGGTGCCAACCGACAAACGTGTGTTCGGCGGTCGCGATCTGTTTTCCCTGTGGTTCTCCCTCGGCATCGGCCTGATGGTGTTGCAGACCGGCGCATTGCTCGCGCCGGGACTGGGCCTGTCCGGTTCGTTGCTGGCGATTTTCCTCGGCACCCTGGTCGGCGTTCTGCTGCTGGCGGCGGTCGGGGTGATTGGCAGTGACACCGGCCTGTCGTCGATGGCCGCCCTCAAGCTCAGCCTCGGTACCAAGGGGGCGAGCCTGCCAGCGGTGCTGAACCTGCTGCAACTGATCGGTTGGGGTTCGTTCGAAATCATTGTCATGCGCGATGCCGCCAGCCTGTTGGGCGCGAAAGCCTTCAGCGAAGGCAGCCTGCTGTCGAATCCGCTGCTCTGGACCCTGTTCTTCGGCGCCCTGGCGACCCTGTTGGCGGTCAGTGGCCCGCTGACTTTCGTCCGGCAGATCCTGCGCAAGTGGGGTATCTGGCTGCTGCTGGCCGCGTGCATCTGGCTGACCTGGAACCTGTTCGCCAAGGCTGACCTGGCTGCATTGTGGGCCCAGGCCGGTGACGGTTCGATGCCGTTTGCCGTGGGTTTCGACATCGCCATTGCCATGCCGCTTTCCTGGCTGCCGCTGATCGCCGACTACTCGCGGTTCGGCAAGCGGGCGAAAAACGTCTTCGGTGGCACCTCCATCGGTTTCTTCATCGGTAACTTCTGGCTGATGAGCCTGGGCGTGGCCTACACCCTGGCATTCGCGCCGAGCGGTGAAGTCAATGCCTTGCTGCTGGCGCTGGCCGGGGCCGGCCTGGGGATTCCGCTGCTGCTGATTCTTCTGGATGAATCGGAAAACGCCTTTGCCGATATTCACTCGGCGGCGGTGTCCAGCGGGATTCTGTTGCGTGCCAAAGTCGAGCATCTGGCCCTGGCCATCGGCGTTATCTGCATGCTGATTGCCCTGCTGGCGCCATTGGCCCAGTACCAGAACTTCCTGCTGCTGATTGGTTCGGTGTTTGCGCCATTGTTCGGCGTGGTACTGGTGGACCACTTCATCCTGCGCAAGCGCAGTGGCCAGGTGGCTTCAGCCGCTTTGCGCTGGCCGGCGCTGCTGGCCTGGCTGGGTGGGATCAGCACTTACCATCTGCTCGCCAACCTGTATCCGGACGTGGGTGCAACCCTGCCGGCGCTGGTCCTGGCAGGGTTGCTGCAGCTGGTGCTGGGCCGGGCCTTCAGTTACGGCCGGGAAACAGCTCGGGCTTGATGATGCCGTTCAGGCGAGGGTAGGGGATCTTCAGTTCGACATGGCCCAGCGCGTAAGGCGCAATGGTGCTGGTTTCGTACTTGAGGATCACCCCGCCGTAGGTCAGCGCCACGTTCTGGGTTTTCTGGAACGGCCAGCTCTTCACGAACTCCGGTTCCTGATCGAGCTTGGTGCTGATCAGCCAGCTGTTGTGCGCCACTTGCGCGGCTTTCCAGAACGCGTCTTCCTGCCCCGGCACCAACATGTCAGACAACGTCAGCACTTTATGCTGCTGGCGCGAGTAGTTGATGAAACCCCGCCCCGGCGTGCCATGGGCGCCGCCGGTGTCCAGGTAGCTGGACAATTCGATGATCACCAAGCCGTCATGCTGCTCACGTACCTTCGCCTGCAGATAGCTGCTGTTGCGCGGGCCGGCGGTGCGCAGGAATTCTTCGCGATAGGCTGCCAGGGTCGGGGCGACCGGCGCGTCGGGCGAGGTGCGGGTCATTTGCAGCAGGCGTTTTTCGATGATGCCGTCCAGGGCAGGCTCGTCCGGAAAGTGCAGGGTGTCGATGTTGACCAGCGGGCACTCCGGGTTGCTGCAACCGGGCTTGAGTTGCTCGGAAGCGTCGCGGGTGGTTTCCAGCGGCGTCCGGTAGTTGGGCTGGAACAGGCTCGCGCAAGCGCCCAGGGTCAAGGCGATGGCGGCCACGGAGGCGATTTTGAAAAGCGACATGGGCGTCCTTTCTGAAACAGGGGAAGGCAAAAAGTTACCGGCTTCGACTCTCAACAAAGCAATCAGTTCGCCACTAAGCTAATTAGAGAGGGTTTCGCCTTCACCGTCCATCCCGCTGACGGGAAAGGGGCTGCATCAAACATCGCGGGCGCGTTAGGATGGCGCGAAGTCGAGGCCCAGGAAGATAGGAGCCTCGTTCAGGATTCGCAGTCACGAGGATTGTCATGACGGATTTTGCCAACGCCATTCCGACCGCCGTTGATATCGTGCGGCGCGAAAAATGCTACGAGGGTTTCTACAAGCTCGAACGCGTGCACTTGCGCCACGAATTGTTCGCCGGTGGCATGAGCCGTGAGATCAATCGTGAAGTGTTCGTTCGCCATGATGCGGTCTGCATGTTGCCTTACGATCCGCAGCGCGATGAAGTGGTGCTGATCGAGCAGTTTCGCGTCGGCGCCATGGGCAAGGCCGACAACCCGTGGCTGATCGAACTGGTCGCTGGTCTGATCGACAAGGATGAAGTGCCGGAAGCAGTTGCTCACCGCGAAGCGCAGGAGGAAGCTGGGCTGGAAATCGGGGCGCTCTGGCCGATGCTCAAATATTTTCCATCGCCGGGCGGCAGTAACGAATTCGTGCATTTGTACCTGGGGCGTTGTGACACTACCGGGGTTGGCGGCCTGCATGGGCTGGAGGAAGAGGCAGAAGACATCCGCGTCACGGTCTGGGCTTTCGAAGATGCCCTGCAAGCCGTGCGCGACGGGCGTATTGCCAACGCGGCGAGCATCATTGCCTTGCAATGGCTGGCTTTGAACCGCGTTGAAGTGAGGGGGTTATGGTCGTAAACAAGCTGCGCGATCGCTATCGGGTAGACCTGGTGGGGCTGCAAGCGTCCTGCGAGGCGAACTACGCGCGCCTGATGCGACTGCTGCCGGACATGCGCAGCGAGCCTGCCGCGCGGCGCATCGCCGTGACCCATGGCGACCAGATGCTCGGCGTGCTGGCCCTGGAGGTATTGCTGACCTGTCCTTACACCACGACTCTGCAAGTGCGCCAGGAACACAGCCTGCCATGGCTGCCGGTGCCGCAACTGGAAGTGCAGGTCTATCACGACGCGCGCATGGCCGAAGTGGTCAGCGCCGAACATGCACGACGCTTTCGCGGCATCTATCCTTACCCGAACGCCTCGATGCACCAGCCGGACGAAAAAGCCCAGCTGAACATGTTTCTGGGCGAATGGCTGAGCCATTGCCTGGCGCTGGGGCATGAGTACGAAGTCGTACGTTAACCGTGAAGCGCAGTTGTGAACTGCGTCAGGTTCACGGATTTCCCCTTTCGATCGTCCCCCAGCATAATTGCGGCACTTACCCATCCCCGTGATCACGCCCTGGGAGAACGCCTTGCCGAGCGTATCCACATTGACCACCGCCGATCCGGCGTTGCTGGTGCAACTCTCCGACAGCCATCTGTTTGCCGAAGCGGACGCTGCGTTGCTGGGCATGAACACCCGTGACAGCCTGCAAAAGGTCATCGAACTGGTGCGCGCGCAACAGCCGCAGATCGATTTGATCCTGGCCACGGGTGATCTGTCCCAGGACGGGACGCTGGCGTCCTATCGGCAATTTCGCGAGATGACGCGCCAGCTCGATGCACCGGCGCGCTGGATCCCCGGCAACCACGATGAGCCGCAGGTCATGGCCGAGGCCGCGGTGCAGAGCGCTTTGCTCGAGCCGGTGGTGGATATCGGCAACTGGCGGGTCACGATGCTCGATTCGGCGGTGCCGGGCTCGGTGCCGGGATATTTGCAGGATGAACAGTTGCAGTTGCTCGCCCGCTCGTTGAGCGAAGCACCGGAACGCCATCATCTGGTGTGCTTCCACCATCACCCGGTGTCCATCGGTTGTGCCTGGATGGAACCGATTGGCTTGCGCAATCCCGAGGCGCTGTTCGCCGTGCTGGACCGTTTCGAACAGGTGCGCGCGGTGTTGTGGGGGCATGTGCACCAGGAAATCGATCAGAGGCGCAACGGCGTGCGATTGATTGCCTCGCCCTCGACCTGCATCCAGTTCGAGCCTGGCAGCGAGGATTTCAAGGTCGGGGAACAGGCGCCGGGGTATCGCTGGTTGCGCCTGCTGCCCGATGGGGGGCTGGAAACCGGGGTAGAGCGGGTCACCGGGTTCGATTTCACCGTGGATTACGGTTCCAACGGCTACTGATTTTTCATTTTTCTGGAAAACCGGGGCGCGGCCTTCGCGAGCAAGCCCGCTCCCACACGGGATTGGCGTCGGTCACAAGTCCCCTGTGGGAGCGGGCTTGCTCGCGAAGGCGTCTACACAGACGCCTTGAATTTCGCGGATATCCCCGATTCCCCAGAGTCCCTGTAAACTCCGACTCTTTAGCCGACGCACAGGGAACTCAAATGTCCGGTTCGATCCTATATATCCACGGCTTCAACAGCTCGCCGTTGTCGAAGAAGGCCTGCCAGTTGGTCGAGGTGATGGAACGTCTGGGCCTGAGCGAACACTTGCGCGTTCCGGCATTGCACCACCACCCGCGCCAGGCTATCGAGCAACTGGAGCAGGCGATCGCCGAACTGGGACGGCCACTGCTGGTCGGCAGCTCCCTCGGCGGCTACTATGCCACTCACCTGGCCGAGCGCCATGGCTTGAAAGCCCTGTTGATCAACCCTGCCGTCAGCCCGCACCGGATGTTCGACGGCTATCTGGGGACGCAGAAAAACCTGTATACCGAGGAGGCCTGGGAATTGACCCACGACCACGTGACGGCCCTGGCCGAGCTGGAAGTGCCGGCACCCCGGGATCCGCAGCGTTATCAGGTATGGTTGCAGACAGCTGACGAAACGTTGGACTATCGTCTCGCCCAGCAGTATTACCGGGCATGCGCCTTGCGTATCCAGGCCGGTGGCGACCACAGTTTCCAGGGTTTTGCCACGCGACTGCCGGCCATGTTGAGTTTTGCCGGCATCGGCGCCGATTTGTATCAGGCAATCGATTTCAGCGCATTGTGAGCGATAGCCCCATGAATTCTTTTTTCACCGAACACTGACGACGAGACCCCATGGCCACTCCCAGCGCTAGCTCTTATAACGCCGACGCCATCGAAGTCCTCTCGGGCCTCGACCCGGTGCGCAAACGCCCCGGCATGTACACCGACACCAGTCGGCCGAACCACCTTGCCCAGGAAGTCATCGACAACAGTGTCGACGAAGCCCTGGCCGGGCATGCCTCATCGGTACAGGTGATCCTGCATGCCGACCATTCCCTGGAAGTCAGCGATGACGGCCGTGGCATGCCGGTGGACATTCACCCCGAGGAAGGCGTTTCGGGCGTCGAGTTGATCCTCACCAAGCTTCATGCTGGTGGCAAGTTTTCCAACAAGAACTACCAGTTCTCCGGCGGTTTGCACGGGGTGGGTATTTCCGTGGTCAACGCCTTGTCCACCGAAGTGCGGGTACGGGTCAAGCGTGACGGCAACGAGTACCAGATGACCTTCAAGGATGGCTACAAGGCCACCGAGCTGGAGATCGTCGGCACTGTCGGCAAACGCAACACCGGCACCAGTGTGTTCTTCGCACCGGATCCGAAATACTTCGACTCTCCCAAGTTTTCCATCAGCCGCCTCAAGCACGTGCTCAAGGCCAAGGCCGTGTTGTGCCCGGGGCTGCTGGTCAGTTTTGAAGACAAAGCCACCGGCGAGAAAGTCGAATGGCATTACGAAGACGGCCTGCGTTCCTATCTGGTGGATGCGGTCAGCGAGTTCGAGCGCCTGCCGGACGAGCCGTTCTGCGGCAGCCTGGCCGGTAATAAGGAAGCGGTGGATTGGGCGCTGCTGTGGCTGCCCGAAGGTGGCGACGCGGTACAGGAAAGCTACGTCAACCTGATCCCAACCGCCCAGGGCGGTACCCACGTCAACGGCTTGCGCCAAGGCCTGCTCGACGCCATGCGCGAGTTCTGCGAATTCCGCAGCCTGTTGCCGCGCGGCGTGAAGCTGGCGCCGGAAGACGTCTGGGAACGTATCGCCTTCGTACTGTCGATGAAGATGCAGGAGCCGCAATTCTCCGGCCAGACCAAGGAACGCCTGTCGTCCCGTGAAGCGGCGGCGTTCGTCTCCGGTGTGGTCAAGGATGCGTTCAGCCTGTGGCTCAACGCTCACCCGGAAACCGGCATGCTGCTGGCGGAACTGGCGATCAATAACGCCGGCCGTCGCCTCAAGGCCAGCAAGAAGGTCGAGCGTAAACGCATTACCCAGGGCCCGGCGCTGCCGGGCAAGCTGGCCGACTGCGCCGGGCAGGACCCGATGCGTTCCGAGCTGTTCCTGGTGGAAGGTGATTCCGCCGGCGGCTCGGCCAAGCAGGCGCGGGACAAAGAGTTCCAGGCGATCCTGCCGTTGCGCGGCAAGATCCTCAACACCTGGGAAGTCGACGGCAGCGAAGTGCTGGCCAGCCAGGAAGTGCACAACATCGCCGTGGCGATCGGTGTCGATCCGGGTGCGGCCGACATGAGCCAGCTACGCTACGGCAAGATCTGCATCCTCGCCGACGCCGACTCCGACGGTCTGCACATCGCGACTTTGCTGTGCGCCTTGTTCGTCCAGCACTTCCGCCCGCTGGTGGATGCCGGTCACGTCTACGTGGCCATGCCGCCGCTGTACCGCATCGACCTGGGCAAGGAAATCTACTACGCCCTGGATGAAGCCGAACGCGACGGCATCCTCGATCGTCTGGTGGCCGAGAAGAAACGCGGCAAACCGCAGGTCACCCGATTCAAAGGGTTGGGTGAAATGAACCCGCCGCAGCTTCGCGAGACCACCATGGACCCGAACACTCGGCGTCTGGTGCAGTTGACCCTGGAAGATTTCGAGGCGACCTCGGAAATGATGGACATGCTGCTGGCGAAGAAACGCGCCGGTGACCGCAAGACCTGGCTGGAGTCCAAGGGCAACCTGGCCGAGGTGCTGGGCTGATGCGTCTGGGCTTTGCCCTGGCCTGTGCGTTGCTGCTGACGTCGATTACGGTATCTGCCGAGCCGGCGCCACAGCTGCGCCTGTTGTCCGGGCATGTCGTCGACAGCATGCGCGGCGGCAACCTGTCCGGGCTGGCGCAGTGCGGCAAGGACCTTTGGGCAGTTTCCGACCGCGACGATGACCAGATCTATCGCCTCGATACCAGCGGACCTGCCTGGCAGGCCGAAGCGGTGCACATTGACGTGCCGCCGGTACCTGACAGCGGCTTGCCCTGGGGGTTGAAGTCTAGTGTCTGGGGGGCTTCGTTCGTGCGTGGCGGCGATCTGGACTTCGAGGGCATCTCCTGCGACAGCGCCGGCAATCGCTACATCGTCAGCGAAGGCCATGCCGCTGTCTTGCAAGTGCCGCCAACGGGGCCTGCTACCTGGCTGAAAATTTCGCCGATGATGGTTCGCGAGGCGCGGGCCAGAGGTCTGTTGCTGCAATTCAATGCGCTGTTCGAAGGGCTGGCGGTCAATCCGGCGGGCGATCAGATGTGGCTCGCCGCCGAGCGTCAAGGTCGCGGGCTGCTGATGGTCAAGCGCAAACAGACGTTGTGGGATTGCGACGGTGGCTGCGTGCTGCTGAGCGAGGCGGGCATGGAAATGCAACCCGAGCAGTTTCCCCACGCCAAAGCTGTCTCGCAGGATTTCTCTGACCTGTCGCTGTTCAACGGCAAGCTGTTCACCCTTGAACGCAACGCCTATCAGATTTGTCGCCGGGATCCGCAGACGGCCAAGGTCGAGCGCTGCTGGTCCTACGCCGCGGAGTTGTTGCAGGAAAACCGTCGTTACCCACAGAACTACGGGCTGGAAGAAGCGTTGATCGTGGATGCCGATGGCGCCTGGATTGGCGTTGACAACAATTTTGGCGCCCGTGTCGATGGCGAAGTGCGTCCGGTGGTCTGGCGTTTCGCTGCGCCGGAAGGTGGCTGGAGTGCCAAGCCATGAGCCGACAAACGCCGGGGCAGCGCATCGGCCGGGTGTTCATGGTGCTGGCCTGGTGCGCAGCGCTGTTTCTGGCCACGCGGTTTTTCGGCCAGTGGGAAGCACGGCAGCAAAACCCGAACGTGGTGGTCAGCTCGGAGCAGGGCGAAGGTTTCATCGAGGTGAAACTGGTCAGCAATGTGCAGGGGCATTTCGTTGCCAGCGGTCAGATCAACGGCCAGCCGGTGGACTTCATGCTCGATACCGGGGCGACCGATGTGTCGATTCCGGCGGACCTGGCCAAGCGTTTGAAGCTCGAAGAAGGATTCGGCGTGACCCTGAGTACGGCCAATGGCTTGAGCCAGGGCTATCGCACCCGTATTGAACGCCTGCAACTGGGCGACATCGTGCTGCGGGATGTGCGCGCACTGGTGGCCCCGGGGCTGCACGGCGATCAGGTGTTGCTCGGCATGAGCGCACTGAACAAACTTGAATTTACCCAGCGCGGTGGCACCATGCTGCTGCGCCAGACAACGAACCGATGAGGCCCGCATGAGCGACTCCCTTGATCTCAGCCTGGACGGTGTAGAACGCCGGTCATTGGCTGACTTCACCGAAAATGCCTACCTCAACTACTCCATGTACGTGATCATGGACCGTGCCCTGCCGCATATCGGCGACGGTCTGAAACCGGTACAGCGGCGTATCGTCTACGCCATGAGCGAGCTGGGGCTGGACGCCGATTCCAAGCACAAGAAATCGGCGCGTACCGTCGGTGACGTGCTCGGTAAATTCCACCCCCACGGCGACTCGGCCTGCTACGAAGCCATGGTCCTGATGGCCCAGCCGTTCAGCTATCGCTACACGCTGGTCGACGGCCAGGGCAACTGGGGTGCGCCGGATGATCCCAAGTCCTTCGCCGCCATGCGTTACACCGAAGCGCGGCTGTCGCGTTATTCCGAAGTGCTGCTCAGCGAGCTGGGCCAGGGCACGGCGGACTGGGGGCCGAACTTCGACGGCACGCTGGACGAGCCGCTGGTCCTGCCGGCGCGTTTGCCGAACATCCTGCTCAACGGCACCACCGGCATCGCCGTGGGCATGGCCACCGACGTGCCGCCGCACAACCTGCGCGAAGTCGCCACGGCGTGCGTGCGTTTGCTCGATGAGCCCAAGGCCACGGTCGAACAGCTCTGTGAACACATCCAGGGCCCGGACTACCCGACCGAAGCGGAAATCATCACCCCGCGCGCCGACCTGCTGAAAATCTACGAAACCGGTCGCGGTTCGGTGCGCATGCGTGCCGTGTATCACATCGAAGACGGCGACATCATCGTCACCGCGTTGCCACATCAGGTCTCGGGCGCCAAGGTGCTGGAACAGATCGCTGCGATGATGCAGGCCAAGCCGTCCAAGGCGCCGCAAATCGCCGACTTGCGCGACGAATCCGACCATGAAAACCCGTGCCGGATCGTGATCATTCCGGGGGCGCGCAAGAACTTCGACCACGATGCCTTGATGCAACACTTGTTCGCCAGTACCGAGCTGGAGTCGAGCTACCGGGTCAACATCAACATCATCGGCCTGGACGGCAAGCCGCAGCTGAAAAACCTGCGCGCGTTGCTGGTCGAATGGCTGGAGTTCCGGGTGCAGACCGTGCGTCGTCGCCTGCAATTCCGCCTCGACAAGGTCGAGCGTCGCCTGCACCTGTTGGACGGTTTGCTGATTGCCTACCTCAACCTGGATGAAGTGATCCACATCATCCGTACCGAGGAACAGCCGCGGGCCAAACTGATTGAACGCTTCGCCCTGAGCGAGATCCAGGCCGACTACATCCTCGACACCCGTTTGCGTCAGTTGGCGCGACTGGAAGAGATGAAGCTGCGTGCCGAGCAGGATGAATTGCTCAAGGAACAAGCCAAGCTGCAAGCCCTGCTGAGCAGCGAAGCCAAGCTGAAAAAGCTGGTGCGCACCGAGCTGATCAAGGACGCCGAAACCTACGGCGACGACCGTCGTTCGCCGATTGTCGAGCGCGCCGAGGCCAAGGCCCTGACCGAGCACGATCTGCTGCCGAACGAGAAAGTGACGGTCGTACTGTCGGAAAAAGGTTGGATTCGCTCCGCCAAAGGCCACGAGATCGATGCCACCGGGCTTTCCTACAAGGCCGGGGACGGTTTCAAGGCGCTGGCCGCCGGGCGCTCCAACCAGTTTGCCGTGTTTATCGACTCCACCGGCCGCAGTTATTCGGTGGCTGCCCACACCTTGCCGTCGGCCCGTGGCCAGGGCGAACCGCTGACCGGACGCCTGACGCCGCCGCCGGGAGCGAGTTTCGAATGCGTGCTGATGCCCGAAGATGACGCGTTGTACGTGATTGCCTCCGACGCCGGCTACGGTTTCGTGGTCAAGGGCGAGGACCTGCAAGCCAAGAACAAGGCGGGCAAGGCCCTGTTGAGCCTGCCGAACAACGCCAAGGTCATGCTGCCGCGCCCTGTGGCCGATCGTGAGCAGAACTGGCTGGCGTCGGTGACGACCGAAGGTCGCCTGTTGATCTTCAAGATCAGCGACCTGCCACAATTAGGGAAAGGCAAAGGCAACAAGATCATCGGGATTCCCGGTGAGCGAGTGGCCAGTCGCGAAGAGTATGTGACGGACATCGCCGTATTGCCGGACGGTGCAACATTGGTGTTGCAGGCCGGGAAACGTACCTTGTCACTGAAAGCGGACGACCTCGAACACTACAAAGGTGAACGTGGCCGTCGTGGCAACAAGTTGCCGCGTGGCTTCCAGCGGGTAGATGCGCTGCTCGTCGAAAACCTCAATTAGGCGACATAGAAGCACCGAACTACGAATTAACCCGTAGTTCGGCGCTTTGCGCTGGAGTCGGAACGCATATTCACGGATGATATGGCCTTTCAAGCGCCGGCACTGCCGCGCGTTATTCATATTTATTGAGTATTTTCACTGTGATCAGCCTTTTATTGATCACCTGGATGGGACGATGACTGCTCTGCGCCTTCCTTTTATTCTTATGCTCGCCGGCATTCTTGGCCTGGCGGGTTGCAGCGTTCACCAACCGGTGTCGCTGTATCAGCTGGACGCTGGAAACCCGGTTCAGCCTGCACAGAACGCGGGCATGGCGGTATTGTTGGGCCCGGTCACCGTGGCCGACTACCTGCAGCGCGAAACCCTGTTGCAGCGCCAGCCGGATGGCAGCTTGCAAGCAGCGACCGACGGTCGTTGGGCCGGTAGCCTTTCGTCGGATATCGATCAGTTGCTGCTGCGTCAGGTCGCAGGTCACCTGGACAGCCAGCGCGTAGTGCTGGCCCCGGCAACATTGGGCTTCACCCCGGACGTTCAGGTGCTGCTGACCATCACGCGCCTGGATTCGGGTGCAAAGCAACCGGCGATCCTCGATGCGCAATGGCGCCTGATCGACCGTCGCGGACAGGTCCGCGACAACCGCATCATCCATTTGCAGGAACAGCATGCCGGTAGTACGGCGGCTCAGGTCCAGGCGCAGGGCGTGTTGCTGCAACGCCTGGCAGAGCAATTGTCGGTGGCGCTCAAGCCGCTGGCCAATCAGCCACCGATCGCCGAAGCCCCGCGTAAAGCGCCAGCGAAGGCGGCTGCACCTGCAGTAGAGCGGGAAAAGCAGCCGAAGATCCCGATGGCTGCGCCTATTCGTACGGATATGGAAGTGTTCCGCTTCTAAGCTTCGACTCAAGCTGTTCCCCCAATAAAGGCCGCCTTGTGCGGGCTTTATTGTTTCTGCCGGCTGGGGATATCTGGCGTCAGTTCCGGCCTCTTCGCTGGCAAGCCAGCTCCCACAGTGTCCGTGTCGTACACCTGATTTGTGTACGACACGGACACTGTGGGAGCGGGCTTGCCCGCGAAGGCGTCAGGACAGGCAACAAAAAGCCCGCAGACGATCACTCATCTGCGGGCTTCATTGTGGCCGGGCCTAAGGTTTACGCCCGACGTTCGTGCATCCGCGCCAGTTGCCGTTCAAGCATCGATGGATACGGCTCCATCAACCGCTCCACACAGCATGCACCTTCGGGGCTGGCAATCGGGCGGATCCGTGCGCGCTGACGGATTAGGGCGTCGTCGCTGATCTTGCGCTCCACCAGCAGCAGGTTACGGCTGTGCTGCGACAGGGCCAGGGCGTCCTGGGCAGGGTCGGTCAGCAACAGGTCGATCTGGCTCAGGCCGAACAGTTCGTCGCCCAAGGTCAGGCCCAGCTGCAATTGCAGGGTGATGCCGCTGTCCGCGACTTCGATCTGCAACTGGTGGCCAAGGGCTCGCAGCAGCTCGCCACAGCAAATGGCGTTGGTCAGGTAATCGTCGCCGCTGTCTTCGGTGTGAAACAGCATCAGCGTGCTGCCATCGTTCAAGGTCTCCACTTCGCCTTGATACAGCGATGCGGCCTGGTCGAGGCAATCGCGATAGCGCTCCAGCAGTTCTTCAAGGCGCGCCCGCGGCAAGCGTCGCAGTTGCTCCTGGGAGCCCAGTTGCACCGCCAGTACCGCGCTGTGTTGCGGCACGCTCGGCGTGGCCTTGCGAATCACCGGTTGCGGGGAGCTGTCCAGCGACTCGTCGCGCAGGTCGGCGAACGGGTCCTCGTCATCGTCGTCTTCGACGGTGCTGACGATCTGCCGTGGCGCTGGCTTGAGCACCGCTACCGGGCGGCTCTCGTCGAAACTCGGATCGCGCAGGTTGCGGACTTCGAAGGCCGGGTCAGCCTCGTCATCGACGTCGTCGAATTCCGGCTCCGGTTCCGGCACAGGGGCAGGCTCCGGGGCGAAGTTGGCGTGCAGCTGGCGCGCCAGGTCGCCGATTTCGTCCTGGCGGTCGGTGGCCGGGGTGTATTCATCGATATTGCGCAGCCACACCCGCAATTGCAGCAGGGGTGTTGAGAGATAACGCCCCATGCGCAGGCTCAGGGCCAGGGACAGGGCCAGCAGGATGGCGCTGAGGATGCCCATGCTTTGCAGGCTGATGGTCATCGGCTGCTGGAACTGGTCCATGTCAAGGCTGATACGCAATTGCCCGGCGGTCACGTCCTGGAAGGTGATCTTGCTCTGGTACATGCCTTCGGCCTCGCCCAGCAGGCCATGCTTGGGACGCTGGCCGGATTCGGCAAGGATGCGGTTGTCCGGGCTGTAGATGGCGGCGTGGGCCACCAGCTTGTTCTTGGTCAGGTTGTTGAGCAGCACATTGAGGCTGAGGATGTCGTTGGACACCAACAGCTCCGTGGCCGAAGTGGCCGTCTGCGTCGTCAGGCTTTCGCCCAGCGCATCCGCCTGCTCGTGCATGGCCTGCTTGAACTGCAGGCCCATCACACCGGCATAGATGACCAGGGCCAGGGCGACCAGGATCACGTTATGGCTGGCGATGCGCAATGCAATCGGTACACGGCGGTGGCGCAGTGCCCGGAAGATCAGCAGGAAGAAGTTATCGGTTTTTACTGGCGTGGGCCGGTTCACTTGAGCTCGGCTCTTTTGTCCGTGAAGTTGACGCGCAGTATAGCGACAGGCCCTAGACCGTCAAAGCGCTCACGGTGCCCGATGGTCACTGAAAGTGGGTAGAATGCGGTTTTTTTCCACCTGCGGGGGTGCGCCTTGCGCGAAATCGTCCTGATAAACATCACGGGAGTCGACCGTCCGGGTCTGACTGCGGCCATTACCGGCGTTCTGGCCCAGGGTGGTGTGAACATTCTCGACATCGGTCAGGCGGTGATCCACGACACCTTGTCGTTCGGCATCCTGGTTGAAATTCCCGACACCGAGCAAGGCAAGTCCGTGCTCAAGGACATCCTGTTCAAGGGCTACGAGCTCGATCAACAGGTGCGTTTCACGCCGGTGTCCGAGCAGGATTACCAGCAGTGGGTCGGCAACCAGGGCAAAAAGCGCCACATCGTGACCCTGTTGACCCGCAAGGTGACAGCCGGGCAGTTGCAGGCCGTGAGTTCGATCACCGCCAAATATGGCCTGAACATTGACCACATCGATCGTCTGTCCGGGCGCATGCCACTGGACACCCCGGCCGACAAGGGCAAGGGTTGCATCGAGTTTTCCGTGCGTGGCGAGGCGGCTGATCCGCAGGCGCTGCGGGCCGAATTCCTCAGCGTCGCCCAGGAACTGAACGTCGACATCGCCTTCCAGGAAGATTCGCTGTTCCGTCGCAATCGTCGCCTGGCGGTGTTCGACATGGACTCGACCCTGATCGAAGCCGAAGTGATCGACGAACTGGCCAAGGCGGCTGGCGTGGGTGACAAGGTTTCGGAAATCACTGAGCGGGCGATGGCCGGCGAGCTGGATTTTCGCGCCAGCTTCAAGGAACGCCTGGCCTTGCTCAAAGGTCTGGACGTCAATGTGCTGGACTCCATCGGTGCCTCGTTGCGCCTGACCGAAGGCGCGGAAACCCTCTTCGCCGAACTCAAGCGCCTGGGCTACAAGACTGCGATCCTGTCGGGCGGCTTCACCTACTTCGCCAAGCAATTGCAGGCCAAGCTGGGTATCGACTATGTGTTTGCCAACGAACTGGAAGTGGTCGACGGCAAAGTCACCGGCGTGGCGGTCGAGCCGATTGTCGATGCTCAGCGCAAGGCGGATTTGCTGAAGGAACTGGCACACAAGGAAGGCTTGCGCCTGGAGCAGACCATTGCGGTCGGCGACGGTGCCAATGACTTGCCGATGCTGGCGATTGCCGGGTTGGGCGTGGCGTTCCGCGCCAAGCCGCTGGTCAAGCAGTCAGCCAAACAGGCGATTTCGACGCTGGGGCTGGATGGCGTGCTGTACCTGCTGGGCTTCCGCGATCGCGACGGCCAGCTGTAACACCGCAAAACACCTGTAGGAGCGAGCCTGCTCGCGATGAACCTGAGAGCGACGCGGGCATTCAGAATGCCCGCGTCATCGTTAACGTCCATCGCGAGCAGGCTCGCTCCTACAGTGAATGGCGGTGTCTATCAGGCTTTTGGTGCGCCCATGCCCTGACCCATCTGCACCGCTGTACCCGCCGTCATTTCCTCAGCCCACTTCACCTGATCCGGCCCGAACAGCACGACGGCGGTCGAACCCAGCTTGAAGCGACCCAGTTCCGCACCTTTTTCCAGGTGGATCGGTGCGCGAGCGGCTTCGTCGTAGCGGAAGGTTTTCAGCTCGCGTTTCGGCGGCGTGACCAGGCCGGCCCAAACGGTTTCAATCGAAGCCACGATCATCGCACCCACCAGCACCACGGCCATCGGCCCGCGCTCAGTGTCGAAAATGCACGCCACGCGCTCGTTGCGGGCGAACAGTTCCGGAACGTTTTCAGCGGTGGTCTGGTTGACCGAGAACAGGCGACCCGGGATGTAGACCATCTCGCGCAGGGTGCCGGCCAGCGGCATGTGCACGCGGTGGTAGTCTTTCGGCGACAGGTAGATGGTCGCGAAGTCACCGCCCATGAACGGCGCAGCATTCGCCGCATCGCCACCCAACAGTTCCAGCACGCTGAAGCTGTGGCCCTTGGCCTGGAAAATACGACCGTGCTCGATCGGGCCGAGCTGGCTGATCGCGCCGTCGGCCGGGCTGAGGATCGCGCCCGGAGTCTCGTCCAGCGGGCGGGCGCCGTCTTTCAGTGCGCGGGTGAAGAACGCGTTGAAGTGCTCGTAGGCAGTCAGGTCTTCGACCAGCGCCTGGGACATGTCCACCTGATAGCGCTTGGCGAACCAGGCGGTAAAGGCATTCTTGAACCAGCGCACGCGGCATTCGGCGATGCAGCCGGCCAATCGCGAGAGCAAGTTGTGGGGCAGCAGGTACTGGCCGAGGAGAAACAGACGCTTGTTCATTAACAGTCCTTAAAAATCTTAAATTTCTACCGGGGTATCGGGATGGTTGCCCCATTCGCCCCAGGAGCCGGCGTAGCCCTTGACCCGCGGATAACCGAGAGCCTTGGCCACCAGATAGGTGAAGCCAGAACGGTGGTGGGTCTGGCAGTGGGTAATCACTTCTTTGTCTTTGCTGATCCCGAGTTGTTCGAGGATCTGCGGCATGTCGGTGCGGATGCGCAGCTGGCGCGACTGATCCATGCCGGCGGTCCATTCGAAATTGACCGCACCAGGAATGTGCCCGCCCTTGGCTGCCAGGACTTTCTCGCCGGAATACTCCAGCGGTCCGCGTGCGTCCCAGATTGCCAGGTCGGCGGCGCCGAGGCGGCTTTGCAGGTATTCGCGGGTGGCGGTGGGTTCGTCGTGCAAGGTCAGTGAAACCGGGCCGCCCACGGCCGGCGGGATCTGGATCGACATGGGCAAGCCTTCCGCCAGCCAGGCCGTCAGGCCGCCGTCGACATAGTGGTACTTGCTGTGGCCGATGACGTCCAGCAGCCAGATAAAGCGCCCGGCCCAACCGCCGCCTTCATCGTCATACACCACGTAGACCGCATCGGGATTGTGTCCCAGCTCGCCAAACAGCGTTTCGAGCGCTGCCTGCGGCGGCATCAGTCCCGGGGCGGGTGCCTGCCCCAGTTGCGTGCGTTTCGGATCGACAAAGCGCGCGCCGGGAATGTGTCCCTCGGCGTAGCGGGCGGCACTGGTCAAGTCCACCAGAATCAGTTCGCGGGCGTCGAGGCGAGGGAGCAAGTCGCTCGGCTCGATCACCAGCGGCAAGCCAGAGAAGTCAGACATGTGAGGTCTCCAGAGCACAAAAGGGAGGATTGTAGCGCAGCCTTATTGGCCGCGGTGGCTAAAGCTATGCAGGGCTTTTTCGATGCACTGCGCGGTTTTGCCGAAGGCCTGTACGGAAATTTCCGAAAACGGCCCGCCGCCCTGGTCCGCCACGACGATCATGATCACCCGGCCATTATTGACCAGCGAGCGCAGCAGCAGGTGTTCGCCGCTGAACTGCGAACGCAGGCTGTTGGGCAGCAGGGCCGAGAATTGCGCGTTGTTGGCCGGCGTCAGGCGGACCTGGGCCTGTTGCGCGAGCAGGCGTTGCAACACGTTGCTCTGGCTGACCACGAAGTTCAGCCCGGCCGTTTCCTTCGGCAGGCCGGCCGTCTGGTGCACGCGCAGGTTGGCGTGGTTACGGTCGGCCATCAGGATCATCACCCGACGCATGCCGCAGGCCACCAGAGCATCGCGGGCGGCAATGGTCAGGTGCATGGCATTGGTGAACCGACTCGGCTCGACCAGCAATTCGGCGCATTGCTTGCGCCATTTCGCCAGATCTTCGGCGGTGGGTGCCGCGGCCGGTAGCAAACCTGAGTGGACACGGTTCATGCCCCACGGCCAGATCAGCGATTCGGCGGGGTGCCAGAGGTCGGGCATGGCGTGATGGCGTGCGCTGTTGGCGGCTTGCTGGTGCAGTTGTTGTTGCACCTCATCCATCGGCATTTGCAGGTAAAGACTGGTCAGGTACTGCCAGCGTTCACTGTGCGGGCTGTCCCAGGCGTGTTGTGCCGACAGCGCCAGCCCGTTGGCCAGCAGCACCGTATTGGCCGGTTGATTGAGCCAGCGGCGCAGGGTCGGATCGTCATCGAGGCGGTTCTGCTGGCGCAACGGGTGCTCGCTGTCACGGGCGATGCGCAGGACTTTCACCAGTTCCCGCTGCTCGTTGAGCAACAGGCGATAGCCCTGTTGCACCCAGATCGGCAAGCGCCAGACCTCCACCAGTGCCTGGCCGATGTCCAGCAGGCGTACGCCAAACAATTGCTTTTCGACTTTACGTGCCGACTCGCCTTTATGGATGACCCGCAGCTCCCAGTCTTCGAGCAGTTCTGGATGGGTCAGCGCCAAAGGCCACAGGGGAGAAAGAAACAGCAGGCTACCCCAGTGGATGTCCTGCCACAGGCGCGCCAGGCGACTGGCAAAAAAACCATTGGCCTGTTGCGTGGCGTGCTGGCTGATCATCTGCAGCTGACGCAAGGCTTTGGGGATTTCGGACTGGGGCTCGGCGGGCAGGCGCGCGAGCAATTCTTCGGTGCGTTTCAGGCCGAGGCGATTGATCGCGACTTCAAGGTTTTCCGCAGGCTCGGTCATGCCGCCGTGGGTGTGCCGGTTGGCTTCGCGAATCACGCTCAAGGCCAGGGCGGGGCTGCCTTGCATGAGGTCGGCGATATCGCGCAGCGAGCTGCGATTGTCGCGGATGGCCTTGCAGACCCGGTCGTGGCTGGCTTGCGGAACCGGCAGGCGCACGCCATCGAGCAGCTTGATCCAGCCTTCGAGCGTCGTCGGTTTAGGGGTTGGAACGTTCGTTTCGTTAACCATGGTGGGAGGCGATCATCGTCAACAATACCTGTGCCCGGAAGGGGTCAAATTAGCTTTTCGCCTGAACTGGCTATAGTCTGGCGCAGTTTTGCCGATAAGTAGAAGAAGAGATTTTTTAACTTCCGAATATGACCTTGAACCCGACTCAGTAAGTGCTCTCCTAACCTATGGCTAAAATTATCGGCATCATCGTCGTATTCGCGAGCGTGCTCGGCGGATACGTGCTTTCCCACGGCAAGATTGCCGCCCTGATCCAGCCTTTCGAGGTCATGATTATTGGCGGTGCAGCCCTCGGCGCATTCTTGCAGGCCAACCCCGGCTACATGACGATGCACGTGCTCAAGAAATCCCTGGGCATGTTCAGTTCGCGTTTCAACCACGCCTTTTACCTCGAGGTGTTGGGCCTGATCTACGAGATCCTCAACAAGAGCCGCCGCGAAGGCATGATGGCCATCGAAGGCGACATCGAAGATGCCGCCGCGAGCCCGATCTTCGCCAAGTACCCGACGGTCCTCAAGGACGAGCGCATGACCGCGTTCATCTGTGATTACCTGCGCATCATGTCCTCCGGCAACATGGCCCCGCACGAGCTGGAAGGCCTGTTCGACATGGAGCTGTTCAGCCTCAAGGAAGACCTGGAACACCCATCCCACGCAGTCAACGGCATCGCCGACGCCATGCCCGGTTTCGGTATCGTCGCGGCGGTTCTGGGTATCGTGGTGACCATGGCTTCCCTGGGTGAGGGCGACCAGAAGTCCATCGGCCTGCACGTCGGTGCGGCACTGGTCGGTACCTTCTTCGGTATTCTCGCCGCCTACGGCTTCTTTGGCCCACTGGCCCATTCCCTGGCCCACGATGCCAAGGAAGAGCTGAACGTCTACGAAGCCATCAAGGCCTCGCTGGTGGCTTCGGCGTCCGGCATGCCGCCATCGCTGGCCGTCGAGTTCGGGCGCAAGGTTCTGTACCCGGCGCACCGTCCAAGCTTCGCCGAGCTGGAACAAGCGGTTCGTGGTCGTTAAGCCATGGAAAATAATCAGCCGATAATCATCAAGCGCGTCAAGCGCTATGCCGGCGGGCATCACGGCGGGGCGTGGAAGATCGCCTTCGCCGACTTCGCCACGGCGATGATGGCGTTCTTCCTGGTGCTGTGGCTGCTATCCACTGCCACGCCGGAACAGAAGATTGCCATCGCCGGTTACTTCAAGGACCCGATCGGCTTTTCCGAAAGCGGCACGCCGTACATCATCGATCTGGGCGGCACGCCGACCATGGCGCCGGAAAACACCCTCAACCCTGAGGTGAAGTCCCAGCCGCAGCCGGACAAGGTCACCGTCGATACCGACCAGGTCGAAGGCATGGCCGAGCAGGTCGAAAAGGAACGCCTCGAGTTGTTGCTGCAGGAACTGCAGAACAAGGTCGAAGAAAACCCGCAGATGCAGAAGTTCAAGGACCAGATCCTGTTCGAAATCACTCAGGACGGCCTGCGTATCCAGATCATGGACGCGGAAAACCGCCCGATGTTCGACTCGGGCTCAGCTCGCTTGAAGCCGTATTTCGAAGACATCCTGCTGGCCATGGCCGACACCATCAAGGCGGTGCCGAACAAGATCAGCATCAGCGGCCACACCGATGCCAAGCCGTACACCGGCACCGGTGATTTCGGTAACTGGGAGCTCTCGGCAAACCGTGCCAACGCCGCACGTCGTGCGCTGGTGGCGGGCAGCTATCCGGATGCACAGGTGGCGCGCGTGGTCGGTTATGCCTCGTCGGCGTTGTTTGATCGCGAGCATCCGTTCAACCCGGTCAACCGCCGTATCGACATCGTGGTGCTGACCAAGAAAGCCCAGCGTGCGATCGAAGGCTCGCAAGGCGCAGAGCCTGCTCCCGATGCGCCGCAAGGTTCGGCTGCACCAGGCGCAGCACCGACCGCGCCGGTCGACCCGAACGCGTTGCCGGCGGACAAGGAACCACTGCCGGCCCACGAAGTGCGTGAGCGTTTGAATCTGTTTGATGATCCGGCACCGAAACCGGATGAGCCAGCCAAACCGGCTGAAGTGCCCAAGCAGTGACGGACAAAAAAGCCGACAGTGATGTCGGCTTTTTTGTGTTTGTAAGAATGAATTCAAATCCGCTGCATTGCGAGAAAACTCAAGGAATGAGGCTTGGTCCGAAAATCGTGTAGGACGGGTCTGAGACCCCTAAACCGGGTTTTACTTCGCTTGGGGCCTCGGTACAGTTCGCTTGTCGCCGACGAATCGGTGATCGACCTTAGCCGGTCGTTTGAGAGGAATGCACAAGCGCCCGTATAATCGCGGCGCTTTTTGCTGCCTGACATCTATATGTCTATGGTGGCTGTGCGTGGGACACTTTCGGGTGTGCCGGGTTCCTCTGACCGGTCGGCTAACCCGCGTACAGCTGCCACCCCATTCGATTAGCCGCGAAAAGGGTGGGAGTTTCATCTTTCAGACGGAATTCAAACCATGCCCCAATTCCACCCGCTCCAAAGCAACTTCAGCGTCGGGACCACGCTGTACATCAACACTGAAGCTCGAGCTTCCGATCTTCTTGAAACCGCCACCCACCGAATCAAGGCCGCACGCAACCTGCTCAACAGTGTCACCTGCTTGTGCGTGAAAGATGCTGAAGGTCACGATTTGGAACATTTCGCCAGTGCTGCACACATACTGATACAGGAGGGCTGTGACGCGCTGGATGCGCTGGGCTGGAAGCTGGAAAAGACCGCACGCTGAAAATAGGAAAGCCGCAATGTTCGCGGCTTTTTTTGTCACACATTTGAGGCTATTCGGTCGGAAATCTGCCCATCACTATCGGACAGATATTTACTGTCGAAAAGCTTTCGAGATCGACGCCCTCTGACTGCTCCGGAATTGCCATGGACAATCAATCACTACCACTGCTGCAGCAGCGTTTCGACGCGCTGGTACATCGCGTGCCTGATGAAGGCATCGAATTCTGGTTCGCTCGTGAGTTGCAGGCCCCCTTGGGTTACGCACGCTGGGATAATTTTTTGACCGCCATCAGGCGTGCCATAGCCTCCTGTGAAGCGACAGGAGTTGAGGCTTCCGATCATTTTCGTGACGTCACGAAAATGATCGAGGTAGGCAAAGGTGGTAAGCGCCCTGTCGAAGACTTCATGCTCACGCGTTATGCCTGCTACTTGATTGCCCAAAATGGTGATCCGCGTAAACAATCGATTGCTTTCGCTCAGAGCTACTTCGCATTGCAAACGCGCAAGCAGGAGTTGATCGAAGACCGAATGCGCTTACAGGCCCGCTTCGACGCTCGAGATCGTTTGCGTGAGTCGGAGAAGGAACTATCGCAGAACATCTACGAACGTGGTGTAGATGATGAAGGATTTGCCCGAATTCGCTCCCGAGGAGATGCCGCATTGTTCGGCGGCAAGACAACACAGGCGATGAAGGACAGGTATGGCATCGTTAAGAGTCGTCCATTGGCTGATTTTTTACCGACGCTGACTATTGCTGCCAAAAACCTGGCTAATTAAATAACTAATCACAACGTGCTACAGGTGGATTTGCAAGGCGAGCCGGCCATTGCCAAGGAGCATGTCCAGAATAATTTGAGCGTCCGAGATATGTTGGAACAGCGCGGCATCAAGCCCGAGGAGTTGCCCGCTGAAGAGGACATAAGAAAGCTTGAACGTCGCGTGAAATCCGAAGAGAAAAATCTTGCGAAACAGGCGACCAAGCTTCCTGCAGATGATTCAACCGATGGTTGAGTTTGAGTCTTACCTGGCTAACTGAATTGGCAATAGTGAATCGATTCCCTCGGGTGTCGATTGATTGGTCAACATGACCGACAAAAAAGCCGACAGCGATGTCGGCTTTTTTGTGCGGCTTTCACTGATTTGGAGGCCGCCAAGGGCATGATCCCCTGTAGGAGCCAGCTTGCTGGCGATGGTCGTCAACGATAACGCGTGCTGTCTGAATCCACTCGGCGTACTGGAGTCCATCGCCAGCAAGCTGGCTCCTACAGATGATGGGGTGAGAGAAACCCCGACCGGTCAAGAGGACGGATCGGGGAGCAAGGTGGCTCAGAAGCCGCGGATGATTCGGGACTTGAGCTCGGCGTGAAAGCGATCCGCATTGGACTTGTTCACGCTGCGCACCGACTCGCTGCCGGTCACCGATTCCAGCGACATCGAGCGCTTGAGCGTCGCTTCGTTGCGATAGGCATCGATAAAGAACTCGATGTCCCGTTCGCTGGTCAGCTTCGGCCATTTGTCCAGGTACAGCGGTAGCTCGGTCGGGCCGGTCTTGAACGAGCAGATGCGTCGGTTGGTGATGGTCGCCTCGCCGATTTCGAACGGCACCCACCAGGACAGCGCGGTTTTCTCCGAGACCACTGCCAGCAGGTGCGTGCATTCGCTGATGTTGCGGGTGATCACCCCGGTGATGTCGTCGGTGGTTTGGGATTCGGCATCCAGCACATCGAGGTAGGTCTTGATGTTGGCCTGGATCAGGCGCCCGTTGATTTTGACCGCATGGGCGCGGTCCATGTGGCGGTAGCTGATAAACACTGGCATCAGAAATGTCCCTTGATCGCGAGTTCGCGGTAATAGGCGCCGAGAGCGGTGAGGCGGCAGCCGGTGGAGTGGATGGCGGCGTAGTACATGTGTTCGGCGTCCACCGGTTCGATGAGGCTGTGGCGGTTGCACTTTTGCAACTGAGCGAAGACGTCGCCGTGCTCCGGGTTGAATTCGGGCTCGGTGGGCTCAAAGCTGGGGGCGAGGGGGTACACCGACTCCGCTTCGGCAAACCATTCGGGGAGTTTGCGCAGGATCTCCTTGGGGATCAGCGGCGACACTTCGCGCAGGGAAATGAACTGCGAGACGTTGGTCTTGAACACCGGGCGCTGTTCCCAGGCATCGAGGGCGTTGTCGACAAACGAATAGAGGCTGCCGGGTGTAATCTTGCCCAGGATGTTCGCTGCTCCGCCGTGCAGGGCCTGGAGCAATAGTCCGGTGAACACGCCGTGTTGCGTGCCCTCCATCGCCGGCTCTTCCTTTTTACAGGCGGTCAGGATGGTCATGCCTTCGCCGACCACACTGCCCTCGCTGCGCAAGGCGCGCAGTTCGCCGGCCGAGCCGCTCTGACAGCAATCGAGGATGATCACTTTGTTTTTGATCTTCGTGGCCTTGCTCGCCCAGTTGAGAATGTCGCTGAGGCGAATCCCGTCCTTGGCGCTCTTGTAATCCTGGGGGATCAACATGCCTTCGTCGGTGTCGGTGTCGAAGCTGCCGTGGCCGGCGAAATACAGCAGCGCGACATTGCAGTCCCCGGAAAACAGTTCGCGAATCTGGTCTTCGAGCTTTTCCCGGCTCAGGTAGTCCTCGGCGGAGGTCAGCACGATGTTCTTGAAGTTCGGATCGCCATTGGCGTCGGTCTTGAGCACGGAAGCCATGGCCATGGCGTCATTGCTGCAACCGCTCAGGCGCGAAACGTGGGTGTAGTCGTTGATGCCGATAAACAGTCCCTTGCGCATGGTTACACCGCCGTATGCTGGCGAATGGCGCTGATGATGCTGTTGGTGTTCCAGGCACACTCGGCATGTGCCGCCTCACGTACTACCGTGGAAATCCGCTCGGCACCGAACGGCTTGATCGCAATGATCACCTTGCCCATGCGCTTGGCGATCTCGATTTCCTTGTTGATCCACTTGCTGTAGGTGGAATACATCCCGGCCATGATCAATACCGCCGAACACGGACGGATCTTGTTTTCGATGGCCTCCTCAAGTTGTTTGTCGGTTTTCGCGCCGACAATCGGGTTGTCCGGTGGCACCGAAAAATTCTTGTAGGTGAAGCCGGGCTTGGCGTTGAGCAGGCGCACGAGATTGTCGTGGGCGTCGGAGTAGTTCCACGAGTGGCTGATGAACAGATGGTAGGTTTGCATGGGTGTCCCTCGGTGTCGCTGGAGTGCGAAGAGGGTTTGAAACTAGGCGATTACAGGGCGGCTACAAGAGGTCGGCGCGGAAAGAGAAATGCCCTACAAGCGAGCGTGCGCACGTCTTACAGAAAGGTCTGATGTTTAAGTGGGGGAAGATCCAGCCGCCGACCACCCCGCGTAAAGCCGGGCGATCGGCACGTCTGTTTAGTAGCCGTTTTCCGGCAGGCTGGCGATGATCGAGCGGTAGCTGTTCATCCGTTGCTGCTGCACGCGGCCATCTTCAAGGGCCTTGAGCAGGGCGCAACCGGGTTCGCGGTCATGCTTGCAGTCGCGGAAGCGGCAGGTACCCAGCAAGTCGTTGAACTCGATGAAGCCGGCTTCGACGTCGGCACGGCTGACGTGTCCCAGGCCGAATTCGCGGATACCCGGGGAGTCGATCAACTCACCGCCGCCGGGGAAGTGGAACAACCGCGCGGTGGTGGTGGTGTGGGTACCCTGGCCGGACAGCTCGGACAGCGGGCCGACGCGGGTCTCGACGTCCGGCAGCAGGCTGTTGACCAGCGACGACTTGCCGACACCGGACTGGCCGACGAACACGCTGATGCGTCCGTCCAGTTGCGTCTGCAACTGCTCCATACCGTTACCGTGATGCGCCGACACTTCCAGCACCGGGTAACCGAGGGTGCGGTATACGGCGAGCAAGGCATTCAGCGCGGGGGCGTTGTTTTCGTCGATCAGGTCGAATTTGTTCAACAGCAGCAGCGGCTTGATGCCCGCATGTTCGGCCGCCACCAGGTAGCGATCGATCAGGTTGGCGTGGGGCTCGGGTAGCGGTGCAAACACGATGACGATCATGTCGACGTTGGCCGCCACCGGCTTGAGCTGACCACGGCTGTCCGGGCGGCACAGCTCGGTGTTGCGCGGCAGTTGCGCCACGATCACACCGATGCCCTGGTTGCCGGCGCGCCACACGACCTGATCACCGGTCACCAGCGCCGGCAGGTTGGCGCGCAGGTGGCAACGGAACACCTGGCCGGCCAGTTCGCCGTCGCGGGCCTCGACCTCGACCTGCACACCGAAGTGCGCGATCACCAGACCGTGCTGTTCCGGGCCCAGATCGCCGCCCTCAAGTGCCTCGACAGCTGAGGACTCGCGTTTGGCGGCGCGGGCAGCGCGTTCGCCCTGAATCTTTTCGATGCGCCAGTTTTGGCGGCGATTGAGTTGGCGTTTGGCCATGGGTGTTCCGTATAAAGAATGCAGCGATTAGGTAAAACGGCCGCGAGTTTAGCACGCCCGGCCACCGGCCTAGGCTAAACTGCGCAGCATTGCTTAGGAGCCGAACATGCAAAATCCGCAGAACCTGATCTGGATCGACCTGGAAATGACCGGTCTGAACCCTGATACCGACGTCATCATCGAAATGGCCACCATCGTCACCGACAGTGACCTGAACACCCTGGCCGAAGGCCCGGTGATCGCCATCCACCACAGCGACGAAATCCTCGCCGGCATGGACGAGTGGAACACCCGCCAGCATGGCGGTTCCGGGCTGACCCAGCGGGTTCGTGACAGCCGTATCAGCATGGCCGAAGCCGAAGCCGAAACCATCGCCTTCCTCGAGAAGTGGGTGCCGAAGGGCAAATCGCCGATCTGCGGCAACAGCATCTGCCAGGACCGTCGCTTCCTTTATACCCACATGAAATCCCTGGAAAGCTATTTCCACTACCGCAACCTCGACGTGTCCACGCTCAAAGAGCTGGCGGCGCGCTGGGCACCGGACGTGCGTGACAGCTTCAAGAAGGGCAGCACCCACCTGGCGCTGGACGACATCCGCGAATCCATCGCCGAGTTGCAGCACTACCGCAAGCACTTCATCAAGGCCTGAGCTTGAAACCCGACATGTAGGAGCTGGCTTGCCAGCGAAGAGGTCCTTGAGGACGCCATCGCCGGCAAGCCGGCTCCTACAAGTAGCGGCGCCCTCTTTTGGTGCTTCGGCGAAGTCAGTAGACTGCGCGCCTTTTCGCAAGGACCGCCACCATGTTGCTGATGCTCTACCTGATCGCCATCACCGCCGAAGCCATGACCGGCGCCCTGTCTGCCGGGCGTCGTGGCATGGACTGGTTTGGCGTGGTGCTGATCGCTTGCGTCACGGCGCTGGGGGGCGGTTCGGTGCGCGATGTGCTGCTTGGGCATTACCCGCTGACGTGGGTCAAACACCCGGAATACCTGGTGCTGACCACGGCTGCGGCGATGATTACCGTGTTCACGGCACGCTGGATGCGGCATTTGCGTTCACTGTTTCTGGTGCTCGATGCCATGGGACTGGTGGCCTTCACCCTGATCGGCTGCATCACCGCTCTGGAAATGGGCCATGGCATGTTGGTCGCGTCGGTCAGCGGCGTAATCACCGGAGTATTTGGCGGCATCCTGCGGGACATTTTCTGCAACGACATTCCGCTGATCTTCCGGCGTGAGCTGTATGCCAGCGTCTCGTTTGCGGCAGCGTGGTGCTACATGCTCTGTCTGTACCTGAACTTGCCAGGGGAACAAGCGATTCTGATCACCCTGTTCGGCGGTTTCCTGTTGCGCTTGCTGGCGATCCGTTTTCATTGGGAAATGCCCAAGTTCGTCTACAACGACGAGGCCTGACGCCGCGATCCCCCTACACGAGGCCGTGTTGCTTCAAGGCCCACTCGACGTGTTCGCGAACCAGTTCTGACGGATGCTCGCGCCGCGCCTTCAGCGCCTCCAGCACCGGAATCGTCGAAGGCGCATTGCCCAGACCTACCGCCAGGTTGCGCAACCAGTTTTCGTAACCGGTCCGACGCAGCGGCGAGCCTTCGGTACTGCTCAGGAATTTCTCCTCATCCCACATGAACAGCTCCGCCAGTTCGGCGTTGTCCAGGTTGTGCCGCGGCTTGAAGTCGCTTTCACCGGACGGGCGGGCGAAGCGATTCCAGGGGCAGACAATCTGGCAATCATCGCAACCGAACACCCGATTGCCGATCAGCGGCCGCAGGTCTTGCGGGATCGCGCCTTTGAGTTCGATGGTCAGGTAGGAAATGCAGCGCCGGGCATCCAGCACATAAGGGCCGACGAAAGCATTGGTTGGACAGATGTCGAGGCAGGCACTGCACCGACCGCAGTGTTCGGTGGCGTGGGGCGGGTCTACCGGCAGCGGCAAGTCAACGAACAGCTCGGCGAGGAAGAAATAACTGCCTGCCTTGCGATTCAACACTAGGGTGTTTTTGCCAATCCAGCCCAGGCCGGCCTGTTCGGCGATGGCTTTTTCCAGCACCGGTGCACTGTCGACAAAGGCACGGAACCCAAACGGGCCGATTTCTGCCTGAATCTTGTCTGCCAGTTGTTGCACGCGCTTGCGGATCAATTTGTGGTAATCGCGACCCAGGGCATAACGCGAGACGTAGGCTTTTTCCGGTTGGACGAGCATTTTCGCCATGTGGGTGTCGCCCGCCAGGTAGTCCATGCGCAGCGAAACCACGCGCAAAGTGCCGGGCACCAGCTCCTCCGGGTGTGAGCGTTTGCTGCCATGGGCGCCCATGTAGTCCATCTCGCCGTGGTAGCCGGCGGCGAGCCAGCGCTCCAGGTGTTGCTCGTGCTCGCCCAGGTCGAGGCCGCTGATGCCGACTTGCTGAAAGCCTAGCTCGCGGCCCCAGTCCTTGATGGATTGGGCGAGGGCAGGCAGGTCTGTGGTAATAGCAGGCATGAGGCGAGAGAAACCGGAGCTGAGGTGCGTATAATTCTGCCAGACATCGGAGCCCGAAGACGCATGCCGCACACTAAAGATGAATTACCCGACGCGCTGTACAGTGCCGCGCAAGTGCGAGCACTCGACGCGAGCCTGATCGCCGCCGGCACACCGGGCTTCGAATTGATGCAGCGCGCGGCGCGGGCGACGTGGCGGGCGCTGGTGCGGCAATGGCCGACAGCGAACGAACTGACGGTACTCACCGGCCATGGCAACAACGCCGGGGACGGGTATCTGGTGGCCGTGTTGGCCCAGCGTGCAGGATGGGCCGTCCGGGTGTTGGCCGTCGGAGATCCGCAGCGCCTGCAGGGGGACGCGGCCTTGGCCCATGCCGAGGCGGTGTCTGAAAAAGTGCTCATCGAACCCTGGAAGGCACAATCCGGATTGCGCGGCATCGTCCTGGATGCTTTGCTCGGCACCGGCCTGAGCGGCGAGGTGCGTGAGCCTTATGTCGGTGCGATCACCGCGATCAATGTGAGCGGGCTGCCGGTTGCGGCGGTGGATATTCCTTCAGGACTGTGCGCCGATACTGGTCGCATCCTCGGCCTGGCGGTGCAGGCCGACCTGACAGTGACCTTCATCGGCTTGAAATTGGGGTTATTCACCGGCGAGGCGGCGGATGTGGTCGGCGAACTGCTGTTCAACGACTTGCACGCAGACCCCCGGTTGATAGAAGGCGCTGCTTTCACCGCCCGTCGCCTGACTGCGGCTAACCTGCCGCGTCCAGCGGCGCGGGCACCGGCTTCCCACAAAGGCAGGTTCGGCCATGTGTTGCTGATTGGCGGCGACCGCGGGTTGGGTGGTGCGATTCTGCTGAGCGCGCAAAGTGCGCTACGCAGCGGGGCGGGCATGGTGTCGGTGGCGACCCGCAGCGAACATGTCGCGGCCGCACTGGCGCGGATCCCCGAGGCGATGGTGCTGGGAACTTCCTCGGCCAATCAGCTGATGGATTTGCTGCAAAAGGTTTCCGTGTTGGTGGTCGGTCCGGGGCTGGGGCAGGCGGGTTGGGGGCGCAGTTTGTTGTCGGCCGCTGCTAACGCAGCGTTGCCGCAAGTCTGGGACGCCGATGCGCTGAACCTGCTGGCCGAGGGGCATGTGAGTTTGCCCAGGGATTGCGTGATCACCCCGCATCCGGGCGAAGCGGCGCGTTTGCTCGGAATGAGTACGGCGCAGGTTCAAGCCGACCGACCGGCCGCGGCCCATGCATTGAGCAAGAAATACTCGGCGGTCGTGGTGCTCAAGGGGGCCGGGAGCCTGGTTACCTGTCCCGACGGGCGGCTGGCCGTCTGTCATCAGGGCCACCCGGCGATGGCTACTGCCGGTCTGGGCGATGTATTGGCCGGTTTGCTCGGCGCATTGCTGGCCCAGGGCATGGAACCCTTCGACGCGGCCTGCCTGGCGGTCTGGCTGCACGCCAATGCCGGCGAGCAACAAGGAAAATTCGGCCGTGGGCTGGCGGCCAGTGATCTGATTCCAGTCATTCGTCAGTTGTTAGAGGAGCAAGCACCGTGTCTGAAGTAACCCTGTACCTGGCCGATGAGCAGGCCATGAGCGACTTTGGCGCACGCATTGCCCGAATCACCCAAGGCCATGGCCTGATCTTCCTTGAGGGCAACCTGGGGATGGGCAAAACCACCTTGTCCAGGGGCATCATCCGTGGCTTGGGGCATGTCGGGGCGGTAAAAAGTCCGACCTTCACTCTGGTTGAGCCCTACGAGATTGGCGACATTCGCGCCTTCCATTTCGATTTGTACCGTCTGGTCGATCCGGAGGAGCTGGAGTTCCTCGGTATCCGCGACTATTTCGAAGACGATGCCCTGTGTCTGATCGAATGGCCCGACAAAGGTGCAGGCTTTTTGCCAAAGCCGGACCTGACCATTACCATTAGCCCGCAAGACAGCGGGCGTTCGCTGAAAATTTTATCCCAGGGCTCGCGTGGCGAGGCCTGGTGTGCCGCTTTGGCATTGGAATCCAAATAAATGATGGGGTTAGGTATGCGCTTTCGCGCGTTGGTTGCTGCCGTAGGGGTGTTGTTTCTGGCGGTGACCGTCGACGCTGTGGCCGATTCGAAGGTCAACAGTGTTCGTCTGTGGCGGGCACCGGACAACACACGTCTGGTGTTTGACCTGACCGGCCCGGTGCAACACAGCGTCTTTACCCTGACCGCGCCGGATCGCCTGGTTATCGACATCAATGGCGCGACCCTCGGTGCGCCGCTCAACGTCAACACGTCGAACACCCCGATTACCGCCATGCGTTCGGCCCAACGCACGCCGACCGACCTGCGGGTGGTCATCGACCTGAAAAAGGCGGTGACGCCAAAAAGCTTCTCCCTGGCGCCGAACGCCCAGTACGGCAACCGGTTGGTGGTCGATCTGTTCGATAACGCCGCGGATGCCGCGCCTCCTCCAGCGCCGACACCGTCGGTTGCCACGATGCCCGCCGTGCCGGTCACGCCGACGGAACCTGCTATCAAATTGCCGCCAGCCCCGGCTGGCAAACGCGACATCGTAGTGGTGATCGACGCCGGTCACGGTGGCGAAGATCCGGGGGCTTCCGGCTCCCGAGGCCAGCGCGAGAAGGACGTGGTGCTGCAGATTGCTCGCGAAACGCAACGGCAGGTCAACGGCATGAAAGGTTTCCGCGCCGAACTGACCCGTACCGGCGACTACTTCATTCCGTTGCGCGGCCGTACCGAAATCGCCCGCAAGAAAGGCGCCGACCTGTTCGTCTCGATCCACGCCGACGCCGCGCCTTCTGCCGCCGCTTTCGGTGCTTCGGTATTTGCCCTGTCCGATCGCGGCGCGACTTCCGAGACCGCCCGCTGGCTGGCCGACAGCGAAAACCGTTCCGACCTGATCGGTGGTGCCGGCAACGTCAGCCTCGATGACAAGGACCGCATGCTCGCCGGCGTGCTGCTCGACCTGTCGATGACGGCATCCCTGACCTCCAGCCTGAACGTTGGCCAGAAGGTGCTGAGCAACATTGGCCGGGTCACGCCTCTGCACAAGCAGCGGGTCGAGCAGGCCGGGTTCATGGTGCTGAAGTCGCCGGATATTCCGTCGATCCTGGTGGAAACCGGGTTCATCTCCAACGCCAACGAAGCCTCGAAGCTTGCCGCGTCGAGCCACCAGCAGGCACTGGCGCGTTCGATCAGCAGCGGCGTGCGCCAGTTCTTCCAGCAGAACCCGCCGCCGGGCACTTACATTGCCTGGCTGCGCGACTCCGGCAAGATCGTGCAGGGGCCGCGTGACCACCGCGTCAACCCGGGCGAGACCCTGGCGATGATCGCCGTGCGTTATCAGGTGTCGCCCGCGGCCCTGCGCAGTGCCAACAACCTGTCGAGCGATGAGCTCAAGGTCGGTCAGCACCTGACCATTCCGGGCACTGAACTGGCGGCCAAAGAATGAATCAGGTCGTGAACAGCGGCGCTCGCATCGAGCTGCTCAGCCCGCGACTGGCGAACCAGATTGCCGCCGGTGAGGTGGTCGAACGCCCGGCTTCGGTGATCAAGGAGCTGCTGGAAAACAGCCTCGACTCCGGTGCCAGGCGCATCGACGTCGATGTGGAGCAGGGCGGCGTCAAATTGCTGCGGGTGCGCGACGACGGTAGCGGCATTTCCGCCGATGACCTGCCGCTGGCGCTGGCCCGTCACGCCACCAGCAAGATTCGCAACCTGGAAGACCTCGAGCAGGTCATGAGCCTGGGCTTTCGCGGTGAGGCCCTGGCATCGATCAGCTCCGTCGCGCGCCTGACCCTGACCTCCCGCACCCGCGACGCCGATCAGGCCTGGCAGGTCGAGACCGAAGGCCGTGACATGGCGCCCCGCGTGCAGCCTGCGGCGCATCCGGTGGGCACCTCGGTTGAAGTGCGCGACCTGTTTTTCAACACGCCGGCGCGACGCAAGTTTCTCAAAACCGAAAAAACCGAATTCGATCATCTGCAGGAAGTGATCCGGCGTCTGGCTCTGGCGCGCTTCGATGTGGCGTTCCATCTGCGCCATAACGGCAAGACCATCCTCAGCCTGCACGAGGCCCATGATGATGCGGCCCGTGCCCGGCGCGTGGCGGCGATTTGCGGTCCGGGCTTCCTGGAACAGGCCCTGCCGATCGAAATCGAGCGCAACGGCCTGCATCTATGGGGCTGGGTCGGCCTGCCGACCTTCAACCGCAGCCAGGCCGATTTGCAGTATTTCTTCGTCAATGGCCGAGCCGTGCGCGACAAGCTGGTGGCCCACGCGGTGCGCCAGGCCTATCGCGACGTGCTGTTCAATGGTCGTCACCCGACTTTCGTACTGTTTTTCGAGGTCGATCCGACCGGCGTCGACGTCAACGTGCACCCGACCAAACACGAAGTGCGCTTCCGCGAAGGGCGCATGGTCCACGATTTTCTCTACGGCACCTTGCACCGTGCCTTGGGTGATGTGCGCCCCGATGATCATCTGGCGGCACCCGTTGCTACGGCCGTCGTCCGGCCTACCGGTCTCGAGGCCGGTGAATTCGGGCCCCAGGGCGAAATGCGCCTGGCCGCCAATGCGCTGCTGGAACAGCCTCAGGCCCAGCCGTCGTTCAATGCGCCGGCGGGTTCCGGTGCTGGCGCGGGTTATCAGTATCAATACACGCCACGTCCACAGTCCGGTGTGCCTGTCGCCGAAGCGCAGGCCGCCTATCGCGAGTTTTTTGCGCCGCTGCCCGAGGCCAATGCCGTTGCGCTACCGGCCGGGCAGGACGACATCCCGCCGCTGGGTTATGCGCTGGCACAACTCAAGGGCATCTACATCCTTTCGGAAAACGCCCAGGGCCTGGTGCTGGTGGACATGCACGCCGCGCACGAGCGGATCATGTATGAGCGTCTGAAGGTGGCGATGGCCAGCGAGGGCCTGAGTGGGCAGCCGTTGCTGGTGCCGGAGTCCCTGGCCGTTAGTCAGCGTGAAGCCGATTGCGCCGAGGAACATGTCGCCTGGTTCCAGCGCCTGGGCTTTGAGTTGCAGTGCCTGGGCCCGGAAACCCTGGCCATCCGACAGATCCCGGCACTGCTCAAACAGGCCGAAGCCAACCGGCTGGTCGCGGACGTTCTGGCTGACCTGATGGAATTCGGCACCAGCGACCGCATTCAGGCGCACCTGAACGAATTGCTCGGGACCATGGCCTGCCACGGTGCGGTTCGGGCGAACCGGCGTCTGGCCCTGCCGGAAATGAATGCCCTGCTGCGTGACATGGAAAACACCGAGCGCAGCGGTCAATGCAACCATGGCCGACCGACCTGGACCCAACTGGGCCTGGACGATCTGGACAAACTGTTCTTGCGCGGTCGTTGATGAGCCAGCTCCCACCTGCGATTTTCCTGATGGGCCCGACCGCCGCCGGCAAGACCGACCTGGCCATCGAACTCACCAAAGTCCTGCCTTGCGAGTTGATCAGCGTCGATTCGGCACTGGTCTACCGTGGCATGGACATCGGCACCGCCAAGCCTTCCAAAGAGCTGCTGGCGCAATATCCGCACCGTCTGATCGATATTCTCGACCCGGCCGAGAGCTATTCGGCTGCGGATTTCCGCCGTGACGCCCTGCAAGCCATGGCCGAGATCACCGCGCGCGGAAAAATTCCGCTGCTGGTAGGCGGCACGATGCTCTATTACAAGGCTTTGGTTGAAGGCCTGGCGGAAATGCCGGCCGCCGACCCGCAAGTGCGCGCACAGATCGAGGAAGAGGCTGCACGCCTTGGCTGGCAAGCCCTGCACGACCAGTTGGCAATGATCGACCCGGTTTCTGCCGCGCGTATTCATCCGAACGATCCACAGCGTCTGAGTCGAGCACTGGAAGTTTATCGGGTAAGCGGTCAGAGCATGACTGCGCTACGCTTGCAACAATCTGCGCAAAGTACCGAAGCAGCCGCTTCGGGACAGCAACAATTGCCCTATACTGTCGCGAACTTGGCTATTGCCCCGGCAAATCGCCAGGTACTGCACGAGCGAATTAAACAAAGATTCACTTTAATGTTGGAACAGGGATTCATTGACGAGGTCGTAGCCCTGCGTAATAGAGGTGACCTGCATGCCGGGATGCCGTCTATACGTGCAGTAGGCTACCGCCAAGTCTGGGACTACCTGGATGGCAAGCTGACGTCAGCCGAGATGCAGGAGCGTGGAATCATTGCCACGCGCCAATTGGCGAAACGCCAGTTCACCTGGCTGCGCAGTTGGACTGACCTGCATTGGCTGGACAGTCTGGATTGCGACAATCTGCCGCGCGCCTTGAAATACCTTGGGACCATCTCCATATTGAGCTGAGTCCTTGCAATTGCCGTCTATCCTTGGGGGTGTGGCGGCTAAAGCCATCTGTTTACCTATTTTTTATATTGAATCCTTAAAGGAGTGCGGCACATGTCAAAAGGGCATTCGCTACAAGACCCTTACTTGAATACTTTACGTAAAGAGAAAGTTGGGGTGTCCATCTACCTGGTCAACGGTATCAAACTGCAAGGAACGATCGAGTCGTTCGACCAGTTCGTCATCCTGCTGAAAAACACCGTAAGCCAGATGGTCTACAAGCACGCTATCTCTACAGTGGTACCGGTTCGTCCAATTCGTCTGCCTAGCGCAACCGAATCCGATGCAGGTGACGCTGAGCCAGGTAACGCCTGATAGGAGTCTCCTTTGTTCTTTGAGCGCCACGGTGGTGGTGAGCGAGTGATCCTCGTTCACTTGGATGGACAGGACCCTGAGGCGCGCGAAGATCCGCAGGAGTTTCAGGAATTGGCTAATTCGGCCGGCGCCGAGACCGTTGCGTTTTTTAACGTGCCGCGTCATCGGCCAACCGCCAAATTTCTGATTGGCAGCGGCAAGGTCGAGGAGCTACGCGATCTGGTCCATGCCGAAGAAGCAGACCTGGTCATCTTCAATCACGTCCTCACACCCAGTCAGGAACGTAACCTCGAACGTGTCTTCGAGTGTCGCGTGATCGACCGCACCGGTCTGATTCTCGATATTTTCGCCCAACGCGCCCGCACCCATGAAGGCAAGCTCCAGGTAGAACTGGCCCAGCTTGACCACATGAGCACCCGGCTGGTTCGGGGCTGGACCCACCTTGAGCGCCAGGGTGGCGGTATCGGCATGCGTGGCCCGGGTGAAACCCAGCTGGAAACCGACCGCCGTTTGCTGCGGGTTCGCCTGCGACAGATCAAGGGCCGCCTGGAAAAAGTGCGCAGTCAGCGCGAACAGTCGCGACGCGGCCGTTCCCGTGCGGATATTCCTACCGTGTCCCTGGTGGGCTATACCAACGCCGGCAAATCCACGCTCTTCAATAACGTGACGAAATCCGACGTGTACGCGGCTGACCAGTTGTTTGCCACGCTGGACCCGACCTTGCGCCGTCTGGAACTGGACGACCTGGGGCCGATTGTCCTGGCCGACACTGTGGGTTTCATTCGCCACTTGCCCCACAAGCTGGTCGAGGCATTTCGGTCTACGCTCGAAGAGTCGAGCAACTCCGACCTGCTGTTGCACGTGATCGATGCGGCCGAACCGGATCGCATGTTGCAGATCGAGCAGGTGATGGTGGTGCTGGGCGAGATTGGTGCCCAGGACTTGCCGATCCTCGAGGTCTATAACAAACTCGATTTGCTTGAAGGCGTTGAGCCACAAATCCAGCGCGACGAAAACGGCAGGCCCCAGCGGGTCTGGCTCTCGGCACGTGATGGCACAGGTCTGGAGTTGCTTGAGCAAGCTATTGCCGAGTTGCTGGGCAGTGATTTGTTTGTCGGTACCTTGCGCTTGCCTCAGCGCTTTGCGCGTCTGCGTGCACAGTTTTTCGAGCTGGGCGCGGTACAGAAAGAAGAATACGACGAAGAAGGTGTCAGCTTGCTGGCCGTTCGATTGCCGCGCTCGGAGCTCAATCGACTGGTCAGCCGTGAAGGCGTTGTGCCGACGGAGTTTATCGAGCAACACACTTTGCAATAAAAGCCTGAGAAAGCGGTTGTGCCGTGGTGACAGGCATTCTGTAGCATTGGTCGGCGCGCCGTGGGTGCGTCTTTGCTTTATCAGATGGAGAGCGCTATGGCTTGGAATGAGCCGGGTGGCAACTCGAATAATCAGGATCCTTGGGGTGGCAAGCGTCGTAACAACGGCGACCGCAAGGGGCCACCGGATCTCGACGAGGCCTTCCGAAAGCTGCAGGAAAGCCTGAACGGTTTGTTCGGTGGTGGTAAGAAACGTGGTGGCGACGACGGCGGTGGTCCGGGCAAGAGTGGCGGCTTTGGCGGCCTGCTCGGCATCGGCCTGGTCGTGTTGGCCGCCGTTTGGCTGTACAGCGCGGTTTATGTCGTCGACGAGCAGGAGCAAGCCGTGGTGCTGCGCTTCGGCAAGTACTACGAAACTGTGGGGCCGGGCCTGAATATCTATTTCCCGCCGATCGACAAGAAGTACATGGAAAACGTCACGCGTGAGCGTGCCTACACCAAGCAGGGCCAGATGCTGACCGAAGACGAGAACATCGTCGAAGTGCCGCTGACCGTGCAGTACAAGATCAGCAACCTGCAGGACTTCGTGCTGAGCGTCGATCAGCCGGAAATCAGCCTGCAGCACGCGACCGACAGCGCCTTGCGCCATGTGGTGGGTTCCACCGCCATGGACCAGGTACTGACCGAAGGTCGTGAGTTGATGGCCAGCGAGATCAAGGAGCGTCTGCAACGCTTCATGGACACCTATCGCACCGGTATCACCGTTACCCAGGTCAACGTTCAGAGCGCAGCGGCACCGCGCGAAGTCCAGGAAGCCTTCGATGACGTGATCCGTGCCCGGGAAGACGAGCAGCGTTCGCGCAACCAGGCCGAAACCTATGCCAACGGCGTCGTGCCGGAAGCCCGTGGTCAGGCCCAGCGCATCCTCGAGGATGCCAATGGTTACCGTGACGAGACCGTCTCGCGCGCCAAGGGTGAGGCCGATCGCTTCACCAAGCTGGTCGCCGAGTACCGCAAGGCGCCTGAAGTTACCCGCCAGCGTCTGTACCTGGACACCATGCAGGAAGTCTTCAGCAACACCAGCAAGGTACTCGTGACCGGCAACAAGAATGGCCAGAGCAACCTGTTGTACCTGCCGCTGGACAAGATGGTCGAAAGTGGTCGCAACACCAGCACTCCGGTGACCAGTGCGGCAGCCACCAGCAATGAAGCGAATGCGCGTGCGGCAGCTGATCTGCAGCAACAGCAAGCACGTACCAGGGAGAGTCGCTGATGAGCAATAAATCGCTGATCGCCCTTATTTTCGGCGTCGTCGTGGCGATCGCTGCCTGGAACTGCTTCTACATCGTGGCTCAGACCGAGCGTGCGGTGTTGCTGCAGTTCGGTCGCGTGGTCCAGACCGATGTTCAGCCAGGCCTGCATGTGAAAGTGCCTTACGTTAACCAGGTGCGTAAATTCGACGCACGCCTGATGACGCTGGATGCGCCGACACAACGCTTCCTGACGCTGGAAAAGAAAGCCGTGATGGTCGATGCCTACGCCAAGTGGCGCGTGAAGGACGCAGAGCGTTACTACACCGCGACTTCCGGCCTCAAGCAGATCGCCGACGAACGTCTGTCCCGTCGTCTGGAATCGGGCCTGCGTGACCAGTTCGGTAAGCGCACCTTGCACGAAGTGGTCTCCGGTGAGCGCGATGCGTTGATGGCGGACATTACGGCTTCGCTGAACAAGATGGCTGAAAAAGAACTGGGCATCGAAGTGGTTGATGTCCGGGTCAAGACCATCGACTTGCCGAAAGAAGTGAACCGCAGCGTGTTCGAACGCATGAGCACCGAGCGTGAGCGTGAAGCTCGCGAGCACCGCGCCAAGGGTAACGAGCTGGCCGAAGGCATCCGTGCCGACGCCGATCGTCAACGCCGCGTGCTGCTGGCTGAAGCCTATCGTGAATCCGAAGAGGTTCGCGGTGACGGTGATGCCCAGGCCGCTGCGATCTACTCCAAGGCCTACGGTCAGGATCAGGAGTTCTACGCGTTCTACCGTAGCCTGCGTGCCTACCGTGAAAGCTTCGCGAACAAATCCGACGTCATGGTCCTCGACCCAAGCAGTGACTTCTTCCACTACCTGGAAAAAGCCAAGCCTTGATACAGCGTTGACCTGATTTATCCCCCCGCCGGGCGGCTAAAACCTCTGGCGGGGTGATCCTTTGGGAAAACGTGTGTATGATGCGGCAGCCGGGAAATTCCCGGCTTTTTTGCGTCTGCATGTTTGATTGCTGTTTTAAAGCAGATGCCGGGCCGATTGGCTCGACAGTTTTTCGAGGAAAGTGGTTGGCGAAGCCGGTAGAAGGGCTTTTCGCTCCGTCGCTCATGCGCGTGGTTTGTGCGCAAGCCGACCATTTTCTGCTTCACTCAAGGCTCGCCGACAGGCTGGTCGCCCGGAGATAGGGGAAGGCGTAATGGCAACGGTAGACCGCTGGCTTCTGCCAGATGGCATCGAAGAAGTACTGCCACCGGAAGCTGCGCGTATTGAAGTCGCGCGTCGTCAGGTGTTGGATCTGTTCCAGAGCTGGGGTTACGAGTTTGTCGTGACTCCCCATATCGAGTACCTGGAATCCCTGCTGACCGGCGCGGGCCAGGACCTGGATCTGCGCACCTTCAAGGTCATCGACCCGCAATCGGGCCGCCAGATGGGTTTCCGTGCCGATATCACGCCGCAAGTGGCGCGCATTGATGCGCATACCCTGCGTCGTGAAGGCCCAAGCCGCCTGTGCTATGCCGGCAGCGTGCTGCATGCTCAGCCGCGTGCCTTGTCGTCCTCGCGCAGCCCGATTCAACTGGGTGCCGAGTTGTACGGCGACGGCAGCCCGAGCAGCGACGTTGAAGTCATCAGTCTGATGCTGGCCATGCTGCAACTGGCCGATGTGCCGGATGTGCACATGGACCTCGGTCATGTCGGCATCTATCGCGGCCTGGCCCGCGCCGCCGGTTTGTCCGGTGAAGTCGAGCAGCAGTTGTTCGATGCCTTGCAACGCAAGGCCATCGACGAGGTCATTACCTTGACCGAAGGTTTGCCTGCCGATCTGTCGGGCATGCTGCGGGCGTTGGTCGACCTGTGTGGCGGTCGTGAAGTGCTGGCTGCGGCCCGCGAGCGTCTGGCCAAGGCGCCTGCCCCGGTTCTGGCGGCGCTGGATGACCTGCTGGCAATTGCCGAGCGGTTGTCCGTGCGTTTCCCTGAGCTGCCGCTGTATTTCGACCTGGGCGAGCTGCGTGGCTATCACTACCACACCGGTGTGGTGTTCGCCGTATTCGTGCCGGGTGTTGGCCAGTCCATTGCCCAGGGCGGTCGTTACGACGACATCGGCGCGGACTTCGGTCGTGCCCGTCCGGCGACCGGCTTTTCCACCGATTTGAAAACCCTGGTGACCCTGGGGCGTGCTGAGATCGAGTTACCGTCTGGCGGTATCTGGATGCCTGACAGTACGGATGCGGCACTCTGGCAGCAGGTTTGCCAGTTGCGCAGTGAGGGTCAGCGTGTCGTTCAGGCTTTGCCTGGGCAACCTTTGGCCGCCGCCCGTGAAGCGGACTGCGACCGGCAATTGATTCAGCAGAACGGGCTTTGGCAAGTATCGCCACTGGCTTCTTGAGTTTTCCTGCCGGCTGCCGCCGGCACCAAGTTTGCGCGAATGAGGACAAGTGTTATGGGTAAGAATGTCGTAGTCCTGGGCACCCAATGGGGTGATGAGGGCAAAGGCAAGATCGTTGATCTGCTGACCGAACATGCTGCCGCCGTAGTGCGCTACCAGGGTGGCCACAACGCGGGTCACACTCTGGTGATCGATGGCGAAAAAACCGTCTTGCACCTGATTCCGTCGGGCGTGCTGCGCGAAGGCGTGCAGTGCCTGATCGGCAACGGCGTGGTGGTTGCACCTGACGCCCTGTTGCGCGAGATCACCAAGCTGGAAGAAAAAGGTGTGCCGGTGCGCGAGCGCCTGCGTATCAGCCCGTCCTGCCCGCTGATCCTGTCCTTCCACGTTGCGCTGGACCAGGCCCGTGAAAAGGCCCGTGGCGAGCTGAAGATCGGTACCACCGGTCGCGGCATCGGCCCGGCCTACGAAGACAAGGTTGCACGTCGTGGCCTGCGTGTGGGCGACCTGCTCAACATGCCGCGCTTTGAAGACAAGCTGCGTGAACTGGTGGATTACCACAACTTCATGCTGGTGGGTTACTACAAAGAGCCAGCCATCGACTTCGACAAGACCCTGGCCGAGTGCAAGGAATACGCTGAGCTGCTCAAGCCGCTGATGCTGGATGTGACGGCCGAGCTGCACGACCTGCGTCGCGCTGGCAAGGACATCATGTTCGAAGGCGCCCAAGGCTCCCTGCTGGACATCGACCACGGTACCTACCCGTACGTGACCAGTTCCAACACCACCGCTGGCGGCGTTGCTACCGGTTCGGGTGTCGGCCCCATGTTCCTGGACTACATCCTGGGCATCACCAAGGCTTACACCACGCGTGTAGGTTCGGGTCCATTCCCGACGGAGCTGTTCGACGAAGTCGGTGCGCACCTGGCCAAACAAGGTCACGAGTTCGGCGCGACTACCGGCCGTGCTCGTCGTTGTGGCTGGTTCGACGCTGTTATCCTGCGTCGCGCTATCGATGTGAACAGCATCTCGGGCATCTGCCTGACCAAGCTGGACGTGCTCGACGGTCTGGAAACCATCAACATCTGCGTCGGCTACAAAGACGCAGAAGGCAAGGCCGTTGCCCCGACTGATGCTGACAGCTACGTGGGCCTGCAGCCTGTGTACGAAGAAGTGCCGGGCTGGACCGAGTCGACCGTGGGTGCCAAAACCCTGGAAGAGCTGCCAGCTAACGCCCGTGCTTACATCAAGCGCGTTGAAGAGCTGATCGGTGCGCCGATCGACATTATTTCGACGGGCCCGGACCGCAACGAAACCATCGTTCTGCGTCATCCGTTTGCTTGATAAGTCATTGATGTAAAACACAAAGGCTCCTTAATCGGGGCCTTTGTCGTATTTGTCTGCAGGACGGCATGACCTTTGCTGTAAATATCCTCAAAAGAATGCCATCAAATTAATGGCGTCCAAGTAGAGGGATTCACAGTGTCGGCCGTTCTCTCACTGTTACAAAGCCGTTTGTTGCGGCCTGTGTTCGTTACCCTGGGTATCGCCCTTTTGGTGCAGGTGCTGGTGGCTGTTGCTCTGACCCGGAGCACGGTGACCGCGCTCGAAGCCGATCTGGGCACGCGCCTGGGCGCTGACAGTCAAAAACTTTCCGCCGAGCTCGAGCAGGCCGGGCGTGAAGTCACGTCCAGTCTGGACAGCCTTTCTACCAGTACACGTCAGCGCCTCACGGCCGGTTTGTCCTCGCGTCTTGAGGAAGAGCAGGCGCAACTGCGTTCGACCCTGGAAAAGGACCTGAAGGACTCCGCCAACGATATGGCGCAGCTTCTGGCTTCGGTCGCGCCCCGCGCCATGTGGGACAACGACGTTCCGACGTTGTCCGAATTCGCTCGCCGGGCCCAGCGCAATCCCAATGTGCTGTTCGTGGTGTATGACGACGCTACCGGTCAGCACCTGACGCGCTACCTCAACCGGGAAAACCCGATCAACAAGGCACTGCTGGAAAAGGGCCAGGGCGAGCGGGCGCTCGACAAGGTGCTGGATGCAGCGAAGAACGATCCTTCGGTCTTCTACATCGAGGCCTCGATCAACCCCAATGGCGTGGAAATCGGCAAGGTCCTGATGGGGGTCTCGACGGCGTCGGTGGAGACTGATCTCGCAGCCCTCGACAAGCGCTTCTCGGCCTTGATCGCCAGCAGCGATCAACTGGTCGGCGACAGCCTCAAAGGCGCCGCTGCCGACAGCGCAACGGCGATGCGCGCGCGTCTGCAGTCGGCGCAGTCCACAGCGGCTGAAATGAAAGCCAACACCACCAGCACCGTACAGGAAGCCGCTGCAACATTGCGCTGGCGCATCGGTGTGTGTCTGGCAGTCGTGGGTTTTGGTGTCCTGCTGTTGCTGGCGGTGGTGCTCGGTCGTCGAGTGGTCAATCGTCTGAAAATGCTGATCGTTGCCATGGATGACCTGGCCGCGGGCGAAGGCGATCTGACCAAGCGTGTGCAGATCAACAGCAAGGACGAAATCGGCGACATGGCCTCGGCGGTCAATCGCTTTGTGGATAAGTTGCAGCCGATCGTGCGCGAGGCGGGCGATGTGGCTCAGCGTACCGGCGTCGAGATTGGTGCCATGACCCTGCGCAACGCGGGTGCGGACGCAGCGGCTGGCATGCAGCGCGATGAAGTGGCGGAGAGTTTGCGTGCCCTGTCGCAAATGGCGGATGAGGCGCAATCGGAAAGCCAGGCCATGCAGGCGGCGCTGAAGCAGGTGGTGGAGATTCGTCAGGCTACCGATGAAAACACCCGGACCTCGGCGAAAGTCGGCAGTCTGATCGAGGAGCTGGCGGGGCAGGTCAATACCGGCGCCCAGGTGATCGAGCGACTGGCGCAGCAAAGCGAGCAGATTGAAGTGGTGTTGACGGTAATTCACGGCATCGCCGAGCAGACCAACCTGCTGGCGCTGAACGCGGCGATTGAAGCGGCGCGTGCCGGCGAGACCGGACGCGGGTTTGCGGTGGTGGCAGATGAAGTGCGGGCGCTGGCGAGCAAGACGCAGAGCTCCACCGGCGATATCCAGGCGCACATCGTGGCGTTGCAGCAGGGCGCGCGCGAGGCGGTCGCGGCAATCGGTCAGGCCGGGCGCCAGGCCAACGAGGGTTTGGTGGTGCTGCGTGACAGTGCGCGGTTGCAGCAGTCGGTGCAGGCGTCGGTCGAGCAGGTGCATGCAGCGATTGGTCTGGCGACCCAGGCCGCTGCGCATCAGGCGCAGGGGGCGCAGGCTGTGCGAGGGCGAGTGCAGACCATTCATGCCCAGGCTGAGAAAGCTGCGCAAGCTGTGGTGGAGACCACGGCCAGCGGCAAGGTGCTGGATGGCTTGGCGGCGCAGTTGAAGGCGAGCCTGGGGCAGTTCAGGGCTTGATTGGTTGTTGGTGCCGGCCCCTTCGCGAGCAAGCCCGCTCCCACAGTGGTCCTCTGTCGAACACAAATATGATGTTCACAAAGGGCCACTGTGGGAGCGGGCTTGCTCGCGAATACGGTTTTAGCGGCTCAGGTACATCCGGGTCGTAAGCAGATAGACCGGCAACCCCGACACCAATATCAACAACGCCGCATAAGGCGCCGCCGCCGCAAACTCCACATTCGCGGTATGCGCCCAGACTTCTGTCGCCAGTGTATTCAACCCCGTCGGACTCAACAGCAGGGTCGCCGTCAGCTCCTTCATCGCATCCAGGAACACCAGCGCAAAAGCCGCGCCCAGTGCCGGGAAAATGATCGGCAGTGTCACTCGGCAGAAAGCGCTGAAAGACGAGGCGCCCAGCGTGCGTGCCGCTTCTTCAAGCTGCGGTGCCGCCTTGTTCAGGGCGGTGCGGATCGGCGCCTGGGCCAGCGGCAGAAACAGCAGGGCGTACGCGATCAGCAGCAATGCCGAAGTCTGGTACAGCATCGGCACGTAGTGCAGGGCGAAATACACCAGGGTCAGGGCGATGACCAGTCCCGGCAGGGCATGCAGCAGATATGGCAAGCGCTCGGCCCAGATCGCCAGTTGGCCCTTATGGCGCACGACCAGCAGGCCGACCGGCACCGCCAGCACCAGGCAAAACGCAGCGCCACCCAGCGACAGCGCGAGGGATGACAGCAATGCTTCACCGATGGCTGCCATTGGAAAGGCCGCCGATGATCCGACGGCCAGCCAGTAAGCCAGCATGCCCAGCGGAATCCCGCTGCCGACGATTGCCAGTAGCAGGCAATAAAGCTGTCCTGCCACAGCCCACGGCCCCAGTTGAACCTGCTCCGCGCGTCGCGCCGCACCCTGGCCGGTGCGCACGTGTCGACCTTTGCCGCGCACGCGCAGCTCCAGCCACAGCAGCGCCAGGCAGAGCATCAGCAGTACGGCGGAAAGCATCGCCGCGTTGGCATTGCTGAACTCCAGCTCGAACTGCTGGTAGATCGCCGTGGTGAAGGTTTGCAGGCCGATGATCGACAGCGCGCCGAACTCCACCAGCATGTGCAGGGCAATCAGCAAGGAGCCAGCTAGCAGCGACGGCCAGAGCAGGGGCAGGGTGACCTTGAAGAACACGCCCCAGCGGTTCTGTCCCAGGGTGCGCGCCGACTCTTCCAGGGATGGGTCGAGGTTGCGCAGGGTCGCCGCCACCGGCAGGAAAATCAGCGGGTATTTAGAGAGCGTCATCACCAGAATTGCCCCGCCGAGTCCCTCGAAATGAGCGCTCAATGAAACCCAGGTGAAGCTGCTGACAAACGCCGGTACGGCGAAGGGCAGGCACAGGATCACACCCCACAGGCGTCGCCCCGGCAGGCTGCTGCGCTCCAGCAACCACGCCAGCGACAGGCCGATCACGGCGCAGGCCAGCGTCACGCCGATCATCAGCGCCAGGGTATTGCGCAGCAGTCCGAACACATAGGGGCGCCACAGCAAATGCAGCGCCTCGGCCCAGCCTGCTTGCCAGGCCTTGAGTCCGACATAGGCCAGCGGCAGCAGGCTGAGCACCACCAGTAGCAAAACCGGCAGGACCAGCCAGATCGACGGCCGCTTGCGCCGTGGCATGTACCCGCCATGCGCGGAAAGCGATGCGCTCATCAGTTCAGGCCAACATCACGTTCCAGGTCCAGGGCTTCTTCGGCGTTGCCCAGGTCGGCTGGCGTGACTTTCGGTGCTTGCAGTTCGCTGAATGGCTTGAGTCCGCGATCGGACTCCATGCCTTTGTGCAGCGGGTATTCGGCGGTGGTCTGGGTGATCACGCGCTGGCCTTCCTCGCTGGCCATGTAGGCGAGCAATTGCTGTGCTTCTGTTGGGTGTTTGCTGGATTTCAGGACGGCTGCGCTGGACACAGTGATCAGCCCGCCGACGTCGCCGCCGGTGAAGTAGTGCAGTTTCGAATCGAGCTGGCCTTTTTCGCGCTGCAAGGCGAACCAGTAGTAGTTGTTGACCAGCACGGTGGCCACTTCGCCATTTTCCACGGCTTTGAGCGCGACCATGTTATTGCTGTAGGTCTTGCCGAATGCGCGCAGCCCGGTCAGCCACTCTTCGGCAGCGTCCATGCCGTGCACTTTGATGATGGCCACGGCTTGTTCCTGAAAGGCGCCGCTGGTGGGTACGAAGCCGACCTTGCCTTGCCATTTTGGATCGGAGAATTCCATCACCGAGGTCGGCAGGTCTTTTTCATCAATCAGCTTGGGGTTGTAGGCGACGACGCGCACCCGGGCAGTCACGCCAATCCAGGTGCCATTGCTGGCGACGTATTCCTTGGGCAGAACGGCCAGCGTGGCGTCATCCGCCTTGGCCAGCAGGCCTTGTTCGCCAAGTTTGTTCAGTGGCGGCGATTCTTCGGTGTAGATCACATCGGCAGGGGAGCGATCGCCTTCTTCGACGACCTGGCTGGCGAGTTGGTTGCTGCTGCCTTTACGTACATTGACGTGGATCCCGGTCTTGGCTTCGAAGGCTTTGGCGACCGCGTCGCCGACTTCTTTGTGTTGGCCGTTGTAGAGCGTCAGGGAAACCGGGTCGGCGGCTTGGGTGAGGGGAGTGGCGAGTGTCAGGCCGAGCAGGGTGATGGTCAAGCCGCGGCGCAGGGTATTTCGAAACATCATTCGCAGGGTTCCTCACTGTCGCATTGCAAAAACTTGCAACAATGATAAACGATATTGTTTCTCAAATGCGCCTTGCGGGTTGGATTTCCTTTTGGTACAGGCTGCCGATAACCCTGTAGGAGCGAGCCTGCTCGCGATGGTTTTCAACGATAACGCGGGGTGCCTGCATGCCAGTGTTGTCTGGGCGTGCATCGCGAGCAGGCTCGCTCCTACAGAAGGGCGGTAGAGAACTTTTCTGGAGGTCAGAAACGCAAAAACCCGCTTTCGCGGGTTTTTGTGAAATTCAAGGCCGTAACCTTGAACTTGAATTGGTGCCCAGAAGAAGACTCGAACTTCCACGACCGTAAGGTCACCAGCACCTGAAGCTGGCGTGTCTACCAATTTCACCATCTGGGCATTCATCTTCAGCGTTGCCGCTGTTGATGTGGCGCACTATACGGAGAGCATTTTGATCTGTAAACCCCTGATTTTAAAAATTAATAAACCAGTGGCCCAGAATGCAAAAACCCGCTTTCGCGGGTTTTTGTGTGAGCCTTGAAATTGATCTAATCTCAAGCTCGAAATTGGTGCCCAGAAGAAGACTCGAACTTCCACGACCTTGCGGTCACCAGCACCTGAAGCTGGCGTGTCTACCAATTTCACCATCTGGGCAGTATCGGCAACGTCTCCGTCGTCGATGGCGCGCACTATACGGAGCGTCTTTTTAACTGTAAACCCCCGACACCAAAAAAACCTGGAAAATTTCACCAGCGGTCTTCAAATCAGCTTTGCGGTGTCGATACAGGGCTTTAGATGGGTCGTCTTAGCTTGAAATTTCCCGTTTCATTACGCCTATGCCAAACTAACCCGCATATAGACAAGGTGAAAACTCTCTAATGGCCGATTGGCAGTCCCTCGATCCCGAGGCCGCTCGTGAAGCGGAAAAATATGAAAACCCTATTCCTAGCCGCGAACTGATCCTTCAGCACCTTGCTGATCGCGGTTCGCCTGCTAACCGCGAGCAACTGGTCGAAGAGTTTGGTCTGACCACAGAAGACCAGATCGAAGCCCTGCGCCGCCGCCTGCGCGCCATGGAGCGCGATGCTCAACTCATCTATACCCGACGTGGCACTTATGCGCCGGTGGACAAGCTTGACCTGATCCTGGGCCGCATCAGCGGTCACCGTGACGGCTTCGGCTTCCTGGTGCCGGACGATGGCAGTGACGATCTGTTCATGAGCCCGGCGCAGATGCGCCTGGTGTTCGACGGTGACCGTGCCCTGGCGCGTGTTTCCGGCCTGGATCGTCGTGGTCGCCGCGAAGGCATGATCGTCGAAGTGGTGTCCCGTGCTCACGAAAGCATCGTCGGTCGCTACTTCGAGGAAGGCGGTATCGGTTTCGTCGTGGCGGATAACCCGAAGATCCAGCAGGAAGTGCTGGTGACGCCGGGCCGTAATGCCAACGCGCAGATCGGTCAGTTCGTCGAAGTGAAGATCACTCACTGGCCAACGCCACGCTTCCAGCCGCAAGGCGACGTGGTTGAAGTCGTGGGCAACTACATGGCGCCGGGCATGGAAATCGACGTCGCCCTGCGTACCTATGACATTCCTCACGTCTGGCCTGACGCCGTGCTCAAGGAAGCCGGCAAGCTCAAGCCGGAAGTCGAAGAGAAAGACAAAGAGAAGCGCATCGACCTGCGTCATCTGCCGTTCGTCACCATTGACGGCGAAGATGCCCGCGACTTCGACGATGCGGTCTATTGCGAAGCCCGTCCGGGCAAGCTGCGTCTGTTCTCGGGCGGCTGGAAGCTGTACGTGGCGATTGCCGACGTATCCAGCTACGTGAAGCTTGGTTCGGCGCTGGATGCCGAAGCGCAGGTTCGCGGCAACTCGGTGTACTTCCCCGAGCGCGTGATCCCGATGCTGCCTGAGCAGCTGTCCAACGGTTTGTGCTCGCTGAACCCGCAAGTCGATCGTCTGGCCATGGTTTGCGAGATGACCATCTCCAAGTCCGGCGAAATGACCGACTACTGCTTCTACGAAGCGGTGATCCACTCCCATGCGCGCCTGACCTACAACAAAGTCAGCGCCATGCTGGAAACGCCGAAAGCCACCGAGGCGCGCAAGCTTCGCGGCGAATACACCGACGTCGTGCCGCACCTTAAGCAGTTGTACTCGCTGTACAAGGTATTGCTGGCGGCTCGTCACGTTCGTGGTGCGATCGATTTCGAGACCCAGGAAACCCGGATCATCTTCGGTTCCGAGCGCAAGATCGCCGAAATCCGTCCGACCGTGCGCAACGATGCACACAAGCTGATCGAGGAATGCATGCTGGCGGCCAACGTGGCCACCGCCGAATTCCTGAAAAAGCACGAAATTCCTGCGTTGTACCGTGTTCATGATGGTCCGCCACCGGAGCGTCTGGAAAAACTGCGCGCCTTCCTCGGCGAGCTCGGCCTGTCCCTGCACAAAGGCAAGGACGGTCCGTCGCCGAAGGATTACCAGGCATTGCTGGCCGGTATCAAGGATCGTCCGGATTTCCACCTGATCCAGACCGTCATGCTGCGTTCGTTGAGCCAGGCGGTGTACAGCGCCGATAACCAGGGCCACTTCGGCCTGAATTACGAAGCCTATACCCACTTCACCTCGCCGATCCGCCGCTACCCGGATTTGCTCACGCACCGCGCAATCCGCAGCGTGATCCATTCCAAGCAGAACACCCCGCACGTTCGCCGTGCCGGTGCGATGACCATTCCGAAGGCGCGCATCTATCCGTACGACGAAGCGGCCCTGGAGCAACTCGGCGAGCAGTGCTCGATGAGCGAGCGCCGTGCCGACGAAGCGACTCGCGACGTGGTTAACTGGCTCAAGTGCGAGTTCATGAAAGATCGCGTGGGCGAATCGTTCCCGGGCGTGATCACTGCGGTGACCGGTTTTGGTCTGTTCGTCGAGCTGACCGATATCTACGTCGAAGGCCTGGTGCACGTCACCGCGCTGCCGGGCGATTACTACCACTTCGATCCTGTGCACCACCGCCTGGCCGGTGAACGCACCGGTCGCAGCTTCCGCCTGGGCGACACCGTGGAAGTGCGAGTCATGCGCGTCGACCTCGACGAGCGCAAGATCGACTTCGAGATGGCCGAAAAAACCATCAGCGCACCGATTGGCCGGAAAAAGCGTGGCACGGAAGCGGCAGCACCTGCAGCCCTCTCTACAAAAACAGTCGCAGAACCGGCCCCGGCGAAAACCGGTCGCCGTCCTGCCAAGGAAAAGGCTGTGGAAGCCTATCGCCCGAGCGATGCCGCGGCGAAAAACGCCGAAGTGCGCAAAAGTCGTGAAATGAAACAGGCGTTGCTGGCCGGTGCGAAAAGCGGCGGTAAAGCGGCGTCTGGGGGAAAGACCAGCCGGTCGGCGCCTGACAAGGCCGTCGGCGGCAAGCCAGCCAAACCGAGCAAACATCGTAAAGGCCCGCCAAAAGCGGGCTCGGCTCCAGCCAAGAGTGGTGGGGCGCGTAAACCTAAGGCCAAGCCATGAGTCAGTTGGAAAAGATCTACGGCGTTCATGCTGTAGAAGCGTTGTTGCGTCACCACCCGAAACGCGTCAAGCAGATCTGGCTGGCCGAAGGCCGCAATGATCCTCGGGTCCAGACGCTGATTGAGCTGGCCAATGAAAACCGGGTCCAGGTCGGCCAGGCCGAGCGCCGCGAAATGGACGCCTGGGTTGAAGGCGTGCACCAGGGCGTGGTCGCGGACGTGAGTCCGAGCCAGGTCTGGGGCGAGGCAATGCTCGATGAGCTGCTCGATCGCACCGACGGCGCACCGTTGTTGCTGGTGCTCGACGGCGTGACCGATCCGCACAACCTCGGTGCCTGCTTGCGTTCCGCCGATGCGGCGGGCGCGCTGGCAGTGATCGTGCCGAAGGACAAGTCAGCCACGCTGACTCCGGTTGTACGAAAAATTGCCTGCGGCGCGGCGGAAGTGATTCCGCTGGTTGCCGTGACCAACCTGGCGCGTACCCTGGAAAAGCTCCAGCAGCGTGGCTTGTGGGTTGTCGGTACGGCTGGCGAGGCTGAGGTCAGCCTGTATGACCAGGATCTCACCGGTCCGACCATCCTGATCATGGGCGCCGAAGGCAAGGGCATGCGCCGCCTGACCCGCGAGCATTGCGATTATCTGGTGAACCTGCCGATGGCCGGTAGTGTCAGCAGTCTCAACGTTTCCGTGGCGACCGGCGTTTGCCTGTTCGAAGCGCAGCGTCAGCGTAGCGTCAAGGCCAAGGCTGCTGCCAAGAAGTCCTGATCCAGTTGCAGTCCCTGTGGGAGCGAGCTTGCTCGCGATGACGGAGTAACATTCAGCATCAATGTTGAATGGGAGGCCCCCATCGCGAGCAAGCTCGCTCCCACAGTGTTTTGTGGTGTGGCATGAATGTGTGGCTGTTCAAATATTCACCAATTGCCTTGCGCCTCCCTCATCCCTTCTCTACAATTGCGCCCCTTGCTGTGATGGCAGGCACCAACGTGTCTAGCGTCCGCAAGTCCATAAGTGTCATTCACTCCTTGTCTGACCGCTTTTGAGCGGCAGGCTACAACCCGTAAGGAGCATTCATGCGTCATTACGAAATCATCTTTTTGGTCCACCCGGATCAAAGCGAGCAAGTCGGCGGCATGGTTGAGCGTTACACCAAGCTGATCGAAGAAGACGGCGGCAAAATCCACCGTCTGGAAGATTGGGGCCGTCGTCAACTGGCCTACGCAATCAACAATGTTCACAAGGCTCACTACGTGATGCTGAACGTTGAGTGCACTGGCAAGGCCCTGGCCGAGCTGGAAGACAACTTCCGCTACAACGATGCAGTGATCCGTAACCTGGTCATCCGTCGCGACGAAGCCGTTACCGGCCAGTCCGAGATGCTCAAGGCTGAAGAAAACCGCAGTGAGCGCCGTGAGCGTCGCGACCGTCCTGAGCACGAAGGCGTTGAAAGCGCTGACAGTGATGACAGCGACAACAGCGATAACGCTGACGAGTAATCCACGGACCTTTTAAGGAGCCTATCAAATGGCACGTTTCTTCCGTCGTCGTAAATTCTGCCGCTTCACCGCTGAAGACGTGAAAGAGATCGATTACAAAGATCTCAACACTCTGAAAGCCTACGTATCCGAGACCGGCAAAATTGTTCCAAGCCGCATCACCGGTACCAAAGCTCGTTATCAGCGTCAGCTGGCCACCGCTATCAAGCGCGCCCGCTTCCTGGCCCTGCTGGCCTACACCGACAGCCACGGCCGCTGAGACCGGGCAGTCGACACGTAGCAAAGGATTGAATGCATGCGGGCCATAGCTGAGTTCATCATGCGCGGCCGTATGCAGGCCACTCTGGTAGTGGCTGGATGCGCGGCATTGCCGTTGTTGTATTGGTTGGGTGCTGCCGCCGGATGCCTTGTGCTCCTGCGGCGCGGATTGAGGGACGCCCTGGGCGTTCTTGCTCTGGGACTGCTGCCGGCATTGGCCTGGTGGCTTTACTCCGACGACCCACGGGCACTTCTGGTGCTGCTGGGGTCTGCGAGCCTTGCGTTGGTTTTGCGCGCAAGCGAGTCCTGGAACCGCGTGCTGCTGGTCAGCATAGCGATGGGAGTGGTGTTTTCAGTGGTGTTGGGGACAGCTTTTGCTCCCCAGATCGAGATGCTGGCGCAGGCTTTGATCAAAGTCATGCCGTCGCTACTCGGCGATGTCTACCAGAAGTTGTCGGTAGACGAACAAGCGCGTTTCGCGTCCCTGATTGCACCGGTCCTGACCGGCCTGATTGCGGCATTGTTGCAAATCGTCAGCTTGCTGAGCCTGCTTGTCGGGCGCTACTGGCAGGCGTTGTTGTACAACCCGGGCGGTTTTGGTCGCGAGTTTCGCGCCATCCGCTTCCCGCTGTTGCCGGCGATGTTGCTGCTGGCGTGCATGCTTCTGGGGCCGAATCTCGGACCGCAGATGGCCATGTTGACGCCGTTGTGCAGTGTACCGCTGGTGTTCGCCGGGCTGGCCCTGATTCACGGGCTGGTGGCGCAGAAGCGACTGGCCAGGTTCTGGCTGGTGGGGTTGTACGTGACGCTGTTGCTGTTCATGCAACTGATCTATCCGTTGCTGGTGGTCCTGGCCATCGTCGACAGCCTGATTGATTTTCGCGGTCGTTCGGCACCGAAAGATGCCGATAACGCGAACGGTGAAGGTTAAAAGTTAAGAGGATTTTCACATGCAACTGATCCTTCTGGAAAAAGTCACCAACCTGGGCAACCTGGGTGACAAAGTGAACGTTAAGGCTGGTTACGGTCGTAACTACCTGCTGCCTTACGGCAAAGCTACCGCTGCGACCCCAGCCAACCTGGCTGCGTTCGAAGAGCGTCGCGCTGAGCTGGAAAAAGCTGCAGCAGATCGCAAAGCATCGGCTGAAAGCCGCGCTGCCCAACTGGCCGAGCTGGAAGTGACCATCACTGCCACCGCTGGCGACGAAGGCAAGCTGTTCGGTTCGATCGGTACTCACGACATCGCTGACGCACTGACCGCCTCCGGCGTTGAAGTGCAGAAGAGCGAAGTTCGTCTGCCGAACGGCACCATCCGCAACGTAGGCGAATTCGACGTAGCCGTGCACCTGCACGCCGAAGTTGAAGCCACCGTACGCGTTGTCGTGGTAGCAGCTTAAGCAGCACTTGTCGGCTGGCACCCTCGGGTGCTTGCCGGTAACATCGGGCACGATCCTGTTTACAGGTCGTGCCCTTTGTCTTTCTGGCATCCCAGTTTTTACATTCCTGCTTTCCAAAAAAAAACCAAGTGGCCATGAACGAAATCTTAGCTCCCGAGCAATACGACCTGCAAACCGCCGCGCTGAAGGTGCCGCCGCATTCCATCGAGGCCGAACAGGCCGTGCTCGGTGGTCTGATGCTGGACAACAACGCCTGGGAGCGTGTGCTCGATCAAGTCTCCGACGGCGATTTCTATCGACATGACCACCGTCTGATTTTCCGCGCGATCGCCAAACTGGCCGATCAGAACTCGCCGATCGACGTCGTGACCCTTGCCGAGCAATTGGACAAGGAAGGTCAGACCTCGCAAGTCGGTGGCCTCGGATACCTCGGCGAGCTGGCGAAAAACACGCCGTCCGTCGCCAACATCAAGGCCTATGCGCAGATCGTTCGCCAGCGCGCGACCCTGCGTCAATTGATCGGCATCAGCACCGAAATCGCCGACAGCGCCTTCAATCCTGAGGGGCGCACGGCAGAAGAAATCCTCGATGAAGCTGAACGGCAGATCTTCCAGATCGCTGAGGCCCGGCCAAAAACCGGTGGCCCAGTGGGTGTGAACGAGTTGCTGACCAAGGCCATCGACCGCATCGACACCCTGTTCAACACCGACAACGCCATCACCGGCCTGTCCACCGGCTACACCGACCTCGACGAGAAAACCAGCGGCCTGCAACCGGCCGACCTGATCATCGTCGCCGGCCGTCCGTCCATGGGTAAAACCACCTTTGCGATGAACCTGGTGGAAAACGCCGTGTTGCGCAGCGAGAAGGCTGTCCTGGTGTACTCCCTCGAGATGCCAGGCGAATCGCTGATCATGCGTATGCTGTCTTCCCTCGGCCGCATCGACCAGACCAAGGTGCGTTCCGGTCAGTTGGAAGACGACGACTGGCCGCGCCTGACCTCGGCGGTCAACCTGCTCAACGACCGCAAGCTGTTCATCGACGATACCGCGGGCATCAGCCCGTCGGAAATGCGCGCCCGGACCCGTCGTCTGGTGCGCGAACACGGCGATGTCGGCCTGATCATGATCGACTACCTGCAGCTGATGCAGATCCCGGGTTCCAGCGGTGACAACCGGACCAACGAAATTTCCGAGATCTCCCGTTCCCTGAAAGCCCTGGCCAAGGAATTCAACTGCCCGGTGGTGGCGCTCTCGCAGCTCAACCGCTCCCTGGAACAGCGGCCGAACAAACGCCCGGTGAACTCCGACTTGCGGGAATCCGGAGCGATCGAGCAGGACGCCGACGTGATCATGTTCGTGTATCGCGACGAGGTGTATCACCCGGAAACCGAGCACAAGGGCATTGCCGAGATCATCATCGGCAAGCAGCGGAACGGGCCGATCGGCTTTATCCGCCTGGCCTTTATCGGTAAGTACACCCGATTCGAGAACTTGGCGCCGGGTAGCTATAACTTCGACGACGACGAATAATTTTCGTTGTCTCAGCGGGCCCCATCGCGGGCAAGCCCGCTCCCACAGTGATTTATGGTGTACCTGCTATTTTTGGTATCACCCAGAATCCTGTGGGAGCGGGCTTGCCCGCGATGGGGTCGCCGCAATTTCCGACCACAGCCGTCGGAATTGGTCAAAATTTGTGCTATATTCCGCGCCCGCGAAATTCAATGAAAGCCAACACCGGTTATCGACATGCAAGCAGCCAAGCCGTTATTTGACTATCCCAAGTACTGGGCCGAATGTTTCGGGCCAGCGCCGTTCCTGCCCATGAGCAGGGAGGAGATGGATCAGCTCGGCTGGGATTCCTGCGACATCATCATCGTCACTGGTGATGCGTACGTCGATCACCCGTCGTTCGGCATGGCGATCATCGGCCGGCTGCTGGAGTCCCAGGGCTTCCGCGTCGGGATCATTGCCCAGCCGAACTGGCAGTCCAAAGACGACTTCATGAAGCTCGGCGAGCCGAACCTGTTCTTCGGTGTCGCGGCCGGCAACATGGACTCGATGATCAACCGCTACACCGCGGACAAGAAAATCCGTTCCGACGATGCCTACACGCCGGGTGGCCTGGCGGGCAAGCGTCCGGACCGCGCCAGCCTGGTCTACAGCCAGCGCTGCAAGGAAGCCTACAAGCACGTGCCGATCGTGCTCGGCGGCATCGAAGCGTCGCTGCGCCGCATCGCGCATTACGATTACTGGCAGGACCGCGTGCGCAACTCGATCCTGATCGACGCCAGCGCCGACATCCTGCTCTACGGCAACGCCGAGCGCGCGATCGTCGAGGTCGCCCAGCGTCTGTCCTACGGTCACAAGATCGAAGACATCACCGACGTGCGCGGGACGGCGTTCATCCGTCGTGACACGCCGCAAGGCTGGTACGAAGTCGATTCCACGCGCATCGACCGTCCGGGCAAGATCGACAAGATCATCAACCCGTACGTCAACACCCAGGACACCCAGGCCTGTGCCATCGAGCAGGAAAAGGGGCCGGTTGAAGATCCGCAGGAAGCCAAGGTCGTACAGATCCTGGCGAGCCCGCGCATGACCCGCGACAAGACCGTGATCCGTCTGCCGTCGGTGGAAAAGGTTCGCAACGACGCGGTGCTCTACGCCCACGCCAACCGTGTGTTGCACCTGGAAACCAACCCGGGCAACGCCCGCGCGCTGGTGCAGAAGCACGGCGAAGTCGATGTCTGGTTCAACCCGCCACCGATTCCGATGACCACCGAAGAAATGGACTACGTGTTCGGTATGCCTTACGCCCGAATTCCGCACCCGGCGTATGGCAAGGAGAAAATCCCGGCCTACGACATGATCCGTTTCTCGGTGAACATCATGCGTGGCTGCTTCGGCGGCTGCACCTTCTGCTCGATCACCGAGCACGAAGGGCGGATCATCCAGAACCGTTCCCACGAGTCGATCATTCGCGAAATCGAAGAAATTCGCGACAAGGTTCCCGGTTTTACCGGCGTAATCTCCGACCTCGGTGGCCCGACCGCGAACATGTACCGCATCGCCTGCAAGAGCCCGGAAATCGAATCCGCGTGCCGCAAGCCATCCTGCGTGTTCCCGGGTATCTGCCCGAACCTGAACACCGACCACTCGGCGCTGATCAAGCTGTATCGCAGTGCCCGTGAATTGCCGGGTGTGAAGAAGATCCTGATCGCTTCCGGCCTGCGTTATGACCTCGCGGTCGAATCGCCGGAATACGTTAAAGAGCTGGTGACCCACCACGTCGGTGGTTACCTGAAGATCGCCCCGGAACACACGGAGGAAGGTCCGCTCAACCAGATGATGAAACCGGGCATCGGCAGCTATGACAAGTTCAAGCGCATGTTCGAGAAGTACTCCAAGGAAGCGGGCAAGGAGCAGTACCTGATTCCGTACTTCATCGCCGCCCACCCGGGCACCACCGATGAAGACATGATGAACCTGGCCCTGTGGCTCAAGGGCAACGGTTTCCGTGCCGACCAGGTGCAGGCGTTCTACCCGTCGCCGATGGCCACCGCCACCGCGATGTACCACTCGGGCAAGAACCCGCTGCGCAAGGTCACCTACAAGAGTGACGCGGTGACCATCGTCAAGAGCGAGGAGCAGCGTCGTCTGCACAAGGCGTTCTTGCGTTATCACGACCCGAAAGGCTGGCCGATGCTGCGTGAAGCACTGACCCGCATGGGTCGCGCCGACCTGATCGGGCCGGGCAAGAACCAGTTGATTCCTTTGCATCAGCCGTCGACCGACAGCTACCAGAGCGCCCGTCGCAAGAATTCGACGCCAGCCGGCAGCCATAAAGTGGCCAAGGAAAAGACCACCAAGATCCTCACCCAGCACACCGGTCTGCCACCGCGTGCCAGCGATGGCGGCAACCCGTGGGACAAACGCGAACAGGCCAAGGCGGCGGCGTTCGCCCGCAACCAGCAGGCGGCCAAGGAACGCAAGGACGCGGCCAAGGGCAAGGGGCCGAAGCCGGCTCGCAAGCCCGTCGTACCGCGATAAGCCTCGCCCGCTGAACAGAACGCCAACCTTCGGGTTGGCGTTTTGCATTCCTGGCTTGAAAGGTGTGCAGGGCTGCTGGCCTCTTCGCGAGCAAGCCCGCTCCCACAGGTTTAGAGGCGTTCGCAAAATTTGTGTTCGACTCGGACACTGTGGGAGCGGGCTTGCCCGCGAAGAGGCCGGTTTTGGCGGCGACTATGCAACTGGACGCCACAAATACGTGCAACTCTTGAATCCAATTCTCCGCCTCGCCCGGTTTTGGTGCTGTACTGCCTCAGGCAACCGAAGAAAGCGCCAGCAATGCGCGATGGCATAAGTCTTGCGCGCTTTCCCATACGCTCAAGGCTCGCAGGAGGCACGCCGTGTCGATTCATGTCGCATTGCACCATGTCACGCATTACCGCTATGACCGCGCTGTCGAGCTGGGTCCGCAGATTGTTCGCCTGCGTCCCGCCGCCCACAGCCGCACGCGGATTCTGTCTTATGCGCTGAAAGTCTCGCCCGAGCAGCACTTCATCAACTGGCAGCAGGACCCTCAGGGCAATTACCTGGCGCGGCTGGTGTTCCCGGAAAAAACTGATGAATTGCGAATCGAGGTCGATCTGCTGGCAGAAATGGCGATCTTCAATCCGTTCGACTTCTTCCTCGAACCCTACGCGGAAAAGATCCCCTTCACGTATGCAGCAGATGAGCGCAAGGAACTGGCGCCGTACCTGGAAACCCTGCCCCTGACGCCGAAATTCAAGGCCTATCTGGACGGCATCGACCGCACACCATTGCCCGCCGTGGACTTCCTCGTCGCGCTCAACCAGCACCTGAGCGAAGACATCGACTACCTGATTCGCATGGAGCCCGGCGTGCAGACGCCGGAACATACCCTCGAACATGCCTCCGGTTCCTGCCGCGACTCGGCATGGTTGTTGGTGCAACTGCTGCGCAACCTGGGACTGGCGGCGCGTTTCGTCTCCGGCTACCTGATTCAACTGACTGCCGACGTCAAAAGCCTCGACGGCCCGTCGGGCACTGAGGTGGATTTCACCGACCTGCACGCCTGGTGCGAGGTGTACTTGCCCGGTGCCGGCTGGATCGGCCTGGACGCAACCTCCGGGCTGTTTGCCGGTGAAGGACATATTCCGTTGGCCTGTAGTCCCGATCCGTCTTCTGCGGCGCCGATCAGTGGCCTGGTGGAACCCTGCGAGTGCGAATTCAGCCACGAAATGTCCGTGGAGCGGATTTGGGAAGCACCGCGGGTCACCAAGCCCTACACCGACGACCAGTGGCTGGCGATCCAGGCCCTGGGCCGACAGATCGATGCCGACTTGCTGGAAGGCGATGTGCGCCTGACCATGGGTGGCGAGCCGACCTTTGTGTCCATCGATGACCCGGACGGCGCCGAGTGGAATACCGCGGCACTGGGGCCGGATAAACGGCGGTTGTCCGCCGAACTGTTCCAGCGCATGCGTAAACACTACGCGCCCAATGGACTGGTGCATTTCGGGCAAGGCAAGTGGTACCCCGGCGAGCAACTGCCACGCTGGTCGCTCAATTGTTACTGGCGCCGCGACGGCGTGCCGATCTGGCACAACAGCGCGCTGATCGCCGACGAACAACAAGACTACGGCGCCGATGGCGCGCTGGCCGGACGCTTTCTGGCGAGTGTCGCCGAACGCCTGAAAATTCCGACACGCTTCGTTTTTCCAGCCTACGAAGACAATTTCTATTACCTCTGGCGCGAAGGGATGCTGCCGCAAAACGTCAGCGCCGAAGATTCCCGTCTGGAGGAACCGCTGGAGCGGGCACGTCTGCGCAAGGTGTTCAGCCAGGGGTTGGACAAGGTAATTGGCCAGGTCCTTCCGCTGGCGCGCACCGCCAAGGGCGATCAGTGGCAGAGCGGCCGCTGGTATCTGCGCGACGAGCACTGCCGACTGGTGCCGGGGGATTCGCCGCTGGGCTATCGCTTGCCGCTGGGGTCGCAACCCTGGGTGAAAGCGGCGGAATATCCATTCATTCATGCGCAAGACCCGAATCAGGCGTTCCCGCCGCTGCCTGACACCGGCCAGCTTCAGAGTCAGGGCGCAGCAGTCGCAGAAGACCGCGTGCCAAAAATCGACGAGTCCGCCGACTGGCTGACCCGTACAGCCTTCTGTGCCGAGGCGCGGGAAGGCCGTTTGTACCTGTTCATGCCGCCGCTGGAGCGGGTCGAGGATTACCTTGAACTGGTCGCGGCCATCGAAGCCACCGCTGAAGAACTGATGTGCCCGGTATTGCTGGAGGGCTATGAGCCGCCGAACGATCCGCGCCTGAGCAACTTCCGCATCACCCCGGACCCGGGGGTGATCGAGGTCAACGTGCAGCCGTCCGCGACCTGGGATGAATTGGTCGAGCGCACCGAGTTCCTCTATGAAGAAGCGCGCCAGACTCGCCTGACCACCGAGAAATTCATGATTGACGGCCGGCACACCGGTACGGGCGGCGGTAACCATTTCGTGCTGGGCGGTGCGCCCCCGGGGGACTCGCCGTTTCTGCGTCGCCCGGATCTGCTGCGCAGCCTGATCAGCTACTGGCACAACCACCCGTCCTTGTCCTACCTGTTTTCCGGATTGTTCATCGGCCCGACGTCCCAGGCGCCCCGCGTCGACGAAGCACGCAACGATGCCTTGTACGAACTGGAAATCGCTTTTGCGCAAATGCCCTCACCGGGTGAGGAGTGTCCGCCATGGTTGGTGGATCGACTGCTGCGCAACCTGCTGATCGATGTCACCGGCAACACTCACCGCGCCGAGTTCTGCATCGACAAACTCTATTCGCCGGACGGTGCCACCGGGCGCCTCGGATTGCTGGAGCTGCGTGCGTTCGAGATGCCGCCCCATGCCCGCATGAGCCTGGCGCAACAATTGTTGCTGCGGGCGCTGGTGGCGCGGTTCTGGCGCGAGCCCTATGCACCGCCAAAACTGGCGCGCTGGGGCACGGAACTGCACGATCGCTTCCTGTTGCCGCACTTTATCGAGCAGGATTTTGCCGATGTCATCGTCGACCTCAACGCCGCCGGTTATCCGGTGCGGGCCGAATGGTTCGCCGCGCATCTGGAGTTTCGTTTTCCCAAGGTGGGCGATTACGCCGTCAGTGGTATTGCCCTGGAACTGCGCCAGGCGCTCGAGCCCTGGCACGTGCTGGGCGAAGAGGGCGCCATGGGCGGCACGGTGCGTTACGTGGATTCGTCGCTGGAGCGTTTGCAGGTCAAGCTCAGCGGCTTGCCGCCCCAGCGTTACCTGCTGACCTGCAACGGTATTCCTGTTCCCTTGCAGCCCACCGGGCGTGTAGGTGAATTCGTCGCGGGCGTGCGTTTTCGTGCCTGGCAACCGGCCAACTGCCTGCAGCCGACCATCCCGGTCCACGCGCCGCTGGTATTTGACCTGCTCGATACCTGGATGCAGCGTTCGCTGGGCGGCTGCCAGTACCACGTCGCCCACCCGGGCGGGCGCAATTACGACAGTTTGCCGGTCAATGCCAACGAGGCCGAGAGTCGGCGGATGGCGCGTTTCTTCCGCATCGGACACACGCCGGGGAAACTCCCTGTACCCCATCTGGACATTAACGATGAGTTACCGATGACGCTCGATTTACGACGTTTCTAAACCGTCCGCGACGCTCGGATTTTTCGTATATCCGGGCGTCACGAGCCTGCGCTAGTCTGACCGATCATTGCTGTCTGCCGAGCTTTCCATGCCTGATCTGCTTGACCGCTACCCGCTGACGGCGGGCACCTATCACGAACTGCTCGACGACAGTGGCGCCGTGCGCCCGCACTGGCGCCGGCTGTTCGAGCAGTTGCAACGCAGCACGCCGGCACAACTGGTGCAGCGTCAGGCCCTGCTGACCCGGCAAATCCAGGAAAACGGTGTCACCTACAACGTCTATGCCGATCCCAAGGGCGCTGACCGGCCATGGGAGCTGGACCTGCTGCCCCATGTGATCGCTGCTGATGAGTGGGAGCACTTGTCGGCCGGCATCGCTCAGCGGGCGCGTTTGCTCAATGCCGTGCTGGCTGACCTTTACGGTCCGCAACGGCTGATTGCCGAAGGACTGCTGCCCGCCGAGCTGGTGTTCGGTCACAACAATTTCCTTTGGCCCTGTCAGGGCATCAGCCCGCCTGACGGAGCCTTTCTGCATCTGTATGCCGTGGATCTGGCGCGCACACCCGATGGCCGCTGGTGGGTCACGGCGGACCGTACCCAGGCGCCGTCGGGTGCCGGGTATGCGCTGGAAAACCGCACTATCGTGTCCCGGGCCTTTCCCGAGCTGTACCGCGATATGAAAGTGCAGCACCTGGCCGGGTTCTTCCGCACCTTGCAGGAAACCCTGGTCCGTCAGGCCCCGAGTGACGAGGACGCACCCTTGGTGGTGCTGCTGACACCCGGGCGTTTCAACGAAAGCTATTTCGAACATCTGTACCTGGCCCGTCAGCTCGGTTATCCGCTGGTGGAGGGCGGCGACCTGACGGTGCGCGATGCCACGGTCTACCTGAAGACCCTGAGTGGGCTGCGGCGGGTGCACGCGATCATGCGGCGGCTCGACGATGACTTCTGCGACCCGCTGGAACTGCGCACCGATTCGGCCCTCGGTGTACCGGGCCTGCTGGAAGCGGTGCGGCAGGGGCGGGTGCTGGTGGCCAACGCGCTCGGCAGTGGTGTTCTGGAGTCACCGGGCTTGTTGGGTTTCCTGCCGAAGATCAATCAGTTCCTGTTCGGCGAAGAGCTGATCCTGCCGTCCATTGCCACCTGGTGGTGCGGCGAAGCGCCGGTATTGGCCCAAGCCCTGGAAAAACTTCCGGAGTTGCTGATCAAACCGGCGTTTCCGTCCCAGAGCTTTGCACCGGTATTTGGCCGCGACTTGAGTGAAAAACAGCGCCAGGAGCTCGCCGAGCGCATGCAGGCACGGCCATACGCTTATGTCGCGCAAGAACTTGCGCAACTGTCCCAGGCGCCGATCTGGCAAGCCGAAGACGGTCAACTACAACCCCGGGCCATCGGCATGCGCGTGTATGCAGTGGCCAGCCGCGAGGGCTATCGGGTGTTGCCCGGTGGCTTGACCCGGGTCGCCGCACAAGCCGATGCCGAAGTGGTGTCGATGCAGCGCGGCGGCGCCAGCAAGGACACCTGGGTACTGGGCGATCGTGCGCCCAGCGGCGAGCAATGGAAGGCCCAGCGCAACATCGGTGTGCATGATCTGGTGCGGCGCGACCCGTATCTGCCATCGCGGGTGGTGGAAAACCTGTTCTGGTTTGGTCGTTACTGCGAACGTTGCGACGACAGTGCCCGTTTGCTGCGCATCATGCTCGCGCGCTATGTCGACGGCGACGACCCGCAAGCCTTGCAGGCCGCAGTCGATCTCGGCGAACGGTTGATGCTGCTGCCCGATGAGGGCGAATTACCCGAACGCCTGTTGGCGGCATTGCTCGGTGACGACTGGCCGTTCAGCCTGCGGTCCAACCTGCAACGCTTGCAGTGGGCCGCTTCGCAGGTGCGCGGCAAGCTCTCGCGGGAAAACTGGCAGGCGCTGGTGGAGTTGCAGCGTGAAGCCATGGAGCTGGAAACCGAAGAACCGGACTTCGGCGAGTTGCTGGATTTCCTCAACCGCCTGGTGATGTCCCTGGCGGCGCTGTCCGGTTTTGCCCTGGACGACATGACCCGGGACGAAGGCTGGCGTTTCCTGATGATTGGCCGGCGGATCGAACGCCTGCAATTTCTCAGCGGCAGCCTGGCGGCGTTCCTGCGGGGCGCCGGGGTTTTCGATCAGGCCGGGCTGGAATGGTTGCTGGAACTGGGTAACAGCAGCATCACCTACCGCTCGCGCTATCTGGCGGTCGCGCAGCTGATTCCGGTGCTCGACCTGTTGTTGCTCGACGAGCAGAACCCTCACGCCGTGTTGTTCCAGTTGAAACTGGTGACGCGCACCCTCAAGCGTCTCAACGACGACTTTGGCGTACCGCGTGAAACAGTACTGCCGCAATTGGTCGAGCGTCTGGCGCGATTCGATCTGGGGTGCCTGGAAAACCCGTTGTTCGGCGACGCCAGTGTTCGCGCCGCCATCGAAGGGCTGGCCGCACTGTTGCAGGAGATCGCCGATGCCAGCGGGCAAGTCTCCGATCGCCTGGCGCTGCGGCATTTCGCCCATGTCGACGATGTCAGCCAGCGCACGGTGTCCGTCTGATGAGCGCCCACTACCAGATTTTCCACGACACTCATTATCACTACGACAGCCCGGTGTCCCTGGCCCAGCAACTGGCACATTTGTGGCCGCGGCCTTGTGCCTGGCAGCGCTGCACCGACCGGCAATTGCAGATCAGTCCGCAGCCGACCTCGCGTCGCGATGAGCTGGATGTATTCGGCAATCCGCTGACCCGGCTGGCATTCGAGCGTCCCCACGATGAGTTGCTGGTCAACGCCAGCCTCACCATCGAAGTGTTGCCCCGACCTGTGCCGGATTTCAGTGGGTCTGCGGCGTGGGAACACACACGAAGCGCGCTGACCTACAGCAGCCAACCGTTGTCGCCGGAATTGCTCGAAGCCTGTCGATACCGGTTCGAATCGCCGTATGTGCATTTGAAGAAAAACTTCGTCGAGTTCTCGCAAAGCTGTTTTCCACCCGGTCGACCGTTGTTGCTCGGCGTGCAGGCGCTGATGGAGAAAATCTACAGCGAATTCACCTTCGATGCTGAAGCTACCCAGGTGGCGACGCCGCTGGTCGAAGTGCTGGAGCGCCGACGCGGGGTCTGTCAGGACTTTGCTCACCTGATGCTCGCTTGCGTGCGTTCCCGTGGATTGGCCGCGCGTTATATCAGCGGCTACCTGCTGACCCAGCCACCACCGGGCCAGCCACGGCTGATCGGTGCCGATGCGTCTCACGCCTGGGTCTCGGTGTTTTGCCCGATGCTGGGGTGGGTGGATTTCGATCCAACCAACAATGTGCAGCCGGCACTGGAGCACATCACCCTGGCCTGGGGCCGGGATTTTTCCGATGTGTCGCCGTTGCGGGGGGTAATCCTGGGAGGAGGTAACCACGACCCGGAAGTTCGGGTCACCGTGATGCCACTGGATTAACGAAAATCAACTGTGGGAGCGAGCTTGCTCGCGATAGCGGTGTGTCAGTCAGTTTGATATTGGATGTGCAGCCTTCATCGCGAGCAAGCTCGCTCCCACAGGGAATTACGGTGTGTTTGAGTCATACGATTGGCCTGTGAGGATCGGCAGCCAAGCTGCCAATCCATTACACAGATCCGGTGGGCCAGATCAGATCAACCGGCCCGGAGGTTCTCAGGCGTCGGGCGCCGAGTCTTTCGGTGCATCAACATCGTCTTCTGCCGCCACTTCACCCTCAGGGTTCAGTGCCGCTTCTTCAGCTGTAGCTTTCTTGCGCTGAAGCTTTTCCTCTTTCTTCTGCTCCTTGGCCAAGTCTCTCTGACGTTTGGCGAAGGAATAATTAGGTTTAGCCATGGGCGATCCTCTGGGGTCGAAGGTGAGGTTGAGCGGCGCATATTCTGCCCTGTATCGGTACCGAGCCGTTAGCTGGGTTTTTGCTCGGCCCACTTTGGCGCTACGGACGGTTGCCAGGCATCCAGCGCATCGAGCAGGTTTTGCGGCGATTCGCTCACCTGCAGCATGTCACGGTGCTGCCCGCGAACGAAGCCTTCGCCGACGATGTGATCAAGAAAAGACGTCAATTTGCTGTAGAAACCGTTCACTTCCAGCAATCCCAGCGGTTTGCCGTGGTAGCCGAGCTGGCCCCAGGTCCAGACTTCGAACAGTTCTTCGAGGGTGCCAAGGCCACCGGGCAACGCGATAAAGGCATCGCTGAGTTCGGCCATCCGCGCCTTGCGTGCGTGCATGCCATCGACAACTTCCAGGCGGGTCAGGCCGCTGTGGCCGATTTCCTTGTCCTTGAGGCTTTGCGGGATGATGCCGATCACTTCACCGCCGGCCGCCAGGGCCGCATCAGCGACTATGCCCATCAGCCCGACGGCGCCACCGCCATACACCAGGGTCAGCTTGCGTTCGGCCAGAGCCCGGCCAAGGGCCACGGCGGCTTCGCGGTAAGCCGGGTGGGTGCCGGTGCTGGCGCCACAAAATACACAAACGGATGTTAAAGACATGCCTTGCTCCATGGTCGATCAGGGCCACAGAGTAAAGGCAGGCGCGCGTCACTCCAAGGGCTAGACTTGGTGTTTTGGCGTTTCGTACGTACCGCTGGCGCCGCAGGCGTAGGCGGCCAGCAAACTGCACAACAGGCTGTTGATCGACATGACAGGCATTCCATTTGAAGGGGGACGGCCTGATGATAGGCCCGGGCCAGACACTTGGCCGGTAGATATTTCGTATTGGTGCCATAGCGCGAAAGTTGTATACAATTTTTGATTCAAGTCATATGAACTTGCGAAGTTTTCAGGCAGTCTTCTGTTTATTCGCGATTTCGCTAACCCTGCCTTGGAGATTCACCATGTTTGCCAAACTTGTTGCGGTATCCCTGTTGACACTGGCCAGCAGCCAACTGATGGCTGCCGAGTGCAAAGTCACTGTCGACTCCACCGACCAGATGTCTTTCGACACGAAGGCCATTGAAATCGACAAGAGCTGCAAGACGTTTACCGTGGAACTCAAGCACTCCGGCAGCTTGCCGAAGAACGTCATGGGCCATAACTGGGTGCTGAGTAAAGAAGCCGACATGCAGCCGATCGCCACCGATGGCCTGAGCGCCGGCATCGACAAGAACTATCTGAAAGAAGGCGACGCCCGTGTGATCGCCCACACCAAGATCATCGGCGCCAAGGAAACCGACTCGGTGACCTTCGACGTGTCCAAGCTCGCGGCCGGTGAAAAGTACGGGTTCTTCTGCTCGTTCCCGGGCCACATCTCGATGATGAAAGGCACGGTTACCCTGAAGTAATCAGGTACACCGCGTCATCGTTCTTCGCGAGCAAGCCCGCTCCCACAGGTACCGCTTAACCGTCAGACGGCGCGGTCAAAATGTGGGAGCGGGCTTGCCCGCGAAGGGGCCAGAAGCATCGGCGCATGTTTTGGCCCAAGAAAAAGCCCGCTGAAGCTCAACACTTCAGCGGGCTTTTTTCATTCACTCACGCCTCAAGGCGCAAACGGCATCACCCGCTTGTGATGGGTCTTGTTGTAGGTGTCGCAAATGATCTTGAACGCTTCCTCCCGCACCGGATGGCCGTGCAGGAACGCGTCGATCTCGGCATAGGTCACGCCGTGGGAGGCTTCGTCCGGTTTGCCGGGCGACAGGTCTTCAAGGTCCGCCGTCGGGACTTTTTCCACCAGCGATTCCGGCGCGCCGAAGCTGCGGGCGATGGCGCGGACCTGGTTTTTCACCAGACCGCTCAGTGGCGCCAGGTCGCAGGCGCCGTCACCGAACTTGGTGAAGAACCCCATCACCGCTTCCGCCGCGTGATCGGTGCCGATCACCAGGCCATGGGCCGCGCCGGCGATGGTGTACTGGGCGACCATGCGCATGCGCGCCTTGGTGTTGCCGAGCACGAAGTCCACCGACACTGCATGTTTGCCTTCGAAGGCCGCCACTTCATTGGCCAGGGCCTTGACCGCCGGGCCGATGTTCACGGTGTGGCGCTCGTCCGGCTTGATGAAATCCACCGAAGCCTGGGCGTCGTGTTCATCGAACTGGGTTTCGTAGGGCAGGCGCACGGCAATGAATTTGTACGCGGCATCACCGCTGCGCTGGCGCAGTTCACGCACGGCTCGTTGGGCCAGCAGGCCGGCGGTCAGGGAGTCGACACCGCCACTGATGCCCAGGACCAGGGTCTTGAGCCCGGAGTTGACCAGGCAGTCCTGAATGAAGGTCACCCGCCGGGCGACTTCGGCCTCAAGGGCGGCTTCGTCGGCGAATGGCGGCTGGACCTTGAGCTGTTCAGCAATCTCACGCTGTACGGCTTGCATGAATTCACTCCTTGCTTGATGGACTTGAAAGGGCGGCAGGTACTTGGAAAACGTGTCGCAAGTACGCGACGAAATTCGGGTCTTTGCAGTGCGTCTTGCCGGGCTCGTCCGAGATCTTCGCCACCGGCTGGCCGTTGCAGGCGGCCATTTTAAGCACGATGCTCATCGGTTCGACACCCGGAATATCACAGGTCAGGTTGGTGCCGATGCCGAAGCTGACATTGATCCGACCGCGCAGCGCCCGGAATATCTCCAGGGCTCTGGGCAGGGTCAGGCTGTCAGAGAAGGTCAGGGTCTTGCTCATTGGGTCGATGCCGAGCTTGTGATAGTGGGCGATGGCTTTTTCCGCCCAGACCACCGGATCGCCCGAGTCGTGGCGCAAGCCGTCGAAAAGCTTGGCGAAAAACAGATCGAAATCGCCGAGGAAGGCATCCATGGTGATGCAGTCGGTCAGGGCAATCCCCAGCAGGCCACGGTATTCGCGGACCCAGCAATCGAGTGCGGCGATCTGGCTGTCGATCAGCCGCGGGCCGAGCTGCTGGTGGGCCATGATCCATTCGTGGGCCATGGTGCCCAGGGGTTTCATGTCCAGCTCCCGGGACAGGTGCACGTTGCTGGTGCCGACAAAGCGTCCGGGGAAGTCGTGCTTGAGCACATTCACGACTTCTTCCTGTACGCGATACGAGAAGCGGCGGCGCGTGCCGAAATCGGCCACCTGCAACTCGGACAACTCATCGCTGCTGGCGTTGGCGCTCAGCCAGTCGAACTTGCGGTAAAGCTGCTCGCGGGCCTGCTCCAGCACGACTTCGCGATAGCGATAGCGATTGCGTACCTCGCTGACCAGCGCCAGCAGCGGCACTTCGAACAGGATCACATGCAGCCAGGGGCCGCGCAGGCGGATGACCAACTCGCCGTTTTCGATACCGGTGTGGAGGTAACGCAGGTTGAAGCGAAACAAACCGAGAAAGCGCAGGAAATCCGGCTTCAGGAAGCTGATGCGTTCCAGAAAGCTCAATTGATCGGCGCTCAGGCTCAGTTCGGCCAGGCGCTCGATCTGGAAACGGATCTCCGCCAGGTAGGGGCGCAAATCCTCGCCGTTACGGCAACGAAACTCCCATTCGACTTCGACGTTGGGGTAGTTGTGCAGCACCGCCTGCATCATCGTCAGTTTGTAGAAGTCGGTGTCGAGCAGGTTCTGCACGATGCGATCGGCAAACACACTCTCGCTCATAACGGGGGTTCTCCACATTGAATAGAGCTAGTGGCGCACAACGGTGGTGGGGATTGCCAGCAATTTTTCAGACTGCACCAGATCCTTGTGGGAGCGAGCTTGCTCGCGATAGCGGACTGACAGGCAATTCAAGTATTGAATGTAATGACGCCATCGCGAGCAAGCTCGCTCCCACAGGGATTGTGAAAAGGCTCAATGTTGTGGAGCCTCCGGGCTATCAACCTGCTCCAGCATCCACTTCACAAAGTCCCGCACCTTCGGCACTTCCGCCGAGTGCTCCGGGTACGCAAGGTAATAGGCATCGCTGCTGGGCATTGCATGCTGCCAGGGAATGACCAGCTTGCCGTCCGCCAGTTCCTCTTCCACCAGAAAGCGCGGTAGCAGCGCCACGCCGCAGCCAACCTGGGCGGCGCGGATGCACATGTAAAAGGTTTCGAAACGCGGGCCGTGGTAGCTGTGCTCGGTGTGGTAGCCCTGGTGGTCGAACCAGTCATGCCAGGCCTGGGGGCGGGAGGCGTTTTGCAGCAGGACCAGGTCGGTCAGTTGCGTCGGGTCGGTGAACGGCGTGTTCGGCAGGCTACCCGGGGCGCACACTGGCACCAGCTCTTCGCCGAACAGCTTCAGGCATTCGGTGCCGGGCCGCGAGCCCTGGCCGAAGTAGAACGCCAGGTCGCTGCGACCTTGCAGCAGGTCGTCGGCTTCCTGTTCGCTGCACAGGTCCAGATGGATCGACGGGTGCCGCAGGCGCCAGCCTTTCAGGCGCGGCACCAGCCAGCGGGCGCCGAAGGTGGGCGGCGTCGAAACCCGCAGGACTTCGGTTTCGCCACCGTAGGAACGCAGGTAATGGGTCGACATCTCGACCTGAGTGAGGATTTTTCGCACCTCGACCAGGTACAGATCGCCGGCCGGCGTCATCTGCAGGCGTCGGCGCACCCGGCGGAACAGCAGGTGCTGCAACAACTCCTCGAGTTGCGCGACCTGTTTGCTCACGGCGCTCTGGGTCAGGTTCAGCTCTTCGGCAGCCCGGGTGAAGCTCAAGTGCCGGGTGACGGCTTCGAAGCACTGCAATGCAGCGATCGATGGCAGGTAGCGTTTATTCAGCATGGGCGGTCCTTGGTTCTTGTTTCTTATTGCCAGCAATGCACAGCATGAATAAACGGAATGATATCTCTCTTAAAGGTCGTTTGTTGAGTAACCTCCGGGCAGCTAAAACTACAGGTCTGATCAGCCGTGATTTTCCGGCTGCACGTGTTCTGTCTTTTGCTTGAGGAGTGACCCATGGTTGCCGCATTGCTTGATCGTCTAGGTGTGAACCCGGCCCTGTACCAGAACGGCAAAGTGCCGGTGCATTCGCCGGTCGATGGCAGCAGGATCGCCGCCGTGAACTGGGAAGGCGCGGCTGAAGTCGAGCAGCACATCAGTCGCGCAGATCATGCGTTCGAACTGTGGCGCAAGGTTCCGGCACCGCGCCGTGGTGAGTTGGTGCGTCAATTCGGTGAAGTGCTGCGCGAATACAAGGCCGACCTCGGCGAGCTGGTGTCCTGGGAAGCCGGCAAGATCACTCAGGAAGGCCTGGGTGAAGTTCAGGAAATGATCGACATCTGCGACTTCGCCGTCGGCCTGTCCCGTCAACTGTACGGTTTGACCATCGCTTCCGAGCGCCCTGGCCACCATATGCGTGAAACCTGGCACCCGCTGGGCGTTGTCGGGGTGATTAGTGCCTTCAACTTCCCGGTTGCGGTCTGGGCCTGGAACACCACGCTGGCGCTGGTGTGCGGTAACCCGGTGGTGTGGAAACCGTCGGAAAAGACCCCGCTCACCGCGCTGGCCTGCCAGGCGCTGTTCGACCGCGTCGTGAAGAACTTCAGCGATGCGCCTGCGAATTTGTGCCAGGTAGTGATCGGCGGTCGCGATGCCGGCGAAGCCTTGGTGGACGACCCGCGCGTAGCCCTGATCAGCGCCACCGGCAGCACCCGCATGGGCCGCGAAGTGGCACCGAAAGTGGCCGCGCGCTTTGCCCGCAGCATTCTCGAACTGGGCGGTAACAACGCCATGATCCTCGGCCCGAGCGCCGACCTGGACATGGCCGTTCGCGCGATCCTGTTCAGTGCCGTCGGCACCGCCGGTCAGCGATGCACCACCCTGCGTCGACTGATCGCTCATGAATCGGTGAAAGAAGAAATCGTCACCCGCCTGAAAGCCGCGTACTCGAAAGTACGTATCGGCCATCCGCTGGAAGGCAACCTGGTCGGCCCGCTGATCGACAAGCAAAGCTTCGACAACATGCAGGATGCGCTGGAGCAGGCGTTGAGCGAAGGCGGCAAGGTCTTCGGCGGCAAGCGTCAGTTGGAAGACCAGTTCCCGAACGCCTACTACGTTTCGCCGGCCATCGTCGAAATGCCGGAGCAGAGCGACGTCGTGTGCCACGAAACCTTCGCCCCGATCCTGTACGTGGTCGGCTACACCGACTTCCAGGAAGCGCTGCGCCTGAACAACGCCGTGCCACAAGGCCTGTCCTCGTGCATCTTCACCACCGATGTGCGTGAAGCCGAGCAGTTCATGTCGGCGGTGGGCAGCGATTGCGGCATCGCCAACGTCAACATCGGCCCGAGCGGTGCGGAAATCGGTGGCGCGTTTGGTGGCGAGAAAGAAACCGGTGGCGGTCGCGAGTCCGGCTCCGATGCATGGCGCGGCTATATGCGCCGCCAGACCAACACCGTGAACTATTCGCTGGAGTTGCCGTTGGCGCAGGGCATCACGTTCGATTGATTGTAGGAGCGAGCTTGCTCGCGATGATCGTCAACGATAACGCGGGCTTGCTGTTTAAACGCGTTGCCATGACGTTTTTCGCGAGCAAGCTCGCTCCTAAAGTGATTTGTGTGTTGGTTAGGTTTCTGTTGGAGTCTGGCAATGCCGTTACGCGAAGAGTGTCTGTGGGAAAAACTGACGCCGCAGAGGCCGGACAATTCGGCCCTCAAGGGTGAGGTCACGGTGGATGTCTGCGTCATCGGCGCCGGGTTTACCGGTTTGTCGGCGGCGGTGCATCTGCTGGAGCAAGGCAAGACCGTTTGTGTGCTGGAGGCCCATCGTGCCGGCCATGGTGGTTCGGGGCGCAACGTCGGGCTGGTCAATGCCGGGATGTGGATTCCCCCGGACGAGATCGAAGCAGGGTTCGGCGAGGCGGTCGGCAGCCAGCTCAACCGCATGCTGGGCGCGGCGCCATCCCTGGTGTTCAGCCTTGTCGACAAATACAACATCGATTGCCAGTTGCGCCGCGAAGGCACGCTGCACATGGCGCATAACGCCCGTGGCGAAGCCGACTTGCGCAGTCGTGAAGAACAATGGAAACGTCGCGGTGCGCCGGTAGAGCTGCTCACCGGTCAGGCCTGCGAGCAAGCCACCGGCACGAAAAAGATTGCCGCAGCATTGCTCGATCGCCGCGCCGGCACGCTCAACCCGATGGCCTACACCACCGGGCTGGCCAAGGCGGCCATCGGCCTGGGCGGTCAATTGTTCGATCATTCCCCGGTCACCCGGCTCGAACGTCAGGGCCAGCGCTGGTCGGTGCAAACCGCCCAGGGTTCGGTGATGGCCGAGAAAGTGGTGATTGCCTCCAATGCCTACACCGAAGGCGACTGGACGGAACTGCGGCGCAATTTCTTCCCCGGTTATTACTATCAGGTGGCCTCGGTGCCGCTGACCGAAGAAGCTGCCCGGCAAATTCTGCCCGGAGGCCAGGGTTCCTGGGACACCCGACAGGTGCTCAGCAGTATCCGCCGGGATAAAGACGGTCGCCTGTTGCTTGGCAGCCTGGGGAATGGCAATCAGAAGCCGACCTGGTTCCTCAAGGCCTGGGCCGACCGGGTGCAGCAACACTATTTCCCGTACCTCAAACCGGTGGAATGGGAATGCACCTGGACCGGCCGCATCGCCTTTACCCCCGATCATCTGATGCGCCTGTTCGAGCCAGCGCCCGGTTTAGTGGCCGTCACCGGTTACAACGGGCGGGGCGTGACCACGGGAACGGTGGTCGGCAAGGCGTTTGCCGATTACCTGTGTAACGGAAATCCTCAAGCGCTACCGATTCCTTTCGCGCCCATGCAGCCATTGGCCGGGGTGGGGTTGCGCAGCTGTCTGTACGAGGCGGGATTCTCGCTGTATCACGCAGGCCAGTGCCTGCGCATCGTGATCTGAATATTGATTTTTGCAGGGCGCAAGCGGCGCTTTTTCGATCTACAGCTAGCCTGTAGTGGTGCGGGTTGTAGCAGTCTCGCACCAGCAGTGTGCACTTCGGTGACGCACGTTGTTACAGGCTGGTTGCACGTCGTTTAAAGCCACGGTTGCAATGATGGCGCAGGCGGGTTGCGCCTCAAAAAAATAATGGTTTTACCTTCCGCGGTTTAGACGGTTGCACGCCCAATGAAAATGGGCCCGAAACAGTCGAAATAACAAGAAAGCAGCGACTTTTTTAAGAATAAAAAACCGATGGCACGGCCCTTGCTCTGAGCATTCATTGAAGTCGCAGTGCCAATTAAAAAAAACCATGGAGCACCACCTCATGTCCCAGACGTTTTACAAGAAAGGCTTTCTGGCCCTCGCAGTGGCAACTGCGCTGGGTGTTTCTGCGTTTGCTCAGGCTGACATCAAGATCGGCGTAGCGGGACCAATGACAGGCGCCAACGCGGCATTTGGCGAACAGTACATGAAGGGTGCGCAAGCGGCGGCCGATGCGGTCAACGCGTCGGGCGGGGTCAACGGGGAAAAAATCGTACTGGTCAAGGGCGATGACGCCTGCGAACCGAAACAGGCTGTGACGGTCGCCAAGGACCTGACCAACCAGAAAGTCGCCGGCGTGGTCGGTCACTTCTGCTCCTCGTCGACCATCCCGGCCTCCGAGATCTACGACGAAGCAGGCATCATCGCCATCACTCCAGGCTCCACCAACCCGGCTGTGACCGAGCGCGGCCTGAGCGCCATGTTCCGTATGTGCGGGCGTGACGACCAGCAAGGCATCGTGGCCGGCGACTACATCGTCGACGTGCTCAAGGGCAAGAAAGTGGTCGTGCTGCACGACAAGGACACCTACGGTCAAGGCCTGGCGGATGCCACCAAGGCTCAGCTTGAGAAGCGTGGCGTGAAGCCTGTGCTGTATGAAGGCCTGACCCGTGGCGAGAAAGACTTCAGCACCATCGTGACCAAGATCCGCGGCGCTGGCGCTGACGTCGTCTACTTCGGTGGCCTGCACCCGGAAGCCGGTCCTCTGGTGCGTCAACTGCGTGAACAGGGCCTGAAAGACGTCAAGTTCATGTCCGACGACGGCATCGTGACCGACGAACTGGTGACCACCGCTGGCGGTCCGCAATTCGTTGACGGCGTGCTGATGACCTTCGGCGCCGACCCACGCCTGCTGCCAGACAGCAAGACCGTGGTAGACGCCTTCCGCAAGGCCGGTACCGAGCCTGAAGGCTACACCCTGTACGCCTACGCTTCGGTCCAGGCCCTGGCGGCAGCCTTCAACGGCGCCAAGTCCAACAAGGGCGAAGAAGCGGCCGCATGGCTGAAGAAGAACCCGGTCAAGACCGTCATGGGCGAGAAGACCTGGGACAGCAAGGGCGACCTGAAAATATCCGACTACGTGGTTTACCAGTGGGACAAGGACGGCAAATACCACCAGCTGGAAAAACAGAAGTAAGGGCTGACTCGATCACCTGAACCCCACTGATTCCCTGTAGGAGCGAGCACGCTCGCGAAAAACGTCAACGATGACGCGTGCTTGCTGGTTCAACGCGTTGTCCTCAGGTTCTTCGCGAGCAAGCTCGCTCCTACAGGGGGCGGTGGTGGCCAGCCTGATCGTGGTTGTCATTGCTCCGACGTATATCTGTATTTTCCTTAGAAGAACCGCACAGCCACATGTGCAGGTTCTCATTGCGTGAGATTGCGTTATGGATGGTATTTTCCTGCAGCAACTGGTCAACGGCCTGACCCTCGGGTCGGTCTATGGCCTGATCGCCATCGGCTACACAATGGTCTATGGCATCATCGGCATGATCAACTTCGCCCACGGCGAGGTTTACATGATTTCCGCTTACCTCGCGGCAATCAGTCTGGCTCTGCTGGCTTACTTCGGTATCGAATCTTTCCCGCTGCTGATGCTTGGCACACTGATCTTCACCATCGTCGTCACGGCGGTGTATGGCTGGGTCATCGAGCGTGTCGCCTACAAACCCCTGCGCAACTCCACTCGACTCGCACCGCTGATCAGTGCGATCGGCATCTCTCTGATCCTGCAAAACTACGCACAGATCTCCCAGGGCGCGAAGCAACAAGGCGTTCCGACGTTGCTCTCGGGTGCCTGGCGCGTTGATATCGGTACCGGTTTCGTTCAGTTGACCTACACCAAGGTCTTCATTCTGGTCGCCGCGTTTGTCGGGATGGCCGCGCTGACCTACATCATCAAGTACACCAAGCTCGGCCGCATGTGCCGTGCAACCCAGCAAGACCGCAAGATGGCTTCGATCCTGGGGATCAACACCGACCGGGTGATTTCCTACGTGTTCATCATCGGTGCAGCGATGGCGGCCCTGGCCGGCGTGCTGATCACCATGAACTACGGCACATTCGACTTCTATGCCGGCTTCATCATCGGGATCAAGGCGTTCACCGCCGCGGTGCTCGGCGGGATTGGCTCACTGCCCGGCGCAATGCTCGGCGGGATCATTCTCGGGATTTCCGAGTCGCTGTTTTCCGGTCTGGTGAACTCGGACTACAAAGACGTTTTCAGCTTCTCGCTGTTGGTCCTCGTTCTGGTCTTTCGGCCTCAAGGCCTGCTCGGCCGTCCTCTTGTGTCGAAGGTGTAAGCGATGTCTTCAACCACTAAAAAAACCATTGATATCAAAAAAAGTCTGGTTGACGCGATTCTTGCCGGCCTCATTGCCCTGATTGTGTTCGGGCCGATTGTCGGCGTCGTTCTCGATGGCTATGGCTTCAACCTGGAAACCACCCGGGTGGCGTGGATCGTGGCGATCGTCATGGCCGGACGTTTTGCCCTGAGCATGTTCCTGCAGACAGCCCAGGGCCTGAAAATCCTCGAAGGCTTTGAATCGACAGGCTCCGGGGTGCATGTGCTGGCGCCTGACTACAAGTCGCGGCTGCGCTGGATCATCCCGCTGGTCATCTTGATTGCCGTGGCGCTGCCGTTTTTCTCCAACTCCTACCTGCTGGGCGTGGTCATCCTCGGGTTGATCTACGTACTGCTGGGGCTGGGGCTGAACATCGTGGTTGGCCTGGCCGGCCTGCTCGACCTCGGTTACGTGGCGTTCTACGCCATCGGCGCCTACGGCCTGGCACTCGGTTACCAATACCTCGGGCTGGGCTTCTGGACGGTGTTGCCGCTGGCGGCGATCATCGCCGGCCTGGCCGGTTGCATCCTCGGTTTCCCGGTGCTGCGCCTGCACGGTGACTACCTGGCGATCGTGACCCTGGGTTTCGGTGAAATCATCCGCCTGATCCTCAACAACTGGTTGTCGCTGACTGGCGGCCCGAACGGCATGCCGGCACCGCTGCCGACTTTCTTCGGCCTGGAGTTCGGCAAGCGAGCCAAGGACGGCGGCGTGCCGTTCCATGAGTTCTTCGGCATCGCCTACAACCCCGACGTGAAGTACTACTTCATCTACGCGGTGCTGTTCCTCGTGGTGCTGGCTGTGCTGTACATCAAGCATCGCCTGACCCGCATGCCGGTCGGCCGTGCCTGGGAAGCCCTGCGCGAAGACGAAATCGCCTGCCGCTCCATGGGCCTGAACCACGTACTGGTCAAGCTCTCGGCATTCACCATCGGTGCCTCGACGGCCGGTCTGGCCGGGGTGTTCTTCGCCACCTACCAGGGCTTCGTCAACCCGACCTCGTTCACCTTCTTCGAATCGGCGTTGATCCTCGCCATCGTGGTACTGGGCGGCATGGGTTCGACCATAGGCGTGGTGATTGCAGCCTTCGTGCTGACCGTCGCTCCGGAACTGCTGCGTGGCTTCGCCGAGTACCGCGTGCTGCTGTTCGGCATCTTGATGGTGTTGATGATGATCTGGCGACCGCGCGGCCTGATTCGGATCAGCCGTACCGGTGTGACGCCGCGTAAAGGAGTAGCGCCATGAGCGAAGTCGTACTCTCCGTAGAGAAGCTGATGATGCACTTCGGCGGCATCAAGGCGTTGAATGATGTGAGCCTGAAGGTCAAGCGCAACTCGATCTTCGCCCTGATCGGCCCCAACGGCGCCGGCAAGACCACGGTGTTCAACTGCCTGACCGGGTTCTACAAGGCCTCCGGCGGCAAGATCGAACTGAACGTGCGCGGGCAACAGACCAACGTCATCCAGTTGCTGGGCGAATCGTTCAAGCCGACCGATTTCGTTTCGCCAAAAAGCTTCATCACCCGGCTGCGCTACAAGATGTTCGGCGGCACCCACCTGGTGAACCGTGCCGGCCTGGCGCGGACGTTTCAGAACATTCGCCTGTTCAAGGAAATGTCGGTGCTGGAAAACCTGCTGGTGGCCCAGCACATGTGGGTCAACCGCAACATGCTGGCCGGCATCCTCAACACCAAGGGCTATCGCAAGGCCGAAAGCGATGCACTGGACCATGCCTTCTACTGGCTGGAAGTGGTGGACCTGGTGGACTGCGCCAACCGCCTGGCCGGTGAACTGTCCTACGGCCAGCAGCGCCGCCTGGAAATCGCCCGCGCCATGTGCACCCGTCCGCAGATCATCTGCCTCGACGAACCGGCCGCCGGCCTCAACCCTCAGGAAACCGAAGCGCTGAGCGCGATGATCCGGCTGCTGCGCGATGAGCACGATCTGACCGTGGTGCTGATCGAACACGACATGGGCATGGTAATGAGCATTTCCGACCACATCGTGGTGCTGGACCACGGCATCGTCATCGCCGAGGGTGGTCCCGACGACATCCGCAACGACCCGAAAGTGATTGCCGCGTACCTGGGCGCTGACGAAGAGGAGGTGGTATGAGCAAACCCATCCTCGAACTCAAGGACCTGGACGTGTTCTACGGCCCGATTCAGGCCCTTAAAGGCGTCTCGCTGCACATCAACGAAGGGGAGACCGTCAGCCTGATCGGCTCCAACGGCGCCGGCAAGTCGACCCTGCTGATGTCGATCTTCGGCCAGCCACGGGCCGCCGACGGGCAGATCCTTTATCAGGGCGTGGACATTACCCACAAGTCGTCCCACTACATCGCCTCCAACGGCATCGCGCAGTCGCCGGAAGGGCGGCGGGTGTTCCCCGACATGACAGTCGAGGAAAACCTGCTGATGGGCACCATCCCTATCGGTGACAAGTACGCCAAGGAAGACATGCAACGCATGTTCGAGCTGTTCCCGCGGCTCGAAGAGCGGCGTACCCAGCGGGCGATGACGATGTCCGGTGGCGAGCAGCAGATGCTTGCCATCGCCCGTGCCCTGATGAGCCGGCCCAAGTTGTTGCTGCTCGATGAGCCGAGCCTGGGGCTGGCGCCGATCGTGGTGAAACAGATCTTCGCGACCCTGCGAGAACTGGCCAAGACCGGCATGACCATCTTCCTGGTGGAGCAGAACGCCAACCACGCCCTGCGGTTGTCGGACCGGGCGTATGTGATGGTCAACGGCGAAATCCGCATGACCGGCACCGGCAAGGAACTGCTGGTCAACGAGGATGTGCGTAACGCTTATCTCGGCGGGCACTGAGTTTCAGTGGTTATGCAAAAGCCCCGGCGCGCAATCGCCGGGGCTTTTTACATCTCCCAAACACCACTAAACCCTGTGGGAGCGAGCTTGCTCGCGATAGCAATCTATCAGCCAATATTGATGTTGACTGACAAACCGCTATCGCGAGCAAGCTCGCTCCCACAGGGTTTTTGGCGTGCCTCCGGGAAATTGTGGAAAACAATATTCAAGAGCTCCCGAAGCGCGACATAAAGCCGCTGCAAATAGTTGTTTTGTCACGGTTTTGACTTGTCCCCGTTTGCTGTGGAGCCGGCTGTGAATAACGTGGGAGTAGCTGGCTGCAGGCCTTCTAAACCGTGGCCTGCAGGAGGGTGTTCAGTTTTTGATCAAGTGTTTTTGCGCAACTTGAAGAGCGCTTTGTCAACCTTTTTGTTCGAGATGAAAGCGGGTGGAATCAGCGTGGACAAGCCTGTGGATAAGTCTGTGATTAAACTCTGGAAAGACCCGGCTGAAGGCCGTGGTTACTGGCTTGGCGCCATCGCTGGTTTGACCCGTCAGTCATGAAAATTGCCAGGGGCTACACGGCAGGCTATTGAGGGTCAAGCAAAAAAGTTTCAAAAAGTCGCGCAAAGCCTTGTGGATAGCGGCTTGCAGCTTTTCCACTTGCCCCCAAAGACTGTGGACCGGCCTGTGGATAACGTGCGCGCACATGGCTGCAAGCCAAGCTGGCCGAGGGCTTGCGGGGATTGTTCGTTTTTTGTACAGAAAGTGCGGTTGCCGCTATGGGCAAGGCCGGGCATTCTGCCTGCTGATTTACCATTCCAATGGCTGGCGATCAGCCGAAGCAAGGAGAACACGATGTCCAACACCCTGTTTATTACCGGCGCGACCTCCGGTTTTGGTGAAGCCTGTGCCCGTCGTTTTGCCGACGCTGGCTGGAAATTGGTGCTGACAGGCCGTCGTGAAGAGCGCCTCAATGCACTGTGCGCCGAGCTGTCGAAGCAGACCGAAGTCCATGGCCTGGTGCTCGATGTGCGTGATCGCAAGGCCATGGAGGAGGCGATTGCCAATCTGCCGCCGTCCTTTGCCAAGCTGCGTGGGTTGATCAACAACGCCGGGCTGGCCCTGGGCGTCGATCCGGCACCCAAGTGCGACCTGGACGATTGGGACACCATGGTCGACACCAACGTCAAAGGCCTGATGTACAGCACCCGTCTGCTGTTGCCACGCCTGATTGCCCACGGTCGTGGCGCCGGCATCGTCAACCTGGGGTCCATCGCCGGCAACTATCCGTACCCGGGCAGCCATGTGTATGGCGCGACCAAGGCGTTCGTCAAACAGTTCTCCCTGAACCTGCGCTGCGACCTGCAGGGCACAGGCGTGCGGGTCAGCAACATCGAACCGGGCCTGTGCGAGAGCGAGTTCTCGCTGGTGCGTTTTGCCGGTGACCAGGAGCGCTACAACGCTACCTACGCCGGCGCCGAGCCGATCCAGCCGCAAGACATCGCCGAGACCATTTTCTGGGTACTCAATGCGCCTGCGCATATCAACATCAACAGCCTGGAACTGATGCCGGTGAGCCAGACCTGGGCTGGGTTTGCGATCGAGCGCAAGTCTTAAGACCGAGTAACGGCCAATCGCGAGCAAGCTCGCTCCCACATGGAAATGCGATCAACTGTGGGAGCGAGCTTGCTCGCGATGAGGCCGGAATAGACACAACAGGACATCAGCTAGACTTCTCCCTCAAGCAACCCGCCACACCCGGCGGTCTAGAGGTATTAGAGGAGATCCAGTGAGTAATCGAGGCGAGCAGTCGCTGCTCAAACAATCGACCTTCCTGATGCTTGCCGTGACATTCGCCGGGATCATCACCGGTTTTGTGTCGGGCGCCCAATCCATCCTGTTCGATGGCTTCTTTTCGTTGATCGCGGCCTTCATCAAGGTCCTGATGCTGATCACCGCCCGGCTGATCGCCAAGGAAAGCAACCAGCGCTTCCAGTTCGGTTCCTGGCACCTGGAACCCATGGTGCTGGTGATCGAGGGTAGCTTCATTTTCCTGGTCGCCATTTACGCCTTTCTCAACGGCGTGTTCGGCATCATCAGCGGAGGCCGCGAGGTCGAACTGGGGCTGGTGATCTTCTACGCGGCGTTCTTCACTGTCGTTGAGCTCATTTACTTTTTCTATGTCCGCCAACGCAATCGCACGCTCAACTCATCGCTGATCCAGTTCGACAACATCAGTTGGCTGGTGGACGCGATGCTGTCGGCGGGCCTGCTGGTGAGTTTCCTCATCGCGCTGCTGCTCAAGACTCAGGGTTACGACAAGTGGGCGGTGTATGTCGACCCGATGATCCTGATTCTGCTGGCCTTGGGCATGCTCCCCCCGGCGCTCAAAATCCTCGGACCGGCCTTGCGTGATGTGTTGGGGATCGTCCCGGATCAGCTGGACGAAAAGGTGCGTCAGGTGATGGAGGTGGCGAAGGTCGAGCATGGTTTCGACGACTACATTTCCTACGTGCAGAAGCACGGCAGGGCGTGTTTTATCGAGATCCACATCGTATTGCCGAAGGATTACTGGCTGGACGGCGTGGGGCAACTGGACAGTCTGCGCGAGGAAATTTCTGCGAAGCTTGGCGAGCCGGATGCCGCACGATGGCTGACCATCAGCTTTACCGGGGATCGCAAGTGGATTGAGTGACAGTTCGGTGACCTCTTTGAGGTCATTCGCGAGCAGGCTCGCTCCCACATTGAAATGCGATCACCTGTGGGAGCGAGCCTGCTCGCGAAAGCAACCAAACAGTCAGCCGAGATATACCGCCAACCCGCGATAACAGGTCGCCAGGTGATAAGGCGTGGTCGACGGCATGTCGCGGCGGCTGACTTCACCGTGTTCATCACGACACTCAAACCAGCCTCCTGCGTGCAGCGAACGCTGCTGCAACGCCTGCAATTGACGCAATACATCCGCTTCGCTGTCCGGACGCAGCGTCAGGGCGCGCAGGTACTCGGCCTGGGCCCAGATACGCTGCGTGGCATCCCGGACGCCGCCACCTGGTTCGAGGTCGAGCATGGCCCGCACCGCACCGGTCTGCTGATCGACGCCCAACTGCTCGGTCAAAACGAAGGCCCTTTCCAGATCGGCATGCAGGGTTGAAGTGCGCAGCAGTGCCGAGGATTCCAGCAGGAAATACCACTCGAACTGATGCCCCGGTTCAAACCAGTTATCCACAGACCCCAGCGGCTTTTCCATCAACACGCCGTGCTGCGGATCGATAAAGCGCTTGTGCATGGCTGTGCATAACTCGATGAGTGCGTGTTGCACGTCGAGATCTTCACGCACCGACAGGGTGGCGAGGAATGCTTCGGCCAGGTGCATCAGCGGGTTTTGCAAGGGGCCGCTGCCCAGCGATGCCCAGTCGCGGTCGAGCGTGGCTTCGTACAGACCGTCGTCCGTGGCGAAACGCTGCGCGATCACTTCCAGCGAGGCGTTGAGTACCGACTCCACCAGCGGCTCGCGGACCTTGTCCCAGTAATGGGCGCAGGCGAACAGGATGAACGCGTGGGTGTAGAGGTCCTTGCGCTGATCCAGTGGCGCCCCTTGAGCATCGACGCTGTAGAACCAGCCGCCGTGCTCGGCATCGTGGAAGTGCCGCTGCAACGAGCGGAACAAGGCGGCGGCACGCTCTTCGGCGCCCGGCACCTGACCGATCAGGCTGGCAAACAGATACAACTGCCGCGCACAGGCCATGGCCCGGTAGCGTTGCGGTGGCAGCGGTTGGTGTTCGGCATCCAGCGCCTCGTAGGGCAACGCCATGTCGGCATTCCAGCCCGGACCTTGCCAGAGCGGCACGATGACGTTCAGGAAATGCTGTTGCACCGAGGCGAACAGGGCGGTCAATTCAGGCTGGGAGGCGGAGCGGGAAACAGGTGGCATTGGCTGGCGTCGTCACGGCAGGGGCGATTGCGCGACATGTTAGCAGAGAGGTTGACTTGAGAGAGGTTGTGTCTGTCAGGCCGCCTTCGCGGGCAAGCCCGCTCCCACAGTAGTTTGCTGTGTGACATAGATAGCATTCACACCAGGAACCCTGTGGGAGCGGGCTTGCCCGCGAAGAGGCCGGTTCAGGCACTAGAGAACTAGCCCGCCAGCAGCCACGCCCCGGTCATCGCCGAAGCTGCGCCCGCCAGTCGCACCAACGGCGCTGCGGCCTGCGGCAACACCCGCACCACCGCATAACCTGCTGCATGCAACGCTGCTGTGCCCGCTACAAAACCCATGGCATAGGTCCATGGACTCGACATCTCCGGCAGTTCCAGCCCATGTGCCACACCATGGAACAGCGCAAACAACGCTGTCGCACCCACCGCCATCGCCAGCGGTGGACGCACAGCCAGCGCCACCGCCAGCCCCAAGGCCAATACGGAAGCGGCAATCCCGCTCTCCAGTGCCGGCAGGTTCATTCCTTCAAAGCCCAGCATCCCGCCAATCAGCAGGGTCCCGACGAAGGTGCATGGCAGCGCCCAGCGCGCAGCACCTTGCTGCTGTGCGGCCCACAGGCCGACCGCGAGCATCGCCAGCAGGTGATCGAGACCGCCAAGCGGGTGGCTGATACCGGCGATCAAGCCATTGTCGCCGTGCCCTGGATGGGCGAGGGCAAGGGCTGGCGTCAGCAGCAGGGCCAGGGCGCCCAGAATGCGTTTCAGTGTCATGGATAAGCTTCCTTGTTGAAGGGGGATCAGGCCGCGGTCAGCAAGCCCTGGCGTTCGATGAAGGCGATGATCTGTTCCAGACCCTGGCCGGTTTTCTGGTTGCTGAAGACAAATGGCTTGCCGTTGCGCATGCGCTGGGTGTCGCTGTTCATCATCTCCAGCGAGGCGCCGACCAGCGGCGCCAGGTCGATCTTGTTGATCACCAGCAGGTCGGATTTGCAGATCCCCGGCCCACCCTTGCGCGGCAGTTTGTCGCCAGCGGAGACGTCGATCACGTAGATCGTCAGGTCGGACAGTTCCGGGCTGAAGGTCGCGGAGAGGTTGTCGCCACCGGACTCCACGAGAATCAGGTCCAGCCCCGGAAAACGGCGATTGAGTTGATCCACGGCTTCAAGGTTGATCGAGGCGTCTTCGCGGATGGCCGTGTGCGGGCAGCCGCCGGTTTCCACGCCGATGATGCGTTCCGGCGCCAGGGCTTCGTTGCGTACCAGGAAGTCGGCGTCTTCGCGGGTGTAGATGTCGTTGGTCACCACGGCCAGGTTATAGCGCTCGCGCAGGGCCAGGCACAGGGCCAGGGTCAGGGCGGTTTTGCCGGAGCCGACCGGGCCGCCGATGCCCACGCGCAGGGGTTGTGTGTTCATGTGATTCTCCAAAATAACAGGCCCTAGGAACGGAACAGACGGCTGTACTGGCGCTCATGGGCCATACACGCCAGGGACAGGCCGAAAGCGGCGCTGCCGTAGTGATCGGGATCGATTCGGGTGGCGCTCTGTTGCGCCTGTTGAAGCAGCGGCAACAGTTCGCTGGTCAGGCGTTGGGCGGCTTGCTGGCCCAGGGGCAAGGTCTTCATCAGCACCGCCAACTGGTTTTCCAGCCAGCTCCATAGCCACGCAGCCAAGGCGTCCTGCGGGCTGATCTGCCAGGCGCGCGCGGCCAAGGCCCATCCCAGGGCCAGATGTGGCTCGCTGCATTGTTCGAGGAAGGCACGGGCGGGTGTGTCGAGTTCCGGCAAGCCGTTGAGCAACTGCTGCAACGAGTAGCCCATCTGCCGGCTTTCCTGATGCAGCTCGCGGGTTTCGCGACTGGCGCGGTGTTCCTCGCAGCGTTGCAGCAATTGGCCCCAGTTGTCCTCGCTGGCGGCCACGCAATGGGCGAGCAGCAGCGGCGCTTCGAAGCGTGCAAGGTTCAACAGCAACTGATCGCTGATCCAGCGTCGCGCACTGTCGGGGTCGTTTACCCGGCCGTTATCCACAGCCATTTCCAGCCCTTGGGAGTAGCTGTAGCCGCCAATCGGCAATTGCGGACTGGCCAGGCGCAGCAACGCCCAGGCCGGGTTCATGGGCGTACGCCGAACTGGTGCAGTTTCGGCGCGTAGTTGAAGTCTTCATCGCCGTGGCGCGAATGATGATGGCCACCGCCGTAGGCGCCATGTTCCGGTTGGAACGGCGCTTCGATGTTCGAGGCCATGGCACCGAGTTGTTCGAGCATGGCCTTGAGCACGTAGTCGTCGAGCAGGCGCAACCAGCCGTCGCCGACTTGCAGGGCGACATGGCGGTTGCCCAGGTGATAGGCCGCGCGGGTCAGTTCGAAGGCATTGGCGCAGGTGACGTGCAGCAGTTGTTCGGGGCGGGCGCAGACGCGCACGATCCGCCCGTCTTCGGCTTGCAGGCATTCGCCGTCATGCAGGGGCGGTTGGCCACGCTCCAAAAACAACCCGACGTCTTCGCCCTCGGCACTGAAACAGCGCAAACGACTTTTGCTGCGGGCTTCGAACGTCAGGTGCAGTTCAGCGGCCCAAACGGGTTGAGGGTCGATTCTGCGATGAATCACCAGCATCGGAAGGCTTCCAGCAATGGACGATCCTCAGGCTAGAGCAAGGGGCTTGCCAATCGACATGATGTGTAGGAAATGGCTGACGGAGACGTAGGAGGGGTATCGATTGAGTGGGCTTTTTGGTTGAAGTTGGTGCGTTGTTTTTGATTCGCGCACCAAGTTGAAGCGATGCAGTTCATTGTGGGAGCGAGCTTGCTCGCGAAGGCGGTGTACCTGTCACATCAATGTTGAATGTGCCGGCGCTTTCGCGAGCAAGCCCGCTCCCACAGGGATATGGGCTTCGTCAAGAGGTTATTCGGTGCTTCCGAGCCCTTGCCAGTGCTTGAGGCCGATAAAGATAAACCGCAGCTGCTGGGTGATTTTTGCCTGGGGCGTCAGGTGCTCAGGCAAGGCCTCGGCGGGCGGATCGATGATGTCCGGCAGGGTGGCGAACACGCTTTTGACGATCAGGTCTGCCATGACGCTCAGGTCGGCGATGTCCAGGTGCTGCAGTTTCGGCATCAGTGACAAATCTGCCGCCAGGTCCGAACTGATGCCTTCACGCAGACGGCCAATGGCCTGGCGTACCGGCAGCGAACCGCCGTATTGCTCGCGGGCAAGAAACAGGAACTGCGAGCGGTTGGCGCTGACCACGTCGAGAAAAATCCGCACCGAGGCATCGATGATGCCGCCCATCACGAATTCGTTGTGCCGTACCAGGCGAATGGTTTCGCGGAAGGTCTGGCCGACTTCGCTGACCAACACCAGGCCCAGTTCATCCATGTCGGCGAAATGGCGGTAGAAACCGGTCGGTACGATGCCGGCGGTTTTCGCGACTTCACGCAGGCTCAGGCTGCCGAATCCTCGGCCGCCATCCATCAGGCGCCGGGCAGCGTCCATCAGGGCATTACGGGTCTGTTGTTTCTGTTCGGCGCGGGGCAGCATCGCAAGGGCGTTTTCTGGACAAGGACGCGGCGCACTCTAGCAAATCGGCTTTGCCGGCGTCGAACGACTGTGAGGGATCAAGCGGGGAAGTGCGGCATCTATAAAGCGCAGTGCTGAAAAGTCAAAAGCCCAATCCGGGGATTGGGCTTTTTTTCTGGGCGGCCATGGGGCTTAGCTCAGGGTGCTGTTGCGTTCGATCACACGGTCACCACCGCCTTCAGCGAGGGTTTGACCTTGTGGCGTGCGATCCGAACCGTCGGCAGCGAGGGTCTGACCTTGTGGAGTGCGATCCGAACCGTCGGCGGCCAGGGTTTGACCTTGTGGAGTGCGATCCGAACCGTCAGCAGCCAGGGTCTGGCCTTGTGGAGTGCGATCCGAACCATCGGCAGCCAGGGTCTGGCCTTGTGGAGTACGATCCGAACCATCGGCAGCCAGGGTTTGGCCCTGTGGAGTACGGTCCGAGCCATCCTGAGTGATCAGGCCTTTTTCTTTCAGGCGATCATTACCGCCTTCGGCAAGGGTCTGGCCTTGTGGAGTGCGCTCGGAGCCATCGGCGGCGACGGTCTGGCTGAACACCGAGTGGTCTTGTTTCACTTGTGGGGTGGCCTGGTCAGCGGCTGGCAGGGCAAAAGCAGTGCTGGCCAGCATCGAGAGTGAAAGGCTAAGCAGTAATTGGCGTTTCATGATTGTTGTGCTCCTCGGGGGTGCGAAAAAGTGGGTACGAGGGCAATGCTACTCTCGATAAGTCGATATAAAAGTTCATAAACGCAATGGTAATAATCAACGGAATTGATTGTTTGCTTGGGAGGCTCTAGAACGGGCGTTTCCGGTGAGTTGTTTTGCACCGGTTTGGGTATTTTCGACCCATCTCTGACGTGTAGAAGTGCGGGGTCGGTAACGCCGTTCGACTGATGGGTCAGTATCGGACTGGCTGAATCCGGCGAAATCCGTCTATCGATTAAACCTGCCGGGTTTTTATCAGTCGTAGACTTCATGGCGAGCCGCTTCCGGCTCACCGTTTCACCTGTGCGCCGCAGTCGGGGCGCTCAGTCGTTTCAGGAGCTCTGTGCAATGACGCGCACCCAAAAGACGTTTGTCTGGACCCTTTCCACCTTCCTTACCTTGTTGGCGTTGCTGGTGCTGATCATCGTGTTCTTCGACTGGAACCGGATCAAACCGCCGCTCAATGCCAAGGTTTCCGAAGAACTGCACCGCGCTTTTGCCATCAACGGCAATCTGTCGGTGGTCTGGCAGACCGAGCCCGATGAAAGCGGCTGGCGCGCCTGGGTGCCATGGCCTCATGTGGTGGCCGAGGACCTCAGCCTGGGCAACCCGGACTGGTCGAAGCAACCGCAGATGGCCACTCTCAAGCGTGTCGAGTTGCGCATTTCACCCCTGGCTTTGCTGGCACAGCGGGTGGTGATCCCGCGTATCGACCTCGCCGAGCCAAATGCGCAGCTGCAACGCCTGGCTGACGGGCGCGCCAACTGGACGTTCAAATTCGACCCCAAAGACCCGAACGCCGAGCCTTCCAGTTGGGTGGTGGATATCGGTGCGATCGGCTTCGACAAGGGCCACGTCACCCTCGACGACCAGAGCCTGAAGACGCAGCTCGACGTGCTGATCGATCCGTTGGGCAAGCCGATTCCGTTCAGCGATATCGTCGGCGACAAAGCGGCGAAAGCCGCGCAGGAGAAGGGCTCGTCACCCCAGGATTATGCGTTCGCCCTCAAGGTCAACGGCCAGTACCACGGTCAGAAACTCGCCGGCCAGGGCAAGATTGGCGGGCTGTTGGCGTTGCAGGATGCGGCACGGCCGTTTCCGCTTCAGGCACAGGTGAAGATCGCCGATTCCAGCGTCGAACTGGCTGGTACCCTGACCGATCCGCTGAATCTCGGCGCCCTGGACTTGCGCCTGAAACTGGCCGGCACCAGCCTGGGCAACCTCTACCCGCTGACCGGCGTGATCCTGCCGGACACGCCACCCTATGCCACCGACGGCCATCTGATCGCCAAGTTGCACGAACCGGGTGGCGCGGTGTTCCGCTATGAAGCATTCAACGGCAAGATCGGCGAGAGTGACATCCACGGCAGTCTGACTTACGTGGCCAGCCAGCCACGGCCAAAACTCAGCGGCTCGCTGCTGTCCAATCAATTGCTGTTCGCTGACCTGGCGCCGCTGATCGGAGCCGATTCCAACGCCAAACAGAAGGCCCGTGGCGGTGACAGCAAACAACCGGCGGACAAAGTGTTGCCGGTCGAAGAGTTCAAGACAGACCGCTGGCGCGATATGGACGCCGATGTCGAGTTCACCGGCAAGCGCATCGTGCACAGCGAAAAATTGCCATTCAACGACCTCTATACCCATCTGGTGCTCACCGATGGCGTGCTCAGCCTCGAACCGCTGCGCTTCGGCGTGGCTGGCGGCAAGCTGGACGCGCAGATTCGCCTGAACGGCCACACCGATCCCCTGGAAGGCCACGCCAGGCTCACGGCGCGGGGCTTCAAGCTCAAACAGTTGTTCCCCGGCTTTGAACCGATGAAAACCAGTTTTGGTGAGCTCAATGGCGACGCAGATATCAGCGGGCGCGGCAATTCGGTGGCCAGGCTGCTGGGCAGCGCCAACGGCAATTTGAAAATGCTGATCAACGATGGCGCCATCAGTCGCGAACTGATGGAGCTGGCGGGCCTGAACGTCGGCAACTATGTGGTGGGCAAGATCTTTGGCGACAAGGAAGTGAGGATCAACTGCGCGGCCGCCGATTTCGGTATCCAGTCCGGCCTGGCAACCACCCGGCTGTTCGTATTCGACACCGAGAACGCCATCGTCTACATCGACGGCACCGCTAACATGGCGACGGAACAACTGGACCTGACCATCACCCCGGAATCCAAGGGCTGGCGCCTGATTTCATTGCGTTCGCCGCTGTATGTGCGTGGCAAGTTCATCAAGCCCGATGCCGGGGTCAAGGCCGTGCCGTTGATGCTGCGCGGCGCCGGAATGGTGGCGCTGGGCGTCATCGCCGCACCGGCGGCAGGGTTGCTGGCACTGGTGGCACCGAGTGGTGGTGAGCCGAATCAATGCGCGCCGTTGCTGGAGCAGATGAAGTCGGGCAAGGCGCCTGTTACCGTCAAACCAGGCAAATAATTGGGCGTCTGTAGGGGCCCCATCGCGAGCAGGCTCGCTCCCACAATGATCTGTGTATGCAGGAACAATGTGGGAGCGAGCTTGCTCGCGATGGCGGTCTGACAGCCGCAACAATCCTCACGCCAGAGCATGTCCCGACGCCAACGCCTCTTCACGCAGCCACGCAAAAAACGCCCGAACCGGTGGATGGCGTTCGCGTCCCGGCACGCACAGTGCGCTGTAGCCGGCGCCATCGACCTGGATGTCTCCCCGGTACGGCAACAAAAGGCCGCTGGCCACGCTTTCCGACACCAGAATATTGCTTGCCAGCACCAGACCCTGCCCGGCAATGGCCGCTTGCAGGGCGTAATGCTCTTCGTCGTATTCGCGCACCGCTGGCCGACCGCTCAGCCAGGTTTCGCCCGATTGCGCGCACCAGGCCTCCCAGCCGTGGGCATAGAGTTTCGAGTTGTGCCAGCGCACGCTGATCAGCGTCGGGGCACGGTTCAACGCCAGCGCCACTTGTTCGGGCGAACCGTAGACACCGAAGGACTCATCGAACAGGCACTGGCCGTACAGGTTGGGGTAATCGTCGAGGCTGTAGCGCAGCACCAGATCGACACTGGCGTCCTGATGCAGATCGATGACTTCGCAGTGGGTGTCGAGGCGCACGTTGATATTCGGGTGCCGGGCGTAGAAGCGTCCCAACCGAGGTACCAGCCACAGTGCGGCGAAGGCTGCGGTGGTGGAGACCGTCAGGTTGGCGCCGCTGCGTTGCGGGCGCAGGGTATCGACACTTTGCGCCACTTCGAGGAAAGCTCCGTGCAGGCTCTGGAACAGCCGTTCGCCGCACTCGGTCAGGCGCACCTGGCGCGGCAGGCGTTCGAACAGCGGTACGCCGAGCCAGCTCTCCAGGGAACGGATCTGATGAGACACCGCCGTTGGGGTGACGGACAGTTCTTCGGCGGCGGCCTTGAAACTCAACAGGCGTGAGGCGGATTCGAAGGCGCGCAGGGCGGTCAAGGGCAGCGAGGCGAACATCGGAAACTCCACAGATGAAATGGATTCATCTTGGCTGATTTTTACTCATTTGAAGGGGCGCGGCCGCGAGCTTCAAGCTGCAAGCCACAAGCCGTTTGAGTTTAGTCCCTGAGGAGATTCAGATGAGTAAAATCCTTGCCGTTCATGCCAGCCCCCGTGGCGATCGTTCGCACTCCCGGCGTTTGGCCGAAGTGTTTCTGTCGGCCTGGCAGGCCCGTCATCCACACTCGCCACTGACCCGACGCGAAGTCGGTCGGGCGCTGATCCCTCCGGTCAACGAGGCATTCGTGGCCGCCGCGTTTTACCCCGAGCCCGACGCTCGGCCGCTGTCGATGCAGGCCGATCTGGCGTTCAGCGACGAACTGGTCGGCGAACTGCTTGGCCATGATGTGCTGGTAATTTCCACACCAATGCACAACTTCAGCGTACCCAGCGGCTTGAAGGCCTGGATCGATCAGATCGTGCGGGTGGGGCTGACCTTCGATCACACCCTGGACAATGGCGTGGCCCAGTACCAACCGTTGGTGCAAGGCAAAAAAGCCCTGATCATCACCAGCCGTGGCGGCTTCGGTTTTGGTCCGGGCGGCGAGCTGGAAGCCATGAACCATGCCGACACACTACTGCGCACGGTGCTCGGATTCATCGGCATCACCGATGTCACGGTGGTCGCTGCCGAGGGCGAGGAGTCCGCCGAGCGCAGCTTTGCAATCTCTGCCGCCGAGGCTGAGCAGCGCTTGCTGGCGCTGGCCGGGGAGTTCTAGATGGCCTGGGTGTTTCTGCTGGTCGCCGCCGGGTTCGAAGTCACCTTCGCCATGGGCATGAAATACGCCGAGGGCTTCACCCGGCTTTGGCCTTCGCTGATCACGGTGGTGGCCGCTGTGGGCGGGATCTACTTCCTGACCCTGGCCATGCGCGAGTTACCCGTGAGCATCGCGTACCCGATCTGGACCGCCATCGGTTCGCTGGGCACGGTGTTTCTCGGGTTCGCGCTGCTGGGGGAAAGCCTGAGCGTGATAAAACTGGTCTCGGTCGGGCTGATCGTGGCGGGTGTGGCGGGGTTGAAGTAGGGCGGATGACATAGACTTGTCGTCGAGTTGTCATCTTCGCAGGCGTAGCTTGGCGGATGTCTTGCATTGCGCCTTGCGTCACCACCCGACCACAAGGAAGTCCACCCATGTTGCAAGGTTCTGCCCCGCGCTACCCGCTGGTGCTGGTCCCGGGAATGCTCGGGTTCATCCGCCTGGTGCTTTATCCGTACTGGTACGGGATCGTCGAGGCGCTGCGCCGTGGTGGGGCCGTGGTGTTCGCCGTGCAGGTCTCGCCGCTTAATTCGAACGAAGTACGCGGCGAGCAATTGCTGGCGCGCATCGACGAAATCCTGCGGGAAACCGGGGCCGACAAGGTCAACCTGATCGGTCATAGCCAGGGCTCGCTGACCGCCCGCTACGCCGCCGCCAAGCGTCCGGACCTGGTGGCATCGGTGACCTCGGTGGCGGGGCCGAACCATGGTTCGGAGCTTGCCGATTATCTGCACAAGCATTACCCCCATGACAGCGTCCGTGGTCATCTGCTGTGTTTTTTGCTGCGGATGGTCAGCGCGCTGATGGGGTTGCTGGATACCGGTTACCGCGGGCCGAAGCTGCCGGTGGATATCCATGCGTCCCATCTCTCCCTCACCAGCGCTGGCGTTGCGCTGTTCAACCAACGTTATCCACAGGGCTTGCCTGAAACCTGGGGCGGTCACGGGCCGGAAGAGGTCAACGGCGTGCGTTATTACTCCTGGTCCGGGACCTTGCAGCCGGGCATTACCGATCGCGGGCGCAATCTGCTGGACGGTACCAACCGCAGCTGCCGGTTGTTCGCCAAAACCTTCGTCCGTGAAGCCGGGCATTGCGACGGCATGGTCGGGCGCTACAGCTCGCACCTGGGCACGGTGATTGGCGATGAGTATCCGCTGGATCACTTCGATATCGTCAACCAGTCGCTGGGGCTGGTGGGCAAGGGGGCTGCGCCGGTGCGGTTGTTTGTCGAACATGCGGCGCGACTAAGCGCGACGGGGCTTTAGACCGCGTTATCGTTTATCGTCGGAACGCCGCCCGGACCAAGCCACGCTCCCACAATGGAATGCAATCCCCTGTGGGAGCGGGCTTGCCCGCGAAAGCGCCGGATCAGGCAACGCTAATCTTGCGACCAAGCACGGTGGTCCAACGCTCGGAAACAATCACCCCACCCAGGGTCAACACCCCGCCCACCAGGTGATACATCGCCAGTTGTTCATGCAGCACCACCGCTGCAATCAATGCGGTAATCAACGGCAGCAAATTGAAAAACTGCGTGGTCCGGCTCGGCCCCAAACGTACCACCGCCTGCATCCACGCCAACGGCGCGACCATCGAAGCCAGCAGGCAGGCGTACAGCACCAGCGGAATGTTCTGCAGGGTCGGGCCGACTTTCGGTGAGGCGAGGAACAGCGGAAACAGCACCACCACAGCCACCAGCACCTGCAGATACAAGAGCACCAGCGGCGGCAGTTTCAGCTGCCATTTTTTCAACAGGGTGCTGTAGACCGCGTAGGCCAGGGTCGCGATCAGCATCATCGCGTCGCCCAGGTTGACCCCGTGTTCGAGCAAGGCGCCCAGGCTGCCGGACGATACCACCACCAGGACACCGGCGAACGACAGCACCGCACCGGCCAGGGCACCCATGGTCAGGCGCTGGCCGAGGCTGATGATCGCCATGGCGAGCGACATCAGCGGCATCAGCGACAGGATGATGCCCATGTTGGTGGCTGAGGTCAGGCTCGCGGCGAAGTACGCCAGGCTTTGATAGACCGCCATGCCGAGAACACCGAGGACAAAGATCTTGCCCAGTTTCGGGCGGATCAGCGGCCAATGGGCGAGCACCGGTTTGAGCATGAAGGGCGTGAACAGCAAACCGGCCAGCAGCCAGCGGTAGAAACCGATCTCGGCGGGGAAGATCGCCCCGGCCGACATTTTGGTGATCACGGTATTGCCGGCCCAGATGAAAATGGCCAGCAGGGGATAAGCGTATTGCATCGGGAAAAACCAGAACGTTAATGAAGTGCAATTATCCGCTTGTCTGGATACAAGCCTATACTTCGATCCGGACAACTCGCCCCTGATGACGGACAGCATGAGCAGTAAACACATCGACCTGCTGGATTTCAGCGAACTGCCGTCGGCGGTGTACTTCCGCTACGCCGATTTTGACGCCCACGAATACGCCGCCCCCCATCGACATCCCTGGGGGACACTGGAATATGCAGCCCACGGCGTACTGCACATGGACGTCGAGGGCAGCCGCTTCATGTCGCCTCCGCAATACGCGGTGTGGGTGCCGCCACAGATCGAGCACAGTTTCTATAGCCATCAACCGGTCAACTACCGCGCCGTGTGCCTGGCGCCCAAGGTGTGCGCCGAACTGCCGTCGCGAGCCTGTACCCTGGCCATCAGCGACATCCTCAAGGCGATCCTCAAGGATTTCGCCGCCCGGGACGTGCAAATTCCCGAGCTCGATGCGGACCAGCGTCTGGCCCAGGTATTGGTGGATCAACTGCAACAGGCCCCGGTGCACGAGTGCTACTTGCCCTACGCCAGCAGCCCCGGATTGCTGGGGATTCTGGAAGCATTGCAGGCCGAGCCCGGGGATAACCGGCCATTGTCGGAATGGGCCGCACGCATCCATGTCAGTGAACGCACCCTGGCGCGGCAGTTCGTGCGGGAGCTGGGCATGAGCTTCGGTGAGTGGCGCCAGCGCCTGCGCTTTCTGGCAGCGATCGAAGCGCTGGACAGCCAGCGCAGCATTCAGGAAATCGCTTTCGACATGGGCTACAGCACCGGCTCGGCGTTTATCGCGATGTTCCAGCGCCAGGCCGGATGTACGCCGGAGCAGTATCGGCGCAGCCATCTGGAGAACAGGAAGGTGTAACAGGGGTTGTCTACACTTCAGTACGAGGCCGCGCCCCTCGGTGTGGCGACCAGGAGAAAACTCCATGAAGAATTTGCGTGTCCCTTTGTTGATGATCGGTTTGCTGCTCTGCTCCCAGGGCTTCGCCGCCACAGCCCAACAGGAAAAGATGACTACCTGCAATGCCGACGCCACGGCCAAGAGCCTCAAGGGCGACGAGCGCAAAGCTTTCATGAGCACCTGCCTGAAGGCTACTCCGGCGGCAAACGATGCCGGCAAGGCCTTGACGCCGCAGCAAGAGAAAATGAAAACCTGCAACGCCGACGCCGCCACCAAAGCCCTCAAGGGTGATGAGCGCAAGGCGTTCATGAGTGATTGCCTGAAGAAAAAATAAACCTGGACGCTTGTGGTGAATGGGCCGCCCTCTTCGCGGGCAAGCCCGCTCCCACAGGGATCCTGGATGCCTGCGCAATTTTTGTTCAGTACAGAAACCATGTGGGAGCGGGCTTGCTCCGGGCGGCGTTCCGACGAAGAGGTCGACAAGGGCGCCGAGTCGCTTGAGCTACCCCCCGACCAAGGTCGATCCACACAATCCTAGTGCTCGCACCGGATCGCTGGCAGACTGCCAATCCTTTTTATGCCGTTCGTTTTTGAGGCTGTATGCCAACGTTTTCTCAGCGTCAAGTTTTGCTGGTCATCAGCTGGGTCATCATTTTTGGCGGACTGCTGCTGGTCCTGCCGCTGCGGTTGCTGCCGAGCCTGCTCGCCGGGTTGCTGGTGTTCGAGCTGGTCAACATGCTCACCCCGCAACTGCAACGGCTGATCGAAGGCCGGCGTGCGCGCTGGCTGGCGGTGGCATTGCTGGGGACTCTGATTGTCAGCGTACTGTCGCTGATCTTTGCCGGTGCCTTCAGCTTCCTGCTGCATGAGGCGGAAAACCCCGGCGCTTCCCTCGACAAATTCATGGGGGTGGTCGACCGCGCACGCGGGCAACTGCCGCCGTTCATCGACGCCTATCTGCCGGCCAGTGCCGCCGAGTTTCGTGTGGCCATTGGCGAGTGGGTCAGCAAGCACCTGAGCGAATTGCAGCTGGTGGGCAAGGACGCGGCACACATGTTCGTGACCCTGCTGATCGGCATGGTGCTGGGCGCGATCATTGCGTTGCAGCGTGTGCCGGATCTGACCAAGCGCAAACCGCTGGCGGCGGCGCTGTTTGATCGACTGCACCTGCTGGTCCAGGCGTTTCGCAACATCGTGTTCGCCCAGATCAAGATTTCCCTGCTCAACACCTTCTTCACCGGGATTTTCCTGGCGGTGATCCTGCCGATGTTCGGCATCAAGCTGCCGCTGACCAAAACCCTGATCGTGCTGACGTTCCTGCTCGGCCTGCTGCCGGTGATCGGCAACCTGATGTCCAACACCCTGATCACCATCGTCGGTCTGTCGCTGTCGATCTGGGTCGCCGTCGCGGCGCTGGGGTACCTGATTTTTATCCACAAGCTCGAATACTTCCTCAACGCGCGCATCGTTGGCGGGCAGATCAGTGCCAAGTCGTGGGAGTTGCTGCTGGCGATGCTGGTGTTCGAGGCCGCGTTCGGCCTGCCGGGGGTGGTGGCGGGGCCGATTTACTACGCGTATCTGAAGAGTGAGTTGAAGCAGGTGGGGATGGTTTGATCCGCTGGATCTTTGTTGTCTGAGCTGGCCTCTTCGCGAGCAAGCCCGCTCCCACAAGGACTGTGCATGACCTGTGGGAGCGGGCTTGCTCGCGAAGGGCGCGCCAAAGATTTTGGATCAGCCCATCGACCCGTAGCGTTTCGCAGCCTCGATCGCCAAGCCACTACCGATACTGCCAAAGATGTTCCCTTCCACATGCCGGGCCTTCGGCAGCATCGCCGAAACACTGTTGCGCAGCGCCGGAATGCCGCTTGAGCCGCCAGTGAAGAACACCGTGTCGACCTGATCGACCCGGACATCGGCGTCTGTCAGCAATTGGGTGACGCTGTTGCGCACCCGCTCCAGCAGGTTGTCGATGGCCGACTCGAACAGCGCACGGCTCAGGTCCACGCTCAGGCCTGCTTCAATGCGGTCCAGCGGCACGTGGCGGTTGTCGGCGTGGGTCAGCTGGATCTTGGTTTCTTCCACTTCCATCGCCAGCCAGTGGCCGGCGCGCTGTTCGATCAGCTTGAACAGGCGATCGATGCCGCCGGTGTCCTCGATGTCGTAGCGCATGCTGCCCAGGGCCAGTTGCGATTTTTGCGAGTACACCGAGTTGATCGTGTGCCAGGTCGCCAGGTTCATGTGATGGCTGGTGGGCATGTAGGCACCGCTCTTCATCCGGCTGCCGTAGCCGAACAGCGGCATCAGGCCGGCCAGCGAGAGTTGCTTGTCGAAGTCGGTCCCGCCGATGTGCACGCCGCCGGTGGCGAGGATGTCGTCCTGGCGGTTATCCACAGCACGCCGCTCCGGCGACAGGCGCACCAGGGAGAAGTCGGACGTACCGCCGCCGATGTCGACGATCAGTACCAGCTCTTCTTTCTCGATGGTCGACTCATAGTCGAATGCCGCGGCAATCGGTTCGAACTGGAACGAGACTTCCTTGAAGCCGATCTTGCGCGCCACGTCGACCAGGGTGTCTTCGGCTTCCTTGTCGGCCATCGGATCGTCATCGACGAAGAACACCGGCCGACCCAGCACCACTTCTTCGAATTCCCGACCGGCGGCGGCCTCGGCACGGCTCTTGAGCTGGCCAATGAACAGCCCGAGCAGGTCCTTGAACGGCATGGCTGTGCCGAGGACGCTGGTGTCGTGCTTGATCAGCTTGGAACCCAGCAGGCTCTTGAGCGAGCGCATCAGGCGGCCTTCGTAGCCTTCCAGGTACTCGTGCAGCGCCAGCCGGCCGTACACCGGGCGACGTTCTTCGATATTGAAGAAGACCACTGACGGCAGGGTGATCTTGTCGTCCTCCAGCGCGATCAGCGTTTCCACGCCGGGGCGCAGCCAGCCGACGGTGGAGTTGGACGTGCCAAAGTCGATACCCACGGCACGGGCTGGAGATGCGTTGTTCATGTCTTTCAGGTTCCGGTTAAAAAACGGCCGCGCAGTGTATGCCAGTGCGCGCCAGATTCGAAGGCCGGTTATCTGCTAATTCTTCGCAAACAATGCCTTGAAAGATGGGGCATCCCCCCCAAACTACCCTGCATCAACCGGACAGCGGCGGGCGTGCTCGCAAGAAGCCCCGCCGGCTGCCGATAAACTTCTGCTGCGCCGCCCGGTCACAAATTTGAGATCGGTCAAACCAACGGCTGCAAACAAGCGCATGCTGTGGCCCGTGGCGCGATTTGATAACGGATGGTGATTCCCGCGATGGACTTCAAAGACTATTACAAGATTCTCGGTGTGGAACCGACCGCAGACGATAAGGCGATCAAGGCCGCCTATCGCAAGCTGGCGCGCAAATACCACCCTGACGTCAGCAAGGAAAAGGACGCCGAGGCCAAGTTCAAGGACGCCTCGGAAGCCTATGAAGCGCTGAAAAGTGCCGACAAGCGCGCCGAATACGATGATCTGCGCCGCTATGGCCAGCACGGCCAGCCGTTCCAGGGACCACCGGGCTGGCAAAGCCGTGGCGGTTTTGGTGGCGGTGGCCAGGACACGGGCGATTTCTCGGACTTCTTCAGTTCGATTTTCGGCAATCGTGGGCCTGGTTTCAATGGTGGTGGACAGTCGCGTCGCAGCACCGGACGTCGAGGGCAAGACGTGGAAATGGAGCTTGGGGTTTTTCTCGAAGAAACACTGTCGACCGAATCGAAGAAGGTCACCTTCCAGGTACCGCAGTACAACGCGGCCGGCCAGCATGTGAGCAACACCAGCAAAAGCCTGAACGTGAAGATTCCGGCCGGTGTGGTCGACGGCGAGCGCATTCGCCTCAAGGGGCAGGGCGCTCCGGGTGTGGGCGGCGGCGCCAATGGCGACCTATACCTGACGATCCGTTTCGCACCGCACCCGAAATTCGATGTCGAAGGCGATAACCTGATCATCACCTTGCCACTGGCTCCGTGGGAGCTGGCGCTGGGGGCCGAAGTCGCCGTGCCGACCCTGACCGGCAAGATCAACCTGAAGGTGCCGGCCGGCAGCCAGAACGGCCAGCGCATGCGCGCCAAGGGCCATGGCCTGATGAACAAGGCCGGTGAGCGCGGTTACCTGTTCGTGCAATTGAAGGCCGTGATGCCGAAGAAATCCGACGATGACATCAAGGCCCTGTGGCAGGAACTGGCGAAAAAAGCCGCATTCGACCCGCGAGAGCATTTTTGATCCCTTAGAACCAAGGAGTCACTGACAATGAGCAGTCCCCTGATCGTTCAACTGGACATGGCAGAATTCTGTGAGGCGACCGAGCTGTCGGACGTCTACGTGATCGAAATCGTCGAGCACGGCATCCTCGAACCTCAGGGCGCTCAGCCCAAGGACTGGGTTTTCAACGACTATGAGCTGACCCTGGCCAAGCGTGCCGCCAAGCTGCGGCGCGACCTCGACCTGGAGTGGGAAGGCGTCGCCCTGGCGCTGGACCTGCTTGAAGAAGTGCAGCAGCTGCGCGCCGAGAACCGCATGCTCAAGCAGCGGTTGGGGCGGTTGTTGGTGGAGTAGGAGCTGCCGCAGGCTGCGATCTTTTGATCTTGTGTTTCATTGCTCCTGCTGATGCAAGACTTCAAAAGCAAAATCAAAAGATCGCAGCCTGCGGCAGCTCCTACACGGGGGGGCTTCAGGTTTTGCGTGGCAACACCACGGTAAAGATCGTGCCATCCATTTCACTGGAACTGACTTCAATCGTCCCCTGATGGGCGTCGACCACTTCCTTGACGATAAACAACCCCAACCCAAGGCTGGTAGTAGGCTCGCCGAGTTCTTCGCTGGCACTGCGCACCAACGGGTCGAAAAGGGTCGGGATCGCATCGCAGGGGATGGGGACTCCGTCGTTCTGCACCGTCAGCCGAACGCTGTCGGCCTCGCCCTTGAGGGTCAAGGTCACTTCACGTTTGCTCGAACCGTGTTGCAAGGCATTGCCGATCAGGTTTTGCAGCATCTGGTCGAGCCGGCGCGGGTCCCAGGTGCCGCGGGTGTCACCCTGCACGGTCAGGGTTGGATCGCACTCCGGTTGACCGGCACAGGCCCGCGCAATCGCCTCCCGTGCCGCTTCAGCCAGGTCCATGGGCGCCGGTTCGATCGGCAGATGCTTGCCCAGGCGACTGCGCACCAGTTCCAGCAAATCCCCGACCATCACTGCCAGATGTCCGGTGCTGCGCTGGATATTGATCGCGCACTTGAGCGCATCACCTTCCAACGCGGCTTTGCGCAGCAGGATTTCGGTGGACATGCTCACCGCCTGCAGGGGCGCGCGCAGGTCATGACCGAGGATCGCGAGGAAAATGTCCCGGGAGCGGTTGACCATTTCGGCATAGGCGGCGGTGGATTCGGCCAGGGCTTCGTCGATGGCTTCGTTGAAGCGGATCATGTCCTGGAAGTAGGCCAGGTCAGGTGACTGCAGGCTGTTGACCCACAGGCGGATGACACAGGCGCGCAAATGACGGAATTCACTGGTCATCTGCACCAGGTCAAAACCCACGGTATGGCGCAACTCGCCATGGCTGGCACCGGCCTCGTCGAGGCTCGGGGTTTTTTCCGGGCCTTCGCCGCGTGCCTTGGCCGCTTGTTCGGCGGGTGTCTGGGGTTTGCACATGTCCCGGGCCGCGGCCAGCAGGATCGACCGGGCATGGTCGCGCAAGGCGGCGCTGTCCATGGATTCGGCGGCCGGGGTGATGGTTTTGGCGAACTGCTCCCACTCATCGACGATGCGATCAACCTGTAGCACGATGAATTCGGAAAGACGCATGGCGGATACCTGAGCATGAATCGGGGGACAGCGAATCGAATAGTAGTCCCTTTGCCGGAAAAAACACGACCGCTCGTTCGGTGGCATAAGTCCAGGTCTCTGTGGCGGTACTTATATATTGAAGGCTCTTTGAATTTCGAACGGTGGAGGCCTTTTTCCAGGGGCGGCCCAACGGTTATTTGGGCTTTTGTTTGGCGGGCGGGTTGGCGAAGCTGTGGGTTCAAATCCAGCCATCAAGGTGATGTAACAGTGTCTGAATTGCATGGAAGCCATTCACAGCAAACGATTGAAAGCACAGGCGTCGAACACCAGGGCGTGCATTACCGTCGCGTATTCGACGGGATACCGGGCGCCCTGAAAAATGCCCCGCCTGCAAGGCTCAAATCCCTTGAAACCCTGAAGCCGACGATGCCCGAGTGGTACAGCGACGCACGGGCCATCGACCGCCAGTACCTGAAGCAGTTGATCGAGGAGCGCTGGCGTGTGCAGGGCGTACTGGACAAAACCCTGGGCAGCTTGCAACACGACATTGAGGCCTTCGCCGAACCGCTGCTCAGGGATATGTTGCAGGCTAATTTCAACTCGGTTGAACGCGCCGACGAACTCAGCGTGCAGCTCGAGGTGCCCAGTACGATCATCTTCGGCATCGACACTGGCGCCAGTCGCGTCCGCCAGTCGACCTTGCTGGAGGCGGCACTGCACAACTTCGAAGAGTCCGAGGCCGTCGAAGGGGCGTTCCGGGACAGCTCCGGTATTTACCGCAAGGACAACCGGGGCAGTCTCAGCCTGGAGTCGGCCATTGCCCTGCCGGATTTTGCCGCGTTGTGTCGCAGCCTGGACATCGGCGGGCAATACCAGCGGCACATCAAGTCCGTCCTGTTGCCCGATACCCCGCAAGCACAGCGAACCTTGCAACAAGACTCGGTGGCCAGTGACAAGGCGGCCTTTCATCTGGCCGCACTGATTGCCCGATTGAAGGGCGATATCAGTGACCATGCCTACGTCAAACTGGGCCAGGTGCGTGAGGGGCAGGCAAACATCACGCTGTACGACCGGCCGTTGCAGGGGCATCGCTTGTCGCTGATGGGTTCTCGCTTGACGGGCATCGTGTTGTTCAGCGCGGTCAGCGAGCCATCGCAAATAAAGCGCGAAGTTGAAGCGTTGACGCCGGCCCTGTTGAGATTCTGGATCGACTGGTCGCACCGCGTCCCTGTTCTTCCGGGCCGGGAATACGATCAATTCAAACTGCTGCAAGCCTTCTTCGCCAATGGGCCGCAGGGGTTGAGCGATGAGCTGTTGCGCCGCGACGATATCTATCAACAGAGTCGTGTAAGCGGTCCGTTGATCGCCTATGTGCCCGATGATCCTGACCATCCGTTGAAAGAGTATCCCTCGCTGACCGCGTTCATGAAGGCGCTCCTGGGGCAGTTGAGAAATACGGATTACCAGGCCTTTTTCAGCCGGTTTGTGGCGCAGAAGGACAAGGGACTGTTTTTCGCCCGGGTCAAAGAGCGTCTCACGACCTACACCTGGCATGAGCGCGAACCGCTGGACATGGGCCCGTGGTGGCGTGAAACGGCGGTCGAAAATCCGGATGCGGAACCGGTAACCAACCAGATCGCGGATGATCTGTGGATCACCCTGTTTGTGGAACGGCGTAACAAGGCCATCGCCGATGCCCGGCTGATCGCCGTACCGACCGGTGACGAGGATGCCAACGCGCGCTTCAAGCGCCTGAGCGGTTACCTGTCGATCGGCTGGAATGTTTTCAATTTCGCCGCAATGCTGGTGCCGGGGCTGGGCGAAGCCATGCTCGGCATCATGGTCGCGCAAATGCTCGCCGAGGTTGCCGAAGGCGTAGAGGACTGGAGCAAGGGTGACAAGGAACAGGCTTCGGCGTACTTCAACGGGGTCTTGATCAACTTCGCGCAACTGGCACTGATGGGCGCCGGACATGTGTTGCCCGGCACTACTGTCGCACCGATCAAGGTGTCGCCATTTGTCGAGGGGTTCAAGCCAGTGGAAGTCGGCGGCAAGGAGCGGTTGTGGAACCCTGACCTCGCGCCTTATGAGCAATCGATAACATTGCCCGATGGGGCGAAGGCCGGTGACACAGGGTTGTACCGTCATCAGGAACAGGACCTGCTGCGGCTAGACGACAAATGCTATGCCGTCAGGCAAGACCCGGAAACCGGCCAGCATCGGCTGCAACACCCGACTCGCGCCGAGGCCTATCAGCCGCTGTTGGAGCACAACGGTGCCGGCAGCTGGAAGACCGAACTCGATCAACCGCTCGAATGGGATCGGCGTGTAGTGCTCAGGCGTCTGGGCGCTTCGGTGGAGGGGCTTTCCGATGAGACCCTGGAGCATATTTTGACTGCCAGCGGCGTACATGAAAACGTGCTGCGCAGGCTCCATGTCGAGCATGAAACCCCGCCCGCGTTGCTGCTCGACACCCTGGAACGCTACAAGACCCACGCCGATGCCGACGCTTGCGCAGCGCATATCCTGGCGAACCGGGTCGATGAGGAATGGGCCGGTTTTCTGCCACGTTTCATGACTGAAGTGCCGGGCTGGCCCGACGGTAAAGCCATCGAAATCTTCGACAGCCCGGACCTGTCAGGTGCGTCGATCAAGGAGGGTTACGCCGATGCGCTGCCGGCCGAGACCTTGCGCATGACCCGGCAGGATCTGCTCGCCGGTGCGTTGACCGAACGGGTAGTCGGGTTCCTCGATGAACGGGCCCTGCGCGACGTGCTCGGACAGCGGTACTCCGGGGACCGGCAGGCGCGTGTCGTAGCGCTGCGCGAGCAACTGGCGGGGCAGGCACGCCTGCACAAAAGGCGTCTGTTCGATGGGCTGTATGCAAGTCGGACGCGTTCGGCCGACCCCCTGGTGAACCTGCTCAAGAATGATGGCGCAGAACTCGCGACCGCCCAGGCGAAAGAACTGCTGCGTGATGCACAGCCATCGGACGTGCAACACCTGAGCGAAAAACAGCGCGTTCCCTTGAGATTGACTGAACAAGCCCGGGAGGCTGCATATCAGCTGCGGGTGACGCGAGCCTATGAAGGCTTCTACCTCGACTCATTGCATAACGCCGACACCGCGCGCCTGGAACTGCATTCTCTGGCCAACCTGCCGGGCTGGTCGGCGGATTTGCGTCTGGAAATCCGCGAGTACTCATTTGACGGTCCGCTGGCCGATAGTCTCGGTCCAGAGGATGCATCGATCCGCAAGGTATTGGTGTTGAATGAACATGGTCGTTACGAGGCGCGTGATGCGCTCGATCAGCATCTGCACGGTGCGGACAATCTGTACGCGGCGGTGCTGCATGCCTTGCCCGACCCTGAGCGCACAGCGCTTGGCTTTGAAATCCATGAGTCTTCACGCCTTGAGCAAGCGGTCAGGGCGCAGCCGCTGGATCGATCCCGGTTTGAGCCGATTCTGCGGGACAACCCGATCACCAGGCCGGCTTACGACCCGAGCCTCATGCGCTTGCGTGGCGGCATGCGTGGTTATGCCCGACAAGCACCGCAAGGCGTGGGGCTGCGACAACGGGTTCTTGCACTGTATCCGGATTTTACCTCGGAGGAAGTGGAGGCACTGCTGGCGGGTTTCGGTCAGGGCGAAGGGGCGGTGCATGCGCGGCTGACCGTGCTGGAGGCCGAGTTCAACCAGTTGAACCGCACCCTGCAACGCTGGATGAATTCGCCGACGCAATCCGCTCGTTTTACCCCGGCGGGCGTGGCGGAGTGGCATGCGCGAAACAATATCTACAAAGCGCTCAGGCAATGCTGGCAGCGCACCGGGCCGGAGGGCATCGAGGCTTACGGGATCGTGCGGCCACAGGCCTTGACTCTGGACAACATTCCCAAGCTGAGCCGACTGCTGGAAACCCTGCCGAGACTGGAGGCCAACTTCGATCATGTCACCAGCCTGAGCCTGCGCGGTGGGCAGTTGCGTTCCGGGAACCTGTCGTTCCTCGAGCCGTTCCATCAGGTGCGCTACCTCAACCTGCAAGACAATCTGCTGAGCGCTTTTCCGCCGGTACTGAAGGACATGCGTCATCTCACCGACCTGTACCTCAACGACAACCGCATCGAGCTGGATCCAGTGGCAGTTGATCGCCTGAAGAATCTGACACGCCTGAGGTCGTTGGCGCTGCGCGGCAACCCGCTGAAGCTCATTCCTGATGTCAGCCGGATGCCGCATTTGCAGGTATTGGTATTGAGCGATACCGGACTGGATAGTTGGCCTGTCGGTCTGTTTTCCCAGTCGCGGCCACGCAGTATTTTCATTGAATTGAGCCGCAATCCAATCAGCCGGATACCGCAAGTCGCGCCCGGATCGTTTCGCGCCGAGCTGCTGGCACGCACGGTGATCAGTCGGGAGCCGCACTGGATATCGCCGGAAAATCTCGACACCCTCAGGTTGTACATCGAGTCGGTCGGCATGGACCCGGACCGCCCATACCCACCCCGAGGTCTGCTCGACAGCGCGGATTGGTGGATGGGCATGACTGATCGGCAATGGCAGGAAAAGCAGGAAGTCTGGAACGACGTTGAAGACGAGTTTGGTTCGGTGCCGTTTTTCAATGAGCTGCGCAAGCTCACCCAGTCCGCCGACTTCAAGGCCGGCGGTGACTATCAGACGGAACTGACGACCAAGGTCTGGCGCATGCTCGAAGCCATGGCCAGCGACAGCGAACTGCGAATCAAGCTGTTCAACGAGGCGGCAACGCCCACTGAGTGCGTGGATGGCGGCACGCAACTGTTCAATGCCATGGGCGTGCAGGTGATGGTGCACGAAGCCTACGCCCTGGTGCGTGCGGACCTGATCGAGGCGCAATTGCTGGAGCTGGCCCTTGGCAAGTCCCGGCTCGATGAGCTCGGTGCCATTGCCCGTCAGCGAGTGTCTGCGCGGCTGGCTAACGGCGAAAGGTTCCGTCGCTACGACGCCAATGGCGATGTGATCGGCACTATCGATGAAGTGGAAGTGCACTTGGCCTACATGACCGATCTGGCAGAGCGACTGGATTTGCCGTGGCAGGCGCGGGGCATGCAGTTTCGAAAAATCGCCGGTGTGAGCAAGGAGATGATCGAAGCAGCGTTCCAGCGGATCAAGGCGCTGGAGGAAGGTGATCTGCTGATTGATCGCCTCTTCGAGCAACCGCTCTGGCGAACCTGGCTGGAGACGACTTACCGCGAGGAATTGAACGGCTTGAAGCGCAGGATCGACGCGACCACCGATTTGCAGGATGCATTGCAGCGTCGGGCCGATGGTACGCGGCTCACCGCCGAGGGAAAGGCGGCGGTGGAGGCGGAAATCAAGGGGTTGTGCAGTGAGTTGGGCAAAAGTGAAACTGACTTTGCGGACGGCAAGCTGATGACTGACGAGGAATATGTTCAAGCCTTGGATGACATCGATCTGCAGATTACGCAGTTGCTGAAAAAACTGACACGGGAAGCGATGATTCGGGCCAAGCTGGATCGGCTGCGGATTGAATCCGTTCAGTAATCACGGAAAAAACAAAGGCCTCGACACAGGGCGTGCGAGGCCTTTGCTCGTGTCGTGGTTGCCGGTTCAGAACAGGAAGTAACGCTGGGCCATCGGCAATGTCTCAGCTGGCTCACACCACAGCAAAACCCCATCGGCCTTGACCTGATAGGTCTGCGGATCGACATCGATTTTCGGCAGGTAGTCGTTGTGGATCAGGTCGGTTTTCTGCACGTCGCGGCAACCTTTGACCACAGCGATTTTCTTCTTCAAACCCAGCGCTTCAGGCAAGCCGGCCTCCTGCGCCGCCTGACTGATGAAGGTCAGGCTGGTGGCGTGCAGCGAGCCGCCGTAGCTGGCGAACATCGGGCGGTAGTGCACCGGTTGCGGTGTCGGGATCGAGGCATTGGCGTCGCCCATCAGGCTGGCCGCGATGGCGCCGCCCTTGAGAATCAGCGTCGGTTTCACGCCGAAAAACGCCGGCCGCCAGAGGACCAGGTCCGCCCATTTGCCCACTTCGACCGAACCCACTTCATGGCTGATGCCGTGGGTGATCGCCGGGTTGATGGTGTACTTGGCGATGTAGCGCTTGGCGCGGAAGTTGTCGTTGCCGGCGCCATCACCGGGCAGCGGCCCGCGCTGTCTTTTCATCTTGTCGGCAGTCTGCCAGGTGCGGGTGATGACTTCACCGACCCGCCCCATGGCCTGGCTGTCGGAGCTGATCATCGAGAACGCACCGAGGTCGTGGAGGATGTCTTCGGCGGCAATCGTCTCACGGCGAATGCGGCTTTCGGCGAAGGCCACATCCTCGGCAATGCTCGGGTCGAGATGATGGCAGACCATCAGCATGTCGAGGTGTTCGTCGATGGTGTTGCGGGTGAACGGCCGGGTCGGGTTGGTCGAACTCGGCAGCACGTTGGCAAAACCGCAGGCCTTGATGATGTCCGGCGCGTGACCGCCACCGGCACCTTCGGTGTGATAGGTGTGAATGGTGCGGCCCTTGAAGGCGGCGAGGGTGGTCTCGACGAAACCGGATTCGTTGAGGGTGTCGGTGTGGATCGCCACCTGCACGTCGAACCGGTCGGCCACGCTCAGGCAGTTGTCGATGCTCGCGGGCGTGGTGCCCCAGTCCTCATGCAACTTGAGGCCGATGGCACCGGCCTTGACCTGTTCGATCAACGGCTCCGGCAAGCTGGCGTTGCCCTTGCCGGTGAGACCGATGTTCATGGGAAAGGCGTCGGCAGCCTGAAGCATGCGCGCCAGGTGCCACGGCCCGGAGGTGCAGGTGGTCGCGTTGGTGCCGGTAGCCGGTCCGGTGCCGCCACCGATCATGGTGGTGACACCGCTCATCAATGCCTCTTCGATCTGCTGCGGGCAGATGAAGTGGATATGGGTGTCGATGCCGCCGGCGGTGAGGATCATGCCTTCGCCGGCGATGACTTCGGTGCTGGCGCCAATGGCGATGTTGACGTTGGGCTGGATGTCCGGGTTGCCAGCCTTGCCGATCGCCGCGATGCGCCCGTCCTTGAGGCCGACGTCGGCCTTGACGATACCCCAGTGATCGATGATCAGCGCGTTGGTGATGAGGGTGTCGACCACGTCGGCGGCCAGCAACTGGCTCTGACCCTGGCCGTCACGAATGACTTTACCGCCACCGAATTTCACTTCTTCGCCGTAGGTGGTGAAGTCCTGTTCCACTTCGATCCACAACTCGGTATCGGCCAGGCGCACCTTGTCACCGACGGTGGGACCGAACATGTCGGCGTAGGCTTGTCTTGAGATTTTCATGCGCTTGCCTTGGGATTCAATTGTATTTGAGACTTTTCGCTTCGCTCACAGATTCGCGAGCAAGCCCGCTCCCACAGTTGCCCGCATTCCAACCGGAGGAACTCGGTCGAATGTGGGAGCGGGCTTGCTCGCTAAGGGGCCGGTGCAGACATCGCATCAATCAGAGATCGCCCATGATCCTGCCGGCAAACCCGAACACCCGACGATGCCCCGCCAGATCCACCAATTCCACCTCGCGACTCTGCCCCGGTTCGAAACGCACCGCCGTGCCGGCTGGGATGTTCAGGCGCATGCCGCGACTGGCGGCACGGTCGAACGCCAGGGCGTCGTTGGTTTCGAAAAAGTGATAATGCGAGCCGACCTGGATCGGCCGGTCACCGCTGTTGGCCACCTTCAGGCTGATCGTGCGGCGGCCGACGTTGAGTTCGATGTCGCCGGGCTGGATCTGGTATTCGCCGGGAATCATCAATGCGCTCCTTGGAGAATCTTGTAGTAGAGGGCGGTCGGTTTGTAGCGGCCGCTCGGGTCGCAGGCGTAGTCGGGGATTTCACCGGCGCGGGAATAGCCCAGCGATTGATAGAAGGCTTCGGCGGGCGAGCCGGCCTCGGTGTCGAGGTACAGCATGCCGCGCTTGTGCTGCAGGGCGGCCGCCTCCAGAGCGTTCATCAGTTGCTGGCCCAGACCGCGACGCCGGGCATGTTCGCGCACCAGCAGCTTTTGCACTTCGGCGCGGTTCAGGCCGTTGGCTTTCTGGCACAAACCCAACTGCACGCTGGCCTGCACCTGTTCGTCCTTGACCACCACCCACAGCAACAGATTGCCCTTGTTCAGGTTGTCCTGGACCTCATCGAAATAGGCGTGGGCCTGGGTCGCATCGAGGCCGGCCATGAAGCCGACACTGGCGCCATAGCCGACGGCATCGAGCAGCAGGTCGATCAGGCCCTGACGATAGTGCGCAAAGCTTTCAACGTTCACGCGTCGCAGTTGGGCGGCGTTCATCGGGCATTACTCCTGGTTGACGCTCGTCGGTTGCGCGCCGGGGTTGAGGGTCAGTTGCATGAAGGTCAGGTCCAGCCAGCGGCCGAATTTGGTGCCGACCTGAGGCATTTGTCCGGTGGTGATGAAACCGATGCGCTCATGCAAGCGAATGGAGGCGGCGTTACCGCTTTCGATGGCGGCGACCATCACGTGTTTGCCACAGTCTTTGGCGCGCTCGACCAGTGCTTCCATCAGTTGTGGGCCGAGGCCGTTGCCGCGCTGGTCGCTGCGCACGTAGACCGAATGCTCGACGGTGTGGCGGAAACCGTCGAAGGGGCGCCAGTCGCCGAATGAGGCATAGCCCAGTACCGAATTTTCACCATCGACGATCACCAGAATCGGGTAAGCCTGGGATTGCCGGGCGCTGAACCAGGCCTGGCGGTTGCCGAGGTCGACCGCCTGTTCATTCCAGATCGCCGTGGTGTTGAGTACCGCGTCGTTGTAGATGTCGCGGATGGCCGGCAGATCGGCAGGCACGGCATCGCGGATGTGGTAAGTCATGGCGCGGCCTCAGGCGATGGGTTGGTGGACGGTGACCAGTTTGGTGCCGTCGGGGAAGGTGGCCTCGACCTGGATTTCCGGGATCATTTCCGGGATACCTTCCATCACTTGTTCGCGAGTCAGCAGGGTGGTGCCGAAGTGCATCAGGTCGGCCACGCTCTGGCCGTCACGGGCGCCTTCGAGCAGGGCCGCGGAGATGTAGGCCATGGCCTCCGGGTAGTTGAGTTTCACGCCGCGCGCCAAACGTCGCTCGGCCACCAGGCCGGCGGTGAATATCAGCAGCTTGTCTTTTTCGCGTGGGGTCAGGTCCATCGTAGACATCCATCTGGGCAGATTAAAAAGTTCGGATCTGTGAATACAAACCCTGTGGGAGCGGGCTTGCTCGCGAATGCGGAGTGTCATTCAACATCAATGCTGACTGGCCCACCGCATTCGCGAGCAAGCCCGCTCCCACATTCGATCGCATTTCAGGTGCTCCATATTCTGGGTGATACGGCCTCGCGACCCAGAAGGGCGGGGCGTAACAACTTCCAAAGTTCAATCAACCATCCCCGTGCTAACAACGCTTCAGTGGCCAGGCATCGTGCAACCAGCAACCCCGGCAACTGGGTCAAATCCCCGCGCACGTCGTTGGGCAGCGAGCGGCAGCGCTCCAGCAGTTCGCTATCGATTTCACCCGTCACCAATAACGTGGCAAACACCGGTTGCCCGTCGAGCCCGATGGGCGAATCAAGTAAACCGTCCGCTCCGACAATGCGCTGACGTTCATGCCAGAGCAACTGGTCGTCGCGGCGCACATCCAGTCGTGCCTGGAAATGCCCAAGGTCGAAGCGCTCGCCACTGGCCGGACGGCCCAGGGCCACGACGTCCCAGTAGAACAGGCGCGCATCGCCTTCAAGGTCGATGGAAGTGCTGAGTTCAGCCTGGGCCGCACTGAAAATGATCGTCTCCTGGGGCAACCATTCCAGTGTCGCACCGGCCGCCACCTTCAACTTCAGTTGCTGAAAGGCCGGGCCGGCAGCGCGATACCATTTGGCCGCGCCGGGGCTGGTGATTTGCGCCCAGGCATCGCCCTCGACGCTGGCCGAAATGTCCAGTCGATCACCTCCGGCAATTCCGCCGGGTGGGTGGACGATGATGTGCTGGCAGACTTCCGGCCCTTCGGCATACAGGTGCTTTTGTACCCGCAGCGGGCCTTTGTGCCGACGCTGGACCGGGCGCGTGGTGTTGTCGAAACGGGCGTAGCCCAGCTCCAGTTCGGCGTGCCAACTGGGGGTAAATAAAACGCCTGAAGCCGGAAGAGTCATAGTCAATGCTTGTCGAGAGGTCGTCAGGATGTTTGCAAAGGCTGTGCCGCAAGGCATTGCAGGCAGGAGGTGGCTGTTTAGCGTTGTGATGCACCAATAGCGTGCGCAGTCGCAAGTTCGGCGCGACAAATTGGTGCCGTGTCAAAAGAAGCGGACCGTGACGCCTCAGATGGTAACGAGCCCACGCACGCCCTCGGCTTCCATATTTTCGCCGCGCCCGTGTTGCACGATCTCGCCCCGGGACATCACCAGGTATTGGTCGGCCAGTTCGGCGGCGAAATCGTAGAACTGCTCCACCAGCAGAATGGCCATGTCGCCCCGGGCCGCGAGTTTTTTGATCACGGCACCGATCTCCTTGATCACCGACGGCTGGATGCCTTCGGTGGGCTCGTCGAGGATCAGCAGGCGAGGGCGGCTGGCCAGCGCGCGGCCGATGGCCAGTTGTTGTTGCTGGCCGCCGGACAGGTCGCCCCCCCGGCGTTGTTTCATTTGCAGCAGCACCGGGAATAGCTCGTAGATAAACGCTGGCACCTCCTTCGCTTCGCTGCCGGGAAAACGCGACAGGCCCATCAGCAGGTTTTCCTCGACGGTCAGGCGGCCGAAGATCTCCCGGCCCTGCGGGACATAGGCAATGCCGGCATGCACACGCTGGTGCGGTTTGAACGTGGTGATCGGCTTGCCTTCCCAATTGACCGCGCCTTCTTTGGCCGGCAGCAGGCCCATCAGGCATTTGAGCAGGGTGGTCTTGCCCACGCCGTTGCGCCCGAGCAGACAGGTGACTTCGCCGACCTTCACGTCAAACGTCAGGCCGCGCAGGATGTGGCTTCCGCCGTAGTACTGGTGCAGTTTTTCGACTTGCAGCATGTTCAAATTCCTTGTATTTCACACAGAACCCTGTGGGAGCTGGCTTGCCAGCGATAGCGGTGGATCAGCCGACATCGATGTTGCTGGTGCCGGCCCCATCGCTGGCAAGCCAGCTCCCACAGGGTTTGTATTCGCAACCTCAGCGACCGAGATACACCTCGATCACCCGCTCATTGTCCTGCACCTGCTCCAGCGAGCCCTCGGCCAGCACGCTGCCCTGATGCAACACGGTGACGTGGTCGGCAATCGAGCCGACGAAGCCCATGTCGTGTTCCACGACCATCAGCGAGTGCTTGCCGGCCAGGCGCTTGAACAGTTCGGCGGTGAATTCGGTTTCGGCGTCGGTCATGCCCGCCACCGGTTCATCGAGCAGCAGCAATTGCGGGTCCTGCATCAGCAGCATGCCGATCTCGAGGAACTGCTTCTGGCCGTGGGACAGCAGGCCGGCCGGGCGATTGACCGAGCTGGTCAAGCGAATGGTCTCCAGCACCTCGGCGATGCGGTCTTTCTGCTCGCCATTCAAGCGCGCCCGCAGGCTGGCCCACACCGACTTGTCGGTTTTCTGCGCCAGTTCCAGGTTCTCGAACACGCTCAAGGCTTCGAACACCGTCGGCTTCTGGAACTTGCGCCCGATGCCGGCCTGGGCGATCTGCACTTCGCTCATCTGCGTCAGGTCCAGGGTTTCGCCGAACCAGGCCTTGCCGTGGCTGGGACGGGTCTTGCCGGTGATCACGTCCATCAGCGTGGTCTTGCCCGCGCCATTGGGGCCGATGATGCAGCGCAGTTCACCGACGCCGATGTACAGGTTCAAATCGTTCAGCGCCTTGAAGCCGTCGAAGCTGACGCTGATGTCTTCCAGGGTCAGGATGGTGCCGTGGCGCGTATTCAGGCCTTTGCCGGCGCGCTGGCCGAGACCGATGGCGTCACGGCTGCTGCCAGCGTCCTTGTTGGGCTCTACGGGGAAAAACGCCGGCTCGAGCATGAATTCAGCGGTTGCCGTCACTCTCATGATTCACCTCTTTTCTTCAGCAGACCGATCACGCCTTTGGGCAGGTACAGGGTCACGACGATGAACAGTGCGCCGAGGAAGAACAGCCAGTACTCGGGGAAGGCCACGGTGAACCAGCTCTTCATGCCGTTGACCACCCCGGCGCCGAGCAACGGACCGATCAGCGTGCCGCGCCCGCCGAGGGCGACCCATACGGCGGCTTCGATCGAGTTGGTCGGCGACATCTCGCTCGGGTTGATGATGCCGACTTGCGGCACGTACAGCGCACCGGCCAGGCCACACAACACCGCGCTCAGCACCCAGACAAACAACTTGAACCCGCGCGGATCGTAGCCGCAGAACATCAGGCGGTTTTCCGCATCGCGCAGTGCGGTCAGCACCCGACCGAACTTGCTCTGTGCCAGGCGCCAGCCGATGTACAGGCTCGCTACCAGCAACAACACCGTGGCGAAGAACAGCACCGCGCGGGTGCCCGGTTCGGTGATGCCAAAGCCGAGAATGGTGCGGAAGTTGGTGAAGCCGTTGTTGCCGCCAAAACCGGTTTCGTTGCGGAAGAACAGCAACATGCCGGCGAAGGTCAGGGCCTGGGTCATGATCGAGAAGTACACGCCCTTGATCCGCGAACGGAAGGCGAAGAAACCGAACACCAACGCCAGCAACCCCGGCGCCAATACCACCAGGCACAGGGTCCAGAGGAAGCTGCTGGTGCCGGTCCAGAACCAGGGCATTTCAGTCCATGACAGGAAGGTCATGAACGCCGGCAAACCATCACCCGAGGCCTGGCGCATCAGGTACATGCCCATGGCATAGCCGCCGAGGGCGAAGAACAGGCCGTGACCGAGGGACAGTAGACCGGCGTAGCCCCAGACCAGATCGAGCGCCAGGGCGACGATGGCGTAGCAGAGAATCTTGCCCACCAACGTCAGCGTATAAGCTGAAACATGCAGCGTGCTGTCCACCGGCAACAGCGACAGCAGCGGTAACGCCAGCAGCACAATGAGGATCATTGCGCCGATGGCAATCGAGACTTTGGGGCCGGCTTTTTGGGTCGCGGTAACGAGCAGGGGCTGGTTCATCAGTCGATCACCCGTCCTTTGAGTGCGAAGAGGCCTTGCGGACGTTTCTGGATGAACAGAATGATCAGCGCGAGGATGAGGATCTTGCCGAGCACCGCACCGATCTGCGGTTCGAGAATCTTGTTGGCTATCCCTAAGCCGAAAGCCGCCAGCACGCTACCGGCCAACTGGCCGACACCACCGAGCACCACCACCAGGAACGAGTCGATGATGTAGCTCTGGCCGAGGTCCGGACCGACGTTGCCGATCTGGCTCAGGGCCACGCCACCGAGGCCGGCGATGCCCGAGCCAAGACCGAAGGCGAGCATGTCCACGCGCCCGGTGGGCACGCCGCAGCAGGCGGCCATGTTGCGATTCTGGGTGACCGCTCGCACGTTCAGGCCCAGGCGCGTCTTGTTCAGCAGCAGCCAGGTCAGCACCACCACAAACAGTGCAAAGGCAATGATGACGATGCGGTTGTAGGGCAGTACGAGATTGGGCAGCACCTGGATTCCGCCCGACAGCCAGGCCGGGTTGGCCACTTCGACGTTCTGCGCACCGAACAGCAACCGAACAAGCTGAATCAGCATCAGGCTGATGCCCCAGGTGGCGAGCAGGGTTTCCAGCGGGCGACCATAGAGGTGGCGAATCACCGTGCGCTCCAGCGCCATGCCGATGGCGGCGGTGACGAAAAATGCCACGGGCAACGCGATCAGCGGATAGAACTCGATGGCCTGCGGGGCGAAGCGCTGGAACATCAGTTGCACCACATAGGTCGAGTAGGCGCCGAGCATCAGCATCTCGCCGTGGGCCATGTTGATCACGCCGAGCAGGCCGAAGGTGATCGCAAGGCCCAATGCCGCGAGCAGCAGGATCGAACCGAGGGACATGCCGCTGAACGCCTGGCCCAGCATTTCGCCGACCAGCAGTTTGCGCTTGACCTGGGCGAGGCTGGTTTCAGCGGCGGTGCGCACCATCGCATCGGTCTCAACGCCCGGCTCCAGCAGGCTTTCGAGGCGGGTGCGGGCCAGCGGATCGCCGGTTTCACCGAGAAGGCGTACGGCAGCGAGGCGCACGGCCGGATCGCTGTCGACCAGTTGCAGATTGGCCAGGGCCAGGCTGAGGGCTGCGTGGACAGCTTCATCCGTTTCACCCGCCAGTTGCCGATCGAGGAATTTCAACTGCGCCGGTTTGGCGCTTTTCTGCAATTGCTGCGCGGCGGCGAGACGGATTTTGGCGTCGGCGGCGAGCAACTGATGACTGGCCAGGGCCGAGTCGATCAGCCCCCGCAGGCGGTTGTTCAGGCGCAGGGTTTTCGGTTGGCCGTCGATGGTCAGTTCGCCTTGCTGCAGGGCATTGATCAACTCGATACGGGCCGGATCGGGCTGCGCGGCCCAGGCTTCCAGAAGTTTGGCTTGCTGCACGGGATTGGCGGCGACGAAGTCTTCGGCGTCGCCGGCGTGGGTGGCCATCGGCAACAGCAGTGCGATAGCCAGAAGAATTCGGTAAAGGGCGGTGGACATAGTTAGTCGCCTTGACGCGGACATTGTGGGAGCTGGCTTGCCAGCGATGCAGGCGACTCGATGTATCTGCTGCACCGAAGTGATGCCATCGCAGGCAAGCCAGCTCCCACAGGGATTTGTGTCGGCCTGAGACAAAGTGCCCGGGGCCGACATCCTGTGGCTTAGTTGCTCTTCACCGCATACTCCGGCTTCTTGTCGTTGCCCTGGATGAACGGGCTCCACGGTTGGGCGCGGATCGGTCCTTCGGTCTGCCACACCACGTTGAACTGACCGTCAGACTGGATCTCACCGATCATCACCGGCTTGTGCAGGTGGTGATTGGTCTTGTCCATGGTCAGCGTGTAACCGGACGGCGCAGCAAAGGTCTGGCCGGCCAGGGCTTCGCGGACTTTGTCGACGTCGGTGGATTTGGCTTTTTCGGCGGCTTGCGCCCACATGTGAATGCCGACATAGGTGGCTTCCATCGGGTCGTTGGTCACCGCTTTGTCGGCGCCCGGCAGGTTTTGTTTCTTGGCGTAGGCTTTCCAGTCATCGACGAACTTCTTGTTCACCGGGTTCTCGACCGATTCGAAGTAGTTCCACGCGGCGAGGTTGCCCACCAGTGGCTTGGTGTCGATGCCGCGCAATTCTTCTTCGCCGACCGAGAACGCCACGACCGGAACGTCGGTGGCTTTCAGGCCCTGGTTGGCCAGCTCTTTGTAGAACGGCACGTTGGAGTCGCCGTTGACGGTGGAGATGACGGCGGTCTTGCCGCCCGCCGAGAACTTCTTGATGTTGGCGACGATGGTCTGGTAGTCGCTGTGACCGAAGGGGGTGTAGACCTCTTCGATGTCCTTGTCGGCCACACCTTTGGAGTGCAGGAACGAACGCAGGATCTTGTTGGTAGTGCGCGGATAGACGTAGTCGGTGCCGAGCAGGAAGTAGCGCTTGGCGCTGCCGCCTTCTTCGCTCATCAGGTATTCAACGGCAGGGATCGCCTGCTGGTTTGGCGCGGCGCCGGTGTAGAACACGTTCGGCGACATTTCTTCGCCTTCGTACTGCACCGGGTAGAACAGCAGGCCATTGAGCTCTTCGAACACCGGCAGTACCGATTTGCGCGACACCGAAGTCCAGCAACCGAACACCACGGCAACCTTGTCCTGGGTCAGCAACTGACGACCCTTTTCGGCGAACAGCGGCCAGTTCGACGCTGGGTCGACCACCACCGGTTCCAGCATCTTGCCGTTCACGCCGCCCTTGGCGTTGATCTCGTCGATGGTCATCAGCGCCATGTCTTTCAACGACGTTTCGGAGATCGCCATGGTCCCGGACAACGAATGCAGAATACCGACCTTGATGGTCTCGGCGGCCTGGACGGTCCAGGTCATGCCCATTGCGGCAATGGATGCCGAGAGAGTGAAAGCCTTGATCAAACTGCGACGCTTCATTGTGCGATCTCCATGAACTTATGAATTTTCTTGGTTGGCAGATGCGGACTACTGAAGGGTCTTTAGCAAGGGCTGTGCCCGGTCGGGGAAAGGTACGGGAATGGCGTTTTAGAGCGGTTGTGCGGATTGATGACGCACCAGGAAGGATCGCGGCAGGCGTGTTGGTGCGAGGAGTTGCGCCAGATTGGGGCGGGCAGCATCGATCAATTGTGGGAGCGGGCTTGCTCGCGAAAGCGGTGTTTCAGTTGCCATTTATGTTGTCTGACACACCCTTTTCGCGAGCAAGCCCGCTCCCACAAAGTCAGCGGCGCATCAACTCAGCTTTTGATGCAGGTTTCAAAACCATGCCCGCCACCTTCGTACTCCGGGCCGTAGTAGTACTTGGTGAACGAAGTTTTCCCGTCCGGCGTGGAAGCGAAGTTGGCAATCCCGACACCGTAGTCCTTGAGCGACGGGTCCGTATGGGCAAAGTAAATCGCCAGGGAACTCGAGTTGGCGGCGGCAAAACCGTCATACAGGGAGTTGCCGGGCAACGTCAGGGTAAAACCGTAGGCGCCATGTTCGCCGGTACTTTGTTCGGCATTGAGTTTCATCTCGACAACACCTTCAAACGCACCGATATGGCTATCCATTCCGGTGCATTGATATCGGCCGCTGTAGTCAACGCCAGTAAAGGGTGGCTTGGCTGCCCATGCAGGCGATGAGACAAGTGCGATGGATATGATGAGTTTTTTGAACATGTTTACCTCTTTCCGCTCTTGTAAGAGTTGTGACGATTAAGGTGTAGGAATAATCGTCATTGAAGTGCGCGAGTATTTTTATTATTTAACTCGCGGGAGCGGAGTATGAGCGTGGTAATGGGTTTGTTAAGTGCTAACTCAATACGAGGTTTTTCCAGACATACATTCAGTTTTAAAGCTTGTTTTAATTAAACATGGCGTTAACGACGTCGCATCAAGCCGATGAAGAACAACCCGCCAATCGCCGCCGTGGCCACCCCGATGGGCAAGTCTTCGGGAGCGATCATCGTCCGGGCAGCGACGTCGACCCAGACCAGAAACACGCTGCCGAGTAACACGCACACTGGCAGCACTCTTCGGTGTTCAGCCCCGACCAGTCGCCGCGCGATGTGCGGCACCATCAGCCCGACAAAACCGATCGAGCCGCTGATCGACACCAGCACCCCGGTCATCAGCGATGCAATCAGAAATACCCGCAAGCGCACGGTGCGCGCATTCAGGCCCAGGGTCACTGCCGTCTGCTCGCCGGCCATCAGCGCATTCAACGGTCGCGCCATGCCCAGCAGCAAAACCAGTCCGAACAACACACTGGCCGTCGGTACCGCCAGCAATTCCCAGCGCGCCAGACCGAGTCCGCCAAGCATCCAGAACATCACCGCCGAACTGGCTCGATGGTCGCCCAGGAACAGCAACAAATTGGCGATCGCCATCATCACGAACGACACCGCCACGCCGCACAACAACAGACGATCACTGTCGAGGCGCCCGTGGCGGCTGGCGATCATCAGTACCACCAGCATGCTCAGCAATGCACCGATGAAGGCGGCGATCGGCAAGGTCAGCAGGCCAACGATTTCTCCGACATGCAACACCACGATCACCGCGCCCAACGTCGCGCCGGACGTGACGCCGAGTAAATGCGGGTCAGCCAGCGGGTTGCGCGTCACCGCTTGCAGCACTGCGCCGATCAGCGCCAGCCCGGCGCCGACCAATGCGCCGAGCAGCATGCGCGGGACGCGGATCAGCCAGACGATATGTTCCTGCCCGGGGTTCCAGTCCGGTACACCGAAGCCGAACAGCTTGTGCAACAGGATGCGCCACACCACGTCCAGCGGTACCCGCGCGGGGCCGAAACCCAGGGACACCACGCACGACATCAGCAACAGGACACCGAGGACGATGAGCAACAAGGCGTAGCGACGGTTGATCATTCGCCGTGGAAACCCTTGGCCAGGGTAGCGACCGCCAGCACGTTATCGATTCCCGGCGTGGCCTGCACGTACGGGATGACGATGAAGCGCCGCTGCTTGATCGCTTCCACCGATTGCAGGGCCTTGTTGGCCAGCAGAAACTGAATCTTCTGTTCGGCGGTGATTTCGCTGTAGTCGACGATCACGATCACCTGCGGATTGTGTTCGACCACGCTTTCCCAATTGACCCGGGTCCAGCTTGCCTCGACATCCTCGAGGATGTTGCGCCCGCCAGCGGCGTCGATCAGTGCTTGCGGCATGCCCAGTCGGCCTGAGGTCATGGCCCGATCTTCGCCGCTGTCGTACAGGAAGACCCGCGGTCTTTGCGCGGGCAGGGTTTTGCGAATGTCCGCCACTTGCCCCTGCATGTGGGCGACCAGGGCGTTGGCGCGGTCCTGCACGTCGAAGATCCTGCCGAGGTTGCGCAGGTCGTTGTAGGTGTCTTCGAGGCTGGCCGGTGGGCGCTTCATCACGAAGGCGCAGGATTCGCTCAGCTCATACACATTGATGCCCAGCGGTTGCAAGGTCTGCGGAGTGAGATCGCCGCCGACGCGCATGCCGTAGTCCCAACCGGCGAAGAGGAAATCGACGTTGGCATCGAGCAGGGTTTCCACCGACGGGTACTTGGCCGCCAGCTCCGGCAGACCGTCGAGCAGCGACTGCATGTCGGGAGTCACGGCCTTCCAGCCACTGACGCCGCTGTAGCCGGCCATCCGCGGCTTGAGGCCGAGGGCGAGCATCATCTGGGTCATGTTGATGTCGTGGCTGAGGGCGTGTTGCGGTGCTTGCGTGAAGGTCACTTCGCGGTTGCAGCTTTTGACTGTCAGCGGGTATTGGGTGGCTTCGGCCAAGGCCTGGGCGCTGCCCGACAGCATCACGAGGCAGAGGCCGAAGCGCAGCAGGGAACGCAGATTCATGGTTGGGTTATCCAGGTGATTCGTGGGTAGCCGTGCAGCGGATGGTCATCGATAAGCGCTTCGACGCCAAACACGTTGCGCAGCAGGGCGGCGGTGAGCACCTCTTGCGGCGTGCCGCTGGCGACGATGCGGCCATGGTTGATCACGTACAGCCGATCACAAAAAGCCGCCGCGAGGTTGAGGTCGTGGATGCTCGCCAGGGTGCCGATGTTCAAGTGCCTGACCAACCTCAACAGCTCAAGCTGATAGCGTGGGTCGAGGTGGTTGGTCGGCTCGTCGAGGATCAGTAGTTGCGGTTGCTGGGCCAGGGCGCGGGCGAGGATTACCCGCTGTTTTTCACCGCCTGAGAGGGTGGCGAACTCATGGTCGTCGAAGCCCTTGAGGCCGACGGACTCCAGTGCCTGATGAATGAGTGTCGAGTCCTCGAGCGTGTCGCCATCGAACAGACCTTTGTGTGGCGTGCGGCCCATGGCGACCACTTCCTCGACGGTCAGGCCGAAGGCATCGGGGAACTCCTGCAAGACCACGGCGATGCGTTGCGCACACCAGCGCGAAGACTGTTTCCAGACATTCTGGTGATCGAGCCTGACCTCGCCGTGCTCCGGTTTACTGAAGCGCCAGGCACAACGCAACAGGCTGGTCTTGCCACTGCCGTTGGGGCCGATCAACCCGACGAACTCACCCGAGGCGACGTGCACGGAGGCATCACGCAGCTGGAATTGATGGTGGCAATGGCCGTGGCCCAGTGGGGACCAGGTGAGGTTGGTGAGGTGCAGCGAGGTCATGCCGTTACTCTTGAGGTGAAGCTGATGGCCTCTTCGCGAGCAAGCCCGCTCCCACAGCAATTGCGCAAATCCTGTGGGAGCGGGCTTGCCCGCGAAGAGGCCCGAAAGGACACCCTGAATACGAGAGGGTGACGCGCGGGGCAGTTTACAGCCCCTTGAGCCCCGCGCATCTCAGCTGTTTCATGATGAAGATGAGGCGTTCTCAGTCTGCTGGGTAAAACGCGACAGCAGCACGCGATCCAGCACCCACACCACCACCAGCGAAGCGCCCACCAACGGGAAGGCCACCGCGAGGGCGAACATGATCACCATGGCGGTTTTCCATTTCGGCAGGTCGTGGCGCAGCGGCGGTACGCCGAGTTTTCCTTGCGGACGACGCTTCCACCAGATCACCACGCCGCTGACCGCACTGAGCAGGATCATCAGGCAGATCAGCAACACGATGATCTGATTGAGCGTGCCGAACATCTTGCCTTCGTGCAGCATCACGCCGATTTCCGTAGCGCGGGCGACGGCGCCATATTGCTCGTAACGCACATCGGCAAGGACCTTGCCGGTGTACTGGTCGATGTGCAACGTGGCGTCATTGCGCGGGTCATCGGCGAACACGGCGATGGTGAACACACCGGTGGCCGTCGTTGGCAAGGTGATGCTGTAGCCAGGCTCGACCTTGCTTTGGGTGGCGATGTTTTGCACGTCTTGCAGGCTGATGGTCGGTGCAGCCGGGCCAGCCTGCGCGCCATCGTGTGCCATGTGTTCGGCGTGGTCGCCGGACATGGGCATCGGCGTGTTTTCCATGGCCCATGGCACGGTCTGGCGGGTGGCGCTGTTGAGGCTGCGCGCCTCGACGTCGGACTTCGGTACGTTGTCCCACATTGCCGCCGGAAAGACGTTCCACACGGCCGCGTATTGCTGGCCCCAGAAGCCGGTCCAGGTCATGCCGCTGAGCAGCATCACCAGCAGCAGTGAGGCGCCCCAGAATCCGGTGACGGCATGCAAGTCACGCCAAAGCACCCGCCCGCGACTGCTCAGGCGTGGCCACAGAATGCCGGCGGCCTGACCGCGCGGCCACCACAGGAATACCCCGGAAACCACCAGCACCACACCCCAGCCGGCGGCCAGTTCGATCAGCCGATCGCCGACGGTGCCGATCATCAGCTCGCCGTGAATCGCGCGCGCAATGGCTTGCAGGTTCTTCTTGGCGTCTTGCTCGCCGAGGATGTCGCCGTGGTACGGATCGACAAAAACGTTCAGCTCGTTGCCACCGTTGAGCACGACAAACTGGGCGCTGCGTTCGGCATTAACGGGTGGCAGGTACTGTTTGATCGTTGCCTGGGGATACGCATCTTTCACCCGCTTGAGCAGGTCGTCGGCCGGGACGGTGTGATGACCGGCCGGCACGTTGAGCAGGCTGCCGTACATCAGCGAATCGAGTTGTGGCTTGAACAGGTAAAGGGTGCCGGTCAGGGCCAGCATCACCATGAATGGCGCAACGAACAATCCGGCATAGAAATGCCAGCGCCAGGCCAGGTTGTAGAAATTCACTTTGGGCTGTTTCATCACGTGTGCTCCGCTTGGCTGGATCTTTTAGTTGTTTGTTTTTTACGGTTGCTGCGCAACCGATCGCGGGCAAGCCCGCTCCCACAGGTTCAACATTTTCCATGTGGGAGCGGGCTTGCCCGCGATGCTCTTAAAAGCTCATATCCACCTTGGTCCAGAGCGTGCGCCCCGGCTCCTTGATGGCCTGCGGGTCATTGGCCGGGTAGCCGAAGCCGGCGTTCCCAGCCAGGTTCAAGTGCTCGGCGTAAGCCTTGCCGAACAGGTTGTCGACGCCGCTGCTGACCTTCCAGTGGCTGTTGATCCGATAGGCACCGTTGAGGGAGAACACGCCGAACCCCGGCGTCTTGCCGAAGTCCTTGCCGACCACGTTGCCCTTGTTCTGGTCAATACGATTTTGTGCGGCGACCACTCTCCACAGTGCGCCGGCACTCCAGTTGTCTTCGCTGTAGGTCAGGCCGAAACGGGTATCCAGCGGCGGCATCTGCGGCAATGCAGTGCCATCGCTGCTGTTCTTGCCCCAGGCGTAGGCCAGGGTCGCGTCGGCTTTCCAGTGTTCAGTGAGGCTGTACGCGGCGCCCAGTTCGCCGCCCATGATTCGTGCGTCGATGTTCTCGGCTTGCGAGGTCGTGCCCATCATCGTCGGGGTGTAGTTGAACAGGATGTAATCGCGCACCTGCCCGACGTAACCCGAGGCCCAGGCTTCGAGTGTTTCGGTCTTGTATTGCAGGCCGAAATCGAGCTGGGTGGTTTTTTCCGGTTTGATCGAATCGAAGGCATTTACCGAACCGGCGGGGCCCGACTTGGGTGAAAACAGCTCCCAGTAGTCCGGGAACCGCTGGGTGTGACCGAGGCCCGCGTACAAGGTGGTCGGGCTGTCGGCCAGGTCATGCTCGTAGCGGATGAAGCCGCTTGGCAGGGTGTCGGCGCGGGTGTCGTCGGCGGTCGGATTCGGCCGGGTCATCATTCCCGAGCCGATGGTCTGCCGGAAATCCTTGGCCGAGGCGCGGTCCAGGCGTGCGCCACTGATCAAGCGGTCACGGTCGGCGGCGTACCAGGTCAGTTCGCCGAACACACCGTAGTTATGGAAGTCGGCATCCTTGGTGTAGGGCAGGTCCTTGTAGGTGTCGATGCCCATGGCGCTGCGCTGGCGATGTTCGTTGGTCTGTGCGTCGATGCCGCTGATCAGTTGTACATCAGCCCAGCGCCAGGTGGCCTTGATCCGTGCGCCGAGGGTGCGGCGGTCGACGTTGGAGGCCATGGGGCCGGCCATCATGCCGGTACCGGATGGCGTGCGCAGGGTATAGTTGTCCATCACGTGGTCGGCGTAGTTGTAGTAGACCTGCGCCTCGACCGTATCCAGCACATCGCCGATGTTGGATTTCTCGAAGCGCAGGCCGAGGCTTTCGCGCAGGAACTGCGTACCGTCCATGCTGCGCCCGGCGTAGCGCGCCTCACCGTCACCCTTGCCGGCGGTCAGCTCCAGCAGGGTATCGGCATCCGGGGTCCAGCCGAGTGCGACGTCGCCGTTCCATTTGTCGTAGCGCGATGGGACGGTGTCGTTGTTGCCATCCTGATAGTCGTCTGCATGTGCGGTGTTGCCGATTACCTGCACGTAGCCCAGTGGCCCGCCGGCAGCGGCGTCCACCAGTTTGTCGAAGCGCCCGTTGGAGCCGGCCAGCACACTGGCGTTGACCCGTGTGCCGAGCTCGCCGAAGTGTTCCGGCTCGCGCTCGAACAGGATGGTGCCGGCCGACGCGCCCGGTCCCCAGAGCACGGTTTGCGGGCCTTTGATCACGGTCAGTTTGTCGTAGGTTTCCGGCGAAATGTAGGAGGTCGGCGCGTCCATCCGCCCAGGACAGGCGCCAAGCATCATGCCGCCGTTGGTGAGGATGTTCAGGCGCGAGCCGAACATGCCGCGCAGCACCGGGTCGCCGTTGGTGCCGCCGTTGCGCACCTGGGCGAAGCCCGGAATGGTTTTCAGATAATCCGAGCCGTCGCTGGCCGGCACCGGTTGGCGCGGGTCCTTGGGGTTGGTGACGATGGTCAATGGCGAGCTGGGGGCAACGGCGGTAATCACCGTCGGGCTCAGTTCTTCAGTGTGACCGGCGTGTTCATCGGCCAGCGCGGAAGGCGCCAGCAATGCACTGCACAAAATTGCAGTGGCGTGCCTGAAACGAATGCCGGATTCGTTTTGGGCCATGGAGACTCGAGCTGGGCTCAAGCCTGTGTCAGCAGAAAACCTGGACATGAAATTTCCATCGAACAGTCGTAAACGACACGGCCGGCAGCCTGAAGCTGTCCCTGTGGGAGCGGGCTTGCTCGCGAAAGCGGTGTGCCAGTCGACATCTGCGTTGACTGACACTCTCTCTTCGCGAGCAAGCCCGCTCCCACCGGTTGCTTGGGTTGTCTTGCGGACCGTGTGAGATCGGAGGTGGGTGTTTACGCGACGGCAGGCGGGGCGCGGGTGCGGGCGCCGGGGAAGAAGGTTTGCCGGGCGTGGCCCAGGCCCGGAGAAGGCGTGGTGAAGGTGTTGACGGGTGGAATGACGAAGTTGGCGAAGGACACGCCGCCGGTCAGCGCCGGGCAATTGAACAGCAGGCTGCAATAGCCGCACTTTTCCCACAGCACATGGTGCCCCGGGGCAGGCGGGCAATGCTCGGCGGAGGTTTGCTTGCCGTGGTCGGCATGCTCCATTGCCGACATGTCCATGCCCATCGACATGTCCATGCTCATACCCGCCGGCATGCTCATCGACATGGCGCGCGAATCCATCGGCATCGACTGGGAAATCAGCGGACCGATAAAAATCATCAGCATGGCGAACAGGCTGATCCAACTGCCGCGTGTCAGGCTCAATACCTGACTGCGTGGCCTGGATGACCTGGCGCTAAGCGGGCGCATGGGCGTTTTCAGCTCAGGCGATTACGGATTGTGCGCGTGCGCCTGCATGCCGTCCGGCGCCTGCTTCTGCACCGCGACTTCGACCGTCACGTCACCGGCCTTCTCGAAGTGCAGCGTCATGGGAAAGCGCTTGCCGTCAACCAGCAGGCTGCGATCCTTGAGGCCCAGCAACATCACGTGATAGGCCATCGGTGCGAAAGTGACCTCGCCACCGGCGGGCACTTCCACGCTCGGTACGTGCTGCATTTTCATCATGTCGCCTTGCATCACGTGCTCATGCAATTGCGCTTCGCCGGCAATGGGGGTGTCGACGCTGAGCAGGCGGTCGGCGGTCTTGCCTTCATTGTCGATCACGAAATACGCCGCAACGGTGGGCGCATTGGGTGGCAACTCCTGGGACCACGGATGGGCGATATCCAGCGGGCCGACCTTGTATTCGTGGGCATTGGCAAAGCAGGCAGGCAGCAGCAACGCAGCCAGAACGATGAGTTTGTTCAACATGGCAGTTCTCCGGAACGATTTAAACGCAGGTCAATTGCGAGAAAAAATCACACCAGAGGGGACGCGCGGGGGTTGAGACTCGGCCATTGCTGGCGCGGTGACGGGCTGGTGAGCGAAGTGGCAGGCAGGCTTCGGTTGGATTCGAAGTGCGCGAAATACAGCTGTGGCGAATGCCCCGGCAACGCCACCAATGGCGCAGAACCCGAGCAGCACCAGCAATGCTGCATGTTGGAATGATCGTCGTTTTGCGGAGCTTTCTGTTCAAGGTCGCCGATGGAGATCGCCACCATCCTGGTGCCGCTGGCGCTGCAGAAGCTGCCCCACAACAACTGTTCGGCAGGTGACTTCGATGTTTGCGCCATCGCTCCGGACATCGGCATGGCGAGCAAATTGAACAGCACTGCGAAGCAGGCTATCCAGGCAATTGCGAGCCGTTGTCGGGACATGGGACAAAATCCGTTTGGGTGGGCGATCAGGCGCGGGCTATTTAGCCTGATCAGGGCCGATAAGTAAAAACGCGGCGTGCGGTTTGGTGTCGCAGTAAAAAGACACTGACTCAGTGTGCACGTACCGCATGTACTTGTATTTCTACTCCTAGCGTAGCGCGAATTACGGCGAATATTGCAGCCAGGTTGTCCATGCTCGGGTTGCCTTTGGCAGACAGCATGCGGTGGAGGCTTTTGCTGGGCTTTGCCGTTTCCTTTGCCAGTTCTTCAAAACCTACGGTGGCGTTGATCAGGTCGCGCAGGATGATACGGGCCATTTCAGGTTCGCCGTTAAGAAACAGAGTAGCAGCCTCGTCCAACAATGCCTGGGCGAACTCGGGATCACGTTGGGCACGCTCGGCGATGGTGTGTTTGTAGTTTCGGGTGAGCGCCATGACGTTATCTCCGGTGCCGTTCAGTCTTTTTTCGGGATCGAAACTCGGCTATCAGTGTTTTCGCCTGCTTGATGTCAGTTTTTTGTGTGGACTTGTCACCACCACCAAAAAGGATGATCAGGCGTTTCCCCTCTTGGACAAGATAGATTCTGTAGCCAGGCCCCCAATTGATCCGGTACTCGCCGAGACCATCGAACCACTTGATGTTTGATGTGTTTCCCAGTTCCAGGCGAAGCAACGCACTGGATACCTTAAGCGCTGCCTGTGCATCCAAGGTGGAAAACCAGCGGCCAAAGGGGCTTTTTTCGTTGTCCTGAACGTATTCTTCGAGTGTGATCACAGGCGGCTCTGAAGGTAACAAATAGGTTACTTATCATGCAAGCCAATGATCCTGACCTATCGGACGAAGACCGACAACGCGCCAAGTATTTCCTCAAGCGTCAGGAACTCCCGCTCAACCCCCGGCAACACCGGCCGCTGCAAAACAATCACCGGCACCCCACGCTCACGCGCCACTTCCAGCTTCGGCTCGGTCGCCGTGCTGCCGCTGTTCTTGCTGATCAATACGTCGATCTGCCGACGTTCGAACAATACTCGTTCATCCTCAATCAGGAAGGGCCCCCGTGCGCCGATCACTTCGCAGCGCGCGTTGCCCGGATAGACGTCCAGCGCGCGCAGGGTCCAGAATTGCTCCGCAGGAATTTCATCCAGGTGTTGCAGGGGCTCGCGACCGAGGGTGAACAGCGGTCGGCGGAAGGGTTTCAGGGCTTCGATCAGTTCGGCCCAATCGGCAACTTCCCGCCAGTCATCACCCGCCCGGGCTTGCCAGGCCGGACGTCGTAGCGCCCAGCAGGGAATACCGCTCAAGCGCGCGGCGGTCGCAGCGTTCTGGCTGATTTGGGCGGCGTAGGGGTGAGTGGCGTCGACCAGCAGTCCGATACCTTCATCGCGAATGAATTGCGCCAGACCCTCGGCACCGCCGTAACCGCCAACGCGGATCTGACATTGCAGGTCCGTCGGCACCCGGCCGATACCGGCCAGGCTGTAAATGTGCTGCGGCCCCAGCGTGCGGGCAATGGCCAGGGCTTCGGTCACACCGCCGAGCAACAGGATGCGCTTCATTGGAAAGCGCCTGCATGGCCGACAATCCCGCCCTGGCGATCGATGGCAAAGACCTCCACCTGAACCTGCGCCGGCACCACGCTGCGGGCAAAGTCCAGGGCGTGCTGGCAGACTGCATCGCCCAGGGCTACTCCGGCTGCAGCGGCCATGGCCAGTGCCTGCTGGCTGGTGTTGGCCTCGTGGATGCTTTGCTGCAATGCCGTATCGGCGCCGACCTGTGCGGCCCATTGCGCCAGTTGCGGCAGGTCGATGCTCGAATGACGACTGTGCAAATCCATATGCCCGGCCGCCAGTTTGCTGATCTTGCCGAATCCACCGCACAGGCTGAGCTTGTCCACGGGCACTTTGCGCAGGTGTTTGAGTACGGCACCGACGAAGTCGCCCATTTCGATCAGGGCAATTTCCGGCAAGTTGTAGACCCGGCGCATGGTGTCTTCGCTGGCGTTGCCGGTACAGGCGGCGATGTGCAGGTAACCGTTGGTTTTCGCCACGTCGATGCCCTGGTGGATCGAGGCAATGTAGGCCGCGCATGAAAACGGCCGGACGATGCCGCTGGTGCCGAGGATCGACAGTCCGCCAAGAATGCCCAGGCGCGGGTTCATGGTTTTCAGTGCCAGTGCCTCGCCATTCTCGACATTGACCGTCACGTCGAAACCGCCGGTATAACCGAGCTCGTCGGCCAGCCCGGCCAGGTGGTCGCCGATCATTTTGCGTGGCACCGGGTTGATCGCCGGTTCGCCGACACCCAGCACCAGCCCGGGCCGGGTCACGGTGCCGACGCCGCGACCGGCATGGAAGCGAATCCCCGGCTCGGCGCTCAGGCGCACCTGCGAGTAGAGCAGGGCGCCATGGGTCACGTCGGGATCGTCTCCGGCGTCCTTGAGGGTTCCCGCTTCGGCGCCGTCCTCGGTGAGGCGGCAGAACTCCAGGCGCATCTGCACGTGCTTGCCTTTGGGCAGCACGATGTCCACCGCATCGGCCGTTACACCGGCCAATAGCAAGCGTGCGGCAGCGAGGCTGGTAGCGGTGGCGCAACTGCCGGTGGTCAGGCCACTGCGCAGCGGTGCGGGTTGTTCGGCGGTTTCGTCACGCATCGAAGGGCTTCGTCACGTCCAGCAAGGTAATCGGCAGGGCTTGGCGCCAGGTGTCGAAGTCGCCCAGCGGTTGAGCCTGCGCGATATGAATCCGCGTCAACTCTCCGCCGTGTTGCTCGCGCCAGGCCATCAGGGTCATTTCACTTTGCAGGGTGACCGCGTTGGCAATCAGCCGGCCACCGGGCTTGAGTTCGGCCCAGCAGGTATCCAGCACGCCTTCACGGGTAACACCGCCGCCGATGAAAATCGCGTCGGGTCGCTCCAGGCCGGCCAAGGCCTGCGGCGCACGGCCACGAACCAGTTGCAGGCCGGGAACGCCGAGGGCATCGCGGTTGTGCTCGATCAGCGCCTGGCGGCCGTCATCCGCCTCGATGGCCAGTGCGCGACAACCGGGGTGGGTGCGCATCCATTCGATGCCGATCGAGCCACTGCCGGCACCGACATCCCACAACAGTTCGCCGGGAATCGGGGCCAGACGTGCGAGGGTGATGGCGCGCACATCGCGTTTGGTCAGTTGGCCGTCGTGCTTGAAGGCGGAGTCCGGCAGCCCGGCCAGTCGGGACAGCCGCAACGTGTTCGGCTCGGCGATGCACTCGATGGCGACCAGGTTCAGGTCGGCACTCGGCGAATCGTTCCAGTCGCTGGCGATACCGTCGATACGCCGCTCGGCTTCGCCGCCCAGGTGTTCCAGCACGGTGAGTCGACTGGGACCAAAGCCTCGTTCGCGCAACAGTGCAGCGATGGCGGCGGGGCTGCGGCCGTCGTTGCTCAATACCAGCAAGCGCACACCGCTGGACAGCTGGGCGTTGAGTGCGGCGACCGGCCGGGCCACCACCGAAAGGGTAACCACGTCTTGCAAGGGCCAACCCATTCGCGCTGCGGCGAGCGAGCAGGAGGAGGGCGCGGGAAGTGTCTGCATTTCGGCGGCGGGGAGTTGCCGGGCCAGGCTGGCGCCGACGCCGAAGAACATCGGATCGCCACTGGCCAGGACACAAACGGGCTCGCCACGGTGCGACAGCAGCGACTCAAGGCAGAAGGGGCTCGGCCACGGCTGGCGCTCGCCGCGTATGCACGGCGGGAGCAAATCCAGATGCCGCTGGCCGCCGAAGATTTTCGCGGCGCGCAACAGCGCATGCCGGGCGTTCTTGCCCAGGCCCTTGAAACCGTCTTCGCCGATGCCTACTACCGTCAGCCAGGGTGTCATGCCGTTCCTCAATCACGCGTTCAACGTTGTTGGGCGGCATGATAGCGCGGGTTCCTTGAGCTGACTGCCTTCTCTTCCCGACCGGAGTCTTTTCATGCGGCGAAGTAAAGCAGGCATAATACCGCGCACTTTCGCCGTGAATCGCCTCGCCACCTGAACGGGTCCGCCTTGAACGAACGTCCGCTGTCCGCTGCCTTACGCCCCTCGGCTTGCCCGGGGTTGCTGCGTATTGTGCCGGCGCTGGATGGCGGCATCTGTCGGATCAAGTTGAACGGTGGTTCGATCAACAGCGTCCAGGCCGAGGCCGTGGCGTCTGCAGCCGAGCGTTACGCCAGCGGAGCGATCGAGGCGACCAACCGGGCCAACCTGCAGATCCGCGGAATTGGCAATGAGCAATCGGCGTTGATCGACAGCCTGCTGGCTGCCGGTCTGGGACCGCGAACGGCGGCTGGCGACGATGTGCGCAACCTGATGCTCAGCCCCGGCGCCGGGATCGACCGGCGCATGCTGTTCGACACTCGGCCGCTGGCCGGGCAGATCCTTGCCACATTGCAGAGCCACGAAGTTTTTCACGACCTCAGTGCCAAGTTCGCCCTGCAGCTTGATGGCGGTGAAGACCTTGCGATGCTCGAACATCCCCATGACCTGTGGCTTTCGGCGTTTGACCAGGGCGGCGAGCAACGGTTGGCGTTCGGTTTGGCGGGATGCCCGACGGACAGCCCCGCCGGTTCGGTTGCACTCGCTGACGGGCATGCGCTGGTGGTCGCGGTCCTTGAGTTGTTCCTTGAACTGGCGCGCCCCGAGCAGACGCGGATGCGTCATTTGCTGGCCGAGCATTCGGCCGAGGGTGTTTTGCTTCGGCTGGCTGAGCGATTACCGATGCAAGCGGTTGTCGGTTGGCAGCGGGTTTCGACTGGCAGCGATTTGCACATCGGCGTCCATCCCCAGGCCGAGTCCGGCGTTGTCTATGTAGGGGCTGTCCCGCCACTGGGGCGGCTCGATCCGACGATGCTGCGGGGCGTGGCGCAAGTGGCCTGCGAGCTCGGTGATTCGAGCCTGCGTTTCACACCCTGGCAAAGTCTGCTGGTGCCCAATGTCCGTGCGGAAAATGCCGCTGAGGTCATTCGGCGACTGCAGTGTCTGGGTCTGCAGTGCGAAGCCGATCAGCCATTGTCCCGGCTGATCGCCTGCACCGGCTCAAACGGTTGCGCCAAAGGCCTGGCCGAGACCAAGGGCGATGCCCTGCAATTGGCTACATTGCTGCAACGTCACAGGCAAACGCCGAGCGTGCATTTGAGCGGGTGCGCGCGTTCCTGTGCCGCGGCGCATACGGCGCCCGTCACCTTGCTGGCCCTCTCCCCCGGTCACTACGATCTCTATTTTCGCGATGCAGCGCAGCCGGGTTTCGGCGCGCTGCACGCACGCAACCTTACTATTGAAGCGGTCGCGGCCTTGCTCGACGCCCGCTCACGGAGCCCCCTTGATGCTTGATTACATCCGCGACGGTCAGGAGATCTATCGCAACTCCTTCGCGATCATTCGCGCCGAGGCCAACCTCGACCGAATTCCGGCCGATCTGGAGAAACTCGCAGTCCGTGTGATCCACGCCTGCGGCATGGTCGAGGCCATCGACGGTTTGCAGTTTTCCGAAGGGGCGGGCAAGGCCGGGCGTGATGCGCTGGCGGCCGGCGCGCCGATTTTGTGCGATGCGCGAATGGTCTCCGAAGGTGTGACCCGCGCGCGTTTGCCGGCGAACAATCCGGTGATCTGCACCTTGCGCGACGAAAGCGTTCCGGAACTGGCCCGTGAGTTGGGCAACACCCGCTCAGCCGCTGCGCTGGAACTGTGGCGTCCCCATCTGGAAGGTAGCGTGGTGGTCATCGGCAACGCCCCGACGGCGCTGTTCTATTTGCTGGAGATGCTCGACGCCGGTGCACCGAAACCGGCGCTGATCCTCGGGTTCCCTGTGGGTTTCGTCGGCGCCGCCGAATCCAAGGCAGCGCTGGCGGCTGACAGCCGCGGCGTGCCGTTTGTCATCATGCAGGGTCGCCTGGGCGGTAGCGCCATGGCTGCCGCCGCCGTCAATGCCCTCGCCACGGAGATCGAATGATGCAGCAAACTGGACGTTTGATCGGCCTTGGTGTCGGTCCCGGTGATCCGGAACTGATTACCGTCAAGGCGCTGCGGCTGCTGCGCGAGTCGCCTGTAGTGGCGTACTTCGTCGCCAAGGGCAAGAAGGGCAACGCTTTCGGTATCATCGAAGCCCACCTGCAGGACGCACAGAATTTGTTGCCACTGGTGTACCCGGTGACCACCGAAGCCTTGCCGGCGCCGTTGTCCTACGAGCAAGTGATCAGCGACTTCTACGATGACGCCGCCGCAGAACTGGCCGCGCATCTCGACGCAGGCCGCGATGTGGCGGTGATCTGCGAGGGCGACCCGTTCTTCTACGGCTCCTACATGTACCTGCACGACCGGCTTGCCCAGCGTTATCAGGCTGAAGTCGTGCCTGGCGTGTGCTCGATGCTCGGTGGTGCCTCGGTGCTCGGTGCGCCGCTGGTGTATCGCAATCAGAGTCTGTCGGTGTTGTCCGGTGTGCTGCCGCACGACGAACTCAAGCGTCGCCTGGCCGATGCCGATGCGGCGGTGATCATGAAACTGGGACGCAACTTTCCCAAGGTACGCCAGGTGCTGGAAGAGCTCGGCCTGGCCGAGCGTGCGCTGTACGTCGAACGCGCAACCATGGCCAATCAGAAGATCGTGCCGCTGGATCAGGTCGAGCCGATGTCTTCGCCGTACTTCTCGTTGATCATCGTTCCCGGTGAAAGGTGGCAAGGCTGATGACCCGTCCAGTTCCGGCGATTGTCATTCTCGGCAATGGCAGCCTCGCGACCGCACACAGGATTCAACAACTTTATCCCGATGCGCTGATCCACGGCCTGGCTGAACGGGTCGAAGGCGCGGATCGGGTCTATCACGAATTCGGTGCGACCCTGCGCGAGCTCTATCAACAGGGCACACCAGTGATTGCCCTGTGCGCCGCCGGGATTGTGATCCGCACGCTGGCGCCCTTGTTGCTGGAAAAGGGCGCCGAGCCACCGGTATTGGCGGTGGCCGAAGACGGCAGCGCCGTGGTTCCACTGCTGGGTGGTCTCGGCGGGGTGAATGTGATGGCGCGGGAGATTGCCGCCGCGCTTGAAGTCGCTGCGGCGATCACCACCAGCGGCGAGTTGCGTTTTGGCACTTGCCTGCTCAACCCGCCCAGCGGTTATGCCCTTGGCGATCTGGAACTGGGCAAGCGTTTCGTTTCCGATTTGCTCGCCGGTGAAACGGTGCGCATCGAAGGTGAGGCCCCGTGGCTGGCGCAGGCGCAGTTGCCCGAAGATGCGCAGGCCCGCTTGGCGGTGCATGTCAGTCATGCCGAACGGACACCCGCGGCTAACGAATTGTTAATCTACCCACGCAACGTGGTGGTCGCTGTGGATGCTGGTCTGGTAAACGTCGCGAGGGCGGTGCGCGAGGCATTGCATCAGGCAAAAATCGCTGTGCAGTCGCTGGCCTGCCTGTTGGCTCCCGACACCGAAATGGCCTGCCCGGGGTTGCGCGAAACGGCGCTTGAATTGGGCGTGCCGCTGCGTTTTGCCAGCGCTGAGAAGGTGCTTGGCGAACGTCTGAGTACTGCCATAGCCCAGCCCGTTTCCATGCTGGGTAACGACACTGTTGCCATTGCGGTGGCAGAGCAGCCATTGGACCCGTTGCAGATCGGCCGCCCGCGTGGACGACTGGCAGTGATCGGCCTCGGGCCGGGCGCCGCCGAATTGATGGTGCCGGCCGTGAAGGCGGAACTGGCCCGCGCAACCGACGTGCTGGGTTACGAAACCTACGTGCGCATGGCCGGGCCGTTTCGTGCCGATCAGGTGCTGCATTGCACCGACAACCGCGAAGAGATGCAACGCGCCCGTCACGCCTTCGAACTGGCAGCCCAGGGGCGTTCGGTGGTGGTGGTTTCTTCGGGGGATCCGGGGGTTTTTGCCATGGCTGCGGCGGTGCTGGAAGCGCTGCATGAATCCACTGACGTCCATTGGCATAACGTTGATCTCGAGATTCTGCCGGGGGTTTCCGCCTCGCTGGCGACGGCCGCCCAGGCCGGCGCACCGCTGGGTCATGATTTCTGCGTGCTGTCGCTGTCCGATAACCTCAAGCCTTGGGCAATCATCGAAAAACGCCTGGACCTGGCCGCTCAAGCCGATCTGGCGCTGGCGTTCTACAACCCGATTTCCCGTTCGCGGCCATGGCAACTGGGCCAGGCGCTTGAAATCGTCGCCCGGCACCGTATGCCGCAAACCCCTGTCGTGTTGGGGCGGGACATTGGCCGGCCGGGTCAGACCTTGCGCGTCACGACTCTCGGCCAATTGACCCCCGACCAGGTCGATATGCGCACGATGGTTTTGATCGGCTCATCCCTGACCTGTGTTTTTCCGCGGGTCGGCGGCGGTGATTGGGTGTACACGCCGCGCTGGTACCCAAGCAAGCCAACCACCTGAGTGAAAGCGGCTTTGTTCAAAGTCGCTGATGTTCAAGGCAATAACTAACGATAGGGCCTGCGATTGACGAAAGTTGTCGCGGGCCTTTTGGTTATCTAGTAACTCCTGAAATAAGTCCTGAGTGTTTTTACTTTGACCGACTCAATTCTTCGCTTTAGTTTTCAGCGGGTCGCATGAAGCGGCTTATTGATTAAATGGAGATTTAAATGGTCGATATAAAAGATTATTCAGTGGCTCAGGTCGCATTTGATGATGCCTTGCAGGATAAGTATTTCGAAGGTATTGCGGCAGAACTTGAAAACGTCGTGCCACGGGCGCGAACCAAGCGTTCCACCTCGACCCTGGGCGCCGTATCGAGTGACTCGTCAGCGAAAGGTTTAGGGGCTTCGGTAGTAGGCCCCTCGCTGGTGGTGTTCGACCAGGCGCTTTCGGAGGAGGACAGGCAGGATGCACTGGACTGCCAGCAGTTTGCCGAAGCGGTGGTCCGGCGCCTGCCCAACGAAACCAGCAACGAAGACCGCTACAAGAAGTACAACGAGGCATTGTTGGCGGTGGGCTGGGTGACGGAAAGCTTCACCTACAAGAAATACGTCAGCAAAAAGCTCACCATCACGATGAATGAAGCCATTTTGCAAGTGCTTGAGACCGTTGTTTCCGGTGGGGCAAGCAGCGTCCTGAACCTGGTGGCGTCGGGTTTCAGCACGCTCAAAGGCGATAAGGATGCATTGAAGATTGTCGATGCTGGCAGCAAGAAAAACGACGTCATCAGCTTCAAGGCTGTGCCTTGCATTACGACGCCAGGCGGTGGCATGTCCATGTTGATGGGGGGCTTGGACTTGGTGGACAAGGAATACAACGGCAACTTTTTATTCGTGACTTACAAAACTCAAGGTTTGCAGGTTTTCCAGGGCGCCGGCGTGCGCAAGTTTAATCGACGTGCATTCGAGCGGAAGAAGAGCATGGTATATGCCTATAACGACGAATTTGCCGATGGTCTTTTCAAACAATTGGCAGGTCAATAAGTCGGACAGGCTTTGATCAATTTAACCGATTAAAGCACTGACTGTATGGGGTGAATATGCCGGCGTCTGTTAATGCTGTCGTCGTGGGTGGTTGCCTGTTGTCCTTTACCCAGCAGGTAAGTTCGCAAGATCAGGAGGATATACAGGATTGCCTGTTGTACGCGGAACTGGCGGCCAATGAGAAATACCCTGGCCAGGTGTCGAGGAAGGCCTGGTTCGATTATTTTCAAGGGCGATTGATCAAGGCGGGATACAGGCTCAAGACCATCGTTCCAGCCGATCCGATCCGGGTCACGAGTGTCCGACAATTGCTCGGTGCCAGTTACAGCGTGATTGGCGACCTGGGTGTGGAGCGTTTGAGCCAGCTTCTCGAGGACACCTATCAGGCATTGCGGCTGGATGAGTTTGCCTGGGACTTCTTTCGCGGCAATGTTGCCAATGGCGGTTCGGGTATCCTCAAGTGCGCACCTTGCGAGCGGCTCGCCTCGGGTGAAGTGGTCGTCTGTCTGCTGGGCTTGCGCTACAGCGCGACCGTGATTGAAAGTGACTTTTTCCTGTGGAGCGAGTTCGATCGAGAGCTGGCGATCATTCCCGGTGGCGGGGTGTTTGTGTTCGATCGACGGGCGTTTGAAAACTACCGTAAACGGGTCCACGAAAAAATCGAAGCTTATTCAAACAAGGTCTTCGTGCGCAAACTCCAGTCCTGACTCAAAGGCTGTGCACGCAATAAAAGACAAGGCTCTGTGATTGATGCACAGGGCCTTGTTTTCGGGGTCGGACAAGCAGCCGCTTCAAGGCACCAGGTAGCCTCTCACCCCGGTGAAGATGATCTGCGCCGCCAGTGCGCATACGAACAGCCCCATCAAACGGCTGACGATCTGTAATCCCTGATCACCGAGAATGCGCTCGATTCGACCGGACAAAAACAGCACCACGCCCACGGTAAAGCTGGCCATGGCAATGCCGACAATGGCGGTGAGTTTGTCGTCCCAGTGCGGCTGACTCACGCCCATCACCAGTAACGCACCGATGGTACCGGGGCCGACGGTCAGTGGAATGGTCAACGGGACGATGGTCACATCCTGCTGCACGTTGTCGGTCTGTACCGCCGATTTGCCTTGTGCCATCCCCAACGCCGAGATGAACAGGACGCTACCGGCACCGATGCGGAATGCGTCCACGGTAATGCCGAAAACACTGAAAATCACTCGGCCGAACAAGTACAGCAGCACACTGGAGACCAGTGTGGCGACCGCCACTTTCCAGGCCAGCCGTCGCTGTTCCTTGCGCGAATAACCACGGGTCAGGCTGATGAAGCAGGACAACACGAAGAATGGGCTGTAGAGCACCAGCATCTTCAGGTAAACGCTGAACAACACATGGAGCATGGGGCCGGGCTCACTGGCGAGGGAAGTCGAGGGGGAGTCTATCAGGGGTTGCGCAGTCTGTCGGCTCAGGACGTTTGGGTCGTTGCGCGATTCTGCTGGTCACGCTGGGCGACCCAGTGTTCGATCAATTCACGCAGTTGTGACAGTTCGACCGGTTTGGCCATGTGTCCGTCCATTCCGGCCTGGCGCGCACGCTCTTTGTGTTCGGCCAGGATGTGGGCGGTCAATGCCACCACGGGGGTTCGGACCCGCTGGTTGCCGACTTCCCAGGCACGCAATTGCTGGGTAGCCGAGAAGCCGTCGAGGATCGGCATTTCGCAGTCCATCAGCACCAGGTCGTAACGCTGGGCCTTCATCGCCTGCAAGGCTTCTTCGCCGTTGCAGGCGGTATCCGGTTGCAGGTTGAGTTTGCTCAGCATGCCGCGGATCACCTTGGTCGAAATGCTGTTGTCTTCGGCCACCAGAATGCGGAAATCGCTGGGGACCTTGATCGGCGGGGGCGGGCCGCTTGGCAGTGATTGCGTGATGACCAGGCCTTTGTTGCGTTGGGTCAGTTCGTCGGCCAGGGTGGTCTTGAGGGTGTAGCCGGCCACCGGTTTGGCGAGGATGCGCTTGATCCCGGAGTTGCGCGCAATGATCTTGCTCGGCGCATTGCTGATGCCGGTGAGCATGATCAGCAGGATGTCATGGTTCAGGCTCGGGTCTTCCTTGATCTTGGCCGCCAGTTGCATGCCGGTCATGCCGGGCATGTTCTGGTCCAGCAGGACCACATCGAAGTAATCGCGCAAATGCGCCTTGGTGCGCAGCAGTGCCAGCGCTTCCTTGCCGGAAGGCGCGGCGCTGACGTTCAGGCCCCAGGCGCTGCATTGCTGCACCAGCACCTTGCGACAGGTGTCGTTGTCGTCCACCACCAATACCCGCGCACCTTGCAGCGGGCCGTCGAGGTCGGAGGTCGGGTGTTCGAGGCGATCCGGATCCAGCGGCAGGGTCAGCCACAGGGTGCTGCCCTGGTTGCTGCCACTCTTGATGCCGAATTCCCCATGCATCAAGCGTATCAGTTGCCGGGCAATCACCAGGCCCAGGTTGCCGCCCAGGTGGGTGGCCGACAGAAAATGCCGGCTGTGCAGTTCGGCATGCATCAGGGCGTCGCGTTCTTCGGCGTCCATCGGCTCGCCGCTGTCCTGCACGGCGATACGCAGGCGCGGTTTGGCGTTGCGTTCGTCGAGCGCCACGACGATCAGGATTTCGCCTTCATCGGTTTTTTTCAGGGCGTTTTCGAGCAGGCTCAACAGGGTCTGGCGCAGGCGTGTCGGGTCACCGCTGATCACCCGTGGCACTTGCGGCTGGATGAAGCTGATCAACTCGACGTTTTGCTGCTCGGCCTTGGCGCGGAAGATACTCAGGCAGTCTTCGATCAGCGCGTTGAGGTCGAACTGCACATCGTCCAGTTCGATCTGTCCGGACTCGAGTTTGGAAATGTCGAGGATTTCGTTGATCAGTGTCAGCAACTCGTTGCCGGCGCTGTGGATCGTCTGCACATAGTCGCGTTGCTTGACCGACAGCGGTGTGCCCAACAGCAGCTCGGTCATGCCGAGAACGCCGTTCATCGGGGTGCGGATTTCATGGCTGATCTTCGCCAGGAACTCGGCCTTGGCATTGATCTCGGCATTGCTGGCCGCCAGGTCGCGGCTGATGCTGAAGCGGTCTTCGGTGATGCGGCGCTGGCGCTCGCTCAACGCGATGCTCATCAGCAGGCCGCTGATGCAGATGAACACCAGCAAGGTGGTGATCAGGCCATGGGGTTCGACCAGGGTCAGCCCCAACAGCGCAGGCAGGATGACGAGGGTGCCGAGGTTGAACACCACCATGGCCGCCACGAAGAGACGAGCCGGGCGATAGCCTTTTTGCCAGTGATAGGCGCTGATGAACAGCATGGTCAGACCAGCCAGGGCTACCAGGCCGTAGGTAATGAAGTTCAGCGGCAAGGTATTGACGAACAGCAGCATCAGGCCGCAGGCGGTGATCAGCAGGACCTCGCCGAGCAGCAACCGGTTCAGCGGGTGCGGCCCGAGCGGGGAGAAGAAGCGATAGGCAAGCATCAGGCCGCAGGGCGCCGTCAGCAGCAATGCCAGGTAAGCCCCCGGTGTTTGCAGTGCGTGCCAGTCCGGTAGCCAGGGGCCAGCGAGGTTCAGCAACAGCAGCAGGCTGAGCATCAACAGCCCTTCGCACGCTGCCAGCCAGAGGGCGCTGTGCGAGCGGGTGTAGGCGTAGCGGATGAGGTTGTGCAGGATCAGCATGGCGATGCAACCGAACAGCAGGCCATAGATCAGCGTCTGGTTCTGGTTGGCAGCCGCGATGACCGCCGATTGCAGAGTGATGTAGGGGCGTAACTGGTGATCGGAGGCCAGTCGCAGGTAGATGTCCAGAGGGCTGTCGCTTTGCGGCAGGGGCAGCATGAAGTCGCTGCTGGGCAATGGACGCTCGGATTGGGGTTGTTCGTTGCCTGTGCTGGATTGGTCGATCAGCTTGTCGCCGTCCAGTACGTACATGTTGAACTGGCGCAGGTCAGGCGCGAACAATCGCAGCACCTGTTCGTGCTTGCCCGGTGCAAGCTTGAATCGCAACCATAGCGCGCCATCGGGTTCAGCCGCGGTAATGCGGTCGAGTTCGATGGGGCTGAATTGATTGGTGTAGCGTGCGGAACGGATGTCGCTCAGTTGCAGGTCGCCCTGTTCGTCGAGCAATACCGCCCAGCCACTGCCTTGCGCGGCCTGGGCCGGTAGCATGCAGAGCAGGGTCAGCAATGTGACGGTTAAGCTTATGGCAATCCTGAGCCAGCGCACGGCGAAATCCCTTCGTTAGGTTGATGCCAGAATATAACGATGCGCGGCGCCGGAATAGCCAGGCAATGAACCGTGTTCATTGCCTGGTGCGGTGTCTACCTTATTCCTGGCTTTCGCCACGCTCGCGGGCAATGGCGCGGTAGCCAATGTCCTTGCGATAGAAACAGCCTTCCCAGTCAATCGTTGCCGCCAGCTTGTAGGCCTGCTGCTGTGCAGCGTCGACGCTGGCACCCATGGCTGTGGCGCACAACACACGACCACCGGCGGTGACTACCTGACCGTCCTTGAGCGCGGTACCTGCGTGGAAAACCTTGCCTTCCAGTGCGGCAGCTGCATCCAGCCCCTTGATGGCTGTGCCCTTGGCGTAGTCACCAGGATAGCCGCCAGCGGCCAGAACGATGCCGACGCTCGGACGTGGATCCCATTGCGCTTCCACTTTATCCAGCGCCTGGGCCAGGGCGGCTTCGACCAGCAACACCAGGCTCGACTGCAGGCGCAGCATCACCGGCTGGGTTTCAGGGTCGCCGAAACGGCAGTTGAATTCGATGACTTTTGGGTTACCAGCCTTGTCGATCATTAGGCCGGCGTACAGGAAGCCAGTGTAGACGTTGCCTTCCTCGGCCATGCCGCGCACGGTCGGCCAGATCACCAGGTCCATGACGCGCTTGTGCACGTCGGCGGTGACCACTGGCGCCGGGGAGTAAGCACCCATGCCGCCGGTGTTCGGACCGGTGTCGCCGTCACCGACGCGTTTGTGGTCCTGGCTGGTGGCCATCGGCAGTACGTTCTTGCCGTCGACCATGACGATGAAGCTGGCTTCTTCGCCGTCCAGGAACTCTTCGATGACCACGCGCGAGCCCGCATCGCCAAAGGCATTGCCCGCCAGCATGTCGCGCACGGCGTCTTCGGCTTCGGCCAGGGTCATGGCGACGATCACGCCTTTACCGGCGGCCAGGCCGTCGGCCTTGATCACGATCGGAGCGCCTTTTTCACGCAGGTAGGCGAGGGCCGGCTCGATTTCGGTGAAGTTCTGGTAGTCGGCAGTCGGGATCTTGTGGCGAGCCAGGAAGTCCTTGGTGAAGGCTTTCGAACCTTCCAGCTGCGCAGCGCCAGCGGTCGGGCCGAAGCAGTCGAGGCCGCGGCTGCGGAACAGGTCCACAACACCGGCAACCAGCGGCACTTCAGGACCGACGATGGTCAAGGAAACGTTTTTCTCGGCAAAATCCGCCAGTTGCTCAAGCGCCAGCACGTCGATGGCGACGTTCTCGCACTTGGCTTCGATGGCGGTACCGGCGTTGCCCGGCGCCACGAACACTTTCTGCACGCGCGGATCCTGAGCCACTTTCCAGGCCAGGGCGTGTTCACGGCCACCGCTGCCAATGATCAAAACATTCATTTCAAAAACCTCGGATGACGCTAATTCTTGATAGCACCGCTGGGATGCTCTTATGTGGGAGCGGGCTTGCTCGCGAAAGCGGTGCTTCAGTCACATCAATATTGAATGTGCCGCCGTCTTCGCGAGCAAGCCCGCTCCCACAGTTGATCGTCGTATCAGTGACGGAAGTGGCGCATGCCGGTGAAGACCATGGCGATGCCGGCTTCGTCAGCGGCTGCAATCACTTCGTTGTCACGCATCGAGCCGCCAGGCTGGATCACCGCAGTGATGCCGACCTTGGCTGCGTTGTCGATGCCGTCGCGGAACGGGAAGAACGCGTCCGAGGCCATGACCGCACCCTGCACCTGCAAGCCGGCATGTTCTGCCTTGATGGCAGCGATGCGCGCGGAGTTCACGCGGCTCATCTGGCCGGCGCCGACACCGATGGTCTGGCGATTCTTGGCGTAGACGATGGCGTTGGATTTCACGTACTTGGCGACTTTCCAGGCGAAGATCAGGTCGTTGATTTCCTGTTCGGTCGGTGCGCGCTTGGTCACCACTTTCAGGTCGTCGGCGCCGATCATGCCGATGTCGCGGCTCTGCACCAGCAGGCCACCGTTGACGCGTTTGTAGTCCCAGGCAGCGGCGCGGTCAGCCGACCACTCGCCGCAGGCCAGCAGGCGTACGTTGGCTTTGGCGGCGACAATGGCGCGGGCTTCTTCGCTGACGCTCGGGGCAATGATCACTTCGACGAACTGGCGCTCGACGATGGCCTTGGCGGTCTCGGCGTCCAGTTCGCGGTTGAAGGCGATGATCCCGCCGAAGGCGGATTCGGTGTCGGTGGCATAGGCCAGGTCGTAGGCCTTGCGGATGCCGCCTTCGGCGTCAGGGCTGACAGCCACGCCGCACGGGTTGGCGTGTTTGACGATCACGCAAGCCGGCTTGACGAAGCTCTTCACGCATTCCAGTGCGGCGTCGGTATCGGCCACGTTGTTGTACGACAGTTCCTTGCCTTGCAACTGGGTTGCGGTGGCGATGCCGACTTCGGCAGGCTTGGCTTCCACGTAGAACGCCGCGCTCTGGTGCGGGTTCTCGCCGTAGCGCATTTCCTGGGCCTTGATGAACTGGCTGTTGAAGGTGCGCGGGAATTCGCTGCGGCCTTCTGTGCTCAGGGTGTCGGCCGCCTGGTTCACGGTGCCCATGTAGTTGGCGATCATGCCATCGTAGGCGGCGGTGTGTTCGAATGCCTTGAGCATCAGGTCGAAGCGCTGAGCGTAGGTCAGGCCGCCGGCCTTGAGGTTTTCCAGGACGCTGGCGTAATCGCTGGCATTGACCACGATCGCTACGTCTTTATGGTTTTTCGCGGCCGAACGAACCATGGTCGGGCCGCCGATGTCGATGTTCTCGATGGCGGTCGGCAGGTCGCAGCCTGGCTTGTTGATGGTGGCTTCGAACGGGTACAGGTTGACCGCGACCAGGTCGATCGGCTTGATGCCGTGTTCGTTCATGATCGCGTCGTCGATGCCGCGACGACCGAGGATCCCGCCGTGGATTTTCGGGTGCAGGGTTTTCACCCGGCCGTCCATCATTTCGGCGAAACCCGTGTAATCCGCGACTTCCACTGCGGCAACGCCGTTGTCCTGCAGCAGCTTGAACGTCCCGCCGGTGGAGAGGATCTCGACGCCCAGGGCTTCAAGCTCCTTGGCGAATTCGAGGATCCCGGTCTTGTCGGAAACGCTGATCAAGGCGCGGCGGATCGGCAGGCGGGTAGTCTGGTCGGTCATCTCAATTTCCATCAAAAGCAAAGGAAGTCAGCAAAAAAGGCGACCGGTTTTACGCGGGCGCCTTTCTGGTTTGATTGAATGCTTACAGCAAATCGTACTGCTTGAGTTTCTTGCGCAGCGTGCCCCGGTTCAGTCCGAGCATCTCGCTGGCCTTGGTCTGGTTGCCCTTGACGTAGTTCATCACGCACTCGAGCAGGGGAGCCTCGACTTCGGAGAGCACCAGGTTGTACACATCAGTGACGGCAGCGCCCTCAAGGTGGGCGAAATAATTGTGCAGCGCCTTCTCGACACTCCCGCGAAGGGTCTGGCCCTCTTCGCTCGGTGTATTGAGGTGCTGTTTCAAATTCACGTTGTCGCTCACGGGTGTTGTTCCACTCACTAAAGTCTCGGTCATCATCGTCATGCGGCCACCCACTCTCCGTCCCCTGTCAGGCTCTTGTAACGCTCGGCGAAAAACGCCCGAACGTTGGCGCATTGTGTATCCGTACCATCCAAACGATTGAAGTGGGCGCGAAACTCCCTGGCGCCCGGCAGGGTTGCGAGATACCAGCCCACATGCTTTCGAGCAATGCGTACACCCATGACATCGCCATAAAAGGCGTGCAGGGCAGCCAGATGCTCTAGCAGGATGCGTTCCACCTCAATCAGTTCCAGCGCCGGGAGTTTCTCGCCGGTACGCAGGAAATGGTCGATCTCGCGAAAAATCCATGGCCGCCCCTGGGCAGCCCGGCCAATCAACAAACCATCGGCACCGGTCGCGTCGAGCACGTACCGGGCTTTTTCCGGCGAATCGATATCGCCGTTGGCGAAGACCGGAATCGACACCGCCTGCTTGATCGCGGCAATGGTGTCGTACTCGGCCTCACCGGTATACAGGTCGGCACGGGTGCGGCCATGCACTGCCAGCGCCGTAATGCCTGCCTGCTCGGCGATCTTCGCCACCGTCAGGCCGTTCTTGTTGTCCCGGTCCCAGCCGGTCCGGATCTTCAGGGTGACCGGCACATCGACCGCAGCCACGACGGCCTGCAGGATCTCGGTTACCAGGGCTTCATCCTTCAACAGTGCGGAACCGGCAGCCTTGTTGCAGACTTTCTTGGCCGGGCAGCCCATGTTGATATCAATAATCTGCGCGCCCATTTCAACGTTGGCACGGGCAGCGTCCGCCAGCATCTGCGCGTCCCCACCGGCGATCTGTACCGAGCGTGGCTCGGGATCGCCTGTGTGGATCATGCGCATGCGCGATTTGCGGGTGTTCCACAAACTCATGTCGCTGGTGACCATTTCCGAGACGACCAGTCCCGCACCCAAGCGCTTGCACAGCTGACGAAAGGGCTGGTCGGTGACACCCGCCATGGGGGCGAGAATCAAGCTGTTATGTAATGTGTATGGGCCGATGCGTACCGCCGACATAGGACTTCCCTGTTGTGGGGCCGGATCATGAGAGTTCGAAAAAGGGTTGGCATGATACCCGCTCTCGATGACTGGATAAAGGCTGAATTGAACAAAATCTGAACAGTTATTCTGTTATTCCCCGTGGTTTGGTTGGCCAGGGGGAGTCAGAAAGCCGACGTCATCGGGGAGCTATGACACGCTTCACTCCGGAGAGTGAAAGCTCAGACTGTAGTTCACGGCCTTGGCGCCGGGGTCGAGAATGTCCAGGGCGATGTGGATCGGCGTCTGCGGAGGCATTTCCGCCATGCCTTCGAGATCGCCATTGAGGTACTCGCCGGGTTTGAAACGGCGACTGGCGATCAGATGGCCATTGAGGTCGGCGAAGCGCAATTCCAGCAGCGGGAAGGGCTGGGAAAAGGGAGCGCGGTTATAGATGATCGCATCAACTACCAGCGCGCCATTGAATTCGGGATGGCTGCGCACCACCAGGTTGCTGCTTTTGATTTTTGCAATGTCGACCTTGGAGGGCACAGTGCAGCCGATTTGCGGGCACAGTTGCTGGAACCACGGGCGATATTGATCCTGCCGCGCCAGTTCGTCGAAATGATAGGCAATGTACTGGCCGGCGAGCGCGCCCGCGGCGATCAGCACCAGCAGCAACCACAACAGCCGTCGGCCCCAGGGCGAGCGGCGTTTTTGCCAGTCCAGTTGCAGCGGGTCGTCGGTCAGGTCTTGCAGTACTTCGGCACGCGGGCCCGTCTCGCTGCGTTCGCGGCGCTTGCGCAGCGGTTCGATCGAGGGCAGGTTGTCGTCGATTTCGTTCTTGTCGGCGGCCGATAGGCGTTCGTGGTGCAGCGGCGCATCGAGTGGGTCGTGCAAGCGCAATTGGGGTGGCTGCAGTTCGTCGTCGAGATCGACCGGTTCCAGGGACAGCGAAGGTTCGGTGCGCGAGGCTTTGCCCGATTCGATCGTCGGCTCAGGTGTTTCAAGGTGGTCGAACGGTTCGTCGACTTGCGCACGATCGGCCGCCGACTCACTGAACAGGCTGTCGGACCACGGCTCCTCGTCATCCTGCCCGGTGCTGTCGCGGCGGGCGCTCAGCGAGTCATCGCGATGGCGGCCGAGCTCGGTGGCCGGCTGGATTTCCCGTTGTTCGAGCCGGGCGAGTTCTTCGTCAAGGTCGAGACTGTCCAGGTCCAGTTCGGTCGCGCTCCATTGCTTTTGGCTGATGGCGCGCGGTGCCGATGGCTCGAGCGGTTCGGCAGGCTGCACGGGCGGTAACGGCGCGCCTACCGGTGGTTCCTTGCCGGCTTGCTCAAGCAACTGCCTGGCGGCATTGAACACCTGCAGGCAGGAGCCGCAGCGAACCACGCCGCGAGCCACGCTCAATTGGGCATGGCTGACGCGGAAGCTGGTTTGGCAATGCGGGCACTGAGTGACGAAGCTATCGGTCATGCGGCGTTCCGGATTATGCAGGCGGCCATTCTAGCGCCGACGGCCAGTGATGCGCACCCAGCCATCGCGATTGGCGATCGGATCCAGATCGAAGTCCTTGGCGTAGGCAGCAGCGACTTCGTCGCCTTGTTCGGCGAGGATGCCCGACAGCGCCAGGCGACCGCCCGACTTGACCAGGCCGGACAGCTGCGGCGCCAGGGAAACCAGCGGGCCGGCGAGGATATTGGCCACCAGCACGTCGGCCTGCACTTGTGGCAGGTCTTGCGGCAGGTACAGCGGGAACAGGTGTTCGGCGATGTTGTTGCGCCCGGCGTTGTCACGGGAGGCTTCCAGCGCCTGCACGTCGATGTCGGTGCCCACGGCTTCCCTGGCGCCCAGCAACAGCGCGGCGATCGCCAGGATCCCCGAACCGCAGCCGAAGTCCAGCACGTTGCAGTCCTTCAGGTCCTGTCCGTCGAGCCATTCCAGGCACAGTGCGGTGGTCGGGTGGGTGCCGGTGCCGAACGCCAGGCCCGGATCAAGCAACAGGTTCACTGCGTCAGGTTCCGGTGCGGCGTGCCAGCTCGGCACGATCCACAAGCGCTGGCCGAAACGCATCGGCTGGAATCCGTCCATCCAGCTGCGCTCCCAATCCTGGTCTTCGATGACTTCGCTGTGGTGTTCAGGCAGCGGGCTGCCGGTCAGCAGCTCCAGGTGGGCCAGTACCGGGCCAGGCTCGGTGCCACCTTCGAACAGGGCCAGCAGGTGCGTGTGCGACCACAGTGGCGTGGTGTTGAGTTCCGGCTCGAAGATCGGTTGATCTTCGGCGTCCATGAAGGTCACCGATACGGCACCCACTTCAAGGAAAGCGTCTTCATAGGTTTCGGCTTGTTCTGGGCTGATGGCGAGACGTACTTGCAGCCAAGGCATGGCGGGCACCTTTGAAAAATGTTGATTGCAGCCTGGCGGGCTGCGAGAAGGACGCAAGTTTACGCGAGAGCGGGGGTTTTGTGGGAGTCCGCTGTGCCTGTGGGAGCGGGCTTGCTCGCGAATCCGTACTGTCTGTCGCATTGATGTCGGATGTGCCGACGTCTTCGCGGGCAAGCCCGCTCCCACAGGGATTGTGCAAGGCCACCTATCTGATGAAATGCCCAGATACAACAAAGCCGCCCGAAGGCGGCTTTGTCGTGTGCCAGCTAAAGCTTAGTGCTTCTCGCCAGCCAGCTTGTGCTCGAGGTAGTGAATGTTCACGCCCCCTTTGCAGAAGCCTTCATCGCGGGTCAGGTCGCGGTGCAGCGGGATGTTGGTCTTGATCCCGTCAACCACGATCTCGTCCAGCGCATTGCGCATGCGCGCCATGGCTTCGTCACGGGTTGCGCCGTAGGTGATCAGCTTGCCGATCAACGAATCGTAGTTCGGCGGAACGGCATAACCACTGTACAGGTGCGAATCGACGCGAACGCCGTTGCCGCCTGGAGCGTGGAAGTGCTTGACCGTGCCAGGGCTCGGCATGAAGGTTTTCGGGTCTTCGGCGTTGATCCGGCATTCCAGCGCGTGACCGCGGATGACCACGTCATCCTGGGTGAACGACAGCTTGTTGCCGGCGGCGATGCTCAGCATCTCCTTGACGATGTCGATGCCGGTGACCATTTCCGAAACCGGGTGCTCTACCTGGACACGAGTGTTCATCTCGATGAAGTAGAAACGACCGTTTTCGTACAGGAACTCGAAAGTGCCCGCGCCACGGTAACCGATGTCGATGCACGCCTTGACGCAGCGAGCCAGAACTTCCTGGCGGGCCTGTTCGTCGATGCCCGGTGCCGGCGCTTCTTCAAGAACCTTCTGGTGACGGCGTTGCAGCGAGCAATCGCGGTCGCCCAGATGGATAGCCTGGCCCTGGCCGTCGGAAAGAACCTGGACTTCCACGTGGCGTGGGTTGGTCAGGAATTTTTCCAGATAGACCATCGGGTTGCCGAACGCCGCGCCTGCCTCGGAGCGGGTCAGTTTCGCCGAGGAAATCAGGTCTTCTTCCTTGTGCACAACGCGCATGCCGCGACCACCACCGCCGCCAGCGGCCTTGATGATCACCGGGTAACCCACTTCGCGACCAATACGCAGAGCGGTTTCTTCGTCTTCCGGCAGCGGGCCGTCAGAACCCGGAACGGTCGGTACGCCAGCTGCGATCATGGCGTGCTTGGCCGATACCTTGTCGCCCATCAGGCGAATGGTTTCGGCTTTCGGGCCAATGAACGCAAAGCCGGAATTCTCGACCTGCTCGGCGAAGTCGGCGTTTTCCGCAAGGAAGCCGTAGCCCGGGTGAATGGCGGTGGCGCCCGTCACTTCGGCTGCGGCAATGATTGCCGGAATGTGCAGGTAGGAGTGGGCGGCCGATGCCGGTCCAATGCAGACGGATTCGTCTGCCAGGCCCAGGTGCATCAGTTCCTTGTCAGCCTTGGAGTAAACGGCGACGGTCTTGATGCCCATCTCTTTGCAGGCGCGCAGGATCCGCAGGGCGATCTCACCGCGGTTGGCGATCAGAACTTTTTCCAACTTCGCAGTCATCAAAGGCTCTCCGCGGTTCAAACGATGGTGAACAGCGGTTGGTCGTACTCAACCGGCTGGCCGTCTTCGACGAGGATGGATTCGATCACACCGCTGGTTTCAGCTTCGATGTGGTTCATCATCTTCATGGCTTCAACGATGCACAGGGTGTCGCCTTTCTTCACGGTCTGGCCGACTTCAACGAAGGACGGCGAGGTTGGCGAAGACTTGCGGTAGAACGTACCGACCATTGGCGAACGGGCAACGGTGCCGTTCAGCGCTGGTGCGGCGGCGGCAGCAGGTGCGGCAGCGGCAGCCGGAGCGGCGGCAGCGACAGGCGCGGCAGCCGGAGCAGGCATTGGAGCCGGCGCGTAGTACTGCTGAGCCGGGGTCTTGCTATGACGGCTGATGCGTACGGACTCTTCGCCTTCCTTGATCTCGAGCTCGTCGATGCCGGACTCTTCCAGCAATTCGATCAGTTTCTTAACTTTACGGATATCCATGAATCATCAACTCCCAAGGGTCGGTCAGGGGCGGTTAACTTGTTGTTCAAGCTGTTCCAGGGCGGCCTCCAGGGCCAGTCGGTAACCGCTGGCGCCAAGGCCGCAGATCACTCCCACCGCTACGTCGGAGAAGTAAGAGTGATGGCGGAAAGGTTCGCGTTTGTGCACGTTGGACAAATGCACTTCGATGAATGGGATGCTCACCGCCAGCAGCGCGTCACGTAATGCGACACTTGTATGTGTAAAAGCTGCCGGGTTAATCAAAATGAAGTCCACGCCTTCGCTGCGGGCAGCGTGAATACGGTCGATCAATTCGTACTCGGCATTGCTTTGCAGGTGCAGCAGGTGGTGACCGGCTTCGCGGGCACGGCGTTCCAGGTCCTGGTTGATCTGCGCCAGCGTCGTGGCGCCGTAGGTGCCCGGTTCACGAGTGCCGAGCAAGTTCAGGTTGGGTCCGTGCAGAACCAGTAGGGTCGCCATCGGCTGTTCCTTTATTTTCCGTGAGCAATTGTCAGAACCCGGCGACTATGCCGCAAAGCCTTTGTGACTGTCCAGTTCTCTGCAATAGGCAGCACGATGACCGATGTTTGCGCGAAATATATGACTGCTTGATTAAGTGTGGTCATTCGCCCTGGCAACACGTTCGGCGAAGTCTTTGGCGTTGATCTCGCCGATCACCCGCACATCGGCGCGTTCGACACCGTCCTTGCCGAAAAACATCAGGGCCGGGGGGCCGAACAACTGGTAGCGGTCGAGCAGGGCGCGTTGCTCGGCGTTGCTGGCGGTGATGTCGAAGCGGATCAGCCGGTAACCCTTGAGGCGTTCGATGACGACAGGGTCGTCCAGCACCTCACGCTCGATGACTTTGCAACTGATGCACCAGTCGGCATACCAGTCGAGCAGCAGCGGTGTGCCGGAGGAGCGTGCGTCGGCGAGTGCGCGTTCCAGATCGGCCGGCGTGCTGACGGTTTGCCAGGCGCTGGAGATTTGTTCCTGGCCGCGGTTGTCGACGATGCGAGGCTGGCCTATCGGGTTGAACGGGTCGGTCTGGCCGCTGAACGCGCCGTACCAGCAGGCCAGCGCGTAAAACACCAGGAACATGCCGAGCAACTGTCCGAGACGTTTGCGTGGTGGTTTATAGACGAATTCCAGCGCCCCCATGAACAGGCCGACGCCGCCGGCCAGCAAGCCGATCAGCAGCAAGGTGACCTGGCCCGGCAGGACGCGGCTGAGCAAGCCGACGGCTAACCCGAGCAACAACACGCCTATCGCGTTTTTCACGTAGACCAGCCACGGACCGCTTTTTGGCAACCAGGCTGCGCCACCGGTGGCCACCAGCAACAGCGGTGCCCCCATGCCGAGGCCGAGCATGAACAGTTTCAGGCCGCCGCCCAGCGCATCGCCACTGGCGCTGATGTACAGCAACGCGCCGGCCAGTGGTGCCGAAACACAGGGTGAAACCAGCAAGCTGGAGACCACGCCCAACACCGCGGCACCCCACAGTGATCCGCCTTCGGTGCGGCCGGCAATGCGGTCCAGGCGACTGCTGATGGCGTGCGGCAGTTTCAGTTCGAAGACACCGAACATCGCCAGCGCGAACAGCGCAAAAAACATCGCAAAAGGCACCAGCACCCAAGCCGATTGCAGCCGCGCCTGCAGATTGAGCTGGGCACCGAACAGGCCCATCAGCGCACCGAGCAGGGCAAAGCACGCGGCCATCGGCAGCACATAGGCCAGTGACAGATTAAAGCCGCGCCAGCCACCGACCTGGCCGCGCAGCACCACCCCGGACAGGATCGGCAGCATGGGCAGCACGCAGGGTGTGAAGGTCAGGCCCAGGCCCGCGAGGAAAAACAATGCCAGCTCGCGCCAGCTCCATTGAGATGCCGTCGTCGTCGCCACGCCGCTGCCGTCGATGCTCAGGCGCTCGGTCTCCGGCGGATAGCACAGGCCTTTATCGGCGCAACCCTGATAGGTCACGGCCAGGGTGAAGGCCCGCTGATCGGTGCGCGGTAGTTCGACGTCGAGAATGCCGTGGTAGACCTCGACGTCGCCGAAGTACTCATCGTGCTTTTTCTGGCCATTGGGCAGTTTCGCCGCACCGAGCACGACTTCGGCCGGATCGGCGCGAAACTGGAAGCGGTGACGGTAGAGGTAATAGCCTTCAGTGGCGACGAAGCGCAATTTGATCGATTGCGGCGTGCTTTCTACCAGGCTCAACTGGAAGGCTTCGCGCACGGGCAGGAAGTCGGCGCTGTTGTTGATCGAGCCCAGGCTGGAGCTGGGACGATTTTCCAGCAAGCCGGTGGCGCTGGCCGGCAGGGCGAATACTAAAAGCAGCAGGCAGAGCAAACGGCGCATGACGATCTCGCGTATCGGAATTGGGGGGATGATAGCGGACAGTGGCCAGGCGTGCAGAGCAGGAGTCTGCTGTGAATGTTCTGACGCCATCGCGAGCAAGCTCGCTCCCACAGGGGATTTGCGTCGTGCACAAATCAAATGTGGGAGCGGGCTTGCTCGCGAAGGCGGTCTGTCAGACGCGGAAGGCTTGAACGGCGGTGTGCAATCGCCCACCCAGCACCAGCAGGTTTTCCCCTTGCTCACGCCCTTCGCCAATGCGCAGCAAGTTATCCCCACCCAACTGATGAATCCGCTCGCTGTGATCACGAATCTCGCTGACCGCGCCGCTTTGCTGGGCGGTGACATCGGCGATGCGCACCGCCGTGTCGGAAATGGTCTGGATCGCCCCGACGATTTTATCCAGCGCGCCATCGGCGGCCTGGGCCTGGCTGGCCGTGGCTTCGGCGTGTTCGACCTGGGCACGCATGCCTTCCACCGACTGCCGCGCGGCAGTTTGCAGCCCGGCGATCAGCGTCTGGATTTCTGCCGTGGCCCCGGCGGTCCGTTGCGCCAGTGAGCGCACCTCTTCCGCCACTACGGCAAAGCCGCGGCCCATTTCCCCGGCCCGGGCCGCCTCGATGGCAGCGTTCAAGGCCAGCAGGTTGGTCTGGTCGGCGATCGAGCGGATCACCGTCAACACGACGCCGATGGTGGCCGACTCCTCGGCCAGGTGTTCGATCATTTGCGCATTGCCTTGCACTTCATCCACCAGCGCATGCAGGCCGGTGAGGCTCAGGCCGATGACTTTCTGTCCGTGCTCCACGGCCAGGCCGGCGTGGCGGCTGGCGTCGGCAGCCTGGCTGGCATCGCCGGCGACTTGCTGGATGGTCGCTTCCAGTTCGCTGAGAGAGTCGCGGATCAGTGCCGTGTCGCCGGCCTGATGTTGCGCACCGTCATGCAAATCGTTGCTCAGGTCGGCCAGGGTGCGGCTGCTGCCGGCCACTTGCTCGGCATTGAGGCGAATGGTCCCCACCAGGTCCGCCAGATATGCGCGCAAGCGGTTGAGCGAGGCTTCAATGTCATGCAATTCGCGGTTGGTGTTGCCCAGTTGAATGTCGCGGCTGAAGTCGCCTTCGGCCCAGGTCGACAGGGCCGGGGCGAGATTGGTCAGGGTCCGGGCCAGTTTGCGCTGCAGGGTGTCGATCAGCAGCGCGATCAACAGGATCAAGCCGATCATCACGCCTTGCATCAGCCGCACTTCACCCTGAATCTGCCCGTGCTGGGCGCGTACCACCGGCTCCAGCCCGGCAATGGCCTGTTGCACGTCGGCGATTTTCAGGTGAGTCGCGGTGCTCAGGTCAGCGCGTTTGCCGATTTGATCGCGGGTGCGCGCGAGCTCGGCCGGGTAGCGGGTGAGCAGGCTGTTGAGTTCACGCTTGAGGCCGACGCCGGCATCTTCGGCGACGGTTTTTTCCTGATTCTCAAGGCCCATCATCGCGGCGAAATCATCGGTGTTCGATTCGCTGCTGGAGGTCACCCCCAGCAAGGGCAGGGCATCGAGTTTTTCTGCCTGGGTGCGGATGTTGGTCACTTCACGTTCGACGTCGGCGGCCAGTTCGCTGCGGCCGCTACTGACCAGTTTGTCCCGCGCCAGGGACAACTTGCCCAGGTGCTGCGATGCGCTGAGCAGCGGTGTCAGATAGGCGGCATTGCCGCTGGCGTACTGGCTGAGCTGATCGAGACTGGCTCCCAGTTCCCGTTCGGCCTGCAGCAGCAGTGCTTGCGGATCGCCGGCCAGTTTGCCGGCTGCCAGCAGGTCGGTCTTGCTGAACTCTTCAAGGGTCGACAGGCTCGGGCGCAAGGTCTCGGCCAAGGCGGGTGGCAATTCGCCGAGTTGTTTTTGCAGGCTGTCGATGCCTTGGGCGGCACTGCTCAGGCGCAGCGCATCGCCGCTGCCAAGGTAATCCTCGACGCTGCGGGCGACTTCATTCTGAAACTGCTGCGACAGGCCCAGGTAGCGCTCCATTAATAGATACGGACGCTCAAGGGCTTTTTGCGACCACCACAGCGTGGCGCCGAGGGCCACGCACACGGCCACCAAAAGGAGGGTATTGAGATTGGTCAGCAGCTTCAGGCGCATTAAGGACTACCAACGGCAGAAATGGTAAGCGCCTGAAGTTATTGCGTTTCTGTTACAGGGTTATGACTGTATCGGTCGATTCCGATGAAAAAGTGGCACTTTGCTTTGATGTGCGAGCGGTCTGTACGCGATTGCGTCCGCCGCCCTTGGCACGGTACAGCGCCTCGTCTGCCAGGCTGGCCATCATCAGGCTGTCGGAGCTTTCGCAGAACTCCACCACCCCGGCACTGAAGGTGCACCACAGGTCCTGGGGTTGGGCGGGGTAGTGAATCTCGGCAAAACGCTGACGGATTTCATCGAGCACGTTGTAGGCCGCTTCGATATCGGTGTCCGGCATGACGATGGCGAACTCTTCGCCACCGTAGCGGCCGATGAAGTCGGTTTTGCGCAGGCGTTGCTTGAGAAACAGCGCCAGGCTCTTGATCACCCGGTCGCCCATGGGGTGGCCGTGGCTGTCGTTGACCCGTTTGAAGTGGTCGATGTCGAGCATGGCAAAGCTCAGCGGCTTGTTCTCGCGGCGGGCGCGGAACGAGCAGTCTTCGAGCAATTGCAGGATGTGCGTGTGGTTGTACAGGCCGGTGAGGCTGTCGCGGACCATCCGTGCCTTGAGGTTGCGCGCCCTTGCTGCACGGTTGCGCACGGTGGTGATCAGGTGCCGGGGCTTGATCGGTTTGGTCAGGAAGTCATCGCCGCCCTCGCTCATGGCGTCGAGTTGCTTGTCCAGGTCGTCTTCGGCCGACAGGTAAATGATTGGCACGCTGACATAACGGTCGTTGTGACGGATCACCTTGGCCAGTTCCGTACCGGTGCAGGCCGGCATGTACATGTCGAGGATGATCAGGTCCGGCTGGAAGTCCGCCAGTTCGGCCATGGCCTGGATCGGCTCGATCAATGTTCGGGTGACGATCCCGGCACTGTTGAGCAGGCGCTCGGTGTGCAGGGCCTGGGCGCGGGAGTCGTCGATGATCAACACTTTATAAGGTTCGTACTGGGCGACGCAGGTCAGGACTTCGATTTTCTCCAGCAGGCTCGACGCTTCGAGGGTGCCGGTGAGGAACTCCTGGCCTCCGGCACGCACGGCGGCGAGGCGGGTCGGTGTGTCGGTTTCGTGCAGGCTGAAGAACAGCAGCGGCAAACGATGGTCAAGGCCTTCCTGGGCTTCGGCGGCCAGCTTCAGGCCGACACCGGGGCCGCTGAAGTCCACGTCCATCACAATCGCCGCCGGCAGGCGCTCGACCATCGACGAGCGAAACGCGTCTACGCTGTCCAGGGACTGGGCGCTGAGCCCGAAGAATTCCAGTTGTTTGGCCAGGCGCTCGGCGCGATCGTGATCCTGCAGCATCACATAAATGGGCTTGCGCAGTGGCGGCAGGAAGGTTTGATCGAGTTGGTCGCCATGGCGCAGGCCGGTGCGTGACAGGCGCTGCATCAAGCGGTTGAGGTCGGTGATCAGACCGCTGCTCAGGCGTCCGCGGTTGGCGTCGACCGCCTCCAGGGATTGACCGATATGACGCGCCAGTTGCGTGTGTTCCGGTTGCTCGAAGCGCTCGGCGAAACGCAGCAGGCGCAGATTGGCCTCGCTGAGTTCCGACAGGTCGGCGGTGGACCACTCGCTGCGTTGCAGGCGCTGCCATATCTCAAGAATCTGACGAGCCTGATGAATTACCCGCTGGGCAAAGTGGTGCTTGAGGCGCTCGCGGCTCGGGTCTTCTGGCTCGGTCATATCCTGACTACTAGTTAGGGTGCACACTGAGGTCGACTGGTGGCCCTATGCTAGCATCACTTTCCCATTACATGAGTGCTGTACGTCAATAATCTGCAATGCGACCTCATTCAGTTTGTGACCGGGTAGTCTGGTTCGGCCCTTTAAAGTCGCGGTGTGCAGGGGCGAAGTGCTTTATTCAGGGCACTTGGTGGACGCGGGTCGGCAATTGGCGCGTGACTGATAGTTGGCCATTCATGATCTTTGGCCCGTGCTGATCTGGCTGTTTTTTTGGCTTCAGGGGATCAGGGATTCCCTTAGAGAGGGCAATGCAAACCCTCAGGGGGATTTCGACGGCCGCCGCGTCGTCGCGTGGGTAGAAACACTTTTCATCCACAAGCCCGGTAATTTCCCCCCATTGATGCAATGGCGGGTGCCGGGCCAAGGCACGTTGTTGTATGGTTGTGGTCGAATCGTTGAACTCAAGAGATTGAAAGGATACCGCCATGCTGGACTGGAAGAACCGCACAGGCAGTGCGCCTGAACGTACCGCTGAACCGAAGTCGGAGGCCCGCAGTTACCTGGGTGGTCTGTTGTTCAGCCGGGCGCTGGCCACTCTGCTGGGCATCTACCTGTTGGTGGCGTGTGTCCTGGGCTGGTACTGGAGCCAGGAGCCGGCGCTCTTCCCGGTCCAGCAAACCGCACAACTGGCGGCCGAGAAAGAAGGCAAGCAGATGGTCGTCGGCTACACCACGGTGGAAACCCTCAAGACCGTCGCCGGCACCTTGCTGACCAAGCCGGGCGGCTATATATCCAACGACCGTTTCCCGCCAGGCCTGTGGATGGACAACATGCCGAGCTGGGAATATGGCGTGCTGGTGCAGGTCCGCGACCTGAGCCGGGCGTTGCGCAAAGACTTCGCCCGTTCGCAGTCGCAGTCCGCCGAAGACGCCGACCTGGCCAAGGCCGAGCCGCGTTTCAACTTCGACAACAAGAGCTGGGTGCTGCCGTCCAGTGAGTCCGAGTACCAGGAAGGCATCAACTCCCTGAGTCGCTATCAGGCGCGCCTGTCCGATCCGAACCAGAAAAGCGCGCTGTTCTATGCCCGTGCCGACAACCTGAACAACTGGCTGGGTGATGTCGGTACCCGCCTGGGTTCGCTGTCGCAACGGCTGTCGGCCAGTGTGGGTCGGGTCAAGCTCAATACCGCATTGAAAACCGAAGTCGTGGCACCGGGCCAAGTGCCGCAGGTCGACGAGGAAATCGTCGAGACGCCGTGGATGCAAATCGACAACGTGTTCTACGAAGCCCGCGGCCAGGCTTGGGCGCTGTCGCACCTGTTGCGCGCCATCGAAGTCGACTTCGCCGATGTGCTGGCCAAGAAAAACGCCACGGTCAGCGTGCGCCAGATCATTCGTGAGCTGGAGGCCTCGCAGGAGCCGGTATGGAGCCCGATGATCCTTAACGGCAGTGGCTTCGGCGTACTGGCCAACCACTCTCTGGTCATGGCCAACTACATTTCCCGGGCCAACGCGGCGGTGATCGATTTGCGTCAACTGCTCAATCAGGGCTGAGTCATGGTCGATAACGCAAGGGAAGCCGCACACCGTGCGGCTTCCGATGCCGAACAGATCGCCTGGGTCGACGAGCAGGACAACCTGCTGGGCGCTCTGGTCCGTTCCGATTTGCGCGAGCGTGGGCTGATCGGGCGCGGTACCTACATCATGTTGTTCAATTCCGCAGGCGAGTTGTGCGTGCATCGCCGTACCCTGAGCAAGGCGATCTATCCCGGTTACTGGGACGTGGCAGCGGGGGGCATGGTGCTCGCCACTGAGACCTACGCCGAATCGGCGGCCCGGGAACTGGAAGAAGAACTGGGCGTGAGTGGCGTGGAGCTGACCGCCCATGACCATTTCTTCTTCGAGGACACGGGCAATCGCCTGTGGTGCTCGGCGTTTTCGGCGGTGTGGGACGGCCCGTTGACCCTGCAACCGGAAGAGGTGCTCGAAGCACGCTTTATCCCCATCGATCAGGTCATGCTGGAGATCGAGCAAAAGCCTTACTGCCCGGACTCTCTGGCGGCGTTGAAGCGCTATCTGAAGGCTCAACAAAGCAACGTCGCAAAACAACTATAAATTGGCGCCGATTGGCTCTTAGCAATCGGCGTTTTTGCCGTTACACTGCGCGACCTTTTCAAACTGTAACGGTATCGCTGTAACTGTAGGAGCGAGCTTGCTCGCGATGGACGTCAACGATAACGCGGGCACCCAGAATGAACGCGTCGTCCTTGAGTTCATCGCGAGCAAGCTCGCTCCTATAGAGAAGACGCGTTTTGTCCGATGGACGTTAGCGTGTTTCGAAAAAGCTCTGCCGTTTCAGTAGCGCTGCCCCTGCCTGAGTGGGGCTTCGCGGTCGATAGCCTTCCCAAGTGCTGCGACCAGTCTTTGTCCTCCGAAGAGGATTGCCGGTGGCCAAAAAAGCCGCATCCTTCGCCGCCCTGGGCGGCCTGGTATTTTCCACCGACGCAGGTCGTCATTGCCCGGAATGCAGTAAACCGGTGGACGCCTGCATCTGCAAACAGACCGTTCTCCCGGCCGGCGACGGCATTGCGCGCGTGCGTCGCGAAAGCAAGGGCCGTGGCGGCAAGACGGTGACCACCATCACCGGCGTGCCGTTGGCTGAAGAGGCGCTCAAGGAACTCGCCACGACGTTGAAGAAGCGTTGCGGTACCGGTGGGGCGTTGAAAGACGGTGTCATCGAAATCCAGGGCGATCATGTCGAGCTACTCTTGGCAGAACTGATCAAGCTCGGTTTCAAGGCAAAGAAGTCCGGCGGCTAGCAGCCTCTGTGAAAACCACCCTCGGCTTGATCCGGTCCTGATGGCATTCAGGTCTGGCGCCGTCCACATGGTTTTCACAGAGCCTGTTCATGACCGGTTTCTAAACTCACTGCGGTCGGCGGGGTCTATTGCCTCGTTGACGAACCGTCATTTTCAATCTTTAGACTGCGCCGGCCTGAACCCAGGCGACGCACTATGACTTCTTTATAGGGGACTTCGATGTCCGTACGACGCACACGCAAAGACGATGGCAGCCAATGGACAGTTGCGGACAGCCGCAGTGTTTACGGGATTCGCCATTGGGGGGCCGGGTATTTCGCGATCAATGACGCCGGTCGCGTCGAAGTTCGTCCGAACGGTCCGAGCAGTTCGCCTATCGACCTGTTCGAGCAAGTCGACCAGCTGCGCAAAAGCGGCCTGTCCTTGCCGTTGCTGGTCCGTTTCCCGGACATTCTGCAAGACCGCGTGCGTCAGCTGACGGGCGCGTTCGATGCCAACATCGAGCGTCTGGAATACCAGAGCAAGTACACCGCGCTGTATCCGATCAAGGTGAACCAGCAGGAAGCGGTGATCGAAAACATCATCGCCACCCAGAACGTTTCCATCGGTCTGGAAGCCGGGTCCAAGCCCGAACTGCTGGCGGTGCTGGCACTGGCGCCGAAGGGCGGCACCATCGTCTGCAACGGTTACAAGGACCGTGAGTTCATCCGCCTGGCGCTGATGGGCCAGAAGCTCGGCCACAACGTGTTCATCGTGATCGAGAAAGAATCCGAAGTCGGCCTGGTGATCGAAGAAGCGACCTCGCTCAAGGTCAAGCCTCAGGTCGGCCTGCGCGTGCGCCTATCGTCCCTGGCGTCGAGCAAGTGGGCAGACACCGGCGGCGAGAAATCCAAGTTCGGCCTGTCGGCGGCGCAACTGCTGTCGGTGGTCGAGCGTTTCCGCGCGGCCGGCCTGGACCAGGGCATTCGCCTGCTGCACTTCCACATGGGCTCGCAGATCGCCAACCTGGCGGACTACCAGCACGGCTTCAAGGAAGCGATCCGTTACTACGGCGAGTTGCGCAACCTCGGCCTGCCGGTGGACCACATCGATGTCGGTGGCGGCCTGGGCGTGGACTACGACGGCACGCACTCGCGTAACGCCAGTTCGATCAACTACGACATGGACGATTACGCCGGCGTCGTGGTCGGGATGCTCAAGGAGTTCTGCGATGCGCAGAGCCTGCCGCACCCGAACATCTTCTCTGAAAGCGGCCGCTCCCTGACCGCGCACCACGCCATGCTGGTGATTCAGGTGACCGACGTCGAGAAGCACAACGACGACGTGCCGCAGATCGAGAACAAGGAAGCACTGCCGGAAACCGTGCAGTGGCTGGTGGACCTGCTCGGCCCGACCGATATCGAGATGGTCACCGAAACCTACTGGCGCGCCACGCACTACATGAGTGACGTTGCCTCCCAGTACGCCGACGGCAAGCTGACCCTGGCCGAGAAAGCCCTGGCCGAGCAATGCTACTTCGCGGTATGCCGTCGCCTGCACAACTCGCTGAAGGCGCGCCAGCGTTCCCACCGTCAGGTGCTGGACGAACTCAACGACAAACTGGCCGACAAGTACATCTGCAACTTCTCGGTGTTCCAGAGCCTGCCGGACACCTGGGCCATCGACCAGGTCCTGCCGATCATCCCGCTGCACCGCCTCGACGAAGAGCCGCTGCGTCGTGCGGTGCTGCAAGACCTGACCTGTGACTCCGACGGTAAGATCAACCAGTACGTCGACGAGCAGAGCATCGAAACCAGTTTGCCGGTGCACGCGCTGAACGAAGGTGAAGACTACTTGCTGGGTGTGTTCCTGGTCGGTGCCTACCAGGAAATTCTTGGCGACATGCACAACCTGTTCGGTGACACCGACTCGGTGAACATCTACCAGAACGCCGACGGCAGCGTGTACCACGCCGGTATCGAAACCCACGACACCATCGAAGACATGCTGCGTTACGTACACTTGTCGCCGGAGGAGTTGATGACTCACTACCGCGACAAGTGCGCCAGTGCCCGTATCAGTGCAACCGAGCGCACACAGTTCCTCGATGCCTTGCGTCTGGGGCTGACCCGTTCGTCTTACCTGTCTTCCTGAGGTAAGCACCACGCTCATCAGGTTGTCTGAAAATTTTCCTTTTGCCTCGGAAATTTCAGATGACCTGGTGCGGCAATTCTCCTATTCCACGGGAAACTCCCTGCCTTTTCGACTACCCAACGCATTTGGTCTTCTTTTCGCGTAGGTTATTTCCTAATTTGTATTTCGGCACTCTACTCGGCCATGTCTCTCAGCGAGAATCCCCGGCCGCCCCTCCCGTAGAGAAACGCCGATGTTCAACCCAGTCAGCGAACCGCCATTTCGTCTGGATGTTGCAGGTTTGCCCGACTCCCTTGAGGTCCTGGCCTTTACCGGTAGAGAAGCCATCAGCGAGCCGTTCGTGTTCGACCTGGAGCTGCTGATCGATGACCCGGTGCTTGACCTTGCCAGTTTGCTGTACCGCCCGGCCTCCTTGCATTTCGGGCCAGCCGGAAACCATGTGCATGGGCAATTGCATGAACTCGTCCAGCGTGATCATGCCTCGGGGCCCCGACTCTGCCAGGTGCGCCTGGGGCCAGGGCTGGCTTGTCTGGCCCAGCGCTTCAGCCAACGAATTTTCAGCGCCCGTTCGGTGCCGCAAATCCTCGATCAGGTGCTCAAGGAGCACGGCATTACTGGTAACGATCGACGCCTGGCGCTGAGCGGCGACCACCCGCCCCGGGATTTCTGTACGCAATATCGAGAGTCGGACCTGCAATTTGTCCAGCGACTCTGCGCCCAGGAAGGATTGCATTACCACTTCGAAAACCGGGTCGGGGGGCACTGCGTGGTGTTCAGCGACGATCAGCAACATTTTCGAACCGCAGAGCCTGCGGTTTTGCGCTGCGAGGGCGATCAGCCGGGAGTGCGGCAACTCGAACGCCAGCGTAGCGCTGCGACAAAGGCGCAATGTGTCGAATGCCGGACAGACCTGGCGACTTTGCGCAGCGGTCGGGTGATGCCGCTGTCCGGTCATCCGGTTGCCGAATGCAATCGGCTCTGGCTAGTGACCCACGTTGAACATTGGGGCAGCCAGGATACGGCGACGCCTTACCACAACCAGGCCCGTGCCCTGCAATGGCCGACCCGCTTCGACCCACCCAGTGCGACGAGCAAACCACAGATGCACAGCCTGCAGCGGGCGTGGGTCGTGGAGGTCGATGAGCAAACCCCCGATCCGGCAAGACCGGTCCCGGTGCAATTCGACTGGCTCTATCAGGGCGAAGGGGCTGCGCCCAGTCACTGTTGGCTGCCATTGGCCGGGCCGTTGCAGGCCGAGACGTACTCGCCATTGCGCGAAGGAACCGAGTTGGTCGTGAGTTTCATCGAAGGTGATCCCGACCAGCCGCAGATAACCGGAGTGCTGCATGCGCCGGCAACGATCGAGGAGACGAGCGCGGACACCGCCCAAGCCATTTGCACCCCTGATGAGGGCCTGGAGCAATGGTTGCACTCGGCAGAGCCGCTGCTGATGCTGTGCCTGCTGCCCGGCGGCGGCAGTTTCAATCATTGCGCACAGGCGTTGTGCACCTGTCGTCTGGCGACGCAGCTTGGCCAGAGCGCTGGAGCATGATCGTCACGCGCACGCCCGAGGTGCCCCCGCAGTGGTTGTTGCTGGATGTGCCGGGCACGCCGCAGGCGGGTGTCATGCTTCGGCAGATGTTTGCACAAGCCCGGTGGTCCGGGTTGTTCGAAGGTACGGAGTGGCATGCGCTGCGTGAGCAGGGGCCGCTCCTGGTCGATCTGCGCAGCTGCCCGGCACTGGCCGATCTGTGCATCGTCGACGGCCAACGCTGGCCCGGATTGCTGATGGTCAGCGAGGCCGGCGTTGAGTCGTTGCTGGCGCATTTACGGCGCATGCTCACGGTGACGCTTGGCTTGCACCGGGCCCTTTTGAACTACTACAACCCGATCACGGCCAGCTATTTTTTCGATGCCTGCGATGCCGCTGAACTGAGTCGCTGGCTAGGGCCGATCCAGCATTTGCGTTGGTTCGGCGGCAGTTGGGCCGATCGCGCAACGGGATGTGAGGGGTGGCAGCGCTTGTCCAACCCCGGGTTGGCGGTCAGCCCTTTGGCCGTCGAGGAGAGCCTCAGTGCCGGGCAACAGGGAAAACTGCAAACCTGCCTGCTCGAACAACATGCCTGGCGCTGGAACCGATCCAGCGGTGCCGACTTCTCCCGCCTGTGGGCCCATGTGCAGGAAGGGCTGGCGCTGGGTTTCAGCGAGCGCCCGGTGCTTGATGGCTGGATATGGCTACGTTTGCAGTACCCCGACGCCGTGCCCGTGCAGCCATTGCCGGGCAGGACGCAGCAGGAGCGCCTCGATAGCCTGCGCCACCTGTGGCAGAACGACCGCCCCTGGCCATGAGCTCGATCCGCTCAGTGAGTGCTGCCGGTAAACCAGCCATCGTGACGGCGCAGGCGCCAGGCGATCACGCCGAGCGTCAGGCTGCGCAGCAGCATGAACAACAAAAAGGTTATCCACAGGCCATGGTTGCCCCAGCCTTGCAGTGCCCAGCCGAAAGGCAACACCAGCACCACGGTCAGCACCATGCCGTTGCGCATTTCCCTGGCGCGGGTGGCGCCGATGAAAAGGCCGTCGAGCAGGTAGCTCCAGACGGCAATCAGCGGCAGTACGGCGAGGTAGGGCAGGTAGATGAACGCGGTGTCGCGCACACTTTGAATGTCGGTCTGCATCTCGATGAACAAATGCCCGGCTAACAGAAACAGCGCGGCAAAGCCCAGGCTCGCCAGCAACGACCAGCCGCCCGCCACCACCAATGAACGACGCAGGGCATCGCGGTCGCGGGCACCGAGGGCATGCCCGCACAGCGCTTCCACGGCGTGGGCCAGGCCATCGAGGGCGTGGGCGGTCAGCAGCAAACCGTTGAGCAGCAGGGCATTGGCCGCGACCGTGGCGTCGCCCAGCCGCGTGCCCTGCACCGTGATCAGGAAAAACACCGATTGCAGCGCCAGGCTGCGGATGAAGATGTCGCGGTTGACCGCCAGCAATGGCCGCCAACTGTGCCACAGCGCCAATGCCGCCCAGACGATATGCCCGGGATAGGCGCGCAGCGCCTTGCGGGTCATCAGCAAGCCGATCAGCGCCCCTGTCCATTCGGCAATCACCGAGGCCCGGGCCGCACCGACCACGCCCCATTCGAGACCGAGGACGAACCACAGGTTCAGGGCGATATTGATCAGGTTGGTACTCAGCAAAATCGCCAGCGGCGCCCGGGCATTCTGGGTGCCGAGAAACCAGCCGACCAGTGCATAACTGGCCAGCGCCGCGGGCAGCCCGAACAGGCGGGTGTGGAAAAACTCGCGGGTCAGCTGATCGAGCTCCGCCGACGGTTGCATGAAGTGCAGCGCCACTGTGCTCAATGGCACGCCCACTGCACCCAGGACCAGGGCCAGGCCGAAGGCGAGCAACAGGCCTTGCAACAGAATCTGCCGCAAGGCCGCACCATCCCCGCGCCCGGCCGCCTGGGCGGCGAACCCGGTGGAACCCATGCGCAGAAAACCCATGGCCCAGGCAAGGAAGGTATACAGACTGGCCCCGACCGCGACGGCGCCAAGTTGATGGGCGTGGGGCAGGTGACCGATGACGGTGCTGTCGACCAGAGCCACCAGCGGTACGGAAATGTTCGAAAGAATCATCGGCGCGGCGAGTGCCCAGACCCGGCGATGGGTAGGGCGGTCGCGCCAGTCGGCGGTCAGGTTGGACATGCAGGCTCCTTGGGAGAGCGGGCATTGTAGCGGCACATTTGAAATCTTCCGCGATCCAATGTGGGAGCGGGCTTGCTCGCGAATGCGGTCGTCCAGTCAATAATGATTCGACTGACACTCCGTCTTCGCGAGCAAGCCCGCTCCCACAGTGTCCGGTGGGGTCAGTGGATGATCCAGCTGAGCAACCAAAGCCCCAGCATCAACCAGATGATCCCCATGATGAAGGACGCATTGAGAAAGGCGCGGATCGCCGTCCACAGCAGAATCAGCCCGAGAATCAAGGTCACGATGCTGACGACCGAAGTCTCCATGCCCAGCGCCTGGGACAAGCCTTCGACAAAATTGCTGCTGGCGTTGCTCAACAGATTGAACAGCCCACTGAGGCCATCAACGATGAAACGGATGATCGAGCCGAGTACCTGGCCGAGCCATTCGGAAAAACCTTCTACCTGCATGGAGTGAACGTCCTGATTAAAGAGAATTGAGCCTTGGGCTGTCGATCATGCTGCCGAGTTCCCACAAGCATAGAGGGTTGCACCGCAACTGTGGGAGCGGGCTTGCTCGCGAAGGCGGCGGCACATCCAGCATTGATGTGTCTGATCCAGTGCTTTCGCGATCAGGCTCGCTCCCACAAAAAACAAACGGGGCACTGAGCCGTTGTCACTTGCCTTCACCTGTGATCCCCCCGAAGCTATACGCCTTCAGGAGAGCCCGATGAACCTTGTTGAACTGACCGAACGCCTGCACGCCATCCGTGACCGCAATGACTGGCGGCAATTTCACAGCCCGAAAAACCTCGTCATGGCCGCGAGCGTGGAAATGTCCGAACTGGTGGAGATTTTCCAGTGGCTGACCGAAGACCAGTCACGCCAGTTGCCGGCGGACAAACTCGCCCATGCCGGGCAGGAAGTCGGTGACATCGTGCTTTATCTGTTGCTGTTGTGCAGCGAGCTGGGCCTGGACATGGAGGCTGTGGTGCGCAGCAAACTGGCGGACAGCGAGCGGAGGTTCAGCTGATGAGCGACCGTCATTTCGATCAACTGGCGACCCGTTTCGCCGAAAAAATCTACGGCGGTGCCAAAGGTGCGATCCGTCTGGCGGTGTTGCAGGCCGATCTGGCCGAAACCTTGCCCGACCGCCCGCTGCGCGTGCTGGACATCGGCGCGGGCCTTGGCCACATGTCGTTGTGGCTGGCCCAGCGTGGCCATCAGGTGACCCTCGCCGAACCTGCCGAACCGATGCTGGAAGGCGCCCGCCAACGCTTCGCCGACGCCGGACAGAGCGCCACCTTCATTCAAGCACCCTGGCAGGAGCTGCTCGGGCAGCTCACCGAACCCTACGACCTGGTGTTGTGCCACGCCGTGCTGGAATGGCTGGCCGAACCCCACGCCATCCTGCCGGTGTTGCATCAACTGACCAAGGCCGATGGTTGGCTGTCCCTGGCGTTCTACAACCGCGACGCGCTGATTTATCGCAACTTGCTCAAGGGCCATTTCCGCAAGATGCGCAAGAACGACATGGCCGGTGAAAAACAGAGCCTGACCCCGCAGCAGCCCCTTGATCCGCGCGAACTGGCGGCGCAACTTGAAGGTCTGTGGCGGGTCGAAACCCAGAGTGGCGTGCGGGTTTTTCACGATTACATGCCGGTGGAATTCCAGGCCCGCGCCGAGCTGGTGGACCTGTTGGAAATGGAACTGGCCCACCGCCGTCATCCAGCCTATGCAGGGCTTGGGCGTTACTTGCACTGGATCTGTCGGCCTGTCTGATCGGAGCACGCAATGAAAAGTCATTCAGGTGTACTGCTGTTCTGCCTGGGGCTGGCGGCCTGTCAGGGCAGCAATCCTTATGTCGCCACATCCAACCCTTTGCCTCCGGCGCCACCGCAGGCCGCCAAGACCTTCGACCGCAGCGCTTACCCGGCAGCACCCCGTGACTATGGGCGCTACCGCAGTTGGGCCTGGCTCGACGGGCACCTGCCACCGGGCACGGCCTGGGCGGATTCGGCGCAGGTTGCCGAAGCGGTCAGCAATGCGCTGGATCAGCGGGGTTTGCGTCCGCTGCATGACAATCGCCCGGCCGACCTGTTTGTCAGCGCCGACCTGCGCCTGGAAACCCGCTTGCGTCAGGTTCAGGACGACTATTACGGCGGCGGTTATGGCGGCTACAACGGCTACGGCCCTGGATATGGCGCATACGCCACCGTGCCGATCATCCGGACCTATCAGGAACAGGTCGTGGTGGTTCAGGTGGATATGTATGACGCCAAAAGCGGTCAGCCGATATGGAGCTCCAGCGCTGAAACCGGCAACCGGGGCAGCGAAAGCGAGCGCGCCGATGCCATACGGGAGGCTGTGGAAAAGGCGATGTCGGCGTATCCTCCCAGTTAGCTTCTGTAGATAAGAAGCATTTCGCAGGAGAACCATCATGTTCCGCCGTTTCATTCTACTGGCCATGGTCGCGCTGCTCAGTGCCTGCGCCGCCAACCAGGTCAATCATGATTTTGACGCCAGCCGCGATTTTGCTGCCTATCGCAGCTGGGCGTGGAAAGAACCCGCCGTGCAATATCGTCCCGATGATCCACGGATCAAGAGCGACCTGACCGACCAGCGCATCCGTCAGGCGGTTGCCGATCAACTGGACCAGCGCGGTCTGCGCCCGGCCGCCGCGGGTGCCAAGGGCGACTTGAATGTGCAGACCTACCTGATTGTCGAAGAGCGGCAACAGCAGGTGACCACCAACTACGGCGGCGGGTGGGGGTACCCGTGGTATGGCTACTATGGCGCGCCCATGTACAACGAAACCCGTAATGTCAGCTACAAGGTAGCGACCATCCAGATCGACCTGCTCGACGGCAAGGACGGCAAACTGGTGTGGCGCGGCAGTGACGAACAGATACTGAGCCGCACACCGAACCCGTCGGATCGTCGTGATGCCATCCTGGAAACAGTCACGCGGATATTGGCCAACTATCCACCGCACTCAAGCTGATCCACTCAATACCAACAATCATCCCTGTGGGAGCGGCGGTGCGGCGATCCGACTTGCTCGCGAAGGCATTCTGTCAGGCAAATCTGTAGTTGGATGTACCGCCCCCTTCGCGAGCAAGCCCGCTCCCACAGGGTTTTTTTGTTGCCTGGGCTGGCGAGTTGCCAGCAGTCTTGGCCACCCTTGTCTACACTGCTTTTCACCAACGGAGGTCGCGCCCGGCAGTGCGCCGGCAAAGGAGTGCGCCATGTCTCCCCGCATGCAGTTTCGCGGCCCGGTCCGGCAACGGGGGGCGATCGGCTTGATGGCCGCTTTGACCCTGACCTTGGCTTTGGCATTCATGTTGTTGGTGGTCGATACCGGCAGGCTGTACCTGGAAAAACGCAGTTTGCAGCGCGTGGCTGACATGGCTGCCCTTGAGGCGGCCACAAGGGGGGGAGACTGTTCCGCCGGATCAACCGCGAACACCTATGCCACGGCCAGCGCGCAACGAAATGGTTTCGCCATTCCCTCCACTGGACGCGCACTGGCGGTGGCGTGTGGTGCGCTGACCCTGGATGCCATCAACCTTCGGGTATTCAGTGCAGACCCAAGCAAAAGCGAGGCTATCCGGGTTATCGCCAGCCATGTCGTGCAACAGAGCATTGCCGGTGGCATCGGCGCCTTGGCCGGCGGTGCACCGGCGGGCTCGACGCTGACGCTGAGCGCTACGGCGGTCGCTGCGCTGCCACCCCCCGTGGCGTCATTGACGATCCGCAGTGCGACCCTGACCTTCGATACCAGCAAGGCGGCCATTACCAGTCTGCTGTTCGGGGGATTGCTGGGCGGCAATGTCAGTATCAGTGCGGCGGGCTGGAACGGCTTGGTCAACACCGACATCAGCCTGCTCAGCTACCTCAATCGGTTGAAAGTTGACCTCGGCCTGATCGCTGGCGGCTACGACCAGGTGCTCGGTAGTACGGTCAATGTCAGCCAGTTGATCCAGACCGCCATCAACGTACTGGACCCCAACGGCACACTTGGAGCCTCCGCAACCATTGTCAGCCTGCAAGCGTTGAAGGTGGCAGCGGGTACGACGTCCGTTGTGCTGGGTAATATGTTGCATGTTGAAAGTGGCACCGACATCTCGACTCTTGCCGTGAATCTCAAAGCCTTTGATCTGATCGAAGGGTTTGTGCAACTGGCCAACAAGAAAAATGCCTTGGTCGCGACTTTGCCGATCAACCTCGCGGGCCTGGCACAGATCACTGCACGGGTGCAGGTGATGGAGCCGCCGCAACTGTCGGCCATCGGCAATCCGAAAAACGCGGCATTGGCCCCTTTGGGACCCAACCGCATCTATGTACGCACGGCCCAGGTCAAGACATTGCTGTCGATCAACCTGCCCGTGCTGGATGCCATCACGCCTCTGGTCAACGCCGTCATCGATCTCGCTGCGCCCTTGGCCAACACGTTGAACGCTTTGTTTGATCTGGACCTGGTGGGTGTCGTCAACTCATTGACCTGCGCGTTGCTCGTGCCGTGCGATACGCCGGACATCAAGCTCTTGCCACCTCCGATACGCATCGATGTGGCGCTGGAGGCAGCCGGGGCCTGGAGTTATGTCACGGCTTACAGTTGTGTGAGTGCGACGAACAAAAGCCTGACGACCACCACCACCACCACACTGATCGGCTTGAAGATCGGGCAGATCAACCCTGCCGATGTGTTTGGCTCGCCCACTGTTCCACCCAGCAACAACGTCAATCCCTTGAAGGTCATCGATATCGGCGTGAAGACCTGCCAGCGGCTGCTGATCTTGCCGCCAACCTGTTACAACCATCAGCCTGGCGTTGGCGGTAGCGTCGATATCATGGTCAACACCGCGGTTGCCCAGAATGCCAACATGCCTCACGTCTATTCCGCGCCGGCGGCCACCAACCTGCCGGAGATCAATCAGCCACCGTTTTACTACGCCTACACCACGACCAACATCGTCAACAGCCTGAGCACCACCGTAAGTGACCTTGGTGTGAACATGTACGGGCCGTCGGGCAGTATCGTCGGTGGCCTGGGCAGTATTTTGAATGAGGTGACGACTGCGTTGGTCAATGCGATCAATACGGTACTCAGTCCGTTACTGGATACGCTGATCAATACGTTGCTGGCGAGCCTGGGGATTGACCTGAACAAAGTCGAGGTGGGTGCCAACCTCAGTTGTCACTCGGGGCGAGCGGCGCTGGTGATCTAGTCCGGTGTCACAATCGGCAATTCAATGCAGAAACGCGCACCCTCGGTGGCGTTTTGCACGCTCAGTTTTCCGCCCATGTTCTCGACGATGCCATAGCTCACCGAGAGCCCCAGACCGGTGCCGACACCCACCGGTTTTGTGGTGAAAAACGGCTCGAAAATCCGCTCCAGCAAACGCGGGTCGATACCGCCGCCGTTGTCCTCGACCCACAGGCGTACCGCGTGTGTATCCCGCTCGGCGTACACCGAAATCCACGGCTTGAAATCGGGGTTGGCCTCGCGCTTGCCGAGCAATGCATCCCGGGCGTTGACCATCAGGTTGATCAGCACCTGCTCAAGCTGATCGACGTAGCCGCGCACCAGCACTTCAAAACCGGTCTCGCTGATGCGCAGGTCGACACCTTTGCCGCGCATCCCTTCGGACAACAGCGCCAGCGTGCCTTCGATGGCCTGGGTCGGGTTGAACGGTTGCTGCTCGATTTCCGAGCGACGGCCGAACACCCGCATGTGGTCCACCACCCGCGCGGCGCGTTGCACCTGGCTGTCGATGCGTGTGAGCTTGTCGATCAGGTAATCGACCTGCACGTCGCCGTTGTTGAGGCGCTTGAGGACATTGACGATGGCCATGCGCATCACGTTCAACGGCTGGTTGATCTCATGGGCCAGGCCGGTGGCCATTTCACCGAGGGTAGCCATTTTCGCGCTTTGTGTGAGCTGCTGCTGCGAGCGTCGTACCTCGGTGTTGTCGCGCCCCACGGCCTGGACCTCGAGCAAACGGCCCTGTTCGTCGAACACCCCGCGATCGGACCAGACCCACCAGGCGTGTTCGCGCCCGGGCAGTTGCAGGTTGATCTCGGCGGTGCTCACCGGAAACTCCGGGCTCAACTGGTTCAGCCGCCGGGTGAATGCCTCGCGCTGTTCCCCGGACATCCAGTTGCCCAGATTCACCCCCGGCAATTGCTCGGGCGCCATTTCCAGATAGGTGGCCAGCGGGCGGTTGCCGAAGGTCAGGGTCAGGTCCGGCTGGTAGCGGCAGATCATCGCCGGCGAGTCTTCGACCAGAATTCGGTAGCGCTCCTCACTCTGCCTGACTTGCTCGGTCGCCAGGGTCGCTTCGGTGACGTCCAGCCACAGGCCCACGGCTTCCACCGGCAAGCCGAGGTCGTCGCGCAACAGCTTCGCCTCATCGAGCAGCCAATGATAGTCACCGTGACTGTCGCGCAACCGATAGCGGGCGCGCACCGAGCCTTCACGCAGCAACAGCCGCGTGCGCTCGAAATACTGCAGACGGTCGTCGGGGTGCACCCGCTCCACCAGCGTTCCGGGTGCGCAGTCGGCCAGGGTCCAGCCGAGCAACGGGAACAGGCTGTCGCTGAAGAACACCGGTTGCAGAGCGCCTTCGTCATAACGCTGTACATAAATCACCGCCGGTGAACTGGCGATCAGATTGTCCAGGCGTGCATGGGCGGCGGCAGCGCTCTGTTGCTGATTCTTGATGTCGCTGATGTCGTGCATGAAGCCCACCAGCCGACGGTTTTTGCCCACGCCCAGCGCCTGGCCTTGCAGGCGATACCAGACGGGTTCGAGTGCATCGTCGGGACGATACAGGCGCACGCACAACAGCAGCGGCATGCCCGACACCTGCAAGTCCTGCAGGCGGATGCGCAGCTCTTCACGGTCGGCGGGATACACCTGGTTGAGCCAGTCCTGTACGGATAAACGCGATGTTCCAAGGTTCAGGGTCGTCACCAGCGAAGGTGCCAACTGCACCTCTTCGCTGTCGCTGAAAATTTCCCACCAGCCTGTGCCCAGCATCGCTTGCAGCGATTCCAGGCGTTCCAGTTGCAGGTGATGCCGGTGCTCGCGCAGGCGTTCGAGCAAGGGGCTGGCGAGCGCGGCGGTGATTTGCAGCCAGTCGCGTTCGGTGACATCGGGGGCACGTTGTTGTGGCGTGTAGAAACCGCACAGCAACCAGGCGACCACCCCTTGCGCATCGTGGTAGGGCACGGCGAAACCATCGGTATTGCCGAACGTGCCTTGCAGGCGCGGGTGTTCGCGCGGGGTCAGGTACTGGGGTGTCGAGCCGCTCAAACTGTCCAGCCCCGTGCCCAGGCGTTGGTCGTTTTGCCATAGCTGCGGTGCATCGAAAGCCGTGTAGTGCTGGTGAATCTGCCAACCCTGTTCCTGCTCATCGAGCAAGGCCAGGGCAATGCAGGGGATCTGAAAGCGCTGGGCCAGGCTTTGCAGTTGTTCGTCCAGCATCTCGGGCAGGCGTGTCAGGCTGCACAGGCGCAACTGTTCGGCGATTTGCAGCGCCAGCACCTGGCATTGCTCGCGGTTGCGCGATTGCCGGCGCTCGAGCAACAAGTCGCCGATGTCGAGCATCTGCAACAACCAGGCATCGGCCAAGGGTTGCACCCAGCCGCGCAAATGCAGGGGCGGACCATTGAGACTGTAGAAGTCCAGGTCCAGGGTTTGTCCCTGCCATTGCGCCGGCGCGCCTTCGATGATGAGGCCGCTGTGGGGCAACAGGAAGTCGAGCAGGTGCGGTGCCTGTGCGCCTGGGGTTTGCTGGGCCAGCAAGTGGCGCAGCGGACCGCTCAATTGAATGACACGCCCATCGGCATTGAGCTGCATCTGCAATCCGAAGCTGTGCACCTGCAGTGCCTCCGGCGGCTCCGGTGGGGGCGGCGGGTGGCGATGCAGCAGGCGCCCGAACAGTTTGTCCCCGGCACTCAAAATTGCAGGCTCGCACTGGCCGTGAGGGTGGCCGGCAGATTGGGTACCCGACCGATGCCGGGCAGGTTCAGGAACGGGATGACGGCGCTGATTTTATTGGTGGGGTAACTGATGCGGACTGTCAGCAGCCCGCCCACATAAGTGATGTTGGCGTCGGTGGCGACATTGAAGTTCAGGGCCGGCGCAATCCAGGCCGTTTGCGTGGTCAGCTCCGTCGTGGCGCGGGCGATCAGCGCGGCGCTGTAGCCGGGGGTAGCCGGGTCAAGCGCTACGCTGCGGCGCACGGCTTCGGCGGTCGACTGGTTGAATGATTGCATCAACAGCAGCGGCAGGCTGTAGCTGACGATGCCGTAGAACACGCCAAAAAAAATGATGAACACCAGGCCGAACTCAATCGCGGCGGCACCTTTTTGTTTGTGGGGGAGGCTGGCTTTCATGAGTGCGTCTACCCTGACCAACACTGAGTCATGTCAGCATAGAATCATTCAGCCAAAACGGACGTTTTTTACCGAATGCAGAGCTTTGTCCTATTGATCTGGCTGGCGCTTTGCGCCACACAGGATGCCCGGCAACGGCACATCGCCAATGGCCTGACCCTGGGCGCCGGCGCCCTGGCCCTGGCGTGGTTGCTGTGGAGCGGCACGACCTGGCTGGGGGCCGAGGCGCAACAGGGCGGCTGGGCTTTTTTGTTGGCCGTGGGCTTCACGCTACCGGGTTACGCCATGAAGCGAATGGGCGGCGGGGACGTGAAACTCATGGCCGCCCTGGGTCTTGCGACGGACGGTATGCACGTGCTCGGCACGTTTATTGGCGCTGGATTGGCCAGTGTTTTCTGGCTGCTGCTGGCGCCAAGAGTCTGGCTCCATATGAGTCAAGGGCTTAGAACCCATCTTTTTTATATGGCGCCTGAAATGTCAAAGAGGCAGCCATTTGCACCCTTTGTGCTGGCGGGGCTGATACTGACATTGGCCTGGCTCCACTAGTCGGTCCTGACATGTACAGAGCCGGGAAGTACGTCTACTTTTCAGACAGAAGTTGTACAGCCGCTGGCTGTCGGTGGGGGACAGGTCAACCTTTGACCTGACAGGGAGTTGCTCGTGAGCAAGTATATTTCGGCAGTAAAAGTCCTTGTGGTCGACGATGCGCCATTGATCGTTGAAGAGCTTTGCGAATTTCTGGAGGGCAAAGGTTACCGCTGTGTTCCCTGTGAATCGGGCTATCAGGCGATCAAGCGTTTCAGCGAAGACCTCGATATCGGCCTGGTGTTGCTGGACTTTCACATGCCCGGCATGGACGGCATCGAGCTGATGCAGGAGCTGCAACGATTGTCGGGCAAGCACCGGGCGTTCGAGGCGATCATGCTCACCGGGTGTGCCGACAAGCAGGACGTGATCAAGGCCCTGCGCGCTGGCGTGTCTGACTATTACCAGAAACCGATCGATCTGAATGAGTTGTTCGAAGGTTTGCAGCGCCAGGAAGTGGCCTTGCAGGAAAGGCACAAGAACCTGCAGTTGGGGCATTTGAACCAGAAGCTGCAGTATTTGTCCGAGTCGATCGATGATCTGTACCAGGACCTGGACAAGGTTCGGCGCGGGCCGCAGGCGGCGGACACGGGTGGTCGGGGTGTCGCTGATTCTGATGCGGTGGAGGTTCCGGCGATTTTCAACCAGCTGTCTCCGCGGCAACTGGAAGTGGCGCGGTTGGTGGGCAAGGGGCAGACCAATTATCAGATTGCCTGTGAGTTGGGGATTACCGAGAACACGGTGAAGTTGTATGTGTCGCAGGTTTTGCGGTTGACGCATATGCATAATCGGACGCAGTTGGCGTTGGCTTTGTCGCCCAATGGTTCCGGGGGGCGGCAGCGGGTTTCGGCGCACTGAGTTTTTTTGGTTTGTGTACATATCCATTGCTTCGGTAACGGCGGCTTATGGTTTCGCCCTTACGGCGAGTCACTTTTGGCAAACGCCCCAAAAGTAACCAAAAGGTCTCGCCCCTTACGTACGGCCCCTCGCTTAGGCTCGGGGTTCCTTCGCTCCGGTATTCATCCGGGGGCATTGCCCTCCGGTCGGCTTCGCTTCGACCTACATGCAATGAGTTCGACTGCGTCGAACGGCGCTGCGCGCCTGTCCCCGGATGAACACCTCCGCTCAGCCTTCCGAGGGGGCGGGTGGATCAAGATCAAAAGCTGCAGGCGAGCTAACGCTCGGCCTGATGAGTGGTGAAGAGCGTTTGTGTACGCCGACCTGCCTTTGCTCTTCTGTGGGAGCGAGCCTGCTCGCGAAGGCGGCCTGCCGGCCGACCTGAATCTGGCGGATGTACCTCGACCCTGTGGGAGCGAGCCTGCTCGCGAAGGCGGCCTGCCGGCCGACCTGAATCTGGCGGATGTACCTCGACCCTGTGGGAGCGAGCCTGCTCGCGAAGGCGGCCTGCCGGCCGACCTGAATCTGGCGGAT